>CAJUDE010000058.1 GCA_910585295.1 uncultured Lachnospiraceae bacterium | reverse complement strand
TGTGTATAAGAGATGTTAGGGTTATAGAGTTCGAATATATAGGCATACTGGATGTGGGGGCTGGTATGCCTATTTTTTTGTGATTCTGTTCTAAAGATATGGAAAATGGATTATGCTTATGATATTATTTAGATATAAAGTATGTAATGAATTTTATATCTAAGTTATAATTATTAGATTTTGATTTATGGATGTACTGCGGCTAAATACAAAGAAAAAACTTTTTTGAATAGTGTTTAAATTCTTGAATGATTGAATAAAGAGTTAGGGGTGTAATGAAAAAGATATATAGGATTTTTGTTTCTTCAACAAGAAAAGATTTGGTGGAAGAAAGAGAAAAATTGAATCAAACTATTTTAAGGAAGAAACATCATGTGTTATGTATGGAAACTTTTAATTCGGCTAATTGTCCTCCGTGGGAATTATGTAAGGAAACAATTGACCAAGCTGATTACTTTGTTTTAATACTATCGCAAAAATATGGATCGATTAATCCAAAGACAGGAAATTCGTATTGTGAAGATGAATTTTATTATGCAAAATCTAAAGGTATACCAATTTTAGCATTTTTAATTGATGAAAATATAGATTTGCCAAGCAGTAAGGTAGATAGTGGGGAATTAAAAGAGTGCTTGGAAGAATTCAAAAAAATAATTAAAGAAGATAATAATATAACATATTCAGAGTGGAGAAGTTCTGATCAATTGGCAAATTTAGTATCTATATCTTTAGACGAAGCTTTTGAAAGAACTGAAAGAGAGGGGCTTATTCCTGCATTTGAATTGAATCGTGGAATAGCCACATATGACAAATTTGATTTAGATAGTATGTTATTATCAGCACAAGAAGGTAGTTCAGTTTATATTACAGGCATTACTGTGAATAGTGTTTGGAGCAAGAAAAACATATTTAAAAAAGTCTTAGATAATGGTGTTATTTTAAATATTTTAGTAGAAAAAGACGCAGACCTTTTATCAAAAATGTGTGATTTTTTCTATAATATTCATAATGGGAGTGGTCAAATGAACAAATCGGGATTTGACGGAGGATAGGGCGTTGAACTTAACATATAAAAGAGCTACGGTTGAAGATATAGATATATTAACAAAAACAAGGGTAGAAGTATTAAGGGCTGCTAATCAATTGTCTAGTGATGTTGATATGAGTGAAGTGGAAAAGCAATCCTATGGCTACTATGAAAAAGCCCTTTGTGACGGCACACATATCGCATATTTGATATTTGATGAAAATTGCTTTGTAGGCGCTGGCGGCGTCAGTTTTTTTCAAATAATGCCAACTTACCATAATCCAAGCGGAAAGAAAGCATATATAATGAATATGTTTACACATCCTGATTACAGAAGGAAGGGCATTGCGTATAAAACGCTGGACAAGCTGATTTGTGATGCGAAGTGTAAGGGGATTACCTCTATTTCTTTGGAGGCAACTGCCATGGGGCGTCCTTTGTATGAAAAATATGGTTTTGTCAAAATGAATGATGAAATGGAGTTGCCAGAATGACAACTTTCTGTTTGCGGGGAAGGTGAAGAAAAAGCCTTTACATATAAGGGGAAGTTGGGACTAATGGACAAACAAGGCAAGCGTATAGACTGTATGTAAAAGGCAATGTGGCATTCCTTGATTTCCCAAAACCTCTATGGTAAAAGTTCTTCTGGTAAATAAAAAGAACATTGGTGGTGAGGCAGATGTGTATAAACAAGAAAAGAAAGAATAAAGCTTGGCTCCATGCAAAGCCAGTATAAGCGACGCTTGCATGGAGCGAATATTAGTCGCTAACATATATAGCTGGCTTTGCTGCTTGGCTAAATCAAGGAGGAAGCCGCATATGAAATATATTAATGCAAATGAAATTCTTCCTGTTAGGCTGGTTGAAGAGTTACAAAAGTATGTGCAGGCAGGTTATATCTATATTCCCGCAAAGGCTAAGCAACATAAATCTTGGGGAGAATTATCTGGCTACCGAAAAGAGCTTGAAGACCGCAATAAAAGGATTATCCCAGATTATAAGCAAAGCATATCTAAGGAGAATCTTTTGGATTTTTACTATCTTTCGGTTTATGCCATTAGAAAAATAATAAACAAAAAATAATTATAGGGAGCTGCTGAAAGAAAAGGTCTCTCTTTTTTATTTTAAGACAAATTCCTTCGGATTATTTGAAAATAATCAATGCCGCTGCTGTTGCGGCAGTTCCTTTTAAAAATGCTTCCTAACTTCCTGTTTTTTTCCAAAATAAATTGATTTACTGCAAACTAGAGAATCATCTTTCCACTGGTATTCCTTAGCTGTTAAATCAGTGTATCATTCCGCAACGTTTCATTTAAATCACACTGCAAAAGGCGTTTTCCGCCAATATAATAGGCAAGCGCCACAAATAATGCAATCGCAGCCGCAAATATCAAAATAGGAAGAATCGGGGCTTCCGACCAAAATACCATTGGGTCTAAGTAGCTTGCTGTTACGGCAAATTGCACAAACAGTACAGTAAGCGGTAATGTAATCAAAATGGGTTTCCCTGCTATCACAAATGCTTCAATGCAGAACATTTTTTTCATTTCCTGCGGAGTCAAGCCAATGGACATATATCCTGCAAATTCCCGTTTTCTTTGACGGAGGAACCCTAATGTATTTGAGAAGACGTTTGCAATTCCAATCATGGCAAGCAATACACAAAAAGCTCCAAAAATCATTACCATGCCTTGGATTAAACTGTCATTGGACAATCTTTCCTGTATCCGGTTTTCGCTTTTAATTTCATGCTGCCCCGATACAAGCCGCACAATTTCTTGTTCCAGATTATTTAAATCCGTAAGGTCTTTAGCACCGTTTGAAAGAATACGGATATAACTGTCAGATTCGGCTTCACATACCTTCCCTAAGGTTTTACCCCACATAGTAACTGGAATGAAATGTACAAGGGCATAATTATCATATTCTTCCCTCAGCGTAGGGGCTTCCTGTGTATAAGATAAAACAGGGATTTCTACGGTTTTTCCATTTTTACAAAATGTCGCTGCCTGGTTATCCTCCCTTATAAAAGGAATATATTTTTTATAGCGGAAATTGCTGTTTCTGCTATCCCAAATCTGATTTAATACGATTGCGCCGTCCAGGCTTGGCGGAATCCCAATCTGTGAACAGAATCCCAAAAAGCTAGTGTCATCCAAAACAACAATCGGTGCGGATACTTGAAATTGCCCATCCGCCTTCGGCGTTCCCGCAATTTGCCCAAGCCCGCCAAGAGATGACAGTTCATCGCTCTGTAATCCTTCTGGCACAAACGTCATTGCTTTTGCCTTTTGATATACGGTAACGTCTTGTATCCCCGAAATATCCTGCAATGCATCTGTTAAGCCAAAATCTGATATTTCCGTGTCCTTTAAGGTTACCATAATATCCCATACGTCCTGATACCGTTCAAAATAAGTATACCTGGTACTGATATCTGCAAGGGCAGTAAAGCAAATCATGATAGAAAAACCCAGAAAAGACAGCAATAATGATAATGTGGATATCCTTAAAGATTTCCTTTGCGCTTTTAACGCGTTTCCTACAAGCTCCCCTTTTATGCCAAAAATATAAGATAAGAACCGAGAATGCTTTGTTTTCTTTAACAATAAGCCGCTTGTATTCCTGATTGCTTCAAGCGGCGTTATCCGGCTTAGTTTTCTTGCGGGAATCCACGCAGAGAAAATTACGGTTAAGAACGAAACGGAAACAGTAGCCGCAAATATGGACGGATGATACTGAAAAACAGCTTCGTGGCGCCCAGATACATCGGCAGCAAAAAAGTTGACGGCTTTTATTACCCCATAGCTTATGAAAATCCCAAACATACTGCCAAGAAGCATTGGCAGTATGCTTAAGGCCATTGCTTCCTGCAACAGACAGGTCTTAATTTGCCTTGGCGTCGCCCCAATACTTGAAAATATGCCAAATTGATGGATTCTGGCATTCATGGATAATTCAAAGGAGCCTCGGATCATTAAGATTAACGACACTGCCACAATAATCAGTATCGCCACATACAGCGTTAAAAGCATCGGCGGCGACTCATCCTCTGGGTTGTGTATAAAATAGCGGGATAGGAGCAATGAGTTGTACTGGATGGAATCCTTATTTAGTCCAAGCTGTGCTGCAATTAATGGCATATCACGATAAACCGTCCTGGCATCCTTAAAATAAACATCCACCACGGTTCCTTCTTTTTTGGAAAATTCCGCGTTTGCGACTGCTTTTTCTACATTTGCAAATTGATATACCGTAGATAAATCATCGGAACCTAATGTTCCACAAACAATACGTCCCTGCCAGCCGCCCTCCTCCAATATAATTTGTTCCACATCATAAGCCCAAAAATTGTAAGCCATGCTGCAGACACAAGACAAAAACATGGCGGCAACGAATGCAGCCGCCATAATTGATATGCTGGATGCACGGTTATTTTTAATATAGCTTTTGGAGTAGTCTTTCCACATGCCGCTCACCTCCGCTTCTTTGCAGGGATACCTCTATGCCCTCTTAGGTGCGTATGCCTTTCGTCAGGGTCAATGAAATGGTCGCTGACAATTTGCCCGTCTTCGATGGACACAATTCGGTCAGCTTCCAATGCAATTGTTTCATCATGGGTAATCAGGAGTATCGTCTGCTTTAAATTTCGGTTTGACAGCTTTAAGAGGTCAATAATTTCTTTTGAATTTTTTTGGTCAAGGTTCCCGGTCGGTTCATCCGCAAAAAGGATGGCAGGGCGGTAAATCAAAGCCCTTGCGATCGCGACCCGTTGCTGCTGCCCTCCAGATAGCTGGCTTGGCAGGCTTTCTAATTTGTCCTCTATTCCCAATGTCCTTACAATCGTTTGAAAGTAATCTAAATCTGGCTTTCTCTTGTCAAGCAGCATAGGCATAAGGATGTTTTTTTCTGCTGTCAGAGTGGGGATCAGATTGTAAAATTGGTAAACCAATCCAACCTTCCTCCTTCTGAAAATTGCGGCGTCCGTGGCATTTAGCCCATTAAGGTCAACGCCGTCTATTGTTACAGCGCCGCGTGTCGGCTTGTCCACGCTGCCCAAAATATGAAGGAGCGTTGACTTTCCAGAGCCAGATGACCCAATAATTGCGACAAAATCGCCTTTTTCAATAGATAAGCTAATACCATTTAATGCAGTAACTTGATTGCTGCCTTTTCCAAATACTTTTTCAATACTGTCACATCTTAGTATTTCCTTATTGTTGGCGTGTCCTTCACGCCGTAAAGGCATGCTCTTAAGTGCTTCCATGCTGCCAAATCCTCCTGTTTGTTTTTTTCTATATTATAACAAATGAAAGTGACATCTGAGTGACTGCACCTTGATTATGAGATATAAAAACGAACTTCAAAACAAGCCCCGCCATTTGGAAGGTTGAATGCGCGGATGATTCCGTTCTGCATTTCTATGATTGCTTTTGAAAGGGAAAGCCCTATCCCAATTCCAGTATTTTTTGCCTTCCCACGATAGAACCGCTCGAACAGATGGGGGAAGTCCCCTTTTACAAACCCCTCCCCCTCGTCCCATATCCGTATCTGCACATAAAGCGGATTTTTTTCATAGGAACAATGGACACAAGTGCCTATCCCTGTTGCTTCCATACAGTTTTTCATCAAATTCATGACTGCTTCCATCGTCCAGTTTAAATCCACATTGACATTGATTTCACCCATTTCTGGAATATCCATCCGAACGCCTTTCTGCATGGACAGTTCATATAAATTGTCCGACGCCAGGGAAAGGATGGTAAAAACATCTGTCGGTTTCCTGTCAAATGCAAGCGTTCCTGCATCAATGCGGGACAATAACAATAACGCTTCTTCTAAATGCATGAGCCTGTTTATCTGCCGTTCTATTTCCTTAATTTTAACGTGCATTTTACATGCCATAGAGGAATTTCCTCTGTTTGCCAGTTCTTTGTTTGGCATAGAGGTATGCCCCTGCGGCGTTTCTGCGGCACAAGTATCTTCCAAATATTCTTTCGCCATCTGGACGGTTAAGGAAATAGACGTAATCGGCGTTTTAAGCTGGTGGGCAATATTAAAAAGATTTTCAGCAAAATTGTTCCGTGCTGTTAGGGCTTCTTCCCTTGTCTGGTAAAGTTCCGTTACCGTTTTGTATATTTCATCTTGCAGTTTTGAGAATTCATCATCCGAAAATTCTAAAACCAATCCATGGGCGCCTGTATTTATTCTTTCCAAATAACCCGTCAATGCTTGGATGCGGGCGTCTGATTTCCTATGCCAATACCAGAAAGAGAAAAGGAACAGTATGCCGCCTGCCAAAAAAACAAAAGCGGCAATCCAAAAGGCTGTTGTGTCCACAATCCCTAAATTCGATGGACCGTAACCAAAGTTTGATAGTACATGATTATCAAACTTGTTTGACGGTATAGTTTCGCCGGTTTTAAGGAAATCCTGTGTTTTTAATAATTCCAAAACAGCCTGTCTGGAATCTGGAATCTTTTCAATCATACTTTCGCAGAATCCTCCCAATAGATGAAAATATACCTGACGATAGTAAATGGTGAGAAGGTATGCAGTCGCCGCCGCAACAATCAGGCTGACCGACAGAACAAACAGAACGGTTATTTTGATATTTGATTTTTTGTTCATGCTTCATCCTCCATACGGTAACCAAAACTCCGTATTGTTTTCAGGCAGGGCGGATGATGGAGTTTTTCCCTAAGCCGTTTTATTGTCACGGTCAACGTATTGTCATTGACATAATTTCCGTTAGTATCCCAGATTTGAGCCAGCAGCCGTTCTCTTGTGACGGTTTTCCCCTTACTTTCCATCAAAAGCTGCAAAAGCTGGTATTCTGCCTGGCTGACAGTAATTTCTTCTTCACCGCAAAATACTGCCGTTTTGTTTTTGTCAATTGAAATAGAGCCGCAGGAAAGATACTGGCCCTGCACATTCCCTGCCCTGCGCAGCAGTGCGTGGATGCGTGAATGCAGCACTTCCAGTTCAAAGGGTTTTGTCACATAATCATCTGCCCCATATTCAAAGCCAGAAATAATATCACGGGTATCATCTCGGACAGTCAGAAAAATAACTGGCAGTTCTCTCCATCTTGAGCGTACCCATCTGCAGAAGCTGTTTCCCTCGCCGTCTGGCATATTCCAGTCAATCAGCGCAATGCTCGGAATATGGTGTTCCAATGCCCTTTTTCCGCTTTCCAGCGTCCAAAATATAGAAACTGCATACCCTTTCTGGCTCAGGTATTCTTTTACAGCCATTGCAATAGTCTTGTCATCTTCAATATAATAGATTTCCATCATTTTTCCATCTCCCCCGCATTTTTCCTATGCATATCCGCTGGCTTTTCTGCGTCCCGTGGGATAAGCCATACACGGGTCAGGCAGATAACGCCCTCAATGCGGTTTGCCTTGTATAATTTTTGGACTTGCCAGTCTGATATCCTCCATAATTTTGAAGTTTCCTGCGCTGTCATATAATCGAACATAAGCGGCCTCCCAATATCAATTAAAGGTATCCTTTATTATAGTTGGTGAAAGGAATGAAAGCAAGCTTATAAAAATTGATATCCGCATAAAAGCATAGTTAAAAATTTTGGAATAGCTAAGGGCTTCCTGTTGTTGGGTTTGGGTCCCGAATATCACAAAATGGTTGTTCTGTTGATAAATATCAATAAAATGATATGATTTAAAAACAACAAAAGGATGGAAGCTTATGCAGAGGGCAGGGCGGCAGATAAAGACGGGTTTAGGATTGAAGATGGGGTGCTGAAAAAGTATACTGGAACAGCTGCGGACGTTGTAATCCCAGAAGGGGTGACGGGCATAGACGTATGTGCATTTGCTGATAATATGCTTATAAGAAGCTGTTCAAAAACAAAGGGCAGGGAAGGAGAGTAAAGATTGTAAAGTGATTCAGGAAGGGGAGGCCCTGACGGGATATGCTCAAAGGCATTAATCTAAGGGGTTCAAAGAGAAGTTAGTATCGTTTGTGATAGTAACTTCTCTATTCTTTTACTTTGATTTAAGCTGATAAATTATTGATGTAGGTATTAGGATACGGCAAATAGATTAATGTACGGACTTTAATAGTTGGTATACGCTTCCGAGATTTAGATTTAATTATTCCATCCAGAATGTTTCATCACCGTGGTTCTGAATGTAACATTTAGGCGGAGTTTGTTTTAGCGCTTGATAAACATTAAAGTAATCTGGATATGGACTGATAAGTCCCATTATTGAAAAGCCAAACCAAAAACCATTCCAAGGCTTCCAAGCAATAGGGCTAAACCAAAATACCACAATAGGCACAATCCCTAATAACAAAGGAAGTAAAGACATTAGGATAAATCTCCATTTTTTCAATGGATAAGAGACCAAAGCAACAGCGGCAAAAGATTTTAGATGAAAACCTATATAAACAGTTGCGTTTGCAGGATATACAATAGCGTGCAGCCATTCGTGGGCAATCAATCCGATAAAACCTGCAATAAATCCAAGAACAAAAAATATAGGGGATATAGTCATTTCACCAGCAAAAAAGGTTTTAAGAAAAATGGATAAAAAAATTACAGTAAATGGGGGAACTGCAAATGGCAATGCTTTTATCATCATTTCTTGAACCGTAGCAGGCAATGCCATTTTCTTTGCGCTACAATCCATATTTCCTTTTTGATAATCTGCTATTTCACTATTGATTACCCCAACCCATTTTATGTGTGGCATTGAAATCTTTCCTCCTATAAAATCTGCATTCAACTTTTATAAGGAATTATAGCATAAAAACGCAAAGATTTCTACTATCTATCTAAAACGCCTATTCTTTTTTTATAAGTGGGATTTCAGATTATGGTTAAGCGGCAGAAATCTCCATTGCGGGAATAGGGGTTAAGGAAGAAAATCAACTAAGAAAAAGCGGCTCGGGGAATTGAAAAATCTTATAAATGTGTGTATACTTGGAAAAGAAATTAGGCTGAGGAATCGAAGGGTTGAGTTTGGTTTATGATTGGGATATATTTTAGCGGAACAGGAAATTCTAAATATGCATTAGAGACATTTTTAAGGGAGTATAATGGTTCAGTTATGTTTTCTATTGAAGATGAGGACCTTATAGAGCAAATAAGTTATCATGATGAAATAATATTTAGTTATCCAGTCCAATATAGTACAATTCCTAAATTTTTGAGTGATTTTGTACATAACAATTCCAAAATATAGATAGCGGAACTCCCTTTGACTGGGGAAAAACTCTTTGGATTATGCGAAATTCCGTGACATTTATCTGCAAGAATTTTATCAAAGAATTGTTGGCCGTAAATTATGCATAGACGGGCAGGGGTTCAGTTCAGATGGCATTGCACCCTATTGGGAAGAAAACAATCTCTGGCAACCATGCAAGCCTAGGCCAAACTTCCTACACCTATGACGGAAAGGCGAAGGAACCATCTGTCACAGTCAAAGATGGGGGCAAAACCATGGTACGAAATACAGACTATATTGTCTCCTATAGCAATAATGTCAATGCGGGGACAGTGAAAGCAACTGTCACGGGGAAAGGGAATTATGGGGGGCGGTAACAAAGGATTTCACCATTACGGTAAAGACAGGCACATCCCATAGGGTTGGCCCTTACCAATATAAAAAGACAGGCACATCCACAGTATCTGTTACAGGGGCGGAGGGCAATAAAGTTACAAAAATCAAGGTCCTAAAAACAGTGAAAATTAGCGGGAAAGATTTCAGGGTAACTGCCGTTGCCGGCAAAGCGTTTAAGAACAATAAAAAGATTGCAAGCGCCGAAACAGGGGACAATGTAAAGGTTATTGGCGCATCCGCATTTGAGGGCTGTACGAAACTCAGCAAAGCAGCCCTTGGGAAAGGCATTGCAGAGATTGGCGGGAATGCATTCAAAAACTGTAGGAAACTGGGGACAATCACCATAAAATCCACGAAACTGAAAAAAGTCGGCAGGAATGCCCTTAAGGGGATCAAGCCTGCGGCTAAGGTTAAGGCTCCGGCAAAGAAGCTGTCTGCCTATAAGAAACATAAAGGGCAGGGTAAAAAAGTGAAGATTGTAAAATAATTCAAGAAGCAAAGCCCCAATGGATATGCTATGGGGCTTTTTAATTTTATGGTTTTGAATTGTATGGTGCCAATGCTATTTGATGGCGTGTTTGTATTTTGCCCTATTTGCAGCATCCATATGTTATCCCACTTCCCAATCCCAAATGCTTAATTGTTTATTCTCGTTATTTTCTTCAAAGCGATGCAGATAGTTAAATATTTGCCCGTTGTCATGTACAATCCCATTTTCTTCACATTTTTGATGAAAAAGCCGCATTAAATCTTTACTATTGCGACTTTCCACGATATACTGGTTTCCGTATGTATAGATATATTTTTCTTTTAGGCCAGGAAACAAACGGTCTAGCTGTTTATAGAAATATTCTTGATTCCCTTCCCGAAGCGTCAATCCCATTCCAAAGCAAATAACACCATAAACTTTTGCTTCGATACACATATCCAAAATACCAGAAATATTATCTTCCGTATCGTTAATAAACGGCAAAATTGGCGCCAGCCATACAACTGTCGGTATCCTTAAATCCCTCAATTTTTTCAATACTTCAAAGCGTTCCTTAGTGGTGCTTACATTCGGTTCAATCTTTTTGCACAAATCTTCGTCGTAAGTAGTCAAGGTCATTTGCACAACGCATTTTGCCTGTTCATTTATTTTCTGCAAAAGGTCTAAATCTCTCAATATACGGTTTGATTTTGTAATGGCTGTAAATCCAAAACCATGTTCGTATATTAAGTTTAGAGCCTTTCTGACATTTCCTATTTCCAATTCTAATGGCATATAGGGGTCAGCCATAGAGCCTGTGCCTATCATACATTTCTTATGCTTATGAGTGAGGGCATGCTCTAATAGGCCTATCGCATTTTCTTTGACTTCAATATCTTCAAAAGCGTGATCCATGTGATAGCACTTGCTTCTAGAGTCACAATAAATGCATCCATGAGAACAGCCTCGGTATAAATTCATTTCATTTTTAGCGGATAATATCCCTTTTGCATTCACGAAGTGCATGATATGGCCTCCTTACATTTTGGCACAATTTTTCCTATGTGCTTTCAGTTTTTTGATTGCCGTCCTGGTTGGAAGAAACCCAGTTTAACAAAAGCAGATGCCATTCATAGAGATGGATGAAAATATCACGAAGGTTTTTATCTCTTTTCCAATGAGCTTCTTTCTTTTTTTCATCATGTGAAAAATCAAAGGAAGTGAATAGTTCTTGTTCTGTCAAGTCAGAAACCAGGATGTTTAATTTTACATAATTAGCGGCTGCGGCTGTTATTAAATCTGCTTTTGCTGTTGGTCTGCCCATATTTAGTTCACTTTCGTTTTTTATAATCATAAGTTGCCAGTCCCTCCTTTGGTAATAGGATACCATCAAAACCCTGACGCAGTATGGCAACATTTATTATAATCATTTTTATACTTATTATCAACGAAGTAGGCATAAATGAATTTTATTTCGCTCAAAAAAGGATACGTCAAATACCCCGCAGCAAGCTGGATATAGGTACCATTCTAGTCTTGCTGCTGTCAGAAGGGGAGATAACAATAATTTTACGAAATAATGAAACAGGCGCACGCCTTATTGTATTTTGCCAGAGGGCTGTGTATAATAAAATATAAGAAAACTTTCATTTTATTCCAGCGAGCAATGAGCCAAGCAGCCTCGCTTGCGCGGATATTTGGCGAATGCCGCGAGGGTAAGTACCCTGCGGGTGCAAATACCCCGCCCTTTGGAGCCAAAAGAACAAGTTAGGCCAGTCCCAGCTTGCTGCGGGGTATTTGGCTTGGGATGCTAATGTTCCGAAAGGTTTCATAAGTTAAAATATTTATGTGCATAGGGGCGCTATGAACCATAGCGTTTATATAGGCAAACCAGGACATAAGTAAAACAGTGTGGGGCAAAGGCGGAGAAGAATTGTCTTTTGCAATAGAAAATGATTGGAAAAACTGCAGTCAGGATAAGGAGTGGGTCATGTTATCAAACGCATGGGATTGGCTTCGGCCGCTTTATGCAGTGGAAGCCTTGCAAGGATATACAGAAGATGAAATAAAATTATTAAAAGGAGTTTTTGGCGCTTTGCCGCCCGTATTGGAAGAATATTACCGTATTGCTGGACGGACAGAGGAATTGCATCAAGTGCAAGATATATGGATGCAGCCAGAATATTTTCAAGCATGGGGCTGGTTAAGGCAATCAGAATATTTGGTTTTGCTGAATGAAAATCAAGGTGTTTGCCGTGCAGGAATACGCAAAGAGGATTTATGTCTGCCAGACCCGCCTGTTTATTATACAGAAGATGACAAAAACTGGATTCTTTGCGCCCCAACAACCAGTGAATTTTTATCTGCCGCGCTTGCATATGAAGCGGCCTTTCACTTTGTATACAGCCCAGAGGAGTTTTATTGGATAACAGGGGCTGAGCTGGATTTTATAAAGCTGAACCTTACAAAGTTACCATTTGAACTAAAGAATTGGGTTGGCGGTATGGGGGTCCTTCTGTTTCAAAACGAGGCTGATAATATGGTCGCTGTTATGGATTGTGGGGATGGAGATTCTAATATGTTGTATGGTGGGGCAACAGAGGCATCTTATGATAAGCTTCGGAAGGTTTTGGAAGGGATTGGGGAACCTATGTGATTCGTTCAAGGCAGAGTGGGCAATGCTTCATATTGGCTAATATACAGAAAGGATGTTTATTTTGATGGCATTAGAACAAATAGGAGCCTTTATTGTGCATGATGCAGATAATTATAAAAAATGAGTGGGAACAAATGAAAATTGATGCAGGGCCTAAAAAATTTGCTTGCTGAAATGCTTGGCGCGCCTAGTATTTCGGGCTTTTGTAGGATGAAAATATTCTAACAAAATTGTAGTAATTGTATATGAAATTTTAATAATTTGGCAGTTTCGCAAGTAGCTATTAAAATTAATAGTAGGAGGTTACTATGCTTGAGACAATACCTAGTGCAGAAGAAATGGCAATTTTAGTCGGAGGGCCGCTATATGATATTTGGAATAAATTAAATGCTTTCATTGAGGAAAAATATGACATGGAATGTTCATGGAATACAGGCGGTAAGGCATGGAAATATGAATATAAATACCGTCGGGGCGGCAAGACGTTATGTGCATTATATGCAAGGGAAAACTGCGTGGGGTTTATGGTTATCTTAGGGAAAAATGAACGGTTGAAATTTGAGGCGGATAGGGGCCAGTATTCAAAAGAAGTTCAAAGGATTTATGACGGGACGCAAACTTACCATGACGGGAAATGGCTGATGTTTGAGCCAAAGGATACAGCGTTGTTTGATGATTTTATGAAGCTGTTGGGAATTAAACGAAAGCCAAATAGAAAATAATTTATTCCTGCGGGCAAGCAGCCACGTTTACATGGATATTGGCAATTGCCGCAGGGTATTGGACGGCCAGGCTATTAGATTCTTTTGTTTTTCCACAACTCTTTTTTCAAAAAACACTCTTGAGCCTGAAAAGTGTTTCGCATAGGGCTTTCAAATTCTTAGAATCAGGAAATTTAAAAATATCAGAAAAGCGCAAATATCAAGATAGCAAATCATTTCGCTTCCAAAACCAAAACGCCGATTAATTCAATATACCATTATGTTGATAAAAATCAACATAATGGTATAATTTTGAAAAGGAGGAAAATTTTTACCATATTACCTACTAAAAGATAATAATTATGAGGAGGAAAAGAATGAGGCATTATAGGAGAAAACCAATGCAGCTTCTGACAGCATTTTTGGCAATTGCTTTTATGTATTTCCTGCCAGGGCAGGGTATTTTGGCACGTGCAGAGGAGGCAGATGCGGGAGGCACTAGGGAGGACGCAAAAACCATTGAGTTGGGAAAAACCTATTCAGAAAGCACAAGCAGCGGGGAGGATGAGGATTTTTTCAAATTTACGGCTACGGAGCATGGGTATTTCCAGGTGAATTTGGAACAAAATGCAGCAGATGCGAGTGGAGTTGGGAATGGGTGGCAAATAAAAGTATTGGATCAGCAGGGAAATGAGATTATTTCGGATTCTTATGTCAAGAATAGCTGGACAAGTGTTGTGATACCCTATGCGGAACCGGGCAGGGTATTATACGTGCAGGTTGCGCCACAAGACAGTAATGTAGCGCCAGTTGGCTGCATTTATGATTTGACGGTGAAGCAAATTGGGTCATCCGATTGGGAGTTGGAAACAAATGGGACAAGGGCGGAGGCAAATGCTATTGAGACAGACAAGGCATACCATGGCATTACCCTTACTCCAAATGATGTTGATGTTTTCCGGTTTAAAACCAGTGTCAAAGGTTATTTTCAGGTTCAGTTTGGGCAAAATGCTGCAGATGGGAACTATACTGCAAATGGATGGGAAATAAATGTGTTAGATGAACAGGGGGAAGTTATCACCGCCGGCCAGTATATTACAAAAAATTGGGTCAGTATGATTCTCCCTTATGCACAGGCGGGCCGGACATTTTATATACAGGTCATGCCGCAAAGCAGCAACACACCTCCATTTCAATGCATGTATGATTTAACTGTTAAGCAGACATCTGCAGCAGATTGGGAATCAGAGCCAAATAGGACAATGAAAACGGCGACTGCCATAAAGAGTGGGAAAACTTACAACGGGAATACGGATACAAGTTCTGATGAGGATTTTTATAAATTGAATGTCCCCGCATCTGGGAAAGTGAGAGTATTATTTAGTTCCCATAATTCCAATCCATCCGATAGCGTTGGCAGAGGCTGGGATATTCTTGTATATGACAAGAAATCGAACGAGGTAGCAAGAATGCAGGAGATAGGGACTGCAGGTTCTGTGGCCTTTGATGTAAAAAAGGGAACCTACTACATAAAAATAGAACCAAGCAGCGTCTGGTCGGCGCCTGAAGGATGCAGGTATGCCCTTTGGGCAGACTATGCCAAAACACCTTCAACACCCAAAGTTTCCTCTGTAAAAGCAGGGAAAAAATCAGCGGTAGTGAAATGGAAGAAGGTATCTGGGGCATCTGGTTACTATGTATACCGCAGCACATCCAAAAAAAGTGGATTTAAAAAGGTGCGAACATTGAAAAAAGCATCTGCACTTTCCTGGAAGGACAAGAAGCTGAAATCTGGCAGGAAGTATTATTATAAAGTGGCTGCATATAAGAAAATAGAAGGGATAACTGTTGTATCGCCTTATTCAGCAGTAAAATCTGTGAAAGTGAAATAAAGGGCAAGGAAACAAAGTGAAGATTGTAAAATAATTCAAAGAAAAAGCTCCAATACGGTATGCCGTTGGGGCTTTTTCTTAAATTATGGGTTTAGTTCTGATTCCCTAATAAGTATTTTAGGATATCATTTTGTTGCTGCATCCATAACTATTTTCTCATTACAGGTATCCATACTTCATATTGTGCATTTTGTTGGTATGGCTGCAAAATTTTTTTCAATATCTTTATTCAACGGCATAGATACGCCTGCAATACGGAAAGCATCTTTTGTTTCAATTCGATAATTCATTTCTTCCACTCCTTTGATTGTGATTTTAAATGAGATAGGTGGGAAGGATTTTAACGCCCTCATTATCTGGAATTTCTTGGATGTTTATTAGAATTATTTTACAGACACATAAATAGCGAGGTATTCCAGTGCCTTTGAGTTTTGTAGTTTCTATTCATGATTTGTTTAATTTTAACATATTAGGGCATTTGTGTATATCAGAAATAAAATAATGTAGGGACAGCCTCAAATCTTAAATTAGGACCCTATCAATATCTGGATAAATATCTTGACAAACGTACCAATGGTATGGTAAGGTGAATACATACTAAAAGTATGTTAGGGAGGGGGGGCGAGGAAAGATAGCAAGAAATAAGCATCCAGAAGAAACCGTTAAATTAATATTGGACGTTGCTTTTCAATTATTTATGGAAAAGGGATATGAACATACTTCTATTCAGGATATTATTGACCATTTGGGAGGCCTTAGCAAAGGGGCTATCTACCATCATTTTAAGTCAAAAGAAGATATTTTGGTTGCTGTTACAGACAGGATGGCATCTGAGTCTAACCAGGCGCTTGCAGATATTTGCAACCGTTCTGGACTTAGTGGGAAAGAGAAGTTAAAGACAATTTTTAGGGAGTCAATCAATCGGTCGGTACAGAACGATATTTTTACAGTAGGCCCAAATTTTCACAATAACCCGAAACTTCTTTTCAGCCTTTTGCATGATACCATAGAAAACGTAGCGCCAAACTATATTTCGCCGATTATCAGGCAGGGTATTTCGGATGGCTCTATCAAAACGGATTACCCAGAGCAATTGGCAGAACTGATTTTGCTTGCGGCAAATGTCTGGATGAACCCTATGATATTTGACAGTTCTGAGGAAGAATCTCGCTGTAAGTTTATGGTATTCAGCCAAATGCTGCAAGGCTTTGGCTTGGATGTTGTAGATAGAGAAATACTAGAGAGATTGCAGGAACTGACATCTATCTATCAAAAGAGCAAGAAATGAAAAGCACAGTCTGCGAAGTTTCTATTGTCATGGACAAATATCTGCCCTGAAAAATGGGCAGATATATTTTGGGACAATACATACCGACGTACGGTATTGAAAGGAGGAATTATGGAGGATATTTTGGATGTAAACGATGTTGAAAAAAGCTATGGATTTGCACAAGTAATAAATCATTGCAGCTTTCAAGTTTATGAAGGGGAGGTTTAAAGAATGGGTCAAAAACTATTTTCAAAAGATTTTACATTGGTTGTCATCGGTCAGATTGTCTCGTTGTTTGGCAATGCGACAATAAGGTTTGCATTACCGCTATATTTATTAAATTTGACAGGCTCATCGGCGCTTTATGGAACTGTTACAGCATGTGCTTTTATTCCTGCTATTCTGCTGTCCCCTATTGGCGGCATTGTTGCGGACAGGGTAAATAAAAGAAATATTATGGTGCTATTGGATTTTTTTACGGCGGCTGTTATCTTAGGCTTTTCCCTGCTTATGGATGAAGTGAACCTTATCCTCCTCCTGACGGTTACGCTGATGCTTTTATATGGCATTGCAGGGGCATATCAGCCGTCCGTGCAGGCGAGTATCCCTGCACTTACCAATCAGGATAATTTTATGGCGGCAAATTCGGTTGTCAATACAATCAGTTCATTTGCCTCTTTGATAGGACCCGTACTTGGGGGCGTATTATACAGCGCCTATGGATTAAGGCCTGTATTGTGGGTCTGCATGGGATGCTTTATAATGTCGGCGGTTATGGAAATTTTCATTAAAATACCATTTCAGAAGCAAACTTCAGATGGCGGGATTTTAAGGACGGCCAAAACTGATTTTGCAGAGAGCATCCGCTTTATCTGGAAAGGGAAACCTGTGATTGGGAAAGCCGTTTTTGTTATTTGTGGAATTAATTTGTTCCTTTCTGCGATGATTCTTGTCGCGCTTCCATATTTGGTAACGGAGGTGCTGAGTTTAGAAGCTTCACAGGCAAACAGGCTGTATGGCTTTGCACAGGGGGCATTGGCGGCAGGCGGGTTGGCAGGTGGGATTGGCGCAGGCATTTTTGCAGGCAAGCTGGAGATTTATAAATCGGGCAATCTTGTAATCGCTTGTGCGGTATGCGTGTTTCCCATCAGCGTTTCTTTGGTGCTGTTTTCATCTGCAATCATTAATTATGCCGTTATGACCATATGCTGCTTTGCCATTATGGTGTTTTCAACACTTTTTACTGTGCAGATGGTATCCTTTATCCAAATGGAAACCCCGCAGCATTTAGTTGGCAAGGTGATTGCAGTGATCCTTACTGTTTCCATGTGTGCGCAGCCATTGGGCAATGCACTCTATGGCATCCTGTTTGAAATTTGTAAAGGATGTGAATATGTTGTTGTTCTATTTTCTGGGGTTGTATCGCTGATGATTGCCCTTAATGCAAAGAAAATTTTTAAAAGGCTTTCAACGGAACCTAGGGAATGCCTATAACCAAATTCCCCGCAGCAGTTAGCAAATATCCGTGCAAGCGCGGGCGCTTGGCTCTTTGCCCGCGGAGATAAAATAGATGAAAAATGCTTGAATTTTGTGTATACTTAGAAAAAGAAGTTAGGATGGGAAATTAAGTTTGCGGGGGAAATGGGGATGGGAAAAGAACTGTCGGAAATGTCTTTAGAAGAATTATGGGAACTGTTCCCTATAATTCTTGTGGCGCCTAATGATAAGTGGCATGTGTTTTATGATGAAATGGAATCTTTTCTAAAAACTATATTGTCTGAATGCCCAATTGAGAGGATTAGCCATATTGGGAGTACAGCCATAACTGGGATATGGGCCAAAAATATTGTTGACGTCCTAATTGAAGCGTCAGAGGGTTCAGACATCTGGGGTACAGCAAAGGTAATTGAAAAGAATGGCTTTCTTCGTATGTCAGCAGAAATGGGCAGAGTATCATTTAACCGTGGATATACGAAAGATGGATTTGCTGACAAAGTTTTCCATGTACACCTTCGTTATGTTGGTGATAATGATGAATTGTATTTTAGGGATTATTTAAATGAACATACGCAAATAGCCAAAGAATATGAGGCAATGAAATTGGAACTGTGGAATTTATTTGAGCATGATAGGGACGCTTATACAGATGCAAAGACAGGGTTTGTTAGGAAATGGACGTCTGAAGCAAAAAAACTTTATGCAGGGAAGTACAAAAAGGCTCGCAGCGGAGCCTTTGGTTAGGCAGCAAAAAATTGAGGTTTGGGGAGGTATGGGGACAGGGGCAGGTTTCTGGAATAAATGCACCGCTATTCCGTAAGGCAGTTACCAAATCCTGCTCCTTGCCATCACTTTCTTCGGCAGTTTCAAAAGCATTTTTAACTACCCAATATACGGATTCATAGTCTGTCTGCTGTTCTGTTCAGATTGCCATAGTGATTACCTCATTAACCTTTTAAACGGCTGTTAAATGCTGCAGCTTAGGAATCGCCTAATTCTTTAGAAAGGGCGTTCGCCTAATGCTGTAGGTTATCGGACTGGGGATAATGGTACCGCCACTGGTCGTATTCCTCCTTGCTGATTTCCTCAGCGGAGAGTTTGCCTGCCTGCGCTTTCCAAGCGCAAAGCATTTTCTGCAGTTCGGCGGCGTTCTCATTTTTTCCTGGCTGACTTTTAGGCAGAGTTCCCCGTCTGTTTCACTGATGGTAAGCCCGTAAATATCTTCAAGGGCAAATAAGGTGTGCATAAGCCCAATATGGCTGTCAATGTCAGGAATGTCAAGAGCCTGCGGCGCAACGTCAAGGGCCTGTGCCAAGGTAGCCGCTAAGTTTGTCTTTGGCTTACGCGAGCCAGTTTCGTACTGTGCCAGACGTACATCTGCGCTGCGTTCGGGAAACCCGACACGCATGCCAAGGCACTTCTGCGTCATGCCCCGCATGATGCGGGGTATTTGACTTCACCAGTACCGATTTTGCACGTTCTGGACTTTCCTGACAAACTGGAATTTTTGCTGCGCATTTATCAGTCCCACACAATAGCAAAACAATGAAAACCATCAGGAACAGGCGGTCTACAGGAAAATAGGAAATCCATCGCAGATTCCTCCCATTCCTCCGCTCCTCCCGAACACAGCCATTCGCATCTTGCAAGCGTTTCCAATTCCAACGCTGAAAGAGAGGTGCATACGATAGGTGATTCTCCTGCAAGAACCAATACCTCTTTCCCCTCATACTCAGCAATTTCGGTGTCATTGTGCAGTTCAATACGGATCCATGCGACATCTGGCCTTTTCTCAAGTTCCCGCATCAGTCCACATATTTCAGCAATGGAAGGGCGTCCAAAGCCACAGTCGTTTGGCGCAATGGAATCCTCTGCAGTATTTCCCTCAAAAAATTCATCAAGCGTCAAAAGAGGCAGGCGGTCATCGTTTTCCTTCATTAGCTTTTTAAACACATTCAGCTCTATCATGGCCTTTTCCTCCTCTAATTTCGATTTTTCCAATTACACAAACCAGAATTAGCCGAATTTATCCTCTCCCCGGATTTTTTTGTTCTTCCGTTCTTCTAACTCCGCAATTTGGTTCATCAAACAATCTGAAAAAGTCCCTTCAATCGGTGTAGCTTCTTCTGTTGTATAGTAGTCAAGAAGGACTATGTTATTATCCTTATCAAAACAAAATATTTCATCACCATTCCCTATAATGGACAAAAATGGAATAAAATCAGTAAAACCTTCATCGTGCAGTTCTTTTGTTTTTTCCCGAATATCCAAAAAATCAGGTATTCCATTGGCAATTCCATAAACTATAATTCCACGACAGAACGACCAAAATGGGCCTATGTCATACTGTTTCGCTCGTGGCCATATTTCTTCCTGAACCTCCATATAAAGCCCCCCTAATGGGGACATAGTAAACTCTCTAAAATCAGCAGGAAGATTGATCCCATACTGATTTTCAAATTTCTTTATATCCTGTTCCGATGGTTCATTTCCCATACAAGCTACAACCTGATAAGTCTGCTTATCATAATTATGGAAATAATCATAAACTTTTTCTAATGCCATAATATACCTCCTGCCGCTTCCGATTTTCCAGTTTAACTTCCTTTTCCAATTATACATGGAAACATGAGGTTTTTCAATTCTCAAACTATCTTTGCTTAGGTTTGGATGGCGCTGGCGCTTATTACGGAAACGCTGTCTTTCACCTATGAATAAATTGTCTCGTTTTCAACAACTTCCCTTAACACGTCAGAAAGTTATTCATCTTTTGAATCCATAAGAACTGATTTTCTGATTTCAATTGTTCTGTCATGCCCCGCCTGCCGGCATATTCCGCTGCCAGCCGAAAAAACATACCCACTGCTAGTGCATTTTGCGCTTTTGCATGAAGGGAAATATTTGTGTATAATGATATGGAGTGTATATGAAATTTTGATAACTTAGTAGTTTCGCAAACGCCTAATAATGCAATGGAAGTAAGGAAGGATAAAACATGCCATTTTCTGAAATCTGTATTTATCAAGTTAAGCCGCAAAAGGTAGAAGAATTTGAAGCATTGATGCTTGAGGCAAAAAGTTTCTTGGAAAAGCAGGACGGGCTGCTTTTGCTCAGGCTTGCCAAAAGGGGGCATCGCATAGATATGGAGTAAATTAAAGAAGGGCTTCCCCCGCTGAAGCTCGCCCGCATTGTGAAATGTGTAAAATATATGCTATATTGGGAATTCGATACAAAGGAAAACTACGGGTTGGCGCAAAAGAAACTTTATGGCAGCTATTTGGAAGCGAATGGAAGCGTGCTTAATAGCTTTGCATGATAAAGATTTGGGAGAAGTGTTGTTTGGGGATGGTTGCTGCAATGACAATCCATAAAACAAGAAGGAAGCGCAATTAGAGGTTTTGCCAAAAGGGGTGTTAGGGTTTGGAAAATAAAGTGAATGGGTATGCTTTGCGCACGCGGGAGCTGCTTACAAATGAATTAAATTTTTTAGATGGGGAAGTTCAGGAATTTGTCCCTGCGAAAAAGGGGCATACTGGTGTTGCGGCTATAGATGTTAAGTGGAAAAGTGGCGTGCATTTTATTTTTTACCAGACCTTATGGTGTGGGTATTATTATGTTATGCGTAACTCTGGGCGGATTTCCCATACTTTTCAGGTTGGAAAACCTAAAAATAGTTTGGCAATAAATATCCAAAGGCTAATTAATGATATCAATCGCGGCAGGTATGATAGAAAGATGACGCCTCGTGAACGTCACTTAAAATATGTGCAAGAAAAAGGCTTGGTTGGATGCATGAATAATACGAAGTGGGATAAAGTTTTTCACATAATCCGCCTAGTTGAAGAGGCGGCAGGCAAAGAAATTTCTATTATGTATAAGTATATTACAGATGTCGAAAGCCCGGCATGCTGCTGGTCTATCAGTGGGGACGAAGATTTGCATATTGGCATGTACAAGTACATCGAATGGTTAAAGGTTTGGCCCATTGCCTGCGAGTATGAGTATTGGGGGCGCCTGGTGGAACCCAAATATACATATTATGATTACGCTTCTTTGTTCTTGGAGAAAATGGATGCCGCTAAGTTACATTATAAATATTTGCAGCAGGAAGAAGCTTATATCATTTATGGGTATCATTGGTAGGGAATAAATTAGGGGTTGCAAAAAATATGGGGTTCCATGCGGATTGTTCCATCTTCCTTCCTTGTCCCTGCGGCTTGCGGGACATTGATATTTGCATTGTCCTGTCAAATGCTTTAGACAACGCGATTTATGCCTGTAAACATACATGGGGATGCGCTAAGGCATTTCACGGTATTTAGCAAACAGTTTGCAACAAACAGATTGTTCCAAGGTTTTGGGAATGTTATATTTAAACTTATCGGATATGTAAATAAATTTGTATCATTTTCACTTAGCCTTCACGCGAATAAAGGAAATATTTATGTATGATAAAAATCTTAAAGTATTTAGCCGCATAGTCCTTATCACTGGCGTTTTGTTAGGGGCGGCGGGGTGCGGCAGTATGCCATCCCAACTAATTCAGAAAGAAAAAGCAACGGTCTCTATCGTTGGTAATGCAGCAGCAGACGGCATGGAAAGGAACAACCCTGAAACAGAAACGGCTTTTGCAATGGAGAGACGGGATATAGAGGAAAAATTGAAAGGAAATGAAGGGAACTGTGCCAGTTTGGACGAAGTGGAAGCAGTGGATTTAGCAAAATTTGGCCGTCCAAAAGAAGTGTTGGATAACATAGAAATTACTTCAAATGTTGAGGTTATAAAAACAGAAGCGGATGAATTGCAAATTGAATTTGAATTAGAGAATGTTGGGCTTTGCACCTTTGTTGCCAGTAAGGGAAAGGAACTAGCCCTGCCGGATGAAGTTTTTCTAGATTCTACCAAAATTAAATGGACGGCAACAACTGCAGATGGGGAATATATTTTTCCTTATATGAGGGTGAATGAAACAGGGGATATGTTTCTGGTTGATTGGGCATATCACGGGTACAGTTTTGCCCTTTATGGGAAGCCGCCGCAGAAGGCAAGTGACAGGGATATGGCTGGAAAGGTTGCGCTGACAATGATATACAACTTGAGTGGGGAAAATAAATAGTGTAAAAAAGTGCAGAATTACAGGAGGGCTTATTATGTTTGGAAAAAAAGAAAAAAGATTTGAATTGAAGGAAGAAGAAGGCTTTGACGGAGGGGTCATTCGGGTGGTGGTTGATAGAAAAACGGGGGTTAATTATATTATGGCGTCAGGCGTTGGCGGCTCGTCTATCACGCCTTTGCTTGATAGCGATGGGAATGTGGTAATTGATTAATAATGTTTGGTTTGAGTGGTTACCGCATTAGATGGGGAAAGCGCCTGCGAGGAATTTTTTTTGATGGTTTTGTCCTGGTGCTGCTGGATTTGATGATACCAAAAAAGAGCGGCATGGAGGTTATGGCGAGAATCAGGGAATCTAATACGGTTCCTATTATCATTCTGCCAGCAAAGGAGTTTGAAATCCTGATTGGGAAACTCAACTGCAAATAATGCTTGACAAAACGCCATATCATGGTATTCTGTAATGATACAGTTTTAAGCTTGTATGGACGGTAAGGGGATAAGAAGGAGGAGCTTTTATGTATCATTACATGCAGGACAAAAATTACTTAAAGCAATTGAAAAAAACTTGTTCCAATATCGTCAATCAATTAGTCCAAATCATTAACAACGATTCTGCCATGACAGTAAATGCCTGTCTTGTTGGAAGCGGGGCTAAGGGCCTTGTAACTCAGAATGCAGCCAACCCGGTAGATTTAGACTATAACCTTATCATTATAGATACAAAAGCGGTTGGCATTAATAGCGGCCGCGAGATAAAGGAATATATCAAAAAACAGTTTAACAAGGTTCTCCGCAAAAATGGCTGGGGGGATTGCCAGGATTCAAAATCTGCATTAACTACAGGGCAGATGGGTTTTAAACAGGGCAATAAAACAAAATTTAGCATCGACCTTGCGATAACTTATGAAATCAACCATTGTTGGAATAGGCTGGTTCATGAAAAAACAGGCGTTGTTGGTTCCGACAGGTATTATTGGAATGAAGTACCCGATTCAAAGCAACTGGAAGAAAAAGTACATGCTATAAAGTCCCGTCATTTATGGAATGAAGTAAGGGATGCGTATCTTGAGAAAAAGAATTTATATTTACAAAGGAATGATACTGCACATCCATCATTTATCGTATATGTTGAAGCGGTAAACGAGGTTTTTCAGAAACTATAAGGACGGTGTGGAAAACAGGGGAAAAGGCGTTTTGCTTTTTCCCCCTTGTGTCCTTAGGCAGTGCAATGGCTCAAATAAAGAAGCCGCCCTTGTTTGCAAGGCGCCTGAAAGACCATGTTGTAAATGTTTTTCCACTTGCTTAAATATTTTTCTTCCCCTATAATCTTACGGCAGTAATATTTACAATATAGTTTTTTATCAGTTTTATTCCCGTGGGCAATGGGCCAAATATCCGCGCAAGCGCGGCTGCTTGGCCCATTGCCCACGGGAATAAATATTTCTGGAAATCTTCCTGTTTCGCTGTTGTGGCAACCATGCTATAGAGTGGGCAGGCGTGGGTGGAAGTTTCCTGGCAGTTGATTTTGTCTTCTGAAGTATCGGGGCGTTCGATTGAAAAATAGTCCTTTTGTTTTTATAATGAAAGGCAGTTACAAATTCTATATCAGGAGGGCAAATATATGGATGAATTGAATTTATCAGAAAATATTGTCCGGCTACGCCATAAGAAAAAACTTACGCAAGAAGGGCTGGCTGATTTTTTAGGGGTGACCAAAGCTTCTGTTTCTAAATGGGAGAATGCCCAGAGTATGCCAGATATCTTGCTGCTGCCGCGGTTGGCTGCATTTTTTGACGTGACGATAGACGAACTGGTTGGCTATAAAGCCCAGCTTTCTACAGAGCAGATACGCCGCCGTTATGCACAGCTCTCAAAGGGGTTTGCCAGCTTACCGTTTGAGGAGGCATGGGAAGAGGCCAGGTCTATGGCGCGCCGCTATTATTCCTGTTACCCATTCCTGTTGCAGCTTAGTGTTTTGTGTTGGAACCATTTTATGCTGGCAGAGACAGAAGAAAAAGGGAAACAGGCGTTGCAGGAAGCGGTTGGATGGTGCGAGAGGATTCTGGACGGCTGCAAGGATGTGGGGATGTGCGGTGACGCCTTGTCTGTAAAAGCAGGGTTGTGCCTTCAGCTTGGCAGGACGGCGGAAGCGATTGACGCGTTGGAAGCAGTTTCAGACCCAGGGCGCATTGCAGGCCAAGAGGGCGCATTGCTGATTCAAGCCTATCAAATGGCAGGGGAGTTGGAAAAAGCCAAAAGCCATGTCCAAATAGAGCAGTATGTAAGCCTGCTGAAGCTGGTAGGGGGTGCAACTCTGTCCTTGTCCCTCTATGGGGATGACATTGCAAGGTGCAAAGAGACGATAAAGAGAACCAGGGGGATAGTGGAATTATACCAGCTTGGAAGGCTACACCCAAATGTGGCAGCCCAGTTTTATTGCCAAGCGGCAATGGTTTATGCCAGCAGTGGGGAACAGGCTGAGGCATTGGAGTCCCTCCGTCAGTTTGAAGTATGCATTGAGGGGCTTTTGGGGGCGGGGCAGGCGCTGCTTCATGGGGATGGGTACTTTGATTTATTGGACACATGGATTGAGCGCATGCCCCTTGGGGATATGGCGCCCCGCGACAAGGAATTTATTTATCAGAGCATCCAGCAGATTTTGCGGTATCCGGCATTTGAAGGCTTAAAGGATGACAAAGAGTTTCGGAGAATTGCCAAAAAGCTGGGAGAAGGAGGTAAAAATCATGATTGATGTGAGGGAGTTGCTGCCATTTTTGATACCATTGGCAATTGTTCAGTTTGTGCTGCTATTTTATACCTTGGGGCATATCCTGACCCATAAAACATATAAACGGGGCAGCCGGGGGCTGTGGGTTGCGGTTACGTTAATAGGGATGCAGTTTATTGGGCCAATCCTGTATTTCCTGTTGGGGAAGGAGGAAGGCTGATATGGGGATGTTGGAGCTTTCCCATGTGGCGAAACGGTTCGGGGAAAAGCAGGTGCTTTGCGACGTGAGTTTTTCTGTCCCAGAACATACCATCTTTGGGTTTGTGGGGCAGAATGGGGCGGGAAAGACGACTGCTATGAAGCTGATGTTAGGGCTTTTGCCTTGTGACGGCGGGGAAATTTCCGTAAATGGGAGGAAGGTCTGCTATGGGAACACCCCAACCAATCAGTTTGTGGGGTATTTGCCAGATGTGCCGGAATTTTACCCTTATATGTCCCCAGCAGAATATTTGAATTTTTGTGGGGAAATTACAGGCATGGGAAAAAAGGAAGTCAAAGCTCGGACAGAGGAATTGCTGGATTTGGTAGGGCTGCGCCAGGAAAAGGGGCGCATTAAGGGATTTTCCCGAGGGATGAAACAGCGTTTGGGGATTGCCCAGGCATTATTTGGGCGTCCCAAACTATTGATTTGTGACGAGCCGGCTTCTGCCCTGGATCCAGCAGGGCGCAAGGAGCTTTTAGATATCCTTGCTATGGCAAAGGAGCAGGCGACGGTGCTGTTCTCTACCCATATCCTTTCGGATGTGGAGCATATCTGCGACCAGGTTGCCTTTTTGCACCATGGAAATGTTGTGCTGCAAGGTACTGTGGAAGAAGTGCGCAAAAGCCAGAAATCGGCTGGGACAGAGCTGGAATTGGAACGGCCAGAGGATGTGGAAGCGCTTCTGTTGGCATTTTCGTTCCTAGAGCCTGTTAAGAAACAGAGCCTTTTATTGAGGGATGACGGGAGGCTGCCGGATATTTTGCGCTTCCTTGCGGATGAAAGGCTGCCTATCCTGCGGATAGAGAAAAAGGAGCCTGCATTGGAGGAATTGTTTTTGGAGGTGGTAGGGAAATGAAAGCATTCCTGAAAAAAGAATGGATGGAGTGGAAGCGCACGGGGCGCATGGCAGTGCTGCTATTGGTATTTCTGCTGCTTGGGATTATGAATCCAGCTTTGGCAAAGCTTACCCCATTTTTGATAGAAACTTTGTCTGAGTCCTTGGCAGAGTCAGGGATCGCCGTTACAGCCGTTACGGTAGACGCCATGGATTCCTGGATACAGTTTTATAAAAATATCCCCATGGGGCTTATTATTTTTATGTTGCTGTCCAGCGGGAGCTTTACTATGGAATACCAGAAGGGGACGTTGGTGCCAATAGTGGCAAAAGGGCTGTCCCGCCGCGCGGTTTTGGCGGCAAAAGCAATCTTTTTATGCTGCGCCTGGACATTGCTATATATGTGCTGCTTTTGGGTCACTTATGGCTACAATGCTTATTTTTGGGATAATGGCATAGCAGGGCATTTGCCGTTGGCCTGTTGGTGTTACTGGCTGTTTGGCATTTGGGCGGCCGCCCTGCTGGTATTTTTCTCAACGGTGGCTGACAGCAGCCCTCAGGTGCTGCTGGGAGTTGGCGGCGTGGCGGTGGGCTGCTACCTGTTTGGCTTGTTCCCCAAATTTGCCCCATTCCTTCCCACAAGGCTTATGGAGGGGCTATCGCTTTTGCAAGGGGTGAAAGTTCCAGAAGATTTCTATGCAAGCATAGCGGCCGCCGGGGGGATGGCCGCCCTGTGCCTGGCGGCTGGGGCGGTGTGTTTTGAGAAAAAGCGGCTGTAGAGGCTCTGTGGGATAACATAGAAAATGGGGCTGCTGCAACAGAAAGGGTTTCTATAACGTATCGCACGGATGCCAGTGGCTCGGCAGCGGTATGTTATAGAGCCTGTTTTCGTTGCAGCAGCCCGGTTACATGTAAAATGCCTTGGGAAATCAGCCCCAGGCAGGCACTTCTTTTAGATAGCCTGAATTATAACTGCTGTATGCAGGGAAATAAAGCCATCCGGTTTTGCCAGAGAACATTTTTACTTTTACATATAATGCCCCGTCGTCTTGCCCTGTGGATGCGGGCTTAAGCTCCAGCGCCTTGAATTTGGACCCAGAATAGCAATAGGCGCCGCTGCCGGCTGTGGATGGCTTCTCATAAAGGGTCATGCCCCGCTTTAACTCATAGGTGAATTTTTTCGTGTAGCCAAAGGTTTTATAGGATGGTAATTTCTGCGCAATCAGCTTCCCATTTTTTAAAGCGATCGGTACTTTTATGTAGTAGCAGCCAAAATAGGAATTGCTGTAAGGATTGTCTGCTGAGATAAAAAGCTTATTCTGCCCAGTGTTGGACAGGAAGGTGAAGCGGTAAATGCCAAGCTGGCGGGTGCTGGATTTTAAACTCCGTCCATTTTTTGCAGCGCCTTCTATGATGCTTTTCTTATTATTGCCTTTGTAACGCACTGCGAAGAAATCCCCGGTTGTGCCGCTGTCGCTTATCGCATGCACCAGCAGTTCTTTGTATTTATCTTTCGTATTCAGGTCTGCCAAGTAAAATTTAGCGTCCAATGCGTTCCGTTTCCTGGAATAAAATTTTTTACCATTGATATATAATTGGATTTCTGCATCGGAGTACCCAGATACCTTGCATACAACCTTGACGCTCTCTTTCTTCTTGTCCCCGTTTAGGTCATAACGGTATGTCTTATTTTCCTTCAAATGCACAACTTTGCTGTTTGCCGCCTGAGCCGCTTGGAGCGGCGCAAAGAGCGCGCACATCAGGCAAAGCGCCAATAAAAAAGACATTTTTTTCTTCATAAATTTACCTCCTGCTAAATGTTTTGTTTATTTTTCTCAACTACTAATTTATCATAACGCAGAAAAGGTGGGTTGTCAAATTTTATGCTGGAATAATTTTGGTTCCGGTGGAGATATTCTGTCTCTTGCCTAAAGGCAATTGCTTCCCTTTGCCGTTGATGTTACTATGGGGATTAAGAATTAAAAATGAGAACGGGAGGGTTCAGCAATGGCACAAAAACAACAATACCAATCAATTAACCGTATGTTTCGTGCAGTGGAGGCGCAGTTACAAAACTACCCGAAAATTGTTGAAATTTTTAAAAATTGCTATGCCAACACTTTGGAGACAACGGTAAAGGGCATGGAGGACGGCACGGCCTATGTGATTACAGGGGATATTCCAGCAATGTGGCTTAGGGATTCCACGGCGCAGCTTCGCAGGTTTATTTTGAAAAAAGAAACAGAGGCGGCGGTGGGCTATATGGAGGACTTGTTTATCAACAATATAAGGGGGACGCTTCCGCAGGCTCTTTGTACCAGATGGCGGTGAAGATGGCGATGCTGTTACAGGAAATCAAAAAGGAGTACAAGCTGGAGTCTAGTAGCTTCCAGGATATCACCGACTTGATTGAGACTATTTTCCAGGCGGATGATATCCATGGGATTAAGGCGGCGTTTATCTCTGAAATCATGGAGATTATCTCATGTATGCATGAGGGGGATTCCCAGTATACCCCGGTGGTGCGCCAGATTATTGCCGAGGTGCAGCAGAATTATAAGGAGGACATGAATTTAAAGACGCTTGCTTATAAATACCATATGAACGCTTCCTATCTGGGGCAGATTTTCCAGAAGGAGGTAGGGTGTTCCTTTGCCCGTTACCTGAGCAATACAAAAAATGGGATTGCCAAAGACCTGATATTGAACACCAATATGAAAATCAATGATATTGCCAAACAGGTGGGCTATCCAGATACCAGCTATTTTTACCGGAAATTCAAACAGTGCTATGGGGTGTCCCCAGCTTCCTTACGGGAGATGAAGAAATATTAGGGGCGGGGAGGCGGCAAATAGCCTAATGTTTTGTGTGGCATTATCCAATAGGACATGATATAATTCTTTAAGTCAGATTAGAGCAAGTAGGGATAGTCTGCGGTTGCCCTTTCTGGAAACGGAAAGGAGGTCGGTATGGATACACTTGAGATACTTACGCTGCTGTTGGCCATTTTCGCAGCATTAACATACTTAGACAACAGAAACAACCGCAAGTAACGGAACAGGCTATCCTCTACTGCAATAGGGGATAACCTGTAATCCGTTAATTTTTAACGCATTATGAGTTTCCAATTGTACAACCGTTGGATGTTCCAATATCCTTCGAGTTTTAAGATGATTATAAACCAACACTGCGAATTATGCAAGGGGGTTTAGGGAATAGGGGTGCTTCGGCACTCCTATTTTTTATCTTATAGGAAATACCATGTTACTATGAAGTGTTAAAGTATATAAATTTCCTATAAGATAAAAATTGTGCGCAGCTCGCGGAGAGGGAATTTATTGCTATGCAATCCGCTCGCGCGCGGAGAATGCGCTGTGCGCATTCTTTTTTATTTTATAGGAAATTTCTTCGGATTTTTTTAAAACATAACTGTAATTTGTGCAATGAACCTAAAAGTTTTCAACTTTCCATGCAAATTCCACAATGCTATAGTAAATATATCGAAAAACATACTGCATTTTGACGAACCGGTAAGTCAAAATCCAGTAGAAAAAAGGAGGTTACAAAGTGAAAGAGAACACAAAAAAAGCTGGAAAGCCGCAGGTGAACTTTTTAAGCCGGCTGAAGGCGAACAAGGAATTGCTGGTTTTAAGCATGCCGGGCGCAATTTGGTTTCTGTTCTTTGCTTATCTGCCATTGTTTGGGATTTTGGTGGCATTTAAGAAGTTCCGGTTGTCTGGGGATGGGTTTTTCTATAATCTGTTTACCAGCGAGACAGTTTGGTTTGACAACTTCAAGTTCCTGTTCAGCAGTGGGGACGCATGGATTATTGTAAGGAACACTGTGCTTTACAATGCCGCCTTTATTCTTTTAGGCGTGGCGATACCGGTAGTGCTGGCGCTTTTGCTGAATGAAATCAGGAATAAAGGGATGATGAAGATTTACCAAAGCTCCATGTTCCTGCCCTACTTCCTGTCCTGGGTTGTAGTAAGCTACTGTGTTTTTGCATTCCTGAACCCAGAAAAAGGGTACTTCAATGCAATTATCCAGCAGTTTGGCGGGGAACCAATATCCTGGTATACAGAGACAAAGTTCTGGCCGTTTATCATTCTGTTTATGAGCCAGTGGAAAGGGATGGGCTACAACACCGTGGTCTACCTGGCGTCTATCTGCGGCATTGACAAATCATATTATGAGGCCGCAGTCTTAGACGGGGCAACCAAATGGCAGCAAATCAAATACATTACGCTGCCCCTGTTAAAGCCAGTAATCACCATTCTGCTGATTATGGCGGTAGGAGGGATTTTCAAAGCAGATTTTGGGCTGTTCTATCAGCTTCCTAAGAACTCCGGCCCACTGTATCCGGTGACAAATGTGCTTGATACATATATTTTCCGGGCGTTAAAGACAAGCGGGGAAATTGGGATGAGCGCAGCGGCGGCGCTGTTTCAGTCAACAGTTGGGTTTATCCTGATTATGGCTGCAAATAAAATCGTGTCAAAAGTAGACAATGAAAATGCATTATTCTAGGAAGGAGGGGGAACCATGGCTGAGAAAGTAATGTCCAGGAAGAAAATGGAGAAAAAAATACGGGAGATTGAAGCAGAAGGCTGTAAACATAATCAGATTAAGAAGCCTACAAATGTGATTTTTAATATTTTTTTGGCAGTGCTGTCATTGATTTGCGTCATCCCGTTTATTTTCGTCATGATTATTTCCATTACGGACGAGGAATCGCTGACGATGAACGGGTACCGCTTTATCCCGGAGAAATTCAGCTTGTATGCATATGAATACATTGTGAGCGCAGGGGAAAACATTTTGCGCAGTTACGGGGTGACAATTCTGGTGACTGTGCTTGGGACCGTGCTTGGGCTTTTGCTGACTGGCACATATGCCTATGCGTTATCCAGAAAAACTTATGCGTACCGCAAATTTTTTACAACAGTAATTACAATCCCCATGCTGTTCAGCGGCGGGATGATTGCAAACTATTTAATAGTGACGAAGGTAATGATGTTAAAAGACACCATTTGGGCATTGATTCTGCTCCTTTGCCTGAATTCTTTTAATATTATTGTGCTACGGACGTTTTTTAAGACCAGCATCCCGGATGCCGTTGTGGAATCGGCAAAAATTGACGGGGCGTCGGAATGGAGGCTGTTTTTCCAGATTGTTATCCCAATGGCGCTGCCAGGGCTTGCCACAATCGGGCTGTTCTTGACACTGGGCTATTGGAACGACTGGTTTAACGCCATGATGTATATGGACAACAAGGACATGATCCCGCTCCAATATCTGTTGATCCAGATTGAAAGCTCCATTGACTGGCTGGCGAATAATAAAGCCACCATGGGGGTTGACGGGATTGCGGTAGCGGCAAATATGCCAAAAGAAACGATTAAGATGGCGATTGTGGTAATTTCCACATTGCCGATTATCTTTGCCTATCCGTTTTTCCAAAGATATTTTGTGAATGGATTGACGGTTGGAGCAGTAAAAGAGTAAGATTAGATTAGGAGGATAAGATTGAAAATGAAAAGTAGAGGGTATCCATGTCCTTAATCGCATCACAAACAAGCCATCTTTCGGTGGCTGCTTTAAAAATTGAATATCGTGTATGTTAAGGTTATGCAGTTGCTGACTTAATCTTATAACCTTGATTTTTTGCTATGATAAGAGCCTGCTCTACCGTGATTTCACGGTCGACAGGTGGTAAATCTGATTTGTGGTAAAGTTCCGCATTATAGTTTTCACCGTTCTTAAGCATGTGGTATAATGCAGTCAGAAGCATTCTTGCTATGGCAATGATTGCTTTCTTGTGACCGCGACGCTTTTTGAGACGGAGATAACGGTTACGAATCTCAGGATGCTTATTACTTTTAAC
>CAJUDE010000057.1 GCA_910585295.1 uncultured Lachnospiraceae bacterium | reverse complement strand
TACATAGAAGGCTGGTATAACCGTAAGCGGATACATAGCTCTATTGGTTATTTGACACCACAGCAAAAGGAGGATGAGGAACTTAAAAAAACAGCATAATCTTTCGACTTTTTTTGTCCAAAGTATTGACATAGATCCAAGAGGAGTTTGAGGGTAAAGCGCCCTGTGGGGCGCAAATATCCCGCCCCACAGAGCCAATAAGATAAGCTGGGCCATGCCCCGCAGCATGCTACGGGTTTGGCTCAAATGTAACTTCTTTGTGGTACAAACACCGTTCGTCAAGGAGCTGTTTGAAGGTTTTTTCTTTCGCTTTTTCTTTGTAATCTGTGGACCACCAATATCCTTTTAGTTCATCCATATATTCTATATAATCACAGATATAGATATCGACTTTTGAGGCGTCGTAGGTGCTGATAGGCACGGTGCATAGCCCAAGGCAGTCCCCTCCCATCAGGTTCCCATCTGCATCAAGGATAACGGTGAAATAATCTACGTTTAGCTCTGACTCCACAGAGATTTCCATTGGGGTTTTTGTTATGGAAAGGATGCCAAGCCCACGTTCATCCACATCGCCAATTTCCTTACGGATGACATTTTCACTGTTTTTTGATACATCGAACTCAAATTCCCATGGCCCGTCCATAATCCAATTATCATATTCGTTGGGGTACTCAAGCCTTTCTGGATATAATTCACAATATGCATTCCACATCTCTGAAAAAAGTTGGTGTTCGATTTCTTTTTGCTCTTCGGTAAATTGCTGGTAATCCTCGTCAGTAAGCCCAAGCCCATGCTCTTTCATAGCGGCTTCATATGTTTCTTTTAAGTCTTGCGGCAGTTCTGGGCGGGTGTTTTGGAGCTTTTCCCCGATTAGCTTGGAGACGGACAGGCTGGCATGGAAATTGTCTGGGACTTCTATGCCCGTGCCGGAAAAATACTGGCTCATGTCAAAGCGGATAACCCCGGCATAAGTATGCCCATCTACCATCTTGCCATCTATATAGGTGTCTCCCCCATTTCCCCATTCTACCGCCCCTTCCGTATCAAAGCTGAAATCCACAAGGGCGTTGGCGTCTACAAGCTGTTTGCCAAACTGGTCAGTAAATGTGTCTGGGAATGTTCCCTCTGTATGGATTGCAAGGCTTAGGTAAAGGGCGGAGCCATTGCAGTAAACCTCGGAAAGGGTCAGCGTCGTTTCCCCTGCCGTTTTGCTTTCGACTTCTGCCCCAGAGCTTTTCACTGGTTCAGCCAGGTCCGTGTAATCCCCTGCAAATTCGAGGGATTCCCCTAACAGCTCAAATATGTGCGTCGCAATAGGCACTTGCGCGGCGACGGCAAGGTTAGAAATGTTGATATAGAAGAAGGCGATGATTGCCACGCTTGCCCCAGCAAAGCCCTGGAAAAATATCTTTCTGCCCTTTGCGCGCTTTCTTTTCTGCTTTGCGTAAGCCCTTGTGCTACCTTGGGTTTTTGCCTGCCCTTTTTCTGCCTCCATAGCGCGTATTTTTGCAAATGCTTCCTCTTTGGCATGTTCCACTTGCCCTGGAAGGGGGAATGTGCCGTTTATGGTATTTGAAATATGCTGGCCTAACTGTGCAGCGTCTTGTTGCGGATATTTTATTTGTTTATCCATATAAGTCCCTCCTTGAAATTTTGCCGTTATTTTGAGAGCGTGCGGCGCCTATTTTTTCAGGTATGCGGTGCGGATTTGCTCCCTTGCCCTTGCGAGCCTTGTCTTTACCGTATTTTCATTCAGTTCCAAAAGCCCTGCAATTTCTTGGACCTTAAACCCTTCCAAGTAATAAAAAACTAAAATCAGGCGGTATTTTTCATCAACCAAATTTAACATTTCCTTGAATTCAAATTCTGCAAGCGACTGGTCTGGCCTGCTGGGTTCTGGCAGCTCCCCCGTCAAGGTTTCCTTTTGGTAATGGCGCAAGGTATGGTTGCATTGATTGATTAAAATTCGGGTCATCCAGGTCTTAAAATACTCTTGTTTTTTCAGCGTATGTAATTTTTCATAGCAAATAAGGATTGTATCTTGAATTGCATCTGCCGCATCGTCGTCGTTTTTCAGTATCGCATGGGCCACTTTATACATAGCCAGAGAATTCCTATCCATTAATTCTATAAATGCCTCCACATTGCCTTGGACAGCTTCCTCAATAAGTGCCTGCATAGGTTTTGCCCCCTTTCCACAGCTGTGTAATTTTTGTTTCCATCCGAATGGTTGCTGCCTTTCTACTTATTAGATACCCAAAACAGGCAAAAGGTTTCAAATTTTTTTTCCTAATATGCTTTTTCACCCACAAGGGAGGTGCAGGGGCATGGATGTCGAAATGTGTCGAAGGAAAGTGTTTGATAAGGAAAGTTGCGGGGAGTAAGATTAAAGAGGAACCGTATTGTTTTGGGAAGGGGGAAGGCTGCGGATGATAAAATTTTTTATTTCAAGCACGTTCCGTGATATGTTTGGGGAACGCAATTTGCTGCAAAAAGAAATATTGCCAGAACTGCGGGAGTTTGGAAGGCTGAAAGGGGAATATGTCGACCTCTGTGACTTGCGGTGGGGCATGAATCCACAGGAAGGGGAATGGGACGACCGCCTGATGGCCATTATGGATGTATGCATCCATGAGATTGACAATTGCAACAATTGTTTTATCGCATTTCTGGGGGATAGCTATGGGACAATCACAGAGGACCCGGGGAGTGTAAAAACATTGCTTGGCAAATATGGATGCACGCTTACGGATTATGCCATTAGCCTTACCCAGATGGAGCTGGATTATGTCATGTGGAAAAGGAATGGCTGCCGGGGAGGCATCCGGCCTATTTGCATGGTTCGGGATTTTGACGATGAAGGCTCGCAGTTTTTTAGGGAGCAGCAAGGCAGCGTCCTTTATGGGAAACAGCAGGCGCTGCGGGAGCATTTCCAGAAATTGGCTGGCCAGCAAAAGGTTGTCTGTATCCACTATCAAGCCAAATGGGACAAAAGGCAAGGGATTGCAAAGCATTTAGACGGCATGAAAAAATGTTTGCTGGAAGAGGCAAAAAAGGTGATTGAGGAGGAAGCAGGCAAAAAGGAGGCAAAGAACTGGGTAGAGCAGGAGTTTCTGGATGCGGATGCATTTTGCACACAGGCAACGGCATACTTTGGCGGCCGGGAACAGATATTGGGAAAAATCCTTTCTGCCGCCAAGGAGGAAGGGGTGAACACGATAGGCGTTTCTGGGGCTTCTGGGTGCGGGAAAAGCACGTTGCTGGCAAAGGTGCGCGAGAGGCTGGCGGGAACGGTTTGTTTTATTGCCTGTGGGCGCGGCGCAAGGAGCAGGACGTACCTGGACGTGCTGAAACAGTTGGTTTATTTTGTGGAAAGCCAGACAACGCCAGAAGGTGGAATATGCAAAATAAACGATAGTTTCTCAGAGGAGAGGCTGGAAGAGGGATTGCGAAAAGCAATAGAAAAATATGAAAAGGAAGGCGCAGGGCAGTTAGTGCTTATTGTGGATGCGCTGGATAAGATAAGCAGTTATGGGGCAGTGGCAATCCACCAGCTCCTGAGGGGGCTGGCAGTGGCAAAAGTGCTGGTAATCTGTTCTAGGATACAGGAGATGCACAGCCAGGAAGAGAATTTCAAGGAGATAAAGGTCGGGAGCCTGACTAGGGAGGATATCCAAAGCATTATCAATAAAAATGTTTCAGGGGAGGGGAACTGTTTTCAGGGCATAGCAGATTGGCTGGGGAAGAAGCAAGGGGCGGCAAGCCCGCTGTATGTCACGGCTGCATGGAATGTCCTGCATATAAAAACCATGGACTATAGGGGCAGCAGGCAGATAGAATTCTGCCAGGATCTGGTTGCCGCTATGCCAAATGGCATACAAGGTCTGATTTGGGAAAATATAGAGGCGGCAGGAGAGTTTATCGGGTATCCATTGTATCAAAAGGCGGTGGGCTTCCTTGCGGCGTCGCAAGATGGGCTGCGGGAAAGTGACTTGGCGGGGATTTTGCAGGAAGATGGATGGATAACAGTAGATTTTGTCCTGTTCCGAAAATTTTTGGGCAAGTTTTTCCGCTGCCAGCCCAATGGGTGCTGGGCATTCAGCCATGATTTAGTGCAGGCAAGCGTGCAGGAGAAATTACAAGGCAGGATGGAGGGTTTCCAGAGGAGGATTTTAACATATTTAAGGGAACTGGGCCCAAATGATGAAGTGCGGGTTGTGGAAGGGCTTTGGGCAAGCGCAAAAGTAAAGGATGATACGCTGGCAAAGGAGATTATGGAAGAAGCAGCCCGTAATCCTGACCTCCGTATCCTTACCAGGATAATGGCAGCCTTACAAGAGATTGCCAGCCAGGCAGATGGGAGGGAATGGTTTTGCAGTTTTTGCAGGAAACACCCGTCCACAGTAGAACGGGTATTGGACCAGGGGCTTATGCACCATGGGAATGTGGATTATAACCGGCGCTATCCAGCCAAAATCCTGGCAGATATCTATATAGGGAAGAAATCTCAAGAAGAATTGTTAAAAATGCTGGCGAAGCGGGACAGCCTGGAAAGCAAGCTGGGGTTCGTTTCTTTTTGTGCAGAGTATGTGGGGATTTACGAGGATATCTCTAAACATGTGGAAGTGTTTGGCTACGAAGCCCCAGTGTACCAGTTTCTATGCAGCCAGGAGTTTGGGGCTTTGTCAGAGGGGCAGAAAAGCCAGGTATTCCGTCAGGCAAATGGCGTTTTTTATGCAAACAACCGTATTATAAATGACATTCGTAGAAACAGGGTTCCAAAAGGCTTGGTAGGCCAGGAGGCGGCAGAAGAGATTTCCAAAGGGATGATTGGCTGGGCAGATAAAAATATTTTTGGCACAGGCTGCCGTTTTGCGGGCAGGAATGTGACAGAAGGGAAGTTTTTAAATAATATTGCCCAATATTACGCCGCCCATGAAAATTATGGGGATGCCCAGGAATACAGGAGGAAAGCGCTTTTAATAAAAACTGGGGATTTGATGGATTTGATTGCCCCAGGGCAGAAAGGCAGGCTGCTTGCTGAATTGAGGCGGATACTTGCAGGGCCAATGGGGCAAAAGGACGCAGAAGCATTTTGGAGGCAGGCACAAATATATTTGGGGCAGCGGATTGGGCAGGCAAAAGGGCAAGGGGACCAAGAGAGTAAAAATTCTGAAATTACAGCAATTTCAGATAAATGGGGTAGGGCAGCAGTCTCTTACCAGACAATAGGCTTTGATTTTTACTTGGATTATGAAAAAGGGAAAAAAGAGGAGCGCCTTCGGACAGCAGAATGGAATATGGGGCAAGCCTTAAGGATGCTGAACGCCCCGGATATTGTAAAGCAGGAAAGGGAAAGGGGCAAATCAAAGATTTTTATGGCAGGCATTGCAGGCAGCTTTTTTACGGATGGGCTGGTGCAAAAAGATGATGCAAAAAGCATAGGGCTGCTGTTGGGGTTTATAGAAAACACAACAGAGGATGTGTTGAAAAACCTTAGCCGGGACAAATATGAGCTGGATAAACTTAGTAAAAATATTGAGAAGTTCCAGGCTGTTTTGCCACAAGGGGGCAAAGAGTGGCTGAGGGCAGCCAAGTGTTTAGAAAGAATTCAAAAAGCGTCTATAGAAGATGGAAGGGGGATATGACGATGGGTCAGGCACAAGAAACAAAGAAAAAAGTATGTTTTGTCATTATGGGGTTTGGGAAGAAAACGGATTACAGAAATGGCAGGGAAGTCGAGATGGATGTGGTGTATAATGATGTGATACGCAAGGTGTTTAAGAAAGATTTCCCAGAATACATTTTGATACGGGCAGATGAAGTGGCAGGGTCCCAGATTATTGATGTTTCTATGTATACATTGATTATGAAAGCTGATTTGGTAATTGCGGACATTACAACTATGAACCTGAACGCTGTCTATGAGTTGGGGACCCGCCATGCATTAAAGCCATATTCTACAATTATTATGGTGCAGAAAAGCGATGCAAAATCCCTGCCTTTTGACTTGAGCCACAGCAGGGTGTTAAGTTATAAAGACTATGGCGAGAAAATGCCGAAAGAGGAGGCAAAAAAAGTCAGGAAGGAATTGAAAAGCTATATCGAATCCTGTGGTGGCGTAGACAGCCCTATCTTTACCGTATTGCCAGAGGGGCTTCGGCCACAAAATATTGAAAGTGAATATAAAAGGGTCGTGCAGTATTTTATGAAAGACAGCGGTGGGAAAGGGAGCTGGGCATTGTATGAGGAAGCTAAGGCAGAAATGGCATTGAGCCATTTCAAAGAAGCAGAGGGAATTTGGGAGAAATTGCAGCATAAATTTCCCGGGGAGGACTATATTGTCCAGCAGTTGGCAATGGCGCAGTATAAGTCAAAACTCCCGAATGAAGAAAAAGCCCTACAGAGGGGGCTTAAGACGATAAAGGCCTTGAACCCAGATACTTCCATGGATTTGGAAACATTGGGGATTACTGGGGCGATTTATAAACGGATGTACCAATTGCATGGGAAGGCAGATGATTTAGGCCAGGCGATAGGTTACTACCAAAAGGGGTATTTGTTAAAAGATGATTATTACAATGGGGAAAATTATGCTTATTGCCTGCTGGAGAAGGCGAACAGGGAAGACACATCCAAGGAAGAATCCGTTGCGCTTACTTATCTTGCAAGGCAGGCGTTCCAGTCCATTGCAAAGAGGTCGGAACAGATTATTTCTGAGTGTCCCAAAGAGCAAATAGAATTTTGGATGTACGCAACGCTTTCCGCAAGCTATTATTACTTAGGGGATTTGGAAAAATTTGAGCGGTACCGGGATATATTCCTTGAGAGGGCAGAGGCAGATTGGCAAAAGGATACCTATGAAAAACAATTGGAGGAATTAAAAAGGCTAATGTAAAAGGAGGCAGGCTTTGGTATGGGAGAGGTGATACGGCTGCATTGCCCGCCAGCGGGCAAAAAGAAGGAAGAAAGAGTGAAGATTTTGTTTGATGGGATCCGAAAATGGGTGTATTCTGACCCGTTGAAGGAACTGGTTGAGCTATATGGAGGGCGTGTCCCAGAGCATATGCAGATTGGCGAATATATCGGCTGGCTAAATGAATTTGCGGATGTTTGGGATTTTCGGAAAAAACAGCCTGGCGGCGGGGAACGGTGGACAGTTGCAGATGATGAAAAATGCCAGGGCCATAGGGAGCTGATTTTGCGCAATGCCCATTTGCTGGGGATGGCGGATTCTGAATGCCCAAATGCAAACCCGGATTTCATCCTCCCCCTTGGCGGCGCCCGGCGGGCAAACCTTGCAAGGGCGCAGGGAGCCAGGGAAATGGCAGGCAAATTTTCAGATAGCAGGCCCCGTATTGTGGCATTAACTGGGAGGCGCCCTTTGCATGAGGTAGAACGCCCATACTTAGAGGAATATGCGCCCAATGCAAGGGATGAATATGAGGCGATGAATGGAGGGCTGGAAAAGGCGTTTGGGCTGTCAGGCTGTGAGTATTTGGAGACAACCTATGTCACAGAAAATATAAATTTGCAATGGGCAAAGAGGGAATATATGCAGGCCTGCCAGGGCTGCAAAATATATTCTGTTGCGGCGCCGTCCTCTGACCCTGGTAGGAGGGCGAACAGCTTTGACACGTTCCAATTTTTTATGGAGCGTTTTGAGGTGAACAAGGCGCAAAGGCTCCTGTTGGTGACCTCTTGCATCTATGCGCCGTTCCAGCTATTGAAATTTATCCCGCTTTCCCTGGAACGGGACATTGAGGTGGATGTTTATGGCGTTACGCCAAATGTGGCAGGCAGCCAGTTTAGCAAGCCCTCAAATTATCTGCAGGAGATAAAAGGGGCAATCAATGCCATTTCCCAGTTAAACAGTATGTTTGGCTGATATATCTGTGTGAGGCCCATATCATATGCTTGAAAGGCGTGTTTGAAAATTCATAGCCAGTTATGCCTCCTATGGCAGAAACCTTCCATAAATTTGGGAATACATCTGGCGCAAGGAATTTTTCAAACACGCCTTAGGCTGTTCTATAGGCAAGGACGCGCAGCGCGAAGCCCGCCCTTATTTACCCAGCCGTTTTAGGTAAGCGCCTTCCATACCGTTGATAAGGCTGTAAAGCCCCCATGCCAATATGCATAAAATAACAATGGACATAATCACCCAGTCCAGCTTAAACACCTGGCTCCCATAGATAATCAGGTAGCCAAGCCCCTGGCGGGATGCAATAAATTCCCCAATAATCACCCCTACCAGGCAAAGGCCGATATTTACCTTCATTATGGAAAATAAGGAAGGGATGTTGGAGGGCAGCACGACCTTAGTGAGGGCATGGTATTTTTTGCCTCCCATGGTGTAAATCAATTTGATTTTCTCTGGGTCCACGGATTGGAAGCTGGTGTACAGGCTTAGGATGGAGCCAAAAATTGCAACAGATATGCCAGTAATAATTATGGTGTTATAAGTCGCCCCTAACCACACAATCAGCAATGGCGCCAAGGCGGACTTAGGCAGGCTGTTTAAAATTACCAGGTAAGGCTCTAAGGTCTCCGAAAGCCCTTTATTCAGCCACAATAAAATGGTTATGGCAAGCGCAAATACCAGTACAAGCAAAAAACTTGCAATTGTCTCAAACAGCGTAATGCCAATATGGGCAAATAAGGAGCGGTCCATGCACATGCCATAGGCACAGAGCAGCACTTTTGAAGGGCTGCTGAAAATAAAGGAGTCAATCAGCCCAAGTCGGGCGGCGCCTTCCCAAATGGCAAGAAATAAAATAAAAATGCACAGCCGGCTGACTGTGACGGTTCGTTTATGTTTTTTTTGGCTGAGTAGGAAATTCTGCTGTGCAAGGGATATTTCACTCATGTTCATTCAGCTCCTTCCATATTACATTAAAATAGTCTTTGAATTCAGGCGAGTTCCGCCGTTCCAGTGCGCTGATATTGTCTGGGAACTTGATGTCTACAATTGTCTGGATGGTGGCGGGGCGTTTGCTTAACACAAGCACCTGTGAGCCAAGGCTGACTGCCTCTGACAAATCGTGGGTCACCAGGATAGCCGTTTTTTGCTCTTTTTTGATGATCGCCCCAATATCATCCCCAACGGTGAGCCTGGTTTGGTAATCCAGGGCGGAAAACGGCTCGTCAAGGAGCAGGATTTCCGGTTTCAGCGCAAGGGTGCGGATTAAGGCTGCCCGCTGGCGCATGCCGCCGGAGAGCTGGGAAGGCCTGGCGTCTTTAAATTTGTAAAGCCCGTAGGTTTTTAGCATATCAAGGACCATTTCTTTTGCATCTGGGGTCAGCTTATTCTGGACCTCAAGCCCAAGCAAAACATTTTTTTCAATCGTGCGCCATTCAAACAAATGGTCATGCTGCAGCATATAGCCGATGGTGCTGTTGCCGTTTTGCTGCAATTTTTGCCCATAAAATAAGATGGAGCCGTGTTCCGGCTCCAAAAGCCCTGACAAAAGGGAAAGGAGGGTAGATTTGCCGATGGCAGGGCAGCGGAAACAATATTTTATCTTAAAAAGAATGGCAGAATATTAATTTGTACTACCTTTCAAACAACCCATAAAGAATAAATTGCCAGCGGGCGCATAGTATACTATGAACTCTGCTGGCAGGAAGTGGGTTGTTATGGCGGGGAAAAAACAGGAAATCAGGATTGTAGTACATATGCCAAAGCAAGTGGCTTCGGTTTTCAGCAGAGAGCAGGCAGAAGAATTTTGGATAGAAAAAATATCAGGGAAAATCAGGGAATCCGGGCTTACAAAGCAACAGCGGAAACAACTGGCAGATAATTTGAACCATTGAAATTTTTGAATCGTTTTCGGATACAGACAGGCATACCTTTCTGGCGCGCCTGCTTTTGCGTGTCATATGGAAATTGATTGTGAAACAAAGGGGGATAGGGTATAATATGGCATGAGGAGGGGTCCACGAAGTGGGAGAAGCCCGGATGGTATCTGTATGGCGCTGGAAAAATGGTATCGGATGGAGGTGGGAGTGATGAAGAAACCATTACCGATCGGTATTGATAATTTTGAAAAAATAAGAAAAGATGGCTATTACTATGTGGATAAAACCATGCTGATTAAGGAACTGCTGGAGTTAAGGGGAGAAGTAAACCTGTTTACCCGTCCAAGGCGTTTCGGAAAGACGTTAAACTTAAGTATGCTTCGGTACTTTTTTGAAGATACGGGGGATGCAGAGAAAAATGAAAGGAATAAGGGGCTGTTCCAGGGATTGAAGATTATGGAACAGGGGAAGGAATTTGAAAAAGATATGGGCGGGTACCCGGTTATTAACCTGACATTGAAATCAGCCAGGCAGCAATTTTATGTATGATTTATATGCAGATGTTCAGGCATATCCGCGTCCCTATTGGATCAATACCAGTTCCAATGATATTATAAAAGACATGATTGCCAGGGCTGACCGGGAAATGAAAGGGCAGATTGAAATGCTTTTGGGCGGCGGAACTCTGGATATCCAGGTGCATGAAGAAGTAACTTATGAAGATATACACAATAACAGCGAAAACCTGTGGAATTTCCTTTATTTTACAGGGTATCTCACAATGGAAAGTGAATATTTCAAAGAATCGTCAATCTTTTTGCGGGTAAGGATTCCCAATACAGAGGTGAAGGCGATTTACGAGACTACGGTTTTAAACTGGATGAAAGATACCATAAAGAAGGAGGATTTTCATGATTTATACCGCGCGATGGAAGATGGGGATGCCCGGAAAATGGCAGACATATTGAACGGGCAGTTGTTTTGTACCATTAGTTTCTATGAAAGTGCAGAAAACTTGCCCAAAGGGAAAGCGACCACTAAGCGTTCTAAAAGACAGAACTCAAGCGTCTGCTTTTATCATGGCTTCTTGGCGGGAATTTTAAGCCAGAGTGAGAATTATCTGGTGAAGTCCAATCGTGAGTCGGGAAATGGGCGGTCAGATATCATGGTGAAAAGTCCGTCCCTGCGGGGGAGGTCATTTATTCTGGAGCTGAAAGTATCAGACTCGATTGATGATTTGGAGGACGATGCAAAAAAAGCGCTGCAGCAGATATACGATAAAAAATATATGGAAGAACTGCGCAGGGAAGGATATCGGAAGATTGATTGTTACGGGGTGTCTTTCTTTCGGAAAGATTGTGAAGTCTGGTTTGGAGAAGGATAAAATCCATCAGATGAAAACATAGGAATTTTTGATTTGGAAATCATTGGAACAGAAAAATGAGTGGAAAAAGGGCAGCCAAGGGAAGCTGCTCTTTTCTGTGGACTTCAAATTTCTACTATTATAACAGAGAAACAGGGGAGCTTGAGATTGTTCTGTAATATTATGGAGTATCCGGCAATTTTTTGCTTTCCAGGAGAAAGAATATACGGCTTTTGCCTGAAAAGGATTCAAAATTATTACTCCGGAAGACAAACGTCGGAGTAATAGTTTTTTATCTTATATGAAGAAAAGATAATTTTTATTGTCACAGGTAAAATTTGCCGATATAATAAAAGCAGAAATATTTTCTTCAAAAATAAGATAATATTTACAGAAGGGAGCAGGAATTCAGAAGAAAACACCCGATTATGACAATGTGTTTAAAACCATGAAAAGCAAACACAAAAGGCTGTTTATTTCAGTTATAAATGATATTTTTGGAAAAGATTATCCAATGGATGCCAAAGTGGATGCGCTGCCCTCGGAAGGGTATCTGACAGAAAGCGAAAGTCCAGATGAAAACAGGGAAAAGGCTGGTGAATATTATGGGAGGAACTGTAATTGAGACAGAATCAGAGAAATTAATACAGCGTGGAGTAAAGCAGGGAATGCAGCAGGGAATGCAGCAGGGCAAAGTGCAGATGATCATTGAACTGGGAAAGGAAGAAGGACTGGAAGATACAGTTATTTTAGCCAGACTGCAGGAAAAAGCGGGAGTGACCCTGGAACAGGCCATGTCCTGTCTGCGTAAATACGGGGAACAATCGTAAAGGATGGAAAGAAATAATGGTCATTTTTATTTACAGCAGGAAATCCAAATGGACCGGCCGGGGAGAAAGTGTGGAAAACCAGCTTGCCATGTGCCGGGATTACATACAGTACAACATTGAAGGAGCCGGGGAAGCTGAAATCGTAACATACGAAGATGAAGGCTACTCCGGCAAAAATACCAACCGTCCCCAATTTCAGGAAATGATGCAGGAAATCAAAAAAGGAAACTGCAATTATCTGGTGTGCTACAAATTGGATCGGCTGGGCCGAAACATTGCAGACCTGGCCAATCTGGTGGAAACCCTGAACAAGCTGGATGTTTCTTTTATCAGTATTAAGGAACGGTTTGACACTTCCACTCCCATTGGAAAAGCCATGCTTTATTTTGCAGGAGTTCTCGCCCAGATGGAGCGGGAGCAGATTGCAGAGCGGGTGCGGGACAATATGGTAATGCTTGCAAGAAAGGGCAGGTGGCTGGGAGGAAATACGCCCCTTGGGTTTGCGGCAGAAGCGGAAGAAAAAGTATCTGTCAACGGAAAAAGCAAAAAATCTTTCCGTCTGACGGTAGATGAACAGGAAATGCAGACCGTCCGGTTTATTTTTCAGGAATATCTTAAAAATCAGTCCTTAATGGGAATTGTCAAATATTTTCTGAGCCGCGGCATACAGACAAAGCGGGGCAATGAATATACCACAACCGCTATCCGGGACATTCTGACAAATCCCGTATACTGTACAGCAGACAGGGAAGCTTATGATTATTTTTGGAATCTGGGCTGCCAGGTATGTATGGATCAGGAAGAGGCAGATGGAACATACGGGCTGATTGCCTATGCGAAAACTTCTTCCACCCAGTATAAGAATAAAAATAATTCACCGGAAAAATGGATAGTAGCGAAAGGAAGGCATCCAGGAATTATATCCGGGCAGGACTTTTCCAAAATCCAGAATCTTCTGGCAAAAAACAGTTCCAGGGGAGAAGGATGGCACAAGCCCCAGAATCCAGTGGCTTTGCTTTCAGGGATTTTGCATTGTTCCTGCGGACACCTGATGCGCCCGAAATATTATTCAGCCAAACAGGTAACAGAAGCGGGGGAACGGAAATTTTCCTATCTCTGCCCGTATAAAGACATGACCCACGGGGAGAAATGCTCCGTACCAAATGTGCAGGGAAATACACTGGATGAACTGGTGTACAGGGAAGTGCTGCGGTATACGGAGGAAAATTCCGACATCCATCGTATGCTTAAGGAAGCTATGGAAAGAATGGATGGCACAAAAGAAGAGACAGTCACTGGGGCAGGCCTGTTGGAGCAGGAAATACAGAAACGGAAAAAAGAAATACAGAACCTTATTTCTGCTCTGGCAAAATCCGGCGGTGAGGAAGCTTTTATTGAGCAGATAGAAAAGGAAATCCGAAAGCTGAATGAAGAATGTACATCCTTGGAAAGAGAACGCGCAGAATCAGGGGAAGAGGGGAAAAATATTCAGGGGGACAGACAGCAGATGGAGGTTCTCTTAGAACAGCTTTCCGGCTTCCGCAGACTTTTTGACACCTTAACCGTACCGGAAAAGCGGGAATATCTGCGGATGATTCTGGATAAAGTTGTCTGGGACGGAGAAGAAGCCCATATTTTTATCTATGGCAGCCATTGATGGAGCAAGAATCAGCAGATATCAGTGGCTGCCGCGTAATTTGTTTCCCCTGCAGAACCATCCCATTGCCACACCCACTCGGACCTACAATCGCCAGGAAATCGCCTTTATGGACCGTAAAATTTATATTCAATAAAGCAGGCGTCTCACCTTGCATAGTATGGTAAGAATAGCCAACATGGCTGATTTCCATTAATTTTTCCATAAAGTTCTCCTTATTGTTCTTTATGTTATAATATGAAAGGGAACCCAATGAGGTACAATTGTTTAATTATAGATGACGAAAAATTGCTTGCAGACAGCACGGCGGAATATTTTAATTTATTTGGGGTAAAAACTGCGGCTGTGTACAGTGCAGAAGAAAGCCAAAGTTTTTTTGAAGGAAACACAGCGGAGTTAGTGCTGTTGGATATCAACCTAGGGGATGGGAGTGGGTTTGCGTTGTGCCGCAAATTACGGGAGCAGACAGATATCCCTATCCTTTTTATATCGGCGCGTACAAGTGATGACGATAAAATTGCCGCTTTGAAGATTGGCGGGGATGACTATATCCAGAAGCCTTGTTCCCTAGGCGTGCTGCTTGCTAAGGTACAGGCAGTCCTTAAGCGTTATGGCAGGGGCAGGGAGGAAAGCTATTTGGACCATAGGCTTAACATTGATATCCCAAAACAGAGTTTGTCTGTGGACGGCAGCCCTGTGAAATTAACTGCGCTGGAATTTAAGCTGCTGGCATATTTAGTCCAAAACAGGGGGAAAGTGGTGTCCAAACAGGAACTTTTTGAGAATGTCTGGGCGGATAAATTCACTGGGGACGGGACGTTGAACGTCCATATCCGCAGGGTACGGGAAGCGATAGAAGCTAACCCCAACCAGCCAGAGTATATCGTTACCTTTTGGGGGAAAGGGTATAAATTTGAAGGAGGCAGGGAATGAAAAGACGAAGGCTCCTCTTTGCCATTTTAGTGATTTTTTTGTTGGAAGGGATGGGGATTTTTGGCTTTCTGAAAGGGGTAAAGGGGACTTCCCAGGACGTGGCGACAGTGAATAAAATCGTAAAAACGCTGGAACGTGATTGGGATAACCTCCCATTCCATACAAACCCCACAGAGCTTGACTATGTGGCGATTGGCGGCGATGGGGCAGTGCGGTTCAAGACTAGGGAGCATCTAAGCGAGACCGTCAGCCAGGCTATTTCCCACAGGGACACGATATTGGATATAGGGCCGCCTGGAAGGGTGGTTGGCAAAGTAATCATATACAATCCATCGGATGAGGATTTTGCATCCAAACGGCGGGCGGCAGCCTTTTGGATGTCGCTGCTGTTGGCGTTCCAGGCATTTTTACTCGCCGCCTATGCGTTAAGGCTGTATGGGATGCTGGTAAAGCCTTTTTGCAAACTGGAAGGGTTTGCAGAGCGGATTGCCGGGGGCAACCTGGATATCCCGCTGGAAATGGACAGGCAGAATTTATTTGGCGCTTTTACGGAAAGTTTTGACCTGATGCGCGCAGAACTGAAAAAAGCAAAGCTTGCGCAGGCAAAGGCAAATGCCGGGAAAAAAGAACTTGTGGCGAAGCTGTCCCATGACATCAAGACGCCTGTGGCAAGCATAAAAGCTGCTGCAGAAGTGGGAGCCGCCCTTGCCAAAGATGAAAGGATGAAAGAAAACTATGGGCAGATTATCCAAAAAGCAGACCAGGTAAACAGCCTGGTCACCAATCTGTTTACAGCCACATTAGAGGAATTGCAGGAGCTTACGGTAGCGCCAGTGGATATGGATAGCAAAGAGGTTGGCGCGCTGCTGGAAAATGCCGACTATCTGCACCGGGCAAAAATCCCGGAAATCCCTCCCTGCCTGGTCTGGGCAGACAGGCTTAGGCTGCAGCAGGTATTTGACAATGTATTTGCGAATTCTTATAAATATGCGGACACAGACATTATGGTGCAGGCGGGCAGGGAAGGGAGCCGCCTGGTGGTGGTGATAGAGGATTATGGCGGCGGGCTTTTAGAAGAAGAGGTTTTTTACATCAAAGAAAAATTTCGGCGGGGCGCCAATGCCAAGGAAATAGAAGGGGCAGGCCTGGGGCTGTTTATTTCGGATTATTTTATGGAGGCAATGGATGGGCGCTTCATCGTGGAGAATGGGGAAAATGGGTTGAAAGCCAGCGTTGTTATCCCGTTGAGCGGCACGGTTTAAGTGGCATGTTCCACGCCCTTATAATTATCTGCAAGGCAGCAAATGTTTGCAAACGCTGGATGTTGGGGGTATGATATTACTCCGGCGGTTAAATATCGACGTTTTTACTTGCCTAAATTTCCATCTGCTACGTTGTCATCCGTTGGCGTAGCCCCGCAACGCCGCCTTCTTCCGCCTTGCAGATGAAAATATATTCTGCGTAAAATTTGTCGACATTTAACCGCCGGAGTAATAGAAACATTTAAGGAACGCTTAAGGATTCTATAAAGACATTTAAGGACTGGAAACGTAAAATAGGGCATGTAACGGATAAGTGTTTTTATGGAAGGAGCTTCTCAATGAAAGAGGTCATTTATAAGACAGAAAATTTAAGCAAGTCCTTTTCTAGTGGGGGGATAATGCAGCATGTTTTAAAAAACATTGGCATGGAACTATACCAAGGGGATTTTACGGTAGTTATGGGCGCAAGCGGGGCGGGGAAATCCACACTATTGTATGCGCTTTCTGGCATGGATACGCCTACCCTTGGCAAAATCACTTTTCAAGGGCAGGACATTTCCAGCCTGAGCCAGGATGGGCTTGCAATGTTTCGGCGCAGGCACTGTGGGTTTGTATTCCAGCAGATTTATTTGATTGACACCATGAGCGTTATGGACAATGTGCTTTGTGCTGGGCTTTTGGCAAACAGGGACAAAAGGGCGTTGGCCCGGCGGGCAAAAGAACTGTTCCATGCAGTGGGGATTTCAGAGGAAACCCAGAGGAAATTCCCTACCCAGATTTCAGGCGGGGAGGCGCAGCGTGTGGGGATTGTCCGGGCGTTGATTAATTCGCCAGAAATCCTTTTTGCCGACGAGCCAACTGGGGCGTTAAATTCTAAAACAGGGCTGGATGTGTTGGATACCCTTACTAAGTTCCACGGGCAGGGGCAAACGGTGGTGATGGTGACCCATGACATGCGCTCTGCCCGCCGCGGCAACCGGATTTTATATTTGAAGGACGGCGCCATACTTGGGGAGTGCAACCTTGGGCAGTATGTCCATGGGGATGTAAAAAGGCATGGGAAGCTTTCTGCTTTCCTTACGGAAATGGGGTGGTGAGCATGGCAAAATATATCGTGCTTATCCGCTCAAATTTGCGAAAGGCAAAGGGACAGACGGCGGCAGAGTTTGTCCTGATTCTGCTTGCGGCAGCGATGATGAACTTGTGGCTGATGTTAAGCCTGGATTACAGGCAGAATTTTGACCGCTGCCACCAGCGCTTGAATGCCGAGCATGTGGCAGTTTGCGCGGCTGATAATTCCGAAGGCGTCAGAGAATATATTTCCCAGATATTGGAGGAAGATAGCCGTACGGCAGAGTACTATATGGATGATGTTATGTGGGCGCAGGGAAGCATACCATATAATGGCGGGGAGGCATTCACAAATTTCCTTATGATGGACAAACAAAGTGCATGCAGCCGGCCCATTGGGAAAATTGAATTTGTGGAGGAAAGCGAATTTGCAAAAGGGGTTTTCCTTCCTATGATATTCAAAACAGGGGAGCTTGCTGTGGGAAAAAACGTTTCGTTTACCGTTGGGAACCATACGTTAAGTTACCAAGTATGCGGTTTTTTTAACAGCGCCATGGCAGGGTCGCATAATTGTGGGATATGTGAAATTCTTCTGACAAAGGAAGCGTACCAGGAACTGGAGGGGAAAGGGTATGCGCAAAGCTCTACATTGGTTTCCGTGCGGCTTTTGGATAAGTCTGGGAGTGAGGAGTTTGAGGCGATGCTGAACCATAAAATAGCTGAGAAATATCCAAACATCCCAACCACAAGCAATTCTTATGCGCTGGTTTCCCAGTCGCGTTATATTTCCCAGATGATTTGTTCGGGCGTAATCAGCGCCATGGCGTGTTTTGTCCTGCTGATTATCCTTGTTGTTGTGGCTTCTAATATTATTAATTATATTCAGGAAAATATGGGGAACCTGGGGGTATGGAAAGCGGCAGGCTACCAGAGCAGGCAGCTTATGGGAATGCTGCAGCTGCAATTTGTAAGCATTGCCGTTGTTGCCGCCGTTGTTGGCATGGCGCTTTCCTATGCTGTGTTTCCAGGCGTGAATAATATGATGGTTTCTCAGACGGGCATCCCCTATAAGGTGCATATGCAGCCAGAGCTTTTTTTGATTACGTTAGCAGTGTTATGCAGCGCAGTGGCAGTTACGGTCTGGCTGCCTTCGCGCAGGATAAAGAAAATTCCGCCGATTGACGCCCTGCGGCAAGGGGTCCAGGCCCACAGTTTCCAGCGCAACCATATTCCACTGGACCGGGCGAAGCTTCCATTAAACGCAGCTTTGGCTTTGAAAACGACTTTATCAGGGATGAAATATAATGTGACCATTTGCATTACGATGTCCATGCTGTCATTGATTATCGTATTTTCTGGGCTGATGCTGGAAAATATGATTATGGACATGACTCCATTTTTAAACCTTGTAGCAGGGGAAACAGCCGACGCTTGTATCAATATCAATGCAGGGGCGGAAAAGGAATTCCTAGAGGAAATGGAAAAAGACAGCCGGGTAGAAAAAGTTTATTTGTACCATACCCAGAAGGTGGGGCATATAGGCGGGGCAGAGCTGATAGTCAATATATGTGATGATTTTTCTAAGGTAAATAACCAGGAAGTTGTGGTCCGCGGCAGGTTCCCAGAATTTGACAATGAAGTGGCGGTAGCCATAAAATACGCCAGGGAACAAGGATGGGAACTTGGCGATGAAATTAGGCTGGGCATAGGAGGGAAAGAAACAAACTATCTTATCACAGGGTTTACGCAGCTTTCTAATAACTTGGGGAAAGACTGCCTTTTGACACGGGCAGGGTATGGGCGAATTGGGAGCCTGAACGACTTAAGTTATTACATGGACCTTTCCAAAGGGATAGAGATAGAAGCTTTTAATAAGGAACTCAGCAGGAAATTTGGCAAAAAAGCCAACCAAACCCAGAATATTTATGAAATTATCCATGGGATATCTGTGGTATATATTTCCCTTATGACAGTGATTGTGGTTGCAATTTTGCTGCTTAGCGCCCTTATTATTGTGTTCGTTATATATCTTCTGGTGCGTGCGATATTGAACCGCAAGAGGAAAGAATATGGAATTTTAAAGTCCCTGGGCTTTACCACAGCGCAGCTTGTGGTCCAGACCGCATTAAGCTTTATGCCGGCAGTAGTGGCTTCCACTGTTGTGGGGCTTGTCGGAAGCTGCTATATTATCAATCCCTTGACTGCCATATTTTTAAGGGATATTGGGATTGTGTACTGCTCATTCCGTGTGCCTGTGGGGTTTGTCGCAGCCGCAGGGCTTGCCCTGATTGCGTTTGCTTTTCTGGCGGCATGCCTGATGTCGCTGCGCATTAGGAAAATCGCGCCTCGGTCCCTGCTGGCATAGCAGTTATCGCAACGCCGCCATGCCAGCGCCTGGAAGCTTAAAATCAGCGGCAATTGAGGGGTTTTTGTAAAATGTAACACATGACGTTGCATAGGCGCATGGAAATTGCTTGTATAAAAATACTGGTTGGGTTATGCTGATGGAAACAAAAGGAGAGAGGAGCGTCAATTGTGGAAATTGGTACAAGAATCGCCCAGGCGAGGCGGGAGCAGGGAATCACTCAGGTGGAGCTGGCAGATAAAATGTCTGTCACAAGGCAGACGGTATCCAGGTGGGAAACTGGGGCGGCCTTTCCAGATATTGAGAAGGTGGCTGGACTGGCTAAAGTTTTGCATGTGTCTTGCGACTATCTTTTGCAGGAGAATCTGCCAGCAGAAGATGGAGGTTTTGCGTTAGAAAGGACGGAGCCATTGGAAAAAGGAAGTTCTGTCACAAAGCTGCTTTCTGGGATTGTTGGGAAAAATGTCCGAATCTCATTTTATGAAGATGAGGAAGACTTTGATATGTTGGATAAAATTTGCAGCGTAGATTGCTTTGAGGGGAATTGGGTGAAAGTCACAGTGCAGCATAAAAAGAAGGAACAAAAAAAATTGATTGCCCTTTCATCGGTGCTTTCGTTTGAAATTGTTGAGTGAGGAGGCGGTATTTATGGATTTCTTATATAAGGTAGGGGCAATTTTAGGGCTGCTTGCATTTTGTCAGGTAAGCGCAGTCGCCTCTAAGCTGCGCCGGATAGAACGTGATTGGGCTGGCGGGCAGCGCTTGGGGCAAGGCGGCACGAAAGAGGATATCGCAAAGGTTCTTGCGCCATGCATCGGGAAAGAAGTGTTTTTGGATTTTTATGAAGATGAAGATATGGATTTGCTCAGTGTCAGTGGGAAAAATAAAATAATTTTGCTGGATATAGACCCCAAATGGATTTTGGTCCGTATTCAAACGCCAAAGGCACAGAAAGACAAGCTGATACGGATTTCTTCTGTGAAAGGGGTATCCTATCAGGAATGATGAGGTGAAAATAAATAATAATTATAAAGAAATTATAAATTCCCAAAATTCCCTTGACAAGAAAAAATGTTAGTGCTATTTTATGTACATAGATGTTAGCACTCCAACAAGCCGAGTGCTAACAAAAGAAAAATTGCCTTGTATGAAAAGAAGGGACATTTTGCAGGAGGATTGGAATGAAAGAGCTGGATGAAAGGAAAAGGAAAATTTTAAATGCGATCATCCAGAATTATTTGGATACTGGGGAGCCGGTAGGCTCCAGGACGATTTCCAAATATTCGGATTTAAATTTAAGTTCTGCAACCATCCGCAATGAAATGTCAGATTTGGAAGAGCTTGGTTATATTTTACAGCCCCACACTTCTGCTGGGCGCATCCCTTCCGACCAGGGGTACCGGTTCTATGTAGATAACCTGATGAAGGAAAAAGACCGGGAAGTCACTGAGATGAAGGAATTTATGATAGAGCATACAGAGCGCATGGAGCAGGTGCTAAAGCAAATGGCAAAGGTGCTTGCCGCCAACACCAATTATACTGCGATGATTACGGCGCCTTCCTTCCACCGCAATAAGGTAAAGTTCCTCCAATTGTCCCAGGTAGATGAAGAGCAGCTTTTGGCGGTGATTGTGATGGAAGGCAATCTGGTGAAGAATAAGATGATTTCTACAAGGGAAGCCTTAGATAATGAGACATTGCTGAAATTAAACATCTTATTGAATACCAGCCTAAACGGGCTGTCTGCAGAACAGATCAATCTTGGGACCATAGCGAAGTTAAAGGAACAGGCGGGAATCCACAGCAATATTGTGGGAGATGTGCTGGACGCCTTAGCAGGCGTGATCCAGGAGGATGAGGAACTTGAGGTTTATACCAGTGGGACCACAAATATTTTAAAGTATCCAGAATTAAGCGATTCAAGGAAAGCAAGCGAGTTACTGAATACTTTTGAGGAGAAGCAGCAGTTAATCAGCCTGGTGAATGAGGCTTTGGCCTCTGAAGAAGAGACAGGGATCCAGGTGTATATTGGGGCGGAATCCCCCATCCAGAACATGAAGGACTGCAGCGTGGTAACTGCCACTTACCAGTTGGGGGAAGGGATGACAGGCACCATTGGGATTATCGGGCCCAAACGTATGGATTATGAAAATGTAATGGACAATCTGAAAACATTAAAGATACAGCTTGACACCGTATTTAGAAAGCCGGGAAAAAAATAGAAAGGTGAAAGATATGGCAGAACAGAAAGAGCAGAAAGCAATGGAAGGCCAGGAAGAAATGGAAGAAATGGAAGCAATGGAGGGCCAGCAAGCAGGCAATTTGGAGGAAGAGGAAGCAGAAGGGGAGTTAGAAGAAGGGAACAAGCCGGAAGGCGAGCCACAAACAGAAGAAGGCCCCCAAGAAGGGGAAACTTGTGAGGAGCCGTCTGAAGAAGGGCAGGAAGAAGGCAAAAAAGGGTTTTTTAAGAAAAAAGATAAGAAAAACAAGCAGGAAGAAAAAATTGCCGAGCTGACTGACCAGTTACAGCGGCAGATGGCAGAATTTGATAATTTCCGCAAGCGTACAGAGAAGGAAAAGGCACAGATGTTTGAGATAGGCGCCAAAAGTGTCATTGAGGTAATCCTTCCGGTTGTGGACAATTTTGAACGGGGGTTATCCGCTGTTCCAGAAGATGCAAAGGAAGACCCAATTGCACAGGGAATGGATAAGATATATAAGCAGTTGATGGCAGAGTTAGAAAAACTGGGAGTAACGCCCATGGAAGCAGTGGGGAAAGAGTTTGACCCAGAATTCCACAATGCAGTGATGCAGGTGGAAAATGAGGAATATGAATCTGGGATTGTGGCCCAAGAGTTACAGAAAGGGTATATGTACCGGGAAAGCGTGGTAAGGCATAGCATGGTAGCTGTTGTGCAGTAAGGCGCCGGAACATACCTTATTTCAGAAGCAGACAATGTAATTAGTTTTATATTATATGAGGAGGTCTCTATTATGAGCAAAATTATTGGTATCGACTTAGGAACGACAAATAGCTGCGTGGCAGTTATGGAAGGTGGTAAACCGGTGGTTATCGCCAATACAGAAGGAGCAAGGACAACACCGTCCGTAGTGGCTTTTACCAAGACAGGGGAGAGGTTAGTTGGTGAGCCGGCAAAGCGCCAGGCAGTGACCAATGCAGAGAAAACGATTTCTTCTATTAAGAGGGAGATGGGTACCGACCACAAACGCGCCGTTGATGACAAGAATTATTCCCCACAGGAAATTTCCGCTATGATCCTTCAGAAATTAAAGGCGGATGCAGAAAATTACTTGGGCGAAAAAGTGACAGATGCGGTTATCACTGTGCCAGCTTACTTTAATGACGCGCAGCGCCAGGCAACCAAGGATGCTGGCAAGATTGCTGGGATGGAGGTAAAGCGTATTATCAACGAGCCCACTGCAGCAGCCCTTGCTTATGGACTTGACAATGAAAAAGAGCAGAAAATCATGGTTTATGATTTAGGCGGCGGCACATTTGACGTTTCCATTATTGAAATCGGCGAAGGGGTTATTGAGGTATTGTCCACTTCCGGGGATAACCGCTTGGGCGGCGATGACTTTGACCAGAAAATCACAGATTATATGCTGGCAGAATTTAAGAAAACAGACGGCGTTGACCTTTCCAATGACAAGATGGCATTGCAGAGGCTGAAAGAAGCGGCAGAGAAGGCCAAAAAAGAGTTGTCTTCCGCTACCACAACCAATATCAACCTGCCTTTTATCACAGCAACCGAAGAAGGGCCGAAACATTTTGACATGAACCTGACCAGGGCGAAATTCGATGAATTGACCCATGATTTGGTAGAGCGTACCGCAATCCCAGTACAGAATGCATTGAAAGACGCGGGGATTACCTCTTCTGAGCTTGGGCAGGTGCTTCTGGTAGGCGGCTCCACCCGTATCCCGGCAGTGCAGGATAAAGTAAAACAGCTTACTGGGAAAGACCCAAGCAAGTCCTTAAACCCAGACGAGTGCGTGGCGTTAGGCGCTTCCATCCAGGGCGGAAAATTAGCTGGGGATAAAGGCGCAGGGGAAATCCTGTTATTGGACGTAACCCCATTGTCCTTGTCCATTGAGACTATGGGCGGCGTGGCAACCAGGCTGATTGAGAGGAACACCACAATCCCAACCAAGAAGAGCCAGATTTTCTCTACCGCGGCAGACAACCAGACGGCAGTGGACATTAATGTGGTGCAGGGTGAGCGGCAGTTCGTTCGGGATAACAAATCCTTAGGGCAGTTCCGCCTGGATGGGATCCCGCCAGCAAGGCGCGGCGTGCCTCAGATTGAAGTTACGTTCGACATTGACGCCAACGGCATTGTGAATGTATCTGCAAAAGACCTGGGGACAGGGAAAGAGCAGCATATTACAATTACCGCAGGCTCCAATATGTCCGATGCAGATATTGAGAAGGCTGTAAAGGAAGCCGCAGAATTTGAAGCGCAGGATAAGAAGCGCAAAGAAGCGATTGATACTAGGAACGATGCAGATTCCTTTGTGTTCCAGACAGAAAATGCATTGAAAGAGGTTGGGGATAACCTGGATGCAAGCGATAAGGCAGCAGTGGAAGCAGACTTAAACGCATTAAAGGCAATGGTTGAAGCGCATCCGGCAGCCGAAGATATGACAGACAGCCAGGTCGGCGAGATGAAGGCAGCAAAAGAAAAACTGATGGAGAGCGCACAGAAGGTATTTGCTAAGATGTATGAAAATGCACAGGCGGCTCAGGGAGCGGCAGGCGCAGGCCCAGATATGGGGGATGCATCTTATAGCAGCGCCGACGACGATGTGGTAGACGCAGATTATAAAGAAGTGTAGAACGATGTACCAAAGGACAGCATCCGCCGTGCTTGCACGGCTGGGTGCTGATATCTGGTAGATCCCAAACATAGTTCGTTTATACAATTCCAAGAGGGAGCTTATCATGGCAGAACAGAAAAGAGATTACTATGAAGTCCTGGGAGTGGACAAAAATGCGGACGATGCAACGATTAAGAAAGCATACCGCCAGCTTGCCAAAAAGTACCATCCTGATATGAATCCAGGTGATGCTGAGGCAGAAAAAAAGTTTAAAGAAGCCTCTGAGGCTTATGCTGTCTTAAGTGAGCCAGATAAAAAGCGCCAATACGACCAGTTTGGCCATGCGGCATTTGACGGCGGCATGGGCGGTGGAGGCGGTTTTGATTTTTCCGGCATGGATATGGGCGATATTTTCGGCGATATTTTTGGCGATTTGTTTGGCGGGAGTTCCAGGAGGCGGTCAGCAAACAATGGGCCTATGAAGGGAGCAAACCTCCGGGCGGCAGTGCGCATCACTTTTGAGGAAGCTGCATTTGGCTGTGAGAAAGAAATTGAGATTACATTAAAGGATGAATGCACTACCTGCCATACTACAGGCGCGAAGCCGGGGACTACGCCGGAGACTTGTACGAAATGCGGCGGAAAAGGGAAAGTGGTCTATACCCAGCAGTCCTTTTTAGGGATGGTGCAGAATGTGCAGACTTGCCCGGACTGCCATGGGACAGGCAAAATAATCAAGGAGAAATGCCCAGACTGCCGGGGTACTGGCTATATTGCAAAACGCAAGAAAATCAAAGTGTCCATTCCAGCAGGCATTGACAATGGGCAGAGCGTCCGTATCCGGGAAAAAGGGGAGCCAGGCGCCAACGGCGGGCCAAGGGGAGACTTGCTTGTGGAGGTAAATGTAAGCAGGCACCCGATTTTCCAACGCCAGGATATGAATATTTATTCCACAGCGCCTATCTCCTTTGCCCAGGCGGCATTGGGGGGTGAAGTGCGTATCAGCACGATTGACGGCGATATCCTCTATAACGTGAAGCCGGGAACCCAGACGGATACCAGGATACGCCTGAAAGGGAAAGGGATCCCATCCTTACGCAATTCTTCCCTGCGGGGAGACCATTATGTAACTTTGGTAGTCCAGGTTCCTACCGGCCTAAATGAAGAGGCAAAAGAGGCGTTGCGTAAATTTGATGAAGCCAGCGGCCAGTCCTTAAAGAAACAAAATGGGGCGGCATCTACAGAAAAACATGGGAAAAAGAAAGGGTTTATGGGGAAAATTAAAGAATCCTTGGAAGATATGTGATAAAAAAGAGTTCGCGCGCGAACTCTTTTTTATTTTATAGGATTAGGGTGTCAAAAGGTGGTTTTTAAAATTTCTATCGTCAATTTGCACAATCATGCAGAAAGGTTATTCCGATTGTTCCCTGCTATAAGAATTTCTAAGTGTTCTGGGCTTCTTATTGGAAATTGACGCAACCG
>CAJUDE010000056.1 GCA_910585295.1 uncultured Lachnospiraceae bacterium | reverse complement strand
GGCTGATTCCTTTTTTGCCGCAGTGCGGCCATTGTCTTTTCTCTTATCGGAAATCCGAAGGCATTTCTGATAAAATTAAGAATCCTGCTTGGCTGGATTCTTCGCCTGCGGCATGCCCCTTTTGTGGCTGATTCCTTTTTTGCCGCAGTGCGGCCATTGTCTTTTCTCTTATCGGAAATCCGAAGGCATTTCTGATAAGAGAAAAAATCCCCGCAGCAAGCTGCGGGGAACAAGCAGGGCTATAAGCCGGGTTATGTCTTGGATAACCATCTATCTAGCCTGGCTGTTGCCAGCCAGGTCATGCGGCCTACCTAAAGCTGGCGGGCCACGTCATCGCTTTTGTTCGGCCTTGCTTCGGATGGGGTTTACATATGCCCTGGCTGTTGCCAGCCAGGCGGTAGCCTCTTACACTGCCCTTCCACCCTTACTATTATCACTAATAGCGGTATATTTCTGTTGCACTGTCCTTGGAGTCGCCTCCACCGGCCGTTAGCCGGCATCCTGCCCTGTGAAGCCCGGACTTTCCTCGCCTGCGGCCTTTCGGCGCCTGCAGCCGCGGTTATCCGCCCTACTTGCTTATCCTTACATAGCCTAACATATCTTGCGCGGGAATACAACTACTTTTATACATTGAAGCAGCTTCCCCCAATAAATTCCCGTAAGATAGAATTTTTCCCAATATCCTCGCTTGGCACTGGGAGGAAATAATCCAGGAATTTCAAGAGCCGTTTCGCCTCCGTATATTCCTTGCACTCTTTGTCAATTTCAAACAGCAGTGGCTCCGCATACTGCTTGAGCACTGCAAGCTCATATATCAAAGCTGAGTTAAACATAATATCCGCCTCTTCCTGGAATGGGAATATATATTGTTCCTCGCCCCGCCGCACAGAATCCCACATAGCTATTGTCTCTTTTGCAGAAATATTCCTGGTCCTGGCGTCCCTTACCATACGCCGGACCATCCTGCCGTCTGTGGTTGGCAGATTGTTATGCTCATCAATATTAAGCTGTGTCAGCGCGCTAATATAAATTTTTAATTTACTGGACTCGGGAAGGGAATACGACAGCTTGCCATTCAGCCCATGGATGCCTTCCAGCACCAGAATGTCATTTTTCCCAAGCTTCTTATAAATCCCTTTATATTCCCTTTTTCCGGTACGGAAATTATATGTAGGCAGGGAGATGCGCTCCCCTTTTAAAAGCGCGGACATATCATGGTTGAAAAGCTCCAGGTCCAAAGCCTCCAAGCACTCAAAATTATAATTCCCATGTTCATCTTTGGGCGTATCCACCCGATTTACATAATAATCATCCAAGGCAATTGGATGGGGCTTCAAGCCTTGAGCCATCAATTGGATGGAAAGCCGATGGGAAAATGTAGTCTTCCCAGAGGAGGACGGGCCTGCAATCATAATAAATTTCTTATCCGGCTGGGATGCAATCTGTTCTGCCAGGCTGCCAATCTTGCGTTCCATCAACGCTTCCGCCACTAGGATCACGTCCCGAATCCTCCCTTGGGCCACAGCGTCATTCAGCGCGCCGATGGTCCCAATCTCCATCTTCTGCCCCCAGTCGGCAGATTCCCGCAATACATGGAACAGTTTATGGGAAGGTGCAAATTTGGCAGGGGCTTTCGTATTTTTATCTGGGAACAGCACAACAAACCCGCCTTCATACTGTTCCAACCCAAAATACTTTAAATATCCTGTATCCGGCACCATATATCCATAAAAGTAATCCATATAATGCCCAATGCTGTATATATTCACTTTAGAGCTTCTGCGGTAAGAAAACAGCCGTTCTTTGTCATGCATCCCCAATTCCCGAAACAATGCAACCGCTTCATCTGTGGAAATGCTTCTTTTTTGGAGGGGTATTTTTTCCTCCGCCAGCCTCCCCATCTCTTCTTTCAACCTTGCCAAATACTCCTGGCTTGGCGCTTCCCCTTCCAATTCACAGTAATGCCCCTGGCTGATGGAATGCAGCACTTTTACCGTAACCTGCTTGCCATCCTCTTTCGCCAAGTTGTATACCGCCCGCTGCATAAGGAATGTCACGCTCCTGCGGTAAGCCTTCCTCCCTGCCTTATCCTTTGTGGTTACAAACGAAAGCTCCCCGTCTTCCTTCACCCTCCGCCTTAACTCCCGAAGGCGGTTATTAAACAGCACCAGCACGATATCATCTTCAAACTGGTTCTGGTATTCCTCTGCAATTTCCCGAAACGGCGTGCCTTTCGGGTACTTCTTTTCCTCCCCATTTATCTTAATGCAATATATGGTTCCCTCCATGTCCTGTTTCCCTTCTCTTTCCTATTCCCAGCGTTTCCATTATTGGTATATAAATGGCTGCTTCACTGGCTGGGCAATTACCTGGACGCCTGTCGTGTTGGCTTCCAGATACTGCTTCATATAGGGGATAAATATCTTTTCCACCCCATAATGCCCGGCATCTATAATGGCAAGCCCCTGGGCAGCCGCATCAATCCCATCATGGTGGTCAATATCGCCTGTCACCAACACCTGCGCGCCGGCAGCAATCGCCTTGCCAATCACGCTTTTTCCCGAGCCTGGGCAAATCGCGGCTTTTCTAACCTTATAGTCTGGCCTGCCAAAAATCTTAACCAGTTCCACCCCAAAGGCTTCTTTCACCTTACTGGCACAGTCCGCCACCGTCATTTCACAGGGAAGCCCGCCAACCTTACCAATCCCTTCCTGCTCTGGCAGGCAGGTGGCTTCAAGCACCTGGCAATCCACAAGGCCCATGCGCGCCGCCCCAAGCTCTGCCATGCCTTTCACATCAAAATTCGTGTGCATGGCATAATAAGAGATATCATTTTGGATCAATGCAATGACCCTGCGTCCCGTAAAATCTTCCGTATTGACCTTCTTTAATCCCCGGAATATCAGAGGATGGTGTGTCAGCAGCAGGTCAGCGCCTGCCTCCGCCGCCTCGCTAATGGTTTCCTCTGTGGCATCCAAGGCAATATAAATAACCTGTACCTCTTTGTGCGGGCTGCCCACCAGCAGCCCAACATTATCCCATTCGCAGGCATACCGTTCTGGCGACTGCACCTGCAATATATCTATGACTTCCTGGCAGGTCATATGACTGCCCCCTTTCTTAACTGTATTAAAAAAACCGCAATGCGGAGTCTATGTCCTTAAGCTCCTGCGCCAGTTCAGCGGCACGAATTGTGTCGTCTTTCTTGGAATTTTTCTGCAATTGTACCAGAATTTTCTGCTTTTGCTGCCTTTGGCGTTGCAAAAACTGCCGCAGCACAGGGTGTTTTTGCGCCAGCAGCAATGGCCCGAATTTATAAGACAGCGTAAGGTCGGCTTGTCCTTCTATATGCCGCTGCGCCAGGCTTGCCCTGCCACATCCCTCAGGCCATTCCCCTTGGTAGGAAGAAACAATAATAGGATAGTATTTCCCATCCTCAAACACCATATCCTCAGCCATAATCTGGTAACCATCCTGAAATAAAAATTTCCGAAACGCCGCCAGCTCAGACTGCGGCTGCAGCACCAGCCGTTTTGCCGCCCGGGCCGCCCCCGCCCCCTGAGCCAGGATCCGCTGCATCAGCGCCCCGCCCATTCCTGCAACCACAATCACATCTGCTTCCCCTGGCTCCAGAGCCAAACACCCATCGGAAAGCCTTGCCTCAATCTTCCCTTCCAGCCCATATTGCATAATATGCTCCCTGGCACGGAGCAAGGGCCCTGGGTTCACATCCAAGGCGATTGCTTTCTTTGCTTTCTGGTTTGACACCAAATACACAGGTATGTATCCGTGGTCTGTCCCCACGTCCGCCATTGTGCCGCAATGCCCTGCAAGGTCTGCCACCGACTGGAGCCTTTTTGATAACTGTACCATATCGACAAGCTAACTCCTGTTCCCTATTTCAATTCTGTATAGCCCAATTAATCCAAATAATCCTTTAACTTCCGGCTTCTGCTGGGATGGCGCAGCTTACGCAACGCCTTTGCCTCAATCTGCCTAATGCGCTCCCTTGTCACATTGAACTCTTTGCCCACTTCCTCCAATGTCCTGGCACGCCCGTCATCCAGCCCAAACCGAAGCCGAAGCACTTTCTGCTCCCGTTCTGTCAATGTCCCCAGCACCTCTACAAGCTGCTCTTTCAATAATGTGAAAGCTGCTGCGTCCGCTGGGACAGGCACGTTGTCATCTTGTATAAAGTCCCCCAAATGGCTGTCTTCCTCCTCGCCAATTGGGGTCTCCAAGGAAACTGGCTCCTGGGAAATTTTCAAAATCTCCCGCACACGGTCCACCGGCATGCTCATTTCCTCGGCAATCTCTTCTGGCGACGGTTCCCGCCCTAGCTCCTGCAATAACTGCCGGGACACACGGATTAATTTATTGATTGTCTCCACCATATGCACCGGAATACGGATCGTCCTTGCCTGGTCAGCAATAGCCCTAGTAATCGCCTGCCTAATCCACCAGGTTGCATAAGTGGAGAACTTATAGCCTTTCCGGTAGTCAAACTTTTCCACAGCCTTAATCAGCCCCAGGTTCCCTTCCTGGATTAAGTCCAAAAACAGCATCCCACGCCCTACGTAACGCTTGGCGATGGACACCACTAGACGGAGGTTTGCCTCCGCAAGCTGCTTTTTGGCTTCCTGGTCGCCCAACTCCATGCGTTTGGCAAGCTCAATCTCCTCCTCCGCACTCAGCAGAGGGACTTTGCCAATCTCCTTTAAATACATACGAACAGGATCTTCAATGGAAATTCCATCTGGAACAGTAAGGTCAATATTCTCAACCTCCACCTCTTCCTCATCATCTATAAGGATATCGTCATCATCATCGGAAATCCGCAGCACGTCAATGTTATTGGATTCCAGAAAGTCCAAAATTTTTTCAAACTGTTCCACATCCAATTCCATGTCATGAAAAAAGTCGTTGATTTCCTGATATTCCAGGACGTTTTTTTTCTTTTTTGCAATGGATAATAACTCCTGCAGCTTTTCGATAAATTTCACACTTTTTTCTTCCATTTCGTTTCATCCTTCCATTCGTTGTTTATATTTTGTCCCTAATTGGTGAAAATATACAATTGTTTGCCCACGGTCGCCTGCTATGTCACAGTAAAATGGACTTTCTGCAATTGCTGCATGCCTTTTTTATCTGCGACCAATTTCTGCAGCCCTTCCAAATCCGCAGGCTCCAGATGGCGGGAGCGGTAATTAATGCTGTTTTCTTTTATCTTTAAGACCGTCTCTTTCAAAGCCTTTTCCCTCTCTGCCTGCGTCTCCACCTCCAAAAGCTTTGCGTGGAACAGCCCGGCAATCTCCTTTTGCTGCGCTTCCTCCTCAAACATGCTGATTATTTTTGCCGGGTTCAGCTCCCCTCCCTTGTTCTGGGCAAACAATGCCTCTGCCGCCTGCCGGTACAGTTCATCCGTGAAATCTTCCGGCCCAATATATGGCCCAACCTCCGCAAATAACTCTGGCTTCTCGATAAGCCAGGTCAGCATTAACCTTTGCGACTGTTTCACGCCATCCTCCTTTTTCTGTTTTTTATTTTCATTGACGCCAGATTTCAAGGTACGCGCCGCCCTGCCAAATCCAGCCCTGGTCCCCAGGTGCATTACCAATTTATGCAAAGTTGCTGGCGCTATCTGGTATTTATTTGCCACTGCCTCAATATAGTTGTCACGTTCTAACTCTTCTTCAAATTGCAGGATCTTTTCCGCAACGGCATTATAAAATAACGTCTTGCCTTCCGGGTCGTCCAACTGGTATTCCCCTTCCATCACTTCCACCTCAAATAGAAAGCTGTTTTTTGCTGCATCAATCCGTTCCTGGTAGCTGTCTGCCCCTTTTGCCCGGATAAATTCATCTGGGTCTTTATATGGCTCCATGCTGACAACCTTCACCGTAATCCCCGCCTCTTTCAAGATTGGGATCGCCCGCAGCGCCGCCTTCGTCCCGGCGCTGTCGCTGTCAAAGGTACAGTAGACTTCCTTTGTGTACCGTTTCAGCAATGCCGCATGGCCTGGGGTGAACGCAGTCCCCAGCGAAGCCACCGCGTTGTCAAAGCCCGCCTGGTGCAGCGCTATCACATCCATATAGCCTTCGCATAGCAAAATCCCCTGCCTGCGGGACGACCTGGCAATATCCAAGCCATACAAATTCCTGCTTTTATCAAAAATCATGGTTTCTGGTGAGTTCAGGTATTTTGGCTCGCCCTCCCCCATCACGCGCCCGCCAAAGCCAATGACACGGTGGTTGACATCCATAATTGGGAATATCACACGGTTCCAGAATTTATCACGCCCACCCCGTTCCTCATCCAGGGTGACCAAGCCAGAATCCTTTAAAATGCTATCCTCATAGCCTTGCTGGCGAAGGTATTTGTACAAATCGTCGCTAAACTTATTGGAATAGCCCAACCCAAACTTCTTCATGATTTCAGGGCTTAACCCACGGTCCACAAAATACCTCATGCCCGTCTTCCCTTGCTCCATGCGAAGCTGGGCATAAAAATATTTCGCGGCCGTTTTGTTGATTTCTAACAGCCTCGCCCGTTTATCCGCCTCCTGCCTTGCCCTGCCTGACAGTTCTTGTTTGGGAAGCGCAATCCCCGCCTTCCCGGCAAGGGTTTCCACCGCTTCCGGAAAAGAGGCGTTTTCATATTGCATCAGGAACGTTATGGCATTCCCCCCTGCCCCGCATCCAAAGCAATAATACATCTGCTTTTCCTGTGATACAGAAAAAGAAGGCGTTTTCTCGTTATGGAATGGGCATAACCCAAAATAGGCGCTGCCTTTTTTCTTCAAACGCACAAAGCTGGAAATCACATCCACAATGCTGTTAGAAGAAAGCACCTCCTCTATTAGTTCCTCTGAATAATATGCCATCCAAGCCTCCTTATACACTAGTGCATGGTCCAAACGCGCCCTAATTCACCTGCCATGCCTTCGGCATAAAGTACTCTTCAAATTTGGCAATGGCATAGCGGTCCGTCATCCCTGCAATATAGTCGCAAACTGCCTGCTCTTTTGTCTCCCCCTGGTCTATCATCTGCAGGTACTGCTCTGGCAGTTGGTCTATATTCTTACTATAATAATAAAATAGCCGGCTCAATAGGTCTTTCGCACGCTCTTCTTCCCCTTTTGCCACTGGGTTCCGATATACATTTTCAAACATAAATTTCCGCAGCCCTTTCATGGCCTGCTCCACGTCCTCGGACATGCAGATATCATTTTTCCCCACGCTGTTGGAAATTATATTATGTATCAGGGTATTCAGCCGCATCCGGGTAGTATTCCCCAAAATCTCCCGGTACTCTAATGGGATATCCTGTTCTGAAAGCACTTTCCCCCGGATAGCGTCGTCAATATCATGATTAATATATGCAATCTTATCGGAAAGGCGGACAATTTTCCCTTCCAGCGTGGAAGGCATAAGGCTGGTCTGGTGGTTCAGCATCCCATCCCGCACCTCCCAGGTCAAGTTCAGCCCTTTCCCGCCTTTTTCTAACACCTCAACAATACGGACGCTCTGGCAATTGTGCTTGAAGCCTTTTTCACAAATTGAATTCAGCATATGTTCCCCGGCATGGCCAAAGGGCGTATGCCCCAAATCATGCCCAAGCGCAATCGCCTCTACCAAGTCTTCATTCAGCCGGAGCGCTTTGGCAATTGTCCTCGCATTCTGCGACACTTCCAGCGTATGGGTAAGCCTGGTTCTATAGTGGTCTCCCTGAGGGGTTAAAAATACCTGGGTCTTATGCCTAAGCCTTCGGAATGATTTACAATGGAGGATCCTATCCCTGTCCCTTTGGAAAACTGGACGGATGTCACATTGCGGTTCCTCCCTGTCACGCCCCTTAGAATTCTCGCTTAATGTGGCAAAAGGGCTTAAATATGTCCGTTCCAACAATTCCATATTTTCTCGAATGAGCATTTCCCATCACCTCTATATGATATATTCCGCACAAACCTCCTATTTCCTTTATTTTTTTTACAAAAATCCGCAGAATCTTACAGGTTAATAATTCCCAATTTTCCCTGCTGCAAACTTTGCAATATGGTATGCAGGGTTCTCCATCCGTTTTTTCACTTTCCCCAACTCCTGACGGATGGAAATGCCCTGTGGGCAATGGCGCTCACATTTCCCACATTTCAAGCATTTTGATGCGTTAGTGGGGTTTGTCCGCAGCGTGGTACACATAAAATAAGATTTTATCCCTTGGAACCAATTGTCTGTGTAGCTGGTATTATAAGCGGAAAAGCATCCTGGGATATCCACCCCTCCAGGGCAGGGCATACAGTACCCGCAGCCAGTGCATGGCACTTTCATATAACGGTTGATTTCGCCCTTCACTTGCTCTAAGACTGCCTTGCCTTTCTCTGTCATGCAGCCTGCCTTGGCCTTTGACGCAATGCGCACATTTTCTTCGACCTGGGAAACGCTGTTCATGCCAGACAGCACGACGGTCACTGCCGGCTGGTCCCAAAGCCAGCGAAGCCCCCATTCTGCCGGGCTTCTCCCTGTTTTGCCCAATAGTTTTGCCGCTGTCTTAGGAAGCCCCTGCACCAGGCGCCCGCCCCGCAACGGCTCCATAATAATCACGGGCATCCCTTTTTCATGGGCGCGTTCCACCCCGCGCCTGCCTGCCTGGGAATGCTCGTCCATATAATTATACTGTACCTGGCAAAAATCCCAGTCATAGCTTTCGAGTATTTTCAGGAAATTATCCGTGTTCCCATGGAAAGAAAAGCCGATATTCTGAATCTGCCCTTTGGCCTTTTTTTCTTCCACCCATTTTGCAACCCCAAGGGCCTTTATCCGCTCCCAAGCCGCAATATCGTTTAACATATGCATCAGGTAATATTCCACATGGTCTGTCTGAAGCCTCTCTAGCTGCTCCTGGAAATACCGCTCCATATCCCCTGGCTGCTTCAGGTAATAATGCGGCAGCTTCGTGGCGATATTCACTTTATCCCGATGCCCTTTTGCCAAAAATTTGCCCAGGCAGGCCTCGCTCCCGCTATAGGTATAGGCGGTGTCAAAATAATTCACCCCATGTTCTAGGGCAAACAGCATTTCCCGCTCTGCCTTTTCCTGGTCGATGGCTCCCCCTTTTTTGGTAAAGCGCAGGCATCCATAACCTAAAATTGATAATTGCTGCTGGTTCTTTGGGTTTGTCCTGTATCGCATAATGGCTCCTTTCTTATAAGGAAATTTCAGGTAATTTTCCCGTTGTAATGGGCGCGTCTTAATTCTTTTTAACTTATAGGGAATCCAAAGTAATTTCCCATAAGATAAAAAGAGCTATTGCCAACCGCAACAGCTCTTCTTATGAAATTCAAATGCAGGAGATGGGACTTGAACCCACACGATATTGCTACCACAGGCACCTGAAGCCTGCGCGTCTGCCAATTCCGCCACTCCTGCACAAAACTGACAATGGTTATTATAAATGCTATAAAGAAAAATGTCAATAGTTTTTTTGAACTTTTTATTTATTTTTAGAGGGTCCAATATTCCGCAGCAAGCTGATGGGACATAACCTAGCTTCTTCTTAACAATCCCCAAAGGAGATGGATCTTTAGCTACCCTCGCGGCAGTCGATAAATATCCCCGCAAACACGGCTGCGTGAGCCGTTGCCCACTGTAATGCCAGGAGCATATTATTACAAAATAAAACATGCTGCCTTTATACTTATACCACATTTTCTATATCCTTAGAGATATTTTCCATATCAGGATACAAACTTCCCCGCTTCGCGCCTGTTATAATCAATTCATTTGCCACCTTCTGTGGGTTGGTAATCTGAATTTTATATAATAATGGAATGCACCGTTGCATATACTCCATGGAAAGCGGGTATGTTCCTGCCAGCTCTTTTAAATCCTCGGTTACTTTGTCTGGTATGTAATAAGGAAATACCGTAAACACTCCCCGCTGCATCTTTATCCTTTGGCTATGGTAAGGATGAATAATCGCCAACGGAGGAAGCGCATCTAGTTCCACTGGAATGCCATCAGAATAATACCGCAGCAACAAATAGAAGAAGGGATTAATCTCTAACCTTTCCAATGCCTGTTCCATCCTGCCTGCATAGGCGCTCCTTATATATTCTAAAGAGGAAAGGCTGACTAACCCATTCATGTTTTTCTCATTTTTATTTGTTAATTGGGCATATATGTTTTTATAGTTTTTTAACTGCCCCTGTAGTTTTTTTACAAGCGCATCCCTATTCCGAGAATCGTCCAGCACCTTCTTGATTAAACTGCCTCCGTTATTCCAAAAAGAATCATACACTTCCATATTTAGGGCGTCTGGCCGCAAAATCCAAACGGCGGGCGTTGACGTTTTCCTTCGTTCCTCAATTTCCAGATTTTTCTCTGGAGTAATAAAAGCTTCCAAGGCAAACTCTAAGGCAACCGTCAAAGACTCGCTCCAATCCATCAACCTTGTTTTCGTAAAAAAGTGCTGCATAATCTCCTGCCATTCAATCATGGACTGTGGCATACGTTCTGTCACATTGTCAAAATTGCGGGACATAAAACTTTGGAACCGGTATTCCTCCCTTAGATGGTTATTGCTGTAAGTTTTATCATCGTTAAAATGATATTCTGCCCCACGGAAAATACTTGGCTCTAAGTTAAATTTGGTATTTAAATTACCCCGGAACCACAATAATGGCCTTTCTTCTTTATCATTATTACCACTTTCACTATTTTTGCTGACTTCACTCACAATGGCTCCAATATGGCCATAGACCTGAGATAAACTTTCTGCATAGCGGACTTCCACTTTATGTTTGTTCTTCAACATGCATTTTCCTCCCCCTTAACCGAAACCGATTATGATAGTAGTAATTTTGGATAAAATCAATAGTATTTTCCAACTTTTGCTCTACCCCTTCTGTATACCGCAATTCTGGCTCATTATAAAACCGCCCAATCCCCTCCTTTAAATCCAGCAAATATTGTGGCAAGCCATTTTCCCAATAGCATCCCTTCCCAAAATATCCTTTCCCAAAATCAGTTTCCCCACATGCTTTTTCACAAACCTTCTTCATATATCCATAGATATCTTTCTCCACACGGATTATATTCTTTTCCATGATATAACTTAACCCCATCAGGAAACATTCTATCCTCCAAAATAAATGTTTATAATCTTGGCAAAGCTCTACCACATCCCTACATTCATCCCATATTTTTCTGGTATTTGAGCCAAGCCTTCCTTCCCCACGATTCAGCAAAGGATATAAAATCATGCTTTGGTATGCCTCACCGTCTGGATCTTTTAAATAGCCTCTGATTTGCCCATACATAGCCCCAAAAAATTTATCGATTCTCTCTTTGCGGACAGAGTTTGCTTGTTCGGACTCCTCCAATTTTCTCTGGATACATTTTAGGGTATAAAGGCAATACCCATCCCCCTGCTCCAAAAGCTTTTCCCCATTGACTGACACCAACTCCCCCTGTGTTCCCAATTCCCAGCCATGGTTCTCTTTATTTAAAAGCACGGCCGCTATTACACGCAGACGCGCATAATTAATATTTTCATAATCATATTCCACGATCTGCAGCCTTGCGGCGCTGATGGTGTGGAACACTTGGCTGCAATACCCAAAAGCTGTCATGTTTAACGAAATTGCCATAAATAAATCAGCGCAAGCCTCACGGTACGTCCCAATCCTTAATTTATGGCAGTCCCATATCCTGCTCCCATCAATTCGGCGTAACATCCCTTCCATCACTTCCGCAAATTCATATGAGTTTTTATTTTGCATGCCAAGCTGCCTCAAGGCGTACGTAACGCTTGGGTCCTTTAAGACTTTCCTGTCTGTATGCCCCGCCATCTGGCTTTTATAATGTGTTCCTGCCTTATTTAAGAAATTTCTCCGAGATTCACTCCCTTTAGATCCTGCTTCATTCAGTTCTTTCAGTGTGCAGTAGACCCGGAACAGCCGTTTCACTGAATAAGCGTACTCGATTAATTTATGCTCAAACGGCTTCCGTTTCCCACTATCACATAATGCCACCAGCCGTTCCTCTATCACCGACTGTGGTATCATGAAATCCTCTAATTTTATGTATACAGTACCAGAAATTCCTTCTAATTCTGACACTTCCCCCCAGTAAATTTCCAATATTTTGTTTATCAGGCTTTCCACAAGCTTCATTCCACCGTTTTTTGCATATAGCTTTTTAAATTCGCTGCATACCCCTCCATCCACCTTCCCATATGACCTATACTCATTCAGCAATGCATTACACGCCTCAAGATACATTACATCTGTATCGACTGGCTGACCAAGTAAAGCGCCTTGCCCATCCATGTAAAAAAGTTCTTGTATATGCCTTTCCAATTCTTTGATCAGATTTTCAAAATTATACTCTTGCAGCTTGTCTGTCTGGTATTCCTCCTTAAATGCCATCATCAAGCTTTCTGCCAAAATATCCTCTATCGCCCCCAGCCCTCCATAAAATTTATCATCTGATAATTCTTTCAAAATATCTGCAGCCACCTGGCGAAATATATAACGCATGTCATATTCTAAAATAAACTGGTTCCTTTCCATCCTGCTCAAAACCCTTACATGATGGGAGGATTCATGTATAATCCATGGCAGCAAATCATACAGCCTCCCAAAATATTCAAAGGAAGGCACCGTACATACAACCATGCGCTCACACTCTGATACCCCTTTAATTGGAAGAAAGCTGGCAGTTACTTCCACATTGTTCCTGGACAAATCAGGGTAAATGATTGGGTGTATATGTTCTTTTTGCCCAGAATCCCCTGTATTCTTAGAACCATCTTTTTTATTTTGATCCTTTTTATTATAAGAATCAAAATAAACTTCCATCACCTCACGATAAGCCACAAGCAATTTTTCCGTATCGCTCTGAGTCTGTATTTCATAAATTGGAGACTGATAATTCTGGTAATTTACATTCTGCACCAACTGTGTGTACTCGTTGATTGCCTGTATATCATTCCTCCAATTTTTCAGCGTGGAAATCCTCCATTTCCTGTTTTCAGCTTGGCTATCTAACGTTGCCCCCTCCTTGACCCGTTCAATCCATTTATTTAAATTGCCACATAATGTCTCCATATCCTGATAAAAGATCAACCAGTTAATATATGCATCCTCTTCTAAGCCGATAGAAGAAAAGGCTTTATACAATTCCTTTGTCCCCCGATACAAATCGCAAAATGTCCGATATTCCTCTGAAAAATAGTTTCTCTCATCCCACAGCCGAATAATTTTTTCGTATAATTCTTTATTGCATCTGTCTACCTCTTGGCTTACATCTTCACTTTTGTCTGTACCAACCCCTTTTCCCTTGTAAGACCCTAGATTCACTAAAATCCTCTCATTGATATTCCTAACGCTTCCTTCACTGATAATTTTTTGTAATTCCGTTTTCGCTTCAACATGGGATTCTAACTTTCCCATCTTCTTTTCACATAAAATTGGATAAATTTCCGCAAATTCCCCTATGCTTACGTGAAGTAAATAATCATATCTCCCAAAGACCCCTTTTTTTACCGTATATTCTCCTCTATTCGGCTGCGCCTGATTCAGTTGGCCCAGCCTGTCCGCCAATGAAGCTGAGGCAGAAAACCTCAATGCAACCCTCAGGCCTTTATTCTGGTTTACGAAACCTTGGCTTAACGTGCAATATTTCCCATCACCCCCTACCACGCATTCCAGCCCTACGCTTGTATATGTACAAAATTTCACACGGAACCCGTCTTTCTGCTTATCACTTTCATACCCATTTAGCTCCATCGCAGTTTGGTAAATTTGCTCCACGTGGCCAGTACGCAGCACAAGGCAAAAATCCCCAGTATTTGTACTCCGGTACAAGCACCTGTAAGCATCTTGACATATATTGCCCGCAATCTTTTCGACCACTTCTTCACAAGCCAACAAAAAACCCTCTATCCCAATATTTATCCCATCAAAGCTTTCTTTACATAAGTTAATCTGAACAATCCCCAGAAATGGCTTGTCCGATAGCTGCCGCCCCCCTTTTGACAAAAAAGGGTCCTCTTGTTTTTCAATTTTATGCCAATGCTGATATAAGCCCAAAGATTTATAAGATACTTTGTATTCCTTATCATTCTCAAAAGGATCTCCTAAGGCAAAATAATTTTTGTAATCTTTTTCTTCCCCCTTAAGTTCCGTATAATACAAAATATCAAAATAGTCAAACATCAAAAAGCTGGCTCTATTGCTTTTTTCCTCCTGTAATATACCATTATTCCGCACCAATTCCAAAATACACGTCTTATACCTGCCTCCATTATCCATATTTATCTTCCCCTCCTCAAGCACTCCCAAAAAGAAACTGATGCAAAATGCCTCAGATACCATTGCCATCCTTTAGATAACATTGACATACTAATTCATTTTGCCTCAGTTTTAATTGGGCAGACTATCATATTCCTCTACAGTCTCTTCCATTCTCTTTCTGTTGTTTTCCTTTTCACTTTCTGTTTTCCAAATGGTTTTCCGTCCCGTTTTGCTCTCTGGCATCTCTGCAAGAAACCTGTCTACCCTCATTCCATAAACTTCAAATTCTTCCATCACTTCCTCCTTTCGCTATTGTATGTGGATTAAACCGAAAAAATACCTATATTATTATATTACACCACAAAAATCTGTGCTTGTCCATCCCTCATTTTCTTATAAAACATAATATTTCATTAACAAACTACTTTTTATTCTTTAAGTAAACATAGCATTAGCTAAACTGAAAAAATTAAAACGCACAAAAAACTATCTAACTTTAAGAACCAACTCTACCACAGCCCGTGGTTATGTACTACTTTGAAGTAATATGCCCCACATTCTTAATTAATATGGAAATGCTCCCATCTGGGTTTGTAATAAACTCTATATGCTCCCCATCCTGGTACTGCTCCATAGGGATTTTAATTTCCACGCCGGTATCGGTGGTCAAATGCTGTTTCCCAAACCTTCGTGTGGTGCTTTCCGCTTGGGGTTCAATCCTGGCGTCCGCCCCCATTTTATATTTTTCCAGCTTTTCTTGCACCTCTTCCTTACACTCCTCTTTTTCCTTAAAAACTTTATCCAGCACAAAAGGCACGTCCACCGCGCCAGTCTCCGCCAATTGGTTATGGATCACCTGTTTTGCCTCCATCTGCGCTTCAAATTGCTCCCCATCGTTCAAATATTTCTTCTGCACTGTATCAATGGCGCGGGTGACAATGGATAACTGGGATTTTGGGGACAACGCCCCGCTGCAGCATAAAAACAGTTTTGAAAAATAATAGGCCTTCGCGCCGTTGACTTCATATTTCTTTTCTGTCAGGGAAATGGTGAAATCTGACAGGTTAATAATGGCGGCTTCCGAAAGTTTCTGAGTTTCTGTGGGAAGGATTGCTCCAAACTTAATAATTCCATTTGTATTCCCAAACGCGTCCGACTGGGTTTGGTGGGTATAGGAGGCCTTATAATCCATTTTCAGAAGCGCCAGGTAGTCCTTTGCATCCACCTCAAACAAAGCCTCCACAAAATCCGCCTGGGGTATCCCTATATTTTTATTCATAATCCCATACAGGCGCGACGCCAATTTCTGGCTTGCCTCCACAAAGGCATCGTCGGAAAACCCCGCCTCTACAAAATCCGCCAATTGCTGGTAAACTTCAGAGCCATCTTTATAAAACTCACAGGCTTTCTTATCGTCTGAAGACTGAATTTTGCAAATATGCCCCCGCAGGAAATCCCCAAAATCCGACCCATAATCCAAAAGCGTATCCGACAGCACCGGAATCCCAACTGTGGAATCCAGGATATGGACAATCACTTTCTTTAACCTGATATCTCCTTTATCCATGTCTGTTCCTTTCCCATTGCTTACCCTGCCAGCAGGGCGCAAGAGCCACATCCACATCTGCCCCGCCGTCCGCTTCTGCCCTGACAGCAATGCGCAAGAGCCGTTATCCACATCTGCCCCGCCGTCCGCATTTGCCCTGCCAGCAGGGCGCAAAGCAGCCCTTTTCATCTGCTATTCCATTTCACTGTCCCCAAAGCCTGGCAAATCTGCCTCAAGCTCCACTGGGCAGTGGTCAGAACCCAACACCTCCGTGTGGATTTTTGCATCCACAAGCCTGTCTTTCAAATCCTCTGACACCAGAAAATAATCAATCCGCCACCCAGCGTTTTTCTCCCTGGCTTTAAACCTATAAGACCACCAGGAATACACCTGTTCCAACTCTGGGTAAAAATGCCGGAACGTGTCCACATAGCCATGGCTTAAAAGGATTGAAAATTTCTCCCTTTCCTCATCGGTGAACCCGGCATTTTTCCTGTTTGCCTTTGGGTTCTTTAAATCAATTTCCTGATGGGCAACATTCAAGTCCCCACAGAAAATAACGGATTTTTTCTCCTTAAGCCCATCCAGGTAATTTAACGCTGCATCTTCCCACTCCATACGGTAGGGCAGCCTTGCAAGCTCAGCCTGGGAATTGGGGGTATAGCAAACCACCAGATAAAATTCCCCATATTCCAGCGTGAGCAGGCGCCCTTCCAAATCATGCTCCTCTATTCCAAGCCCATAAGATACGGACATGGGCTTGTGTTTCGTAAAAATTGCCGTGCCGGAATATCCTTTTTTCTTTGCATAATTCCAATAGCTATGGTACCCGCTTGGAAGTTCCAGGGATATCTGCCCTTCTTGGAGCTTCGTCTCCTGTATACAGAAAAAATCTGCGTCAATTTCCCGGAAAAAATCCAAAAATCCTTTCTGCACGCAAGCCCGCAGCCCGTTTACATTCCACGAAATAAATTTCATAACCAACTGCTCCTTTCCATCCTAAGCATGCCCTGGCATTACATAAGCAACGCCTTCCTGCCCTGATTATAACACCTTTCCCCTGATTTTTCCATCTTTGCAAACTACCTTTCTTATTCTTCATACTGGATTGCCCCTTCGGTATATTTCCGTTCCATTTCGTGCCTTGCCTTCCTATATTCTACTGTTTCAAAAATAATAGAGAAATCATAATCTTCTGGGTATAATTCTGCGGCGGCCACATGGAGCTTTACACGTTTGCAATTAATCCATATCTTTTTTCCTTGCATCTGCACCCGCAGCACGCCTTTTTCATTTGCCGGCGTACAGACAATGCCAATTTTTTTATCAGGGTAAACCATTACGCTGTCCCCAATTTGGTATTTTGGCTGGCAGCTTTCCCCATATTTTGCCTGCTTCATTTTTATAATTTTCTTTGCACCCTGTTTTTTACATGTCGGAGCCGCCCCTTTTTTAGGTTTTGCATCTCCTGCTTTTTCCAAACCGCCCTGCTCCCCGTATTGGTAGGCATAGGCTGCCTCCTCCCCATATGCCGCCTGGGCTGCCGTCTGCAGCATCCTGTCTGGCATCCCCAAATGGGATGCGATATAAAAAGCGCAGCTCTCCCCTGCCTCCCCAATCACCATCTGATATGTGGGCTGCAACGTTTCCTTATTAAATTCCATCCTCGCATTTATTATGCCCTGAGCCTGCCTGGCGTACTCCTTCACCTCTGGGTAATGTGTGGTAACCAGGAAATTTGCCCCAGATTCCCTTAGTTCTTCCAATACTGCCACCGCTATCCCCATGCCTTCTGCCGGGTCTGTGCCGGACCCAAGCTCATCCATAATAATAAAGCTGTCCTTGCCCGCATCCTCCAAAATTTCCAGCACATTTTTAATATGGGCGGAAAAAGTGGATAAATTTTCCGCAAGATCCTGCCCGTCCCCAATATCGCACAGATACGCATTGTTCATGCAGATATCCGCTTTTTGGCAGGCAGGGTGAAGCCCGCACTGAGCCATTACGCAATTTAACATCACAGTCTTAATCGCCACTGTTTTCCCTCCCGTATTCGGTCCGGTGACCACAATGCCGCGAACCTCCCCGCCCAGCTCAAATTGCAACGGCACATTGGCCGCTGGATCCATCAAGGGATGCCTGGCGTCCTTAAGAAACACCCTGCGTTCCGTATTAATGAGCGGTTCTGCCCCATGAAGCCCTATGCTTAATTTCCCTTTGGAAAAAATATAATCCAGCTTCTCCACCATCCTGATATTTTCCTGGATCTTTGGGACCGCATCCACAACCATTGCGGTCAATGTATACAAAATACGGTACACTTCATTTTCTTCCTGTATCCCTAACTCCTGCAGCTCTTCATAATATTTCCCAACCGCCGTTGGCTCCATAAACAACGTATTCCCTGTGGCAGATTTATCTACTACGCTTCCCTGTATTTTCATCCTGCATTCTTTTTTTACAGGCACGCACACCCTTCCATTCCGTAGGGTGTAGAAATTGTCAGCCATGCAGCTTTGGTTAGAACGCATCACCTGCCCTGCCTTTTCCTTCATCTTCTCTTCGCATTTAGCAATCTTACGCCGAATCTGGCTTAGTTCCCCGGAGGCATAGTCATCCACAGCTTCATTGCGGATCTGGCGGCTGATTTCTTCCCCCAGGGATTCTACGGCATCCAGGTTTTCCTCATAATATGCAAGGGGGTTCCCATATAATTTGCCCCTGTCCAAATAGCTTTTCAGCCGCCTTACGGCTGTCAGGGCTTTCTCCACCCGTTCTAACTGCCAAGGGGTCAGGCACTCCCCTTTTTCAGATCCCGCCAAAACCTCCTTTAACTCTTCTACATCCTGCAAAGGCGGCGCGCCTAGTTTTTCAATCATCTTCCTGCTGTTGGTGGTGTCCCTAATCTGTTTGCGCAGCTCACTTTCTACTAGAATAACCTCAGCGCCCGCAATTTGTTCTTTGGCGGATTTTGTCATCGCATAGTCTCCCCAAAGTTCTTTTACTTTGTCAAATTCAATTTGTTTCTCAAAATTCATGGCTTTTCCTTTCTGTCCATCTTGCGCCGCCTTACAAATGGCATGCTGTGCATAATGGTCCGATACTATAGAAAAACCCTTCTCCCTCATGCGGGAATAAAAACACAAAAAGCACAGCCATACAGCCATGCTTCATACATCTAAACACAATACAGGAATGCCGCCTGCATTCCCGCTGAGGGGACAATAGTATCCACAATCCTTTAGCAATTGTAAGGCGAAATGATAGCAGGCGATTGTGTCGGCAAAAATATAGCAACACACCATCCGCCTGTGCAATATTTATTTTGCAGCATTCTCCATTACAATCACATTTAACATACTTGTCCCTCCCAAATTCTATTTCTGCCATTATACAAAGAACCCCTTTCTTTGTCAAGGGTAAATTAATTTGCGGCTCTATCCATCTTATTCTTTTTTTCTGACAGGTTTTATGGTATCTTTATATTAAGCCAAATATCCGCGCAAGCGCGGCCCGTTACTCGCGGGAATACAGGCTGCTATCTAGAAAGGGTGGTACGTTTTGCGAAGGAAAGAGCGACAAATTACAGATATTGGCGATATTTTTTCCGTTATTGAATGCTGCAATGTAGTCCATGTGGCCATGGTGGACAGCAGCGGCGCCCCTTATGTGGCGGCGCTTAATTTCGGCTTTGACCGGAAAGGAAATGACTTAATACTATATCTGCATAGCGCGGCGGAGGGCAAAAAAATAGATATCTTAAAAAAGAACCCTAACGTATGGTTCCAAATGGACTGCAAGAATGAATTGGTCCCAGGCTCGCCAGGCCGCCCTTGCAGCTACAGTTGGAATTACGAAAGCATTATGGGCAGCGGCTACGTTACGTTCCTTACAGAAAAGGCGCAGCAGGAACATGCCCTAAACCGAATTATCCAATGCGTTGCCGAGCCAGCGGGGCAGTTTGAATTCCCTGCGCAAATGCTGGAAAGGACCTGCGTGTGGCAGATTGTTTCAAAGGATTTTACTGGAAAACGGCATATCTAAACAATACTTGGGCAGAAACGCCCGCTCAGGAGGTGCCAGAAATGAAAAAATATAAAGCTTTCTCCCGTCTCTTTTTCGCACTTGCAATCATCTTGTCAGACATTATGTGCGCCCAGGTAGCATTCAATTATTGCAACCTGCAATGGGAAACCTTGCGCTCTGGCTTTAGCGCCCCGGCAGAAATTGCATTTTTGCTGGCGATTCCCTACGCAGCCGGGATCCTGATATGCGCCGCCTTGGCATGGCTCTTCCATAAAAAATGGAAAAATTCCAACTGAATGCAATTGGTTGGGGAACAAAAGCCATTTGGCGCCCGAAAGTTCCCTTCCCTTTTGTCCCCTTACAAATCCAGCTTGCCAATCGCGCCTTTTAACATCCCTTACAAATCCAGTTTGCCAATCACTTCTTTTAACGTCCCTGCGGATTGTTTCAGCAGCGCCTCCTCCTCTTCATCCAGGGAAATTGGCACATGGTTTTCCACCCCATGCAGGCCAACCACCGCAGGCATGCTAAGGGCAAGCCCTTCCATGCCATAATTGCCATGTTGTATGGAGGATATGGGCAAAATCGACTTTTCATCCCTTACAATGCACTCACAAATACGCCTTACCGCCATCGCAATCCCGTAATATGTGGCATGTTTCTTGGAAATTATCTCATATGCGCTGTCCTTTACTTTTTCTGCAATCTGGTCCATTGCCTCCTCGTGGTTAAAATGCCCCCGCATTTCACAAAAATCATCCAGCGGGATGCCCGATACATTGGCGCTGCTCCAAGCGGCAATTTCGCTGTCCCCATGCTCGCCGATAATAAAGGCATGGATGCTGCGGCTGTCTACCCGCAAATGCTCGCTGAGGGCATATTTCAGCCGCGCCGTATCAAGGACTGTGCCAGAGCCAATCACCTTCCGTTCCGGGAACCCGCCAATCTTCACCGCAGCATAGGTCAGGATATCCACGGGATTAGAGACCACCAGAAGTATCCCTTCAAACCCGCGTTTTGAAATTTCTGGGATTATGCTCTGGTAAACAGCCACATTTTTATTTACCAGGGCAAGCCTTGTCTCCTCCGGTTTCTGGTTCGCCCCTGCCGTTACAATCACAATGCCCGCATCCGAAATATCGTCATAAGTCCCAGCATAGACCTTCATCTGCCCAGAAAAAGGAATCCCATGGGCAATATCCTTTGCTTCCCCGTCTGCTTTATCAAAATTGGCGTCCAACAGCACAAGCTCTGTAAAAAGCCTGCTCTGCATCAGGGTAAAGGCTATAGCGGAACCTACAAACCCGCATCCAACCACAGCCGCTTTTCTTATATTAATTTGTGTTTCCATTGTTTATCCCTCGCATTCTATAGCTATTTCTGCTTATTATGCCCAACCTGCCCTCACTCCATGCAAAGCATAAACCAAATGGGTTGCGGCTGATGCCACCCGACGCCCAATATCCTTTGGACATTTGCAATGGGCATATATTTTCGAGTATAATCTATGTAAGCAAACAGAGGGTTGGAAACATGGATGAGAAATTCAAAGCATTTGAGATGCGGTTCCAGAAACGAAAAACAGTATGGGAGCAAAAAGGTATCTTTGTAGAGGCGGCAGGGCTACGTGATGCAGCGCATCAATATTGGATAAAACTATATTCAGAAAACGGCCTCGGAAATATCGTGCTATATAAAAGTAACGGATACTATTGGGCAGACTTTGAAAGCGCCAATTATAACCTCGACCTTGAAGAAGGCGCTATTTTTTGCAAGGGGAATATTTCGTTTGGAAATGGGCATTCCCTTTCTAGTGTACTGACCTGCTATGATCAGGAATTTATAACACACATTACCCGCAAAAACTGAAAAAATCTATAATACCAACTATACGCCTTATAGGAAATTTATACACTTTAACACTTCACAATAACACGGTATTTCCTATATAAAAAACCGCAGGGCAAAATCCCTGCGGCTTCCTAACACTGCCTGATATTCGATTATTTCTTTGCAAATTTCACTTTAAACACATACCACAATGCGCCGGTAATGCATACGGAGGAATAAGCGCCGCAAATAATGCCTGCCATCAATGGGAGCGCAAATTCCTGAATAGAGCTTACGCCCAAGATAAATAACACAAACACCATAATAAATGTGGTCAGTGAAGTGTTAATGCTTCGGGATAACGTCTGGGTAATGCTTCGGTCCACAATTTCCATTAAGCCGTCCGCACTTTTCTTTTTCGCCCCGCCAAGGTTCTCACGGATACGGTCAAAAATAACAATGGTTGCATTGATGGAATACCCTACAATCGTCAGCATACATGCAATAAAGGTATTTCCCACAGACGTCCTTGCAATGGCATAAAACGCCAGGACAACCAGCACGTCATGCAGCAGGGCAATTACCGCGCTTCCAGCAAAACGGATATCCTTAAACCGGAACCAAATATAAATTAACATACAAATCGTTGCGATAATCACTGCCCAAATTGCATCTGACTTCATCTCATTGCTTACGGTTGAGCTAATGTTTTCTGCAATAATCCCATCCTCGCTGACCCCAAACTGGTCAATCAAAGCCTGGTTTAAGGACTCACGCTCTGCCAGCTCCAGGGAACGGGTCTTAATTACCACTTGGTTTGTGCCTTCAATTTTCTGAGTCTGGACATTGGGGTCGCCAGTAACCTCCTCCACAACCGGGACAATCTTCTCGTCAATCTCATTGATGGAATAGTCCTCATTAAAAGTCACTGTAGTGGAAGTCCCGCCTACAAAATCCAGGCTGAAATTCAAAATATTGCCACTTTTGGAATTGTTAATCCCCATCCCAACAAACCCTGCCGCAATCAGTACGCCCGATATTGCAAAGCATACCATGCGCTTGCTGAGGAAATGGACCGTATTGCGCTCTTTCGTGGCTCCATAGAATTTGGCGTCCTGAATACCCAAGGCATAGAAACACCTCATCAGCCACCGGGTCACTACCAACGCGGTAAACATGGACAGCACAATACCAATCCCCAATGTATAGGCAAACCCTTTGACAGAACCAGAGCCTCTAGTACCCAATACAATTGCCGCAATTAATGTGGTGATGTTGCCGTCCACAATTGCAGAAAGGGCTTTCTCATAGCCAACTTTAATGGCAGCGCTGACAGTCCTGCCCGCCCCAATTTCCTCCCGGATGCGGGCGAAAATAATGACGTTTGCGTCCACCGCCATACCGATGGACAAAATAATGCCGGCAATGCCCGGCAAGGTAAGCGTAATGTCAAAAATCCACAATGCCCATACGGTCAAAGCCGAATACAGAACCAGGGCAAGGCTTGCGGTAAACCCAGGCGCACGGTACATTACAACCATAAACAGCATAACCAGGACCAAGCCAATCAACGCAGCCTTCAAACTGGTGGAAATTGCCTCTTCCCCTAATTGGGCGCCCACTACTTTGGAATGGAGTTCCTCCAGTTCCAGGGACAGGGAACCGATACGGATAACGGAAGCCAGCTCTTCAGCAGCCTCAAAACTTTCCATATTGTCAATCTGGGCTTTCCCGCCAGTAATCGCCTCATCTACGCCTGGGGTGCTGATAGCCTGCCCGTCATAGACAATTGGCAGGGTTTTCCCTACATTGTCCGCAGTCGCCTTGGCAAACTTTTCTGCCCCTTCATCTGTCAGGGTCAGCTCCACCACATACTGGCGGCTGCCCATATTGTCGTTGTATGTGCCAGCCTGGGCATTTTTAATGTCCGTCCCTGTCACAAGGGTCTCCCCAGCCTCATTCTGGAATTCCAGGGAGCCAGGCTTGCCAAGCTCCTCAAGAATTGCATTGGCGTCGGAAACACCAGGGATTTCTATATTAATGCGGTTATTTCCCTCTTGGTATACCGTAGACTCCGTACTATAGGTTTCCACACGCTTCTGCAGCTTATATACCGTGTCCTTCATATCCTCTGCCGATGGGTTGTCCTCCACCGCCTGGTACGTGATGCTGACGCCGCCTGCAAGGTCCAGCCCCAGTTTAATGTTACGGTTCTCACCTACGCCAACCGTTGAGATAATGGTCCCTGCATACCAGGTCATTGCCGCCATGACGGCAAAAATCAGGGCCAATATCCCCGTCGCTTTACTTTTCTTCATGACTTTTTCCTCTCTTACATTATCTTATTTCATCTGCAAGGGCCGCCTTTACCATAATCGCGCACTCAATCCGCTTTTTCTGCAGCTCGCAGCCTATCTCATAAGTATCTGTGATTTTCCCGTGGAAATTCCAGGAATTTGCGGCGCAACCCCCGCTGCAGTAAAATTTTGCAAAACAATCCCTGCATTTTTCCTTGGCATATACATTACAACGTTTGAATTCTTTTTGCAATGGTATATTTTTCACGCCTTCTTCCACATTCCCCATAAGGAATTCCTCATTCCCCACAAATTGATGGCAGGGGTACAAATCCCCCCACGGGGTCACTGCCAGGTATTCTGTGCCAGAGCCGCAGCCAGACAGGCGTTTTGCCACGCATGGCCCGCCTTCCAAATCTATCATAAAATGAAAGAAATGAAATCCCCTGCCCTCCTTCTGGCGTTCCACCAGCTCCACGGCAAGCTTGTCGTATTCCTCAAACAGCTTCGGAAGGTCTTCCTTTTGCAAAGCATAGCTTTGAGAAGGATCTGCCACCACAGGCTCCACCGAAATCTGCTGGAACCCCAAATCGGCCAAATGCAGCACATCTTTGGAAAAATCCAGGTTGTTGTGGGTAAATGTCCCCCGCACATAATATTTTTCCTGGTTCCTGCTGTCCGCAAATTTCTGGAACTTTGGCACAATCATGCCATAGCTGCCTGTGCCGTTGCGGAAAGGGCGCATGTTGTCATTCACTTCTTTTCGCCCGTCAATGCTTAACACCACGTTTGCCATTTCCCGGTTGGCAAACTCCATCACCTCATCATTTAAAAGCACGCCGTTGGTGGTCAAGGTAAACCGGAAATTTTTATTGTGCAGCTTCTCCTGCTCCCTTCCATATGCCACCAGCTTCTTGACCACTTCAAAATTCATCAGCGGCTCGCCGCCAAAGAAATCCACTTCCAGATTTCGACGGTTCCCAGAAGTTTTTATCAAAAAGTCCAGGGCTGCCTTCCCCACTTCATAGGGCATGATAGCCCTTCTTCCATGGTATTCCCCTTCCTCTGCAAAGCAATAGCGGCATGCCAGGTTGCAGTCATGGGCAATATGCAGGCACAGGGCTTTTACCACAGTAGGCCGCTCCTGGAACTGCTCCATGTAATCTTCATATTCATCTTTTGTAAACAACTGCTGCCCTTTTACCAGAGCCGCTACCTCTTCATGCCCCTCTGCTATTTCACTTTCTGGATAGCTTTGCCCCAGGCGTGAAATGATTTCCTCTTTGGTGCATGTTTCAAACAGTGGGATAATGTCATACACTACATCATCCACTACATGGACGGCGCCGCTGTTTACATCTAACACAATATTGTAACCGTTGTTCTTATACTGGTGGACCACTGCCAGTTCCTCTCTTTCCTTCTCTCCATATGTATGCCCTGCTTCCCATGCCCATCAACGCACAAATGACCGCTCGTTGGTTGCGAACGGTCCATGCTTACATCCTTATGCTCTTTGGGCATGCCCCTTCGGCTGCCCATCCCTGGACGGGAACATGATCCTGCTGGGGATTATTTGTTCTCACAGCTCTGGTTCCCTACCGTGCAGCTTGTCTTACATGCAGACTGGCAGGAGGTCTGGCATTCTCCACAACCGCCCTTTTTCACTGTGTTCTGTAATCTTTTTGTATTTAATGTTTTTACATGTTTCATAAAAATACTTCCTTTCTATTCTTCTTAAAATTCCTATGGCAGATTATATCACACTTTTTTTCATATGAAAAGCATTATTTCAAAAATTCAACAGAAGCCTTAAACTGGTCGCAGTCGACCACCACGTCAAAACTCCCACCCAGCGCTAAGGTGTAAGTGTTTACAATGGCAAGCCCCAGCCCATTCCCCTCTGTGGTCCTGGACTCATCCCCCCTGGCAAAGCGTTCCACAATCTGCTCTCTAGTGAAATTCATCTGGTAGCTGGAGGTATTGGTAATTTCAAACCGCACCTTCCTCCCCCTTCCTTCCTGGTCGGGAAGCACCAATGATTTTAGGAAAATCCTAGTATGCTCCTGAGAATATTTCAGTGCATTTTCCATAAGGTTTTGGACAATACGGTACATATAGCTGCTGTCTGCCGTAAACTCTGTGGGTTCTTTTGCCAGCATCACCACAAGTTCCCTGCCGCTTTCTGCAATCCGGTCTGCCATATCCGCCTGTACCTGTTCCACCAAACAGTTCATCTCCATTTGCTCCATATGCAGCTCCACGTTCCCGCTGCTGGTCTTTGCCAAGTCAAACAGGCTGTCAATCATTTCTTTTAATTTCTGCGCCTTTCTGGAAAGCACCTCAATATAGTCTGACAAAACGTCGGTCAGCTCTTCTTTTTTCATCAGTTCAATATAGCCAACCATAGACGTCAAAGGCGTTTTTAAGTCATGGGAAACATTAGAAATCAAATCCACCTTCATCTGCTCGCTGCGCAGCGCTGCTTCCAGGCTCCTCTGATTAATCTGTTTTAAATTTTCCATATAGAGGGTCAGCTTTTTCTTCATGTAAGAATTAATTATGGCATTCCCAATAATCCATTGAATCACTACCGTCCCCACCGGGATATAGCCAGAGCTTAAATTCCCATACACCCAGGAATGGTTCATCCTGTATTGGAAATTTGCGATTGACGCCGCAAGGAAAATTAATGCCAATATGCCAGTCAGCGTTTTTAGCTTCCGCTGCTTTTTTTCCCATTCCTGGAAAAAAGATTCTGACTGCAGGTTCCAATTCCTGTTTTCATGCCGCAGGAAAAACTGAAAAATACCTGTCACCCCCGCTGCCAGGCACAGGTTCATCATCCCTCCGACAAACAGGTTGTACTCTGTCACAGCATACCGGTAACTTAAAATGTCCAGAAGCATCATCACCCCCAATACAACCCCCAGCATTCCGGGAAGCAAGAACATTTCATCCTTTTTTAAAATTATTTTCGCCTGCCTGGCCGCCATTTGCTTTATCTTAGAACTTTTCCATTTTGTAGCCAATGCCCCACACCACCTTTACATATTTTGGGTTCTTTGTGTCAATCTCCAGCTTCTCCCTGATATGGCGGATATGCACCATCACCGTATTTTCCACTGTGTAATTTGCCACCTCTTTCCAAACCTTCTCATAAATCTTCTCTGCAGAAAACACCTGCCCTGGATGCTCCATTAAAAGCTCCAAAATCTTATATTCCGTCGCTGTCAGCTTCACTTCCGCACCGTCCACAATGGCATTCTTGCTTTTGCGGTCCAGCACCAGGCTGCCATTGACAATCTGGTCATCCTGGGGTTTTGGCGCGCTTCCGCCCCAAGTATGGTAGCGCCTAAGCTGGGCTGCAACCCTGGCTGTCAGCTCCGCCGGATTGTAAGGCTTGGCGATATAGTCGTCCGCCCCCATCACAAGCCCGGAGACCTTATCGCTCTCCTCGTTTTTTGCCGAAAGGATAATCACAGGGATTTTGTTATTTTCCCTAATTTTCATTAAGGCTGACAGCCCATTCAGCCGGGGCATCATCACATCCAGCAAAATCAAGTCCACCATATTTTCTTTTAATAGCTCCAGCGCCTCTAACCCATCGTAAGCCTTCAAGATCCGATACCCTTCATATTCCAGAAGTTTTCCCAAAGAAAACACAATTTCTTTATTATCATCCACCACCAAAATCGTCTGCTGTTCCATGCCGTCCTCTCCTTGTTTGCTCATTTGCAGTTCCAACACAGAGATTATAATAAAGATTTTAGAAATAAAACTCAATGAATTTCTTAAAAAAACCTTAAATCTTTCTAGCAAAGGCCTCAGTAATTTTGGGCAAGGGCAAAATATTGGTTACTTATTATCAACCCATTCAGGATAGTAAAATACCCCGCAGCAAGCTACGGGGCATTTATGGAATTCCGATTTGGATTATGTATGTTGTCTAAAGAGAAACGATAATGTTAGAGCGAACATTTTCAGGAAGTTCACTCTCATCCAAAGATATACTTATCACAAAATCTACATGGAATTTTTCGCTGATCTTTTCAATCTTGCCAATCACCTTGCCAAGATCTTCTGCCTCCAGACAGGCAATCTTTAAAAAGCTGTCAAAATACATCTGCTGCAAATCATGATCCTGTGAAATGATTCCGCAGACAAAACCGATAAATTCATCACTATCTGTAACCATATATTCCGATACGTCAATAAGTCTGATTTTATTGTTTAATTCGAACATATGCTTGGTGCTCTTATCTAAATATACTACATTGCCCTGTACGTCTTTTATCTCCGTATTTACTTTATCAAGTAGATGCTTGGTCTTTCCTTTTCCCTTTTTGCCTACAATGAATTGAACCATGGTAAAACCCTCCTAAAGTAAGATATTTATATAGTCTGTACGATTTACTCCATCTACCCATTATTATAAGGGAACTCTGCCAAAAAAACAACTAAAAAAGTTCATTCCACACTTTATTTGGCGATTTCCAGAAGATCCGTCATATCTTCATAAAGCTTCTCTCTGGAATCATCTTTCAAGATAACAGAGATATAGGGCGTTCCGCTGCTGCTTCTGGACAACAGCACCAGACAATGCCCCGCCGCATTGGTCGTTCCGGTCTTACCGCCCACAACCGTCACATTAGACGGCTTATCATAAACTCCCCGAAGATATAAATTGGAATTCTCCATCTCCACAGACTTCTCCGCTCCATTGGCATCCATATACACCGTACTGTATGTATTGGTCTGTATGATTTCATTAAAAAGTTCATACTTCAACGCTTCTTGAAAAATCAGATATAGGTCATATGCGGTAACATAATGCCCCTCCTGCGTCAAACCATTGGGATTCATGAAATTACAGTTTGTTGCTCCGATTGCTTTCGCTTCCTCATTCATCAATGCCACAAACTCTTCCACAGAACCAGAGATTCCCTCAGCAATCAGAACTGCCACATCATTGGCAGAATACAAAAGCAGGATATGAAGCGCCTGATCCAGCGTCATCTTATCCCCTGGTTTTAAGCCGCATAATACCGCACCCGATTCTGTAATCTTCACATTCTCCGAGGCCACATATACGTCATCCGTGGATCCATGCTTCAATGCCACCAGCGCTGTCATCACCTTTGTCAGACTGGCCGGATTCATCTGATTATTCACATTTTTGGCATAAAGCGTTTCCAGATTCTTCGTATCAAATAGCGCTGCAGCGCCTACATCCGACAGGTTGATTCCTGTCGCAGGTACATCTTTAGCAGCCACACACAAGTTGGCTGCAAAGGGTTCCACGTTCTCCTGATCGGCAATGTTCAGAAGCTGGTAACTGCTGACACTGTTCTGTGGCGAATAAGGCATATCATACTTTGTGCTGCCGCAGCCTGTCATGCATACCATCACTGCCATAAGCACCGCGCTTATCTTTAGTTTTCTCTTTCTATTTGTACATTTCACGCCACTCAAGGTCCCCTCTGTCGAGTGATTTGATCAAAAGCTCCGCAGACGCCAGATTGGTTGCCAGCGGAATGTTGTGTCTGTCACACAGCATCACTACGTTATTGACGTCCGGTTCATGAGATTTCGGGTACAACGGATCACGCAGGAAAATGACCAGATCAATCTGGTTGTGCTCAATCTGCGCACCAATCTGCTGTGCACCGCCAAGATGGCCAGCCAGATATTTATGGATTGTCAGATTTGTTACTTCCTCTATCAAACGTCCTGTTGTACCAGTTGCATAAAGCTCGTTCTTGCTTAAAATTCCCCGATAAGCAATACAGAAATTCTGCATCAGTTTTTTCTTTGCATCATGTGCG
>CAJUDE010000055.1 GCA_910585295.1 uncultured Lachnospiraceae bacterium | reverse complement strand
GAGCAATGAGCCAAGCAGCCGCGCTCGCGCGGATATTTGGCGAATGCCGCGAGGGGCGCTGTGTGCCAGCGGCACACGTTCAGCGCCGACCGAAACGGAGTGCAGACCAAATACCCCGCCCCTTGGGGCGGAAAGAACAAGTTAGGTCATGCCCCGTAGCTTGCTGCGGGGTATTTGACTTTCAATGTATCCCTACGCTAAATTACTTTCTCCGATACAATAAGATAGTAATTCCGCAAAAATAACATCACATCCATAGCCCCAAGCCCCAGCAAAAATTTCTTTTCCCCCAGAAATTGGAACAGCGGCTCATTTTTCCCAATCAAAAACAACGAAGCAAAAATTAATGTAAACGCAAGGAATATAGACGTACGTTCGCCAGACACCTGAAAGGCAAGGGAAAAGCCCAACACAACTTTTGTCGCCGCCGCTGAACATAAAATGCCCAAAAATTCCAGTTGTCCCCCCATTCCCCTAGTCACATACCAGCAAGCCGCAAACATGCAGGCCAACGCCAAGCACCCTGCAATTGCCGCCGGCGCGCTTAGGCGGTAATCCGCAAAAATGGCGGGTAAAGGCTTTTCCAATATCGCCATGCCTTTTGTACATATTAGTTTTACTATTATATAACACAATGGGAAGGCTAGCGTAAGCTTAACCGCCGTTGGGGCTTTTTCCCGTAAAGCCAAATAAAGCAACAGCAACAGGAAAGCCACCGTAATAATAACCATGCCCCATATATCAAACAGGGCTTTCAGCAAGGAACAGACGCCCTCGTATACTTTATCTATAAAACTATAAGTCCCATAACTAGGAAAGTAAGAGGAAATTTCCATATTTTTCCGGCATGCATTGCCTGGACAAGTAAGGATCCACACAAACTCAGCAATGTTTAACAAAAAAAATGGAAGGATTGATTTCTTTAATTTTCTATTGTAAGCATCTCTCGCTAGAAAAATCCCCAGCACCAAAAGCGACATTCCGCACATTTGTTCCTGGTTCATGGCATAGAAAGCCGCCAGCAAGGCTAAGGCATAAGATGCCTTGGAAACTCTTTGCCCCCCCCCGAATTTTCTGGACAATCAGGAACATATACAATGCCGCCGCAACTACCCAGCTATAATTAATCGTAACAGCAATCCATCCGGCAGAACGCATGCCCACAACATAATACATCATAAGAAAAGAAAACATCACCATATATTTTATCTTTTGGTCTTTGATAGGCACTAGGTTTTCCAGGCAATAGCCAATTAGCATAACCATCCCAATATCCAATATATGCCAGTAAATGGCAGGCAAAGCCCCAACAATAATCAGCACAATTTCAACGACGTTCCTAGAAGACCATCCGGTATAATGGAATACGGTAAAGTTATACATTGCCTCCAAAACATTCCCATCTTGCGGGAAATATTCACTTCCCCTTTTCAGCACATTCCCATAAGAATTCACAACATCACCATAGGAAAGGTCAAACTTCAAATGGTATAAAAACACTACCAAAATCCCTACAAGGTAAAACAAGGCCCTTGGCTGCAAGGTTCTTTCTATAAAGCCCTGCCCCCTCAACCTCCCCTTTCTCAACTCTTCCAACCTTTTTCCTCCTTTTTGCTAAAATTTGCTAAATTCCCCCTTTTACCGTTATGATTATATAATATAAAAAATGATTTTGCAACCGCCAGTCCTCAAAACACAGATGCCTAACGGCAATATACCATTATCGCAAAAAAGTCCATTGTACATAAACTAAAAAATAGGTTATACTAAATAAAAAAGGATTAAAACCTGAGAGGTGGGACAAATGACTATACGAAATTCTTCAGTCAACATTATGTTTGAAAGATGTGAAAACATCAAAAAACAATATATTTTAAATAACGAACCCCTAAAAAAAAATTTCAATGAAGCAAATATTTTGCCCATTCCAGATGAAGCGCCCTCAGAGATTCCCCGTATTATTATTACAACAAAGGGAGAACATTCCCAATTAGGGATTGCCCCAGAGGCCGCTAATTTCCATACTAAATATAGTGGTAATTATCTAGAAGACTGGAAATTGTGCGAAAGCTATATTAATTCCAGGCTTACAGATGTTTTCAAATTCCTTGATACCATCACAATGCAAAACTACAAATATATGGGAATAGTTGCAAACATCATATGGGATGATATACAAAAAGATGGAAATAAAAAATTGTTTCAAAATTTATTTGGAAGGGAACCTGCCAGCAATCTGGACGATTTAATGGTGAAATACACATACGTTGAACAAGAAAAATACTATGTAAATATTACACTGCAAAGTGTCCGCATTTTTGGCAATACAGACGATAGTAGCTCTGGCAATTTTACAGATGATAACCTTACGGCACACACCGTCAGCATATTATTGGATGTCAATGACAGATATTCTTATAACCAGCAAAAAGGCTACTATTCGGCAAAACAAAATTTCCATGGGTTAATTGATTTAACAACTGAAATCATCAATAATAAATTAAAAAAATCCATTGAATCAGGGGTGTATTAAATGAACAACAACAATATCATATTAACAGATGGGAAATCCAGTGGAATTGGAATCTGGAGCAATCTTAGGCCCCGGAGCAGCAGCATAGTTATTGTAGGATTGGCGGCCTACGCAATAGCCAGTTCCAATTCATCAACCGCCGCACACCAGTTCCAAAATATGGCATTTTGTGAAACGGCAAATAACAGTTATGGGACTGATTCTACCACATTGGTTAATTATTTATCAACTATAAATAAATCAGGCTTAGAAAAAGAAGCAGAAATTTTGTTTGGCAATATGAGGGGAGCAACAATTGCTGAACAAGACGGCATACAAACGTGCATTGATGGCATATCTATGCCAACTGGACATAACTTTTGGGATTAATGCTGAATGAGCTGATTGACTTTGTTGATAGCATACTCCCCTCTGTTGACCCAGAAGCGAAAGACAAAGCGAAAGCAGCAATTTCTCAATTTTACAAAAATGGCAACTGTTTTGAATTATTGCTGCCAAAACAGTTACCATCCCTATCACAAGGTGATATTATATCCGAGATTCCCTTTTCTTATTTTAAAGAAGATGGAACCCAACAAATTTTCAAGGCAAAGGGAATGGTTATTTCCACCTCCTGCCATATAGACCAAAAAAATTTAATAAACATTGTCCCTGTACTCCCACTCGATTTTTATCGCGGAAATGAAAATGGAACACGGGAATTGAAAGCCAACCGTATCTTTGATTATATGTATTTCCCTGAAAACATATTGCAAGACTATTTTGTTGATTTTTCCAGGGTCAATACATATAGTAAAAACCTAATTGCCACTGGGATAGAAAGCCAAAAGATTAAGAGGTTATTTTCCCTAAGCCAAATAGGTTTCTACCTTTTTATCATCAAGTTAACCGTATTCCTTATGCGCAAAGAAGATGAGGGAACAATGGGAAAGCGCTCCTGTTAAAACCTCTCATTCCCAAGCCGGATATCCATATATTTTGTATACGCGCTAAAAGCCGCCGGGATCGGATAACGCTCCTCCGATTCCGCCGCCTCCACGAACAGCATGTCCCCTTTTTCTTCTGAAAGCTCATCCACACGAATGACGTACCCAGCCATATGCCACTCTACATGGGAAAAAATATGTTTCGCTGGCTCTAGCTTTTGGATACGGATGGGGGACAGGTTTTGCCCCTTAGCCCAAAGCAGCGCCTCTTCCTCCGTCAGATGCCCGCTTGCATTTGGGAATTCATACATGCCGGCTAAAAGCCCTTTCTGCGGCCTTTTGCGAAGCACCACCTTCTCCCCATCCCTGATGACAAAAACAGTCTTTTCCTCTATTTTTCTGGGCTTCGCCTTGCTTTTCACAGGCAGCTCTGCCCAAAGCCCCTTATTTCTGGCTTCACAAAAACCCTGCCAAGGGCAGTTGTGGCACTTTGGGGTTCCATTAGGCAGGCAGACAGTAGCGCCTAATTCCATCAATGCCTGGTTAAATGCGCTGGCATAATTGCCAGGCATAATTCCCTGTAAGGTTTGTTCTACTTTTGTCCGTACAGACTGTTTCATAATGTCAGAATTATCTGCACAAACCCTGGTTATAATGCGAAGGACATTCCCATCCACCGCCGGGACAGGGATCCCATAAGCGATTGAGGCAATCGCGCCTGCCGTATAATGCCCAATGCCTTTTAATTTCAGCAATTCTTTATAATCTGCCGGCAAAGCCCCGCCATAATGCTCCACTACTTCCTTAGCCGCAGCCTGCATATTCCTTACCCGGTTATAATACCCAAGCCCTTCCCAGAGCTTTAGCAGCCTTTCTTCTTCACAGCCAGCTAATGACTGCACATCCGGCAAAGCATTGGTAAAACGTTCAAAATATGGCTTCACTGCCTCCACCCTGGTCTGCTGCAGCATAATTTCTGACACCCACACCCGGTATGGCGTCGGCTCTTCCCTCCAGGGCAGCGCCCTTGCATTCCCCTGGAACCACTCCAGCAATGGCTCCACAATCTGCCCAAACGGAAAATTATCTATCATTTCATCCCTCGATTCTGCCTGAATGACGGCAATCCATTTACCGTTTATTATAACTTAATTTTAAACATTTGGCTACCATTCTTTTACCGCCACTGCATAGCCCATTGCCCGTGGGAAAAGGGCTTAGTTTTTATTCTTTTACCAGCCGCTCCAGCCGTCCCCCCATCCGGCTTAATATTTCGTTGCTGATTGTGCCTGCCCACTGAGCCATATCCTCCGCACGGATCTCCAAATTCCCAGACTTTCCAATCAAAACCGCCTCATCCCCTGCTTCTACCTGGCTGACTTCACTGAAATCCACCATCATCTGGTCCATACAGATACGTCCAATTATGGGCGCGGCCTTCCCATTGCACAATACCCAGCCCTGGTTTGACAGGCTGCGTGGGACGCCGTCTGCATACCCAATAGATAAAACGCCGATCTTTTGATCTTTCTTGGCGCTGTATGCCATCCCATACCCAGCGCTTTCCCCTTGGTATAAAGTCTTTACGCTTTCCACCCTGGCCTTTAAAGACAGTACCGGCCTTAAATCTACCGACGCATCCACTTTATCATTTTTCCCACTCAAAATCCCATACAAAGCAATCCCTGCCCTCGCATAGTCAAAGCACAGCCCTGAATAATTTAATATGCCATAACTCCCCTGCAGATGGCATTTAAACCCAGAATACCCCCGCCTATGCAACTCCTCCACCACATACTCAAAATGATGGATTTGCTCCAATGTATACGCGCGTTCCGCGGCATTCCTGCCATCTGAAACACATAAATGGGAATAAAGCCCTGTGACTGTAAGGTTTGGGGCCTGGAATATTTTTACAATTTCCTCCACGTTTTCCCAGCGTTCCCCCAAACGGTGCATCCCTGTGTCAATTCCGACATGGACCGTGAACCTGCGCCCGTCACGCTGCATCTGACGTGCATAATCCCCGTCTACCACAGTCTGTGCCAGCCTATATTCAATCAGGTCGTCAAACTGCCCCGGATGGGTGTAGGACAGCACCAATATCTCCCCAGTGACCCCTCCCCGGCGCAGCTCCACGCCTTCCGCCGCCGAAGCCACGCAAAAGTTTTGCACCCCATGCTCCTGCAGCGCCTTAGACACCAACACTGCCCCATGCCCATAGGCATTCGCCTTTACTGCAGGCATCAGCGCGCAGTCTGGCGGGAGCAGGGAACAGAACTGCTCCATATTGTGTTTTAAATGCGCCAGGTCAAGCTCTATCCATGCCCTGCCTTTCTGATACATCATCCCTCACCTCTATGTCCTGTTTTTCCATAACTGCATCCCTTTTGCCGCTGCAAAAGAAATTGCCGCTGACACTATGCAGACCGCCAGGTAATGCACAAGCGACTGCGTTACCAATATTTTTTCCAGTTTCAATGCGCCTGCCGCACCCCGTACCAGGATAATGCAAATGGGATGGATAATATAAATGAACATTGACGCATCCCGCAAAAGCCCAGAAGAAGCCGCTTCCATAGAAAGTAACCATTCAAAAAGAAAAAACATCACTGGAAGCAGCAGTATGTACATGCTATTATGCTTCTGCCACCCCATGCCCCAGGTCAAAAGCCCTTCTGCAAGCATTCCCACCAAAGAAACCCCAAAACCAACAGCCGCATGATGGGCTGAGAGTTCCAGCTTCCCATTGGCAATCAGCACACCCAGCCATAAAAAAACAGGGGCAAAAAAAATGCCGTTCCTGGTATAAGAGCTGACAATAAAAATGCCCTCATAAACCGCCTTTACGGCAGGCGCCTGGCTAACCAAAAGGTAATAGCTGTCCCCAGCCGTCCCAACCAGATACAAAGCCAATACAGAAACAGATATTGCCAAAGGGCTGCACAGGCGCATCATCCCCATTAGCAAAAGGCATCCCATCAGCACCGCCGGAAGGTACCAAAGATGGTAAAACGTTCCATCAAAGAAAATTTCTTTCATCCATTCCCCAAAACTGTGGTTCCATTGCTTGGCATAAACCATAACTGGAAGGTACAAAAGGATTGCAACGCCATACAGCGCTGCCGTTTTCATAAAAAATTTCTTTACTTTATCTATGGAACGCTCCCTGGCAGGCATAGGGCGGCGCAAACATTTCTGATAAGGCGCCAATACGAAAAAACCTGTCACCATCAAAAAGAACGGCACTGCCACACGCCCAACGCAATAAGTCACAAGGAAATCTGCCACTTCACTGAAAGACTGTAACGGCGACGTGTGGATTGCAACAATTAAGAATGCCGCAGCCAGCCGGAAATTGTCAACCGCCCCATAATTTTTTCGATATCCCATGCTCCCTCCACCCTATTCCATCTTTAATGCCAATGTGATAATAAAGCCATCCACATTATTTCCAGAAATTTCTATCCGGGATTTCGGCAGCTCCATCTTCCATTCTGTCAATTTCCCTTGCGCCCTCACATACCCAATTCTGTATGTAAGCTCTGGTTTTTGCAAAACTAGGGGGCGCCTTTCCAAATCAAACTGCTTTAACCATCCGATATACTCTTCCAGCGCCAGCCCTTCCCTCTGCATCAGTTCCGCATGGGGCCGCCCAACGTATCGGAAATGCCATGGCTCCTCGCCAATCCCCGTCACTGTTTGCTTCTCCTTGGCATAACGCTCTATAAACCCAAAACCTGCAGCCAACTCCCGAAATTCCTGGCAGACGCCATGATAAGGGAATGCCGGGCGGATGAAATCAATTTCCGGGCAATTCTTTGCCAGGTCTATCGCAAGCCCCGTCTGATGCTCACTGCAGTCTGGGGCTGCCACATATTTTTCTGTAAATTCCCTTCCATTCTCTTTCCATGAACTTTCAAAAATGCCCGCTTGCTCTGCTTTTGTACGGTACCCGCTGACCCCCACGATTCCCTCTTGCCCATTTTGGATATGGGATAGCAGCTTGCGCAACATGCCAGCGCTTTCCTTTTCCATCAAAATCCCTGGCTGCTGAGGGAATACTGGGCGCAGGTCTTTTGGGGGAAGCTGGTACCTGACTGGATGCTCCCTGTTCACCAATACCAGAGTTCCCTGATATACCTTATGTTCCATCAACAACAAACTGCTGCTTTTCTCTGCCTGCTCTATCCTTTTCCCTTTTCTGCTATTTTCTAATGCCATAATTCCCTCCATTTTGCTGCTGTTTTGCCTGTTACAGTTCCAACAAACGGGTCAAAAGTTCCTGAAAGGACACCCCGGCTGCTTTCATCATATTGGGATAACGGCTGTGGGAAGTAAAACCAGGAATTGTGTTCACTTCATTAAAATACAGTTCACCGTCCGGGGTCAGGAACATATCCACCCTCGCAAAATGGCTGCATCCAAGCCCTCGGTAGATTGCCTTTGCGGCTTCTTGCACCTCTTTTGCTTTTTCTGGGGAAATTCGCGCTGGCACATGGATGTTTGAAGATTTCAGCGTATACTTTTCTGTATAGTCAAAAAACCCTTCTGACAATTCTATCTCATCCACCGCGCCCACAATCAGCTCATTTGTCCCAAGCACCGCACAGCCCACTTCAAACCCATCAACCATTTCTTCCAAGATAACCTGGGAATCGTACTCAAACGCATGCTCTATCGCCCCTTGCAAATCTTTGGGCTGGTCCACTTTGGTAATCCCAAAAGATGACCCGGCGCGCAGGGGCTTTACAAATAAGGGATACCCCAGCTCCATGCCCCGCCTCCCTACTTGCCCCCAATCTATCCCCTCCCAGGAAAATGTATAGGATTTTGGCACTTTTACGCCGCACTCTTTTGCCAGGCGGTGGGCGGTCTCTTTGTCCATGCATATAGCGGAACTCATTGTGCCGCATCCAATCAAAGGGATTTCTGCCAATTCCAGAACCCCTTGGACTGTCCCGTCCTCCCCATTTTTCCCATGCAGGATTGGCAACGCCCCATCCAGTGAAATTGTCTCTATGCCTTGCTGTTTCAGAAGGATTATCCCATGCAGCCCTTTGTCTGGCGACGCCGCAACTGGAATGCATTCTTCTTCACTGTACCAATTGTCCCCTGGTATTTTTGCCACATCCCCCTGGTAAAGGTACCACCGTCCCTCCCGGTCGATGCCAATTAACACTGGCTCGTAACGTGCAACATCCATATGTGTAATGACTGCATAAGCTGACTGCAGGGAAACCTCATATTCACTGGAGCATCCTCCAAATAAAACCGCTATTTTTTTCCTGTTCTTGTCTTCCATAACCTTAGCTCTCCTTCTTATGTGCCTTGTTTGATTATTTATATTTTACCCCTTGCAAATGACAGGCTGGTGACTTTCAAATGACAAAAACGTCATAAAAGAACCCTGTCCTATAAATTAATTTTACCGGACAGAGTTCTTATTTGTTTTAATATTCCGTTGTTACTTTCCTAAGAATACATTAATATATTCTTGAATTATGGCTCCCTTACCCTATCACTGTAGACATGCCCGCATGGATATCTGGTAAATGCCTGCCTCCCATTTGATAGGTTGGCGGACAAGCATTCGTGTCTTATGTGCTGATTGCTAAATATAATTTTTGAACTTTGCATACATTCCAGCAGTAATGTATCGTGGCAATTGAAGTTCTACTTCAGTATTAGCAATTTCACGAAAAGAGACAGTGGCAATACACTTTTTTAGGTCGAGGCAAGACAAAAGTTTTACCGTATATGGCCTCTTGTTATCCAAAAAAGCAATTGACATAAGAAACTGCTGAACCGTTTTACTATTTAACAGCAACATCATAGCATAAGCAATATCATAATCCTTAAACGAGAGAAAATAGGCAGTATCGTCTGTCATAACAGGCTTCGTTGAATGGAGTAAACAAAACTGTGGCTTTTTATAAAATTCAGAGAGGCCTACTTTGTAAGGGGAAAAACTATAATCGCCAATCCCAAACATAGCGAAAGGAACAGAGTTCCTATAAATAACACTTTTCCTTTTATCAAAGTAATCCATATTACGATTCAAATATTCCCAGGTATGGGGGTATAAAGATCGGATATATTTAGTATCTTGTTTTGGTTTTGTTTATGTAATAATAAACTTTGTAAAATTTGTCAGAATAGGCTGTTTAAAAGCACTGGATTTCACAAGTGGGAACACTAAGTCCCTTTCAATATCTACAATGGCGTTTTGCTTATCTATAAGTTTGCCACCCGTAAGGCTAAACTCCATTACTTTACTGCAATCATGCTTGATTCCAGAGCGCCAAACAAGTTGGCAAGCTCCTTCAAGGTCAACCAAAGTATTTAATGTTTTGACTGCCCCATCTTTTACAATCAATGTATCCTGCAAAGAACCATCATCAAAGTTTTTTACATCGCACACAACAGATGTATGCTTCTCCTCTAGTGATAGCTTGATAATAAATACGCAAGCTGCTGCAGAAACGCCAAAAATCTTGTTGCTGTTAAAATTTAATATTTCTATTTTATCATAGCAGATTTGATTTCTCGCTATTTCAAGCATAACATTTCTTGCAGCTGACGTTTTGCATAACATACAGATAGTACTGTTGGTATGTTTATATTCGCCAATCAATTTCAATATGATATATTCACAAATATCAAAATTAGAAGAACCTGTGAGAGCCTCGATCCCCCGCACTCCCTTGAAATTGTTCTTTTCTGGTAAGTTGTAAAATAAATCAGCATTCGCTGCCCAAGGCGGGTTACCTATCGCTAAGACATCGCTTGTCCCACATACCTGCTTTGTATTTACATCAAAGATATTATCAGTAATTACTTTTGCAGACGGGGCGGCTTCTCTTGAAAATTGTGCGTATTTTTCATTAATTTCGATACCAAAAATATTACTGCGGCCAAAAATAGAGGATGCAGAACTTAAAAAATTACCAACGCCGCAAGTAGGCTCAAGGATTGCTTTTACCCCTACTGCAAAACCTTGCCGCTTAATATATTCGCATACTTTATAGCAAAAATCTATTGGTGTCTGGTAGTCACCAAATTCTTTTTTTCATCACCAGACATAATTGACCACACCACCAATAGAATTATTTAAACCGATAACCCGTTTGTATTGCAATCTCCATTGAAGCGCATTGCTTATGGTTAAATACCCCTGCTCTGGAGGATTTGCTAAAATCTTCTGCCTTGCCGAATGAAAGGGGCAGCTGCTCTGAGGCTGTGTGCAGCTCGTAGTTTTGACGTCCGTGTTTACAGAGGGCAAATCAATCCCTAAAGCACTGCTGCCAATTGCCATTTCATATTTACTTCGGAGATAGTCTTGAAAAAAATGTTCCATGTATGTTCCTACAGCTTTGCCATCCGTAACACCCAGCAAAGAAGTATTATTTTTTGTTGAAAAGATTTCACTAAAGCTTTTTGCCTCTTGTATTAAGATTTCTTATGCCAACTCCATATTGATTCCTCCTTACACCAATTTAAGAATATTATATCACAGCTCCCCGCCTCCAGGCAATTCCACCCAGAATACCACCTGGCCTTGGTCACTTTCTGCATAGATTTTACCCCCATGCCTGGTTACTATTTCTTTTGCGATGGCAAGCCCCAGCCCCGCGCCCCCGGTATCTGAATTCCTTGCCTCATCCATCCGGTAAAACCGGTGAAAAATAGACTCCAGCTTCTCCTTCGGGATCGTCTTCCCCTGGTTCTGGAAACGGATGGTTATCTTATCTGGCTGCTTCCCTTCCCCCTTCGCCCCTTCATATAATTCTTCCACAAAAACTTCAATCTGGGTTCCCTTATCGCTATAGGCAATGGCATTTTTCAAAATATTGTTAAACACCCTTGCCAGCTTCACAGAATCCCCATACACCACCACATTTTCATCGCAGTGGAGCGCTGCCTGGTTCCCTTTTTCTTCCAGCAAGGGATAAAATTCCTCTATCATCTGCACCAGCATATAATATAAATCTATCTTCTCTTTTTCCAGGACAATCTCTTGTACGTTATACCTGGTGATTTCAAAAAACTCATTGATCAATTGTTCCAGCCTGGTTGCCTTGTCCAGCGTGATATGCACATACTTTGCCTTCTGTTCCAAGGGCATGTCTTGCGCCTCCTCCAAAAGGCTCAGATACCCAACTACAGACGTCAGGGGCGTGCGTATGTCGTGGGCCAGGTACATAACAAGGTTATTTTTCCGTTCCTCTGCCAGCTTCGCTTCCAGCTCACGCTTTTCCAATGCCTCACGCAGGACATTTAATTTCCGCTCCATTGGCGCCATCTCCGGAGAAAGGGCAATTTCTCTCTTGTCGCCTTGAATCAATTTGTCCAGCCCCGCGTCAATCTCGTTAAAATACCGGATAAACCAGGACAGGGAAAAACGGAACAGCAGCAGGAAACAGACTGCCACCGCGCCAAAAATAATCAGGCGTGAATTTTCCCGCAGCCCATATTTATAAATATTCAATGCATCTTCACGGCCCAAATGGAATGCATCCTGTAAAAATTTCACAATCCAATCCCCTACCCGCCGGAACCAGAAACGGCTGTAAAAGGTAAAAATAATAAAAAAAGTCAGTAGCACAATAGCAAAGGTCTGCATAAAAATCCGAAACGTAAGCTTGGAATATGCGGCATTTTTCTTCCTTCTTTTCCAAAACCCTTTAAAACTAAATCTTTCCTTCTTGTCAGTTTTCAATTTTGTAGCCCACTCCCCAGACTGTTTTAATGTACTTTGGATGTTCCACGGAATCATTCATCTTCTCCCGCAAATGGCGGATATGTACTGTTATTGTGTTATTGCTTTTGCTATAATATTCATCCTTCCAGACCCCATGGAACAATTCTTCTGAACTGACTACTTCCCCTTTGCGTTCACAGAGAATCTTCAAAATCGAAAATTCTGTAGGGGTAAGCACCAGGGGCTTTTCATCCAACTGGCACTCATGGGTCTTTACATTCATCAAAAGCCCGCCATGCACCAGCAAAGAGCTGTCCTGCCCCTCTGCAGACTGAGGCTGGTTGTACCGTTTATAGCGGCGCAGCTGTGCTTTGACCCGGGCAACCAGCTCCAGGGGGCGGAATGGCTTGGTCATATAATCATCCGCCCCTAGCATTAAGCCGCGGATCTTATCAATCTCTTCATCCTTCGCCGTCAGCATAATCACTGGGTAATTATAGGCTTCCCTAATCTTTTTGCATAGTTCAAAGCCGCTGGAACCTGGAAGCATAATATCCAGTATGGCAAGGTCAAATTTGCCTTTTTTTATATGCCCCAACGCATCTTCTGCTGAATAACTAGTGACAATCTCAAAGTTCTCACTTTCCAAATAAAATGTAACCAAATCTGCAATTTCCTTTTCATCATCTACTACCAAAATCTTATCTTTCATTTATCTGCCATCTCCTAAACATGGAATACTATCAAAATATTATATACAATTTCATTATAACAAAGCCATTCTTAAAATTCCTGTTTTATTTTCCTTAAAAGTATTAATATTTTCTTAAAGCATTTTTGGAATGCTTTTAAGGGCAAAGAACCCTGTTTTCGCGGCAGATTTCGTCCCCCAGTGCGATAGTTATTTTTTCTCTTAAATAAGAAACCAGAAAAAACTTCCTATAAGAGGGCATAAAACTGCCGCACTCAGGAAATCACTTCCCAAATGCGGCAGCCATTTTATTTCCGCGGGCAATGAGCCAAGCAGCCGCGCTCGCGCGGATATTTGGCGAATGCCGCGAGGTTAAGTACCCTGCGGGTGCAAATACCCCGCCTCTTGGAGCCAAAAGAACAAGCTAGGCCAGCCCCAGCTTGCTGCTGGGTATTTGACTTCTATATTTCTGCATTATTTGCCATACCAAACTTTGTTTCCAACCATCCCCAACGCTTCACTCTGCTTCGTCAATGGCTCTCCCAATATCACCCCGCATATATTTGTTGTCAAAATCCACCCATTCCGTGGCTTTATATGCATTTGCACGGGCTTCTTTCAAATCTTTGCCTTTTGCGGTAACTCCAAGCACGCGCCCGCCACTTGTGACAATTTTCCCATCCTTCAAGGCTGTGCCTGCATGGAAACAGTAATAGCCTTCTGCGCCTTCAAATTTCTCCAGCCCACAAATTTCAAAGCCTTTTCCATAAGAAACTGGATAGCCGTCGGAAGCCAGCACCACGCAGACGGCAGCATTGTCCTCAAACTGAAGGTCTATGCCAGACAACCTACCTTCTACACAGGCTTCCATTACCTCAATCATGTCATTTTTCATTCTGGGCAGCACTACCTGGGCTTCCGGATCCCCAAAACGCGCATTATATTCCAGCACTTTAGGGCCTTCTTTGGTCAGCATCAGCCCAAAAAAGATAATCCCTGTAAATGGGCGCCCTTCTGCCGCCATGGCATCCACGGTTGCCTGATAAATATGGCTCCGGCAGAATTCATCCACTTCTTTTGTATAGAACGGGCTTGGGGAAAATGTCCCCATGCCGCCTGTATTCAGCCCTTGGTCCCCATCCTTGGCACGCTTATGGTCCTGGGCGGAGGACATAATTTTAATCGTCTTTCCATCCACAAAGGACAACACAGACACCTCACGGCCTGTCATAAATTCTTCCACTACCATATGGTTCCCGGCAGCGCCGAATTTCTTATCTTCCATAATTTCCTTAACGCCGGCTTTTGCCTCCTCTAAGGTGTTGCATATCAGCACGCCTTTCCCTAACGCCAGCCCGTCCGCTTTTAAAACAATAGGCAATTTGGCAGTTTCCAGATAAGAAATTGCCTTTGCCGGGTCGTCGAATGTCTCATATGCCGCAGTTGGTATGTTATATTTTTTCATCAAGTCCTTGGAAAATGCCTTACTCCCCTCCAAGATAGCGGCATTTTTCCTAGGCCCAAATACCTTTAGCCCCTCTGCCTCAAACACATCCACAATGCCGCCAACCAACGGGTCATCCATGCCGATAATAGTAAAATCTATGGCCTGCCCTTTGGCAAAAGCAGCTAATTTCTCAAACTCCATCGCCCCAATCGGGACACATTCTGCAATCTGGCCAATCCCCGCATTCCCTGGCGCGCAATATATTTTATCTACTTTCGGGCTTTTTGCCGCGCTCTGGGCTATGGCATGTTCCCGTCCGCCGCTCCCTACAATCAATACTTTCATATGGCTCTCCTTTCCATGGGGCGCCTTTCACAGCCCCATCTGAACTGGCATACATGGCCGCCCTAACATATCCCCTAAACACAGGTCCCTAATTCGTCCAAAATCAAAGCTTTCCCATCTGCAACCTGAACCTTCCCATTGGCAATCAGGTCAATTGCTTTAGGCAATATCTTCCATTCCGCCTGCTCCATCACACGCCGTTGAAGCGTTTCAGGCGTGTCGCCCTGCTCCACCATGACTGGCTGTTGAAGGATAATAGGGCCTGTGTCCGTCCCCTCGTCCACAAAATGCACTGTCGCTCCTGTGACCTTCACGCCCCTTGCTAAGGCGCCTTCATGCACTTTCAGCCCATAATAGCCAGTCCCGCAAAAGGATGGGATAAGGGAAGGGTGGACATTGATAATGCGGTTTCGGTATTTTTGGGTCATGCTCTCAGGCAATACCACCAAAAATCCTGCCAGAACCACTAAATCTACCTGAAAATAATCCAGTTGTGCTAAAAATGCCTGGTTAAACTCCTCACGGCTCCCAAAATCCTTTGGGGAAATGCATACCCCCTTAATCCCATGGTTTTTCGCCCGCTCCAGCGCATAAGCGCCTGGATTGTTGCTGATAACCACTTTGATTTTGGCATTGGTAACCGCCTTATTTTCAATGCTGTCTATGACAGCCTGCAGGTTTGTGCCGCCGCCGGATACACAGACCGCCAGATTCAGCATAACGTAACCCCTTTCTCCCCATCTTCCACTTTGCCGATGACAAAGGCTTCTTCCCCGGATGACTGGATAGCTTTTACTGCCTGCCCCACATCGGCAGGGTCCACTGCCAGCACCATGCCAATCCCCATATTATAAGTATTGTACATTACCTTTTCTTCCACATTCCCTTCCCTAGCCATCATTTGGAAGATTGCTGGGACTTCATAACTGCCTTTCTCTACCACGGCATGTTTCCCTTCCGGCAGCATCCTAGGTATATTCTCATAGAAACCGCCTCCGGTGATATGGCTGCAGGCCTTGATTGTTACTCCTGCCTCCTTAATGGAACGGAGGGCTTTCACATATATTTTCGTAGGCGCAAGAAGCGCTTCCCCAAGGGTTTTCCCCAATTCTTCATGGTATGTGCCTAAAGTCTCTGCATCCATTTTGAAAATCTTACGTACAAGGGAAAATCCATTGGAATGGACGCCAGAACTTGCCAGCCCAACCAAGACGTCCCCAGCCTTTAAATCTTTTCCAGTGATAATATCCTTTTCATCTACCACACCCACGGCAAACCCCGCAAGGTCATATTCATCCTCTGGGTAAAACCCAGGCATTTCTGCTGTCTCGCCGCCAATTAATGCCGCGCCGCTCTGGACGCAACCTTCTGCCACGCCGCTGACAATCGTTGCTATTTTCTCTGGGAAATTTTTGCCGCATGCAATATAGTCCAGGAAAAACAAAGGCTCTCCGCCTGCACAGGCAATGTCGTTGACGCACATCGCCACGCAGTCGACGCCGATTGTGTCATGCTTATCCAGCAAAAATGCCAGCTTCAGCTTAGTGCCGACCCCGTCTGTGCCGGATACCAGCGTAGGGTTCTCCATCGTTTTAAACTTCTCCATGGAAAATGCCCCGGAAAAACCGCCTAAGCCTGTCAGCACTTCAGGGCGCATCGTCTGCTGCACATGCTTTTTCATAAGCTCCACCGACTTGTAGCCTGCCTCAATGTCAACGCCAGAATTCTTGTAATCCATTCTTTTCCCTCCTAATAATTCTTATATCCAACTTCCATAAGCCGGGCATCCTTGGCTTCTACCTGCTCTTTTAATTTACTGGAATATTCTTTCAGCCTTCCTAACAGCGCCTGGTCAGATGTGGCTAATATCTTTGCCGCCAAAAGCCCTGCATTGGCCCCTCCATTAATCGCCACAGTAGCAACCGGGATCCCAGAGGGCATCTGCACGATAGAGTACAAAGAGTCCCTGCCGCCCAAGGACGTGGTATGCATTGGGATTCCAATCACTGGCATAGGGAAAATTGCCGCGCACATCCCCGGCAGATGGGCCGCCATCCCCGCGCCGGCAATAATCACTTTAAACCCTTTCTCCTCAGCAGTTTTGGCGTATTCAAAAAATACATCTGGCTCCCGATGGGCTGAAATAATTTTCATCTCATATTCAATCCCAAGTTCCTCCAAAACATCTGCTGCCTTTGACATAACTGGCAGGTCTGAGTCGCTGCCCATAACGATTCCTACTTTTGACATAATTATTCTCCTTTATCTGTTAAATTTCCATCCTGATATTTTGCAAAGCCCTGCACAATTTGCTGTACGCTGTTTAACAGTTGTTTCGCTTCCTGGGCTTCTGTCTGGTTCTGCTGGCTGCGCTCTTCTGCCTCGGATGCGCTTGCTGACACTTCCTGGCTGGTAGCGGATAGCTGGCTAATGCTCTCTATAATCTTATTGTTTGACTGAACCAAATTCTCAATCTTAGAGTCAATGTCACCAATCCTCTGGGACAAAGTGTCCACGTTATCACGGATTGCCATAAAGCCGCCCGCCGTATTTTCAATCATATCATTCTGCTGGCTGCTCGCCTCAATAGAGACCCCAACAATATTGACCGCCTCCTGGGCATTTGTGTTCAGCTCCTTTACAATGCCTGCAATTTGCTCTGTGGACTTCCTGGTTTGCTCCGATAATTCCCGGATTTGGTCTGCAACCACCGAAAATCCCTTGCCTGCTTCCCCTGCCCTGGCGCTCTCAATGGACGCGTTCAATGCCAGAAGGTTTGTCTGGCTGGAAATTTCAAAAATAACTTCTGTAATCTGCTCCACTTCTTTTGCTTTTTCCTGGAGTTGGGACATAGATTCTGCCACATGGGCGTTCGTCTCCCCAATGGTCTTTGCGCTTTCACGCATTTGGTTTACCATGTCCATGCTGTCATCCACCATATGCATAGAGGCCTCTGCCGCCTCTACCATAATTTTGGCATTCTCTGCCGTCTCCTCAATGGCGTCTTTAATTCTGGACGTCATTGTGGTCTGTTCCTGGACGCTTTCCGCCGTAACCTGCGTGCTTACTGATATTTCCTGGATAGAACTATGCACTACCTGGGAAGAATTCCTTAAATTTTCTACAAGGGCGTCTGTATGCCCAACCTCTGCCTTTACAGCTTCTGAGATACGGAGGATATCATCCATCATCCTGTTTTGTTTCGCCTGTTCATCTTTTACAGACCATATTGTGTCATGGTCAAAATTCTTTGCCGTCCGGGCTGTCACATTATAAGAAAGGACCACAAGGGCCCCTGTGCAGAAACTGGCTAACATCAGCTCATCCCCCCACAAGCTCCCAGATACTGCCAGCACAATGCCCCGCAGTACAATAAATGCCAGAATCCCGGCAAAAGCCCTTTTCTCAAACTTCCTGTCATAATAGAGGATTAATGCAATCATCATGGGGAAGATATAGGTGCAGGTCAAAATCCCCTGTTCCGTCACCATAATATACCCCCAGCCGGCCAGAAACGTGCCAAGCATTATGTACCTTAATGGTTCTGACGACTTGTCCTTCAAATATACCGCCAGGCCCACAATTACCCCTGCCAGCAAAATTGCCATAGGGACAGCGGCAGCTTTCCCATAAGAAACCTCTGCAGACATAAATTGCCTAACCAACACCACCATAATTGGCACTTCCATTACCGCCATCAGCAAAAAAACCGTTTGGTTTGCTTTGGCGTCACGCACTGGTTTTTCACTAAATTTGCGCAGTATCGGCGCCTGTCCCACCGCTGGCTCTCTCTTATTCCTCTCCTCCATAATCCTATCCCTCCATACTATGTATTTCCTTCATTTGACATTCTATCACACTTTCTGCCATAAGGAAACAGCCACTTTTTCACAAAATCACTGGCAATAGGAAACCAGGCGGCCAAATATCAATGTTTTTATATGGCTAAACCCATCAATATCCAACCGCCTGGCTGGAACATTATTCCAAAGGCTTATTTAGCAGTTCTGTCCCAGGCACTACAAACTTCCCATCCCGGATAATATCCACACAAGCCCCATCTTCTTTCTGCACTGTAATCTGCCCTAGCTCATCATAAGGGACCGTGATGTCTGTATGGCAGTTAAAATACGCTTTCTGGGGGTCTTCCTTGCGCAGCGCTGACACTTCGTTGTCCCTTGCCATAATTTCTTTCCCATCCGGGTTAAATACCGGCGTGTCCTCCGACCAGCTATAACATGTGTCCCCCACAGCAAAATGGGGACCTGTTTTCTCTGCAATCAGGATAGGGAGCTTATCCTGAATCTGATACTGAACCCCCATCCGGTAAGCAGTGGTGTTTGTCCCAATGGCAAATTCCCCCAAAGGCAGCGTATCGTGGTGCTTCAATAGGTTTTCCTTCAAAAAAGCCTGGTTTTCTTCTTGTGTCCCAAAATTTTTACAAGAATACCCGCATACCATGCCATCCTTAAAATCAAGTTCCAAGTCCAGGTACTTTAAGCCATTCAGATAAACCTGGGTTACATGCAGACGCCCATTTGTGCCTTTCAGCACTGGGGATGTGAACACTTCCCCTACCGGGATATTCACATCTGCCACACAATTTTCAAAAGACGTTTCCCTGGTCCTGTCGGTTAATGGATAAAGCGCAACCGTCAGGTCTGTGGTGTTTTTCCCTCTTCCGGTAATCCGCACAGATTCCCCGCTGTCCAGCACATCTATGATTTTTTGCTGCATTTCCTGATACAATTTATAGTCCAGTGTGTTCACTTTCACCGTCTCAGCAAAAATTGCCTGATAATCCGCTCCAATCTCTGGGATAGGGTAAGCAATAATTGTAAAGCTGCGCTCCTCTCCCTTGATATATTGGTTTGTAATTTGCGTCGCCATATTAGAATAATAAACATTTAGCTTCTGCTGTTTTTCGTCAAACTGCCATGCATAGGGGTTGGCCTTTGGCGCAAACCCTTCTTCCCCAAAAGTCTCCACCACTGCCGGCCCAGCATACCATGCCGCCTCCTTTTTACGCGCCTCATAAGCTGTCTTTAGCACTTCTAACCTGCGCTCCACCAGAGCCTTGTCCAAATATGCAGCCCTATCGGATTTATGGTCATATCCGTACTGGCGGTTTGGCGACGTGCTGCTGACAGAGCCTGAACCATTCCTGCCGGAAAAAGAAAGCTCCCCTGTGCGCGTCACTACAGGCTGCAGCCCCATCTTTTCAAAATTTTTTACTGCCGCGCGCATCATCCGCTCAAACCCGATGGGATAACGCAAATCCACAAATTTCTTTTTGGACAAATCCTTCCCCGTCACCTCAAAGCCAATCCGGTAACCTTCTGTGTAAGTGTCCGCCATAGCTTGAATCTCTTCCTGCCCCATGCGGTTCAAAAACTCTGCCGTCCCAATTTCATTCTCCGTAATGTATGCGCCATAACGGTAGAGGTAACGCAAATCCTCTAAATCGCTGTCCATAATGATACGGGTATAGAAATCCATCTCCGGGTTTGTCTGCGCCATTACCCCAATTTCTGTAAACACTTCTCCATAATCATGGTAAAACCAATACAAAATCTGCTGTATCTTTTGTACCTCTGGCAGTTCCTCCCCTTCAAAGGCGTTATAGACCTCAACCAGCAATTCACTAAATATGGTAAGGTCGTAAACCCTCCCTTCAAACGCATAGGGAATCAAGGAACGCAAATCCGCATATAACATGGATAACAATTTCCCAAAAGCCTCCCCAAGCTCCCTGCCTGCATATTCTGGGTTGCCATAGCTTGTGGCATAATGCTCTGGCAGCACTTCCTGGTACAACAATTTATTTTCCTGCCTGAGTTCCTCCAGGCTCTTTTTTTCCCATTCCCCAGAAGAAATTTCCTCTTCCAACTCTGCAAGGCGCAGCAACAGGGCCGCTGCCTGGGCAAAATACGCCCGATATGGCTGCTGTACTGTTTCCTCTTCGCCTATTTGCCCCAAACGGCCCATCACCAACGGGAACCTTTCTTGCACTTCCTCCCGGTATTGCCGCCATACCTCCTGATAACCCATAATAGCCCTCCCTTTCTAAACCAACATAATTCTAAACCTATATTTCACTAATCTATCTATTCCAAACCTACATATAAAACCCTAATGCATAAATTGCCAGCCATCCGGCAAACGTAATGCCAGAACAGACGCTCCCCAGCACAGGGAACAGCTTGTAACTTTCTTCCCTTAAGCTCGTCAGCCCAATCAACAGCGCAACCGCTGACAGCAGCAGTGCAGACAGGCCTGCGCATCCAATATACACATTTGCATTCCCGCCGCTTTGTATTGTAAACACTACCATCCCAATCCCTGCAATGATTGCGCATAATGCAAGCGCCAGGGATATTTTGCCCCGTTTGGAATGTTTTTTTCCTGCAAATTTAAAACTATTTTTTTTCTTTCGTTTCATAAGTTCTCCTTATCCGGTTCATCCAATGGAAAATCAGGCAGCCAAGCGCGCCCCCAATGGTATTCAACAGCATATCGTCCACATCAAAACTTCCGACTTTTGACACCAACTGAACCGTTTCCACAATAAGGCTGCACTCAAAACTAAAAAATACCGTACATAAAAATGACCTGCACCTTGGATACAAAATTGGAAGGAAAAAGCCAAATGGCAGGAACGCCACAATATTCCCAACTAGGTTCAGCATAACCGCCTTTGTCCCCAATGTGTGCCGATGGACAATAAAACGCCTGATTTCTTTAAACAGCTCAAGATTATAATGATAGGCCCTTCCCTCGAACGTCCGGCCTGTACTCTCCGCAAAAAACAAGAAATATGCCAAACAAATAATATAGACTCCGAACATGATTTTGCTGCACATCCGGAGTATCGTTTTATAATCTTTCTTCAATTCTTCAATCCTTTAAAATATAATGTCTGATTTACGCTTTAACAGCTTTGCGCCGCTTACGATTGCCACAATCCCACATGCAATTCCGCTTACCAACATAATAACCCCCAGCGCAATGTTCCCTGCCCCTGTCACTGCCATTGTCTTATATACTTTCTCATTCATCAATGTTATCCTCCTATTATGCCCCATATTGCGCATAATAACTGTCTATGGCCGCCTTCATTCCATCATTAATATATATATTTCCTTTATATGGCTTATTATACAAATATTCTGTCACTTCTTCCATTGTCACAATGGCATTCGCATCGAAACCATACAGTTCCTTGATCTCCTCTAACGCGCTTTTCTCGCCTTTCCCTTTCTCCATACGGTTTAAGGATACCATCAGCCCTTTGATTTGGATATCTGCCTGCGCGCGGATAATTGGGACAGTCTCTTCCATCGACTTGCCGGAAGTGGTCACATCCTCAATAATCACCACTTTATCCCCGTCTGCCAATTTGCTCCCTAGTAATATCCCTGTATCCCCATGGTCTTTTGCCTCCTTGCGGTTTGAGCAATAGCGGATTTCCTTCCCATATAATTCGCTGTATGCCATTGTAGTGGCAACGCTTAATGGGATGCCTTTGTAAGCCGGCCCAAACAGCACGTCGAACCCATCCCCATAATGCTCATGGATTGCCCTTGCATAATATTCCCCAAGCTTGCGAAGCTGCGCGCCTGTCACATATGCGCCTGCGTTCATAAAAAATGGGGACTTCCTCCCACTTTTTAAAATAAATTCCCCAAATTTCAACACCTGGCAGTCAACCATAAATCCAATAAATTCTTTCTTATAATTTTCCATTCGCCTCTCTCCTTGTCTATCCCACTATGGATTGCCATTAACCTGAAAAAAGAATCCCATCTGTGAGGGATTTCCCTATATAAGAATTCTTCTATACTATATTTTCCCAAATTTTAACATATTTATAACGGATATTCAACATAAAACGTATGGGAATTGAATCCTTGCGCTTTCCAAATTCGGCTCTTATTTATTCCCGTGGGCGATGGGCTACGCAGCCGCGCCCACCCAGATAATTGGCGGACGCCGCATGGGTTAATGCCCTGTGGGTGCAAATCCCCCGCCCCTTGGGGCAAAAAGACAATCCAGGCCCTATAGCTTGCTGCCGGGCATTTGGCTCCTTGAATAATCAGGAACCGCCAGTTCCACTCCGATTGCATCGCATATTGGCTGAAAGTCTTTTTTATTGCTGCTGCATATCCCTAAGGCATGCCTGCTTTTCTTTGCCTCTAATGAAATTACTGTGTCTCCTAATGTTTTGCAATTATTGCCTCTATATTCTTGTTCACTATGCTTTGCAGAATGGAGTATTCCCCTGATTTTTCCATCTATCTCTTGGGATCCCATAAGTTTCTCAGCCTCCTGCCTTGCCCTTTCCCAAAAAGGGCATATATCACATATCTTTTCCGATTTCCTGCACCTTGCCTCTGGCAAAAAGGGGATATTATCCTCATATTCTATTTTCCTGCTTCCCCGCACACATTTAGTCCCATCCAGTATCCCCTCTAAATTCAAGAAAAATTCATCCTGAATCAAGTCCATATAAAGCTGAAAAGTATCTTCTACTTCCTCAACGTCAAATTCACACATAGCTAAAATATTTGCATACAGTTTTGAAACCCTTGACTGGCTTCTTGCAAATACCTGCTCTGTAATGCGTTTACCAGTTTCCCCAATATCTTTATCTTGCAAAAACAGCGCATACAATGTTACTAAGTCACTGACAACGGTCGCGTAGTATTCCCCTAAAACATATGTCGAACTATACACTTTTCTATCAGCCAATACATCCTTAATTGCCTTCTGGCGCTGTTTCGTCCCTGTTATCCTGTCAATTTGTATCGTTGTGTCTAATAATATATCCATAATTTATTCCCATGGCGGCATCGTCTGCAAACCTGAATTCCGAAACTTTCTGTTTAACTGTAACAAATTTTCTTTTTGAATATTCTGCGCAGTTATCAATGAAAACCCTTCTTTCAAAAGCTGTATTTGTTCCTCCGAAAAGACTTCTTCTGCAATATTAAGACGAATTACATTCCTCACTAAAGTACAGACTTTCTTTCTTACTTCATGGGAACGAACCACATCTTTTTTCTTTAAAGCATTTATTTTTCCAACAAGGATAGCCGCATACTGCACCTGAATCCGAATATCTTCTGTTTCTTCCCATTCTGACAAAATTTCGATTGCACGGACGGTAATTTTCTGCAATTCCTGCCATTCCTCTAATTCACAGAAATTACCGCCCCTGCTGCTCCCCTCTTCTTTTCTTTCGTTTTCTAAAGAAAAACGCCCATCCTTTTCACCTTCTTCCCTGAAAACTAAATTTTGCTCTAAATTGGTTAATTTTTGATCCATTTCCAGATATTTTTCTTCCAGCCCGCCAACCTTCATAATCATGGCTTCACTCAGAAATACTTCTGGATTACGAAAATACAGGTTATTTATTTCCCCTTGTCTTGTCTCCATTCTGACGCTCCCTTATCTTTTGCTTTAACTCCTCTAATTCACCAATCCACAAATCAAGGTCTTCTTCATCACAAATAAACGTAATATCCGCCCCCTGCCCGTCATAGAATTCATCTATCTTCCTCCCGCTCATCCGATCCATATTTTTTTTGCATGCCATGCTTACAAGCGCACAATCAATTGCCTTCCCATTTGGCATATAATCCGTATATATATTATATTTGAAAGAAGATAATTTAGGGCTAATCGCATTTTTCTTCAAATTATAACGCATTGATAAATTATGGATATCAAACGTGTCCGCAACGAATTCATATTTATTGCACAATGACTTTACCATCATGTCTAGCTCATCCTTAGGCGCCCCCATATTTGTTGACTCTATTGTGGCCCGCACATTCTCCTCTTTCAACGTTCCCTGATTTAAGCCTAACTTCAATAAATATGTAATTTCACCATATATAATATTCAGCATCTTCTTGTCCATTAACTGAGCCACTGAGTCATAAATGAATAAATCAAATTCATTTAGAAACCCAATTGCCCAGAACGCTTTTTTGCTTTTTACTAATTCCTTTACCTCCTTGACTGCCTGCGTAAATTCTTCCCAAGGGCTGTCATACCTAAAATTATTCACCATTTTTTCCTTTCTAAACCATATCTTCCTATGTATTTTTAAGGGTGCCGCAAAATCCAGAAACCTTTGGTTTTACAGCACCCCGATGTTATTCTTGCTATTTATCCTGCGATTTTGAGAGTGGGACTGAGCGCAAGTTTTACAGCATCCCCGATGTTATTCCGCTATTTATCTACCGCGCCAACCAGTTCCGTGAATTCCTTCACCCCATACTGCTCCATATAGTCCCGGATGCCCTTCACAATCTCCATAGTAGCTTGCGGGTTATGGAAGTTGGCAGTCCCTACCGATATGGCAGACGCCCCGGCAAGCACCATTTCCAGCGCATCCTCTGGCGTGGAAATCCCACCCATGCCGATAATTGGGATTTTCACTGCATGGGCTGCCTCATACACCATACGCACTGCGATGGGATGGATTGCCGGCCCAGATAACCCTCCCGTCTTATTGGCCAGCGCAAATGCCATGCGGTGGATATCTATTTTCATCCCTGTGATTGTATTGATTAAGGAAAGGGCGTCCGCCCCTCCCGCCTCTGCAGCCTTCGCCATCTCTGTGATATCTGTCACATTTGGGCTTAATTTCATAATGACTGGCTGCCTGGCATATTTCTTCACCTCTTTTGTAATATCCTCCACTGCCTTGGGGTCCTGCCCAAAGGCAATGCCCCCTTCCTTCACATTGGGGCAGGAAATATTGATTTCCAGCATGTCCACTGGCTGCTCCGCCAGCCGCTGCACCACTTCGCAATAATCCTCTGTGGTCTTTCCGCACACATTAACAATAATCTTCGTGTCATACTTTGTCAAAAAAGGGATATCGCGTTCCACAAATAAGCCAATCCCTGGATTCTGGAGGCCTACCGCATTGAGCATCCCCCCATACGTCTCAGCTATCCGCGGGGTAGGGTTGCCCTCCCATGGCACATTTGACACTCCCTTAGTCACCACCGCCCCCAATTGGTTTAAATCCACAAATTCTGCATATTCTGCCCCAGAACCAAAAGTCCCGGATGCCGTCATCACAGGGTTTTTCAGTGTAACACCTGCCAGATTAACTTTTGTGTTCATTAAAACGCTACCTCCTCTGCGCGAAATACCGGCCCCTCTTTGCAAATCCGCTTATTATTTACATTTGTATGGCTGTCCCTTTCCTTAGATTTGCAGACACAAGCCAGGCATGCCCCAATCCCGCATGCCATCCGCTCTTCCAAAGACACCCAGCATTCGATATCTTTTTCTTTGGCATATGCCTTGACCGCACGGAGCATAGGCGTAGGCCCGCAGGCATATATGATTTCAGCATCCAGCCCATTCTCGCGTATCGCGTCCATCACATTCCCCTCTATCCCATAGCTGCCGTCTTCCGTCGCCACATACACATTGCCCTGCTTTTTAAATTCTTTGTGGAGGAACAAAGAATCCCGATATCCCAAGATAATCTGTTTCTCACATTGCAGTTCTTTTGCAAGCTGCAAAATAGGAGGGATCCCAATCCCACCCCCAATCAAAAATGCCTTTTTCCCTTTTAACGGGAACCCGTTTCCCAGAGGCCCCACAACTTCAAGGCTGCCCCCTGTCCGCATCCCGGACAATTCCTCAGTCCCTTTCCCTGCTACACGGTACACAATCCGAACTGCCCGGTCTTCCTGGTCGATTTCACAAATGCTGATTGGCCGTGGCAAAAGCCTGCTGCCCTCATGGCAATATATGGATAAAAACTGCCCTGGCTTTGCCTTTTCTGCAATTTTATCCGTTTTCAGCCACATGCTGTAAATCCCATAGGAAATCTCTTCCTGTCGGATAATCACTGTCTGTTCCCTAAATTTCTCTGCCATACTCTTCTCCTGAACTATGATGTTTTCCCTTCTTAAAAACAATGTGCTTCCAGCGTAAGCATTTAGCGCTGCTGGTTCAATGCCCCGTCAATATCCTTCACCATATCTTCCACAGCCGCCCTTGAGGCCTCCCCAAAATGCTCCGCGCCAAATTTTCCATAAGCCTCCTGTTTATAGGCTGCAATAATCCCCCTGGAAGAATTTACAATGGCTCCCAGCCCATCTTCATTGAAAAAATGGACCAAATCCGCGCCTTTGCCGCCCTGCGCGCCGTACCCTGGCACAAGGATATAGCTTTTGGGCATTGCTTTCCTGAGTATTTTGCCCATTTCCGGGTAAGTCGCCCCCACAACGGCGCCAATGGAGCTATAAGATTCCCCCATGCATTCCGCCCCCCATTGGGCTACTTTTTCCCCTACATGCTCATACAACGGCCTGCCGTCAACCAGCCTGTCCTGGAATTCCCCACTGGATGGGTTAGAAGTCTTCACTAATATAAACAGCCCCTTTTTTTCTTTGCGGCACACATCCACAAAAGGCTTTATGCCGTCTGTCCCTAAATAAGGGTTCACTGTGATAAAGTCCTCATCAAAGGGCCGGTACGTTTTGCCCCCCACTGCCACAGTCCCAATATGCCCCGCCGCATAGGCTGCAGATGTGGAGCCGATATCCCCCCTTTTCACATCTCCAATCACGATTAAGCCTTTCCCATGGCAGTACTCTATGGTCTTATGAAAAGCTAATAGGCCAGGCACCCCAAACTGCTCATACATGGCAATCTGCGGCTTTACCGCCGGGATTAAGTCAAACGTATGGTCAATAATCTCTTTGTTAAACTGCCAGATTGCCTCTGCTGCCCCCTCCAAAGACTCGCCAAATTCCTGGAAAGCTTTTTTCTGCACATGCTCTGGAATATAGTCCAGCATAGGGTCAAGCCCCACCACAATCGGGGCGTGGGTCTTTTTAATTTTCTCAATTAATCTGTCTATCATATCTATCCTCACTTATCTTTCAAACACAATTCTTCCATTTACCACCGTTGCCATTACCATACCTTTGACTGCCTTTCCTGCAAAAGGCGTATTTTTCCCTCTGGAATAAAAATCTTCTGGATCAACCACATACTCCTTTTTCGCGTCAAACACCACAAGGTCTGCCGGTTTCCCCTCTTCTACCACGCCTTTTTCAAGCCCCAAAATTTTTGCCGGGTTATAGCTCATCTTCTCTGCCATCTGCATCATAGTAAGCCAGCCTTTGTCCACTAACTCTGTTACCACAAGGGATGCCGCAGTCTCAAGCCCCACAATCCCAAATGGCGCCTTACGGATGCCTACCCCTTTTTCGATGGCTGTGTGGGGTGCATGGTCTGTGGCAATCACATCCATGATATCCGCCTTCAGCCCTTCCCTTAAGGCCTGTACATCCTCAATGGTGCGTAATGGCGGGTTCATTTTGTAATTTGCGTCATTCTCTTTGATATCGCTGCTGGTCAGTGTAAAATGATGGGGGCAGACTTCCGCTGTCACATGCACCCCTTCCTCTTTTGCCATTTGGACCATCTTAACACTGTCTTTTGTGGAGCAATGGCACAGATGCAGGGACGCCCCTGTCTCCTTTGCCAGTACGATGTCCCTTGCAACAATCACGTCTTCCACCGCATTGCTGATGCCCCTTAGGCGCATATCCTCAGTGGCTTTGTCTGCATTTACCACACCGCCATTCACCATGCTGATATCCTCACAGTGGGCAAGCACAGGGATATCATACTTAACCGCCAAGGTCATCGCTTCCCGATACAGTTGGGCGTTCATAACCGACTTGCCGTCCTCACTGATTGCCGGGATGCCCGCTTCCACCATCCCTTCAATATCTGACAGAGCCTCCCCGCGCTGCCCTTTTGTGACTGTGCCTGCCTGCAGGACATGGGCAAGCCCAATATTTTTCGCCTTATTGTGGACATAATTCACCACGTCGCCATTATCCACCACAGGCTTGGTGTTGGGCATCGCCACCACTGTAGTGAACCCTCCATGCACGGCCGCCCTTACCCCTGTCTCTACAGTTTCTTTATGTTCCATCCCTGGATCACGCAGGTGTACATGCATATCAATAAACCCAGGCATCACATAGCAATTGGATGCGTCAATTACGCGGTCTGCCTTAATCGTCAGTTTCGGGGCAATCTTCTTGATAACCCCATTTTCCACAAGGACATCTGCTTCCCGTTCTGTTTTGTCCCCCGGATTAATTACGGTCCCATCCTTAATTAAAAGCAACATTCCTGTATCGAATCCTTTCTGAAATTATTTCATATAAATCCACTTCCATATTTTTATTTTAGCACAGAAAAAAAGGAGGGGCAACCTCCTTTTCCTGTTTCACCCAACTATTGCTCTCGCGTGGGATGACGAAAATTTCCACACTGAAAAATCATGCCCTAGGCATCCGTTCCACCTCATACCTTTGGAACGTCCGCACACAATTTTTCAATTCTTCATACCTCTGGTCAAGCGGCCCTTCCTCAATCACCACATCCAGCACAACAGCCATATTGTTAATCAGCCTATCCGTAATGCCCTCGCGCATATCCAGCAAAATCTCATATTTCTCCTGCATTGTCCTGGCGTCAAAAAACGCCATCATCTTCTCTTCTATGGTGCGTACAGGCTCCAATGCCTTTGGCTGTTTTTCTGCCTGCGCCCCATCCCGCTCTGGCTCTACCAATTGGAAGCGGTATTTTTGCCCTACATTTGGGTATTTCCCTTCATCCACAAGCCCCACAAACATAGCAAGGGGCCTTGCATAGGTCTGGAAGCTGCCATACAATGCCTGATAAACCACCAAAGGTTCCCCCGACTCTGAATGTGTTGCAACGGTAATCACTTGATAGAGCTTCTGTTTAAAATGTAAGTATAATTCTCCCGGCCTGGGATTTCCTTGCGGCATAATGTTTCCCCTTTCCTTTTTGTTTACGCAGCTACTTTATCATTTCCATTTCTTTCTTTTGTTATCCTCAGGGAACACACCGCAGCCAGCGCCCCTATTAACGTACCGCACAGCACATCCGTGGGATAATGTACCCCCACATAAAGCCTGGACAGGCAGATGATGGCTGCCAAAACCAATGGCGGCGTACCTATTCTCCGGGGCGTACGGCAAAACATTGCCAAAGCGGCGGCCATGGAACTGGTGGAATGCCCAGAAGGGAAAGACCAATCCCCCGCCGTCACCAATGGGATAAGCTGCGGTATGGCAGTATAAGGCCTTGGGCGGCATACCCAGTTCTTTAACAGCAAATTCGTCACCAAGAACCCCAACAGCAAAGAAATTGCCATGGCAAGGCCTGCTTTCTGGTATTTCTTCTGTATTAAAAGCGCCGCCGCCAAAACAATCCAGACAGCGCCTGCATTTCCCAGGCTGGTAAAAAACAACACAATGGGGTTCAGCCATTCCATCCTTACATATTCCTGGATAAACAACAGAGCCGTCCCGTCAAGCTCCAGAATATATTGCAGCATCTCTTATTCTCCCTTTATCTTTTGTTTATTGTATGACGGTTATAAACGTTTCAGTATCCGTTCAATATCTTCTTTTTTCCCAATTACCATTAAATGTTCATCTTTCTTAAAGATATGTTCCGCGTCTGGAAGCAAACTTGACTTCCCATTCTCCTTAATCCCTAAAATATTTGCATTATATTCCACACGGAAATTCAATTCCTTGATGGACTTCCCTATCCATTCCTCTAACGGCTGGATCTCATAAATAGAATACTCACCCAGTTCCAGGTAGTCATACACATGGTTTGCGCTGACTTTGACAGCAATGCGTTTTGCAATGTCCCTGTCAGGGTAAACTACCTCGTCCGCCCCGTTCCTTAACAAGAATTTTGCCTGGATGTCCCGGGTGGCCTTGCTGATTACATAAGGCGCGCCTAAATCTTTCAGCAAGCTTGTAACCTCCAGGCTGCTCTGGAAATTTGTGCCAATGCATACAAAGCAAATATCAAAATTTCCCACGCCAAAGCTTTTGAGCACCTCTTCCCTGGTGCAATCCCCTATTTTGGCGCTGGTGACAATCGGAAGGATATCCTCTAACTTTTCCTCCACCTCGTCTACCGCCATAACATCATTTCCATTTTTTACAAGGTTTTCGCATAAATGCTTGCCAAACCTCCCGATTCCAATTACCAGAATTGATTTCATCCACTCTTCCTCCTATCCAATTGTGATGCGCTCAATCGGCAGCTTCACCAACGACCCTTGCCTTTTCTCGGTAAAGGACAGCGCAAATGACATGCTGCCAATCCTCCCACTGTACATTAATAAAATCAGCAGATATTTTGAAGCGACTGTAATATCCCTTGTGATCCCTGTTGAAATGCCGACTGTCCCGATTGCTGAAAACACTTCCATAAAAATATCAGACAAAGGCATGGAACTTTCCAGCCCGCACATAAGCAGCGCGGACACAGAGGCCAGCAGCAAATTAATAAAAAATACGGTACTCGCCTTCTTAATGGAGTCTTCATCCAACCTCCTGCCAAATATGTTAAGCCCTTTCTTATTCCTCAAGCTGGACCATATATACAAAAGGATTACCATCATGGTAGTGGTCTTAACCCCGCCTGCCGTAGAGCCTGGACTTCCGCCAATAAACATTAGCAGCACCGTAAGGAGCCTGCTCCCTTCCGTATAGGACGCTGTATCAGTTGTGTTGAACCCTGCCGTCCTAGGGGTCACCGCCCCAAAAATAGAGGATAAAATCTGCCCCTGTGCATCCATTCCAGCCAAAAGGTTCTCCCGTTCAAACAAATAAAAGCACAAGCTTCCCCCAACTATCAGCACCAATGTCATGGACAGCACAATCTTGGAATGGAGCAAGTATTTATTGACCTTCCATTTATGGACGGATATATCATCCCATACAATAAACCCGATGCCGCCCACAATTATCAACGCCATAATTACAAGGTTCACTAATATATCATCATAATACATAGTTAGGGATGCATATGGCTCAAATTGCCCCATCAAATCGAACCCAGCGTTGCAAAATGCAGAAATAGAATGGAACACCCCATACCAAATGCCTTTCGCCAAGCCAAATTGCGGTATAAACCTTACCATTAACAGCACAGCCCCCGCCCCTTCAATAAAAGCCGTATAGCACACAATTTTCCTTACCAAACGCACTGTGCCGCCAATCTGAAGTGTATTCACGCTTTCCTGGATTAAGTTCCTCTCTTTTAACCCAATTTTCCTCCTCATAAAGATAGAGAAAAATACGCCAATCGTAATAAATCCCAGCCCGCCAGTTTGAACCAGAAGGATAATCACAACCTGCCCAAACAACGTCCAATTGGTGTACGTGTCCACCACCACCAGCCCTGTCACGCAAGTGCTGCTGGTTGCAGTGAAAAGCGCATTCAAAAACCCTACGCCCTCCCCATTCCTAGACGCGCAGGGCAGCATCAAAAGAACCGTCCCCGCCGCTATAATCAATAAAAAACCCAGGGCAATTGTCTGTACCCTGCTCAACCTCTTTGCCATTCTTCCTCCTTCTTTTAGCCATTCTGGCAGACTCTGCGCATCTTATTTTTTATTCTATAGGAAATATACTTTCATACATTAACGTGACAAGGCCTTTCCTATAGAATAAGAAAAAGCTGCTGCACAGGTTATTCTGTGCAACAGCCCCTAAGGCTATGAAATTTTAATACTTGCCAAAATCACCTTCCAAAGAAATAATCTTCTCATTTTCCTCTGGTTCCCGATAACTATTTATCTCTGGCGCGCTGCTGAAGTTATTTTCCACATTTTTCAATTTGTAGTTCCCTACCAAACGCCGCAATGTTGCTGCCTGGTTAGATAACTCTTCGCTGGCCGCAGCACATTCTTCACTGGTTGCAGAATTCGTCTGTACAACCTGGGATACCTGATTGATCGCCTGGTCAATTTGCGTGACAGCTGTTGCCTGGTCATTGGATGCCACTGCAATACTATGGGTCAGTTCCACCACATGCTCAATCTTCTGCATAATTTCAGACAAGGAGCCGCTTGTAGTTTTTGCCAGTTTCGAGCCAAGCACCACTTTATGGATAGAATCTTCAATCATTTCCGCTGTCTCATTTGCTGCGGACGCGCTCTTGCCCGCAAGGCTCCTTACCTCTTCTGCTACCACTGCAAAGCCTTTCCCATGGACGCCTGCCCTTGCAGCTTCCACTGCTGCATTCAATGCAAGGATATTTGTCTGGAAAGCAATGTCATCAATTACTTTGATAATCTTGGAAATATTTTCGGAAGCCTCATTGATATCTGTCATCGCGCTCATCATCTCTGTCATGCTGTCGTTGATGACAATGGCTTCTTTCCCCATATTCTCCACTAAGTCATTCGCTTCATTAATCTGATCCACATTTACCTTGGTGCGTTCTGCAATTTCATTCATGGAAGCAGTTATTTCTTCTGTTGCGCTTGCCTGCTGGGTTGCCCCCTGCGCAAGGGCCTGGCTGGCGTCTGATACCTGTTCTGCGCCTATCGTCACCTGCATGGTGGATTCCCGAATATCAGAAAGCATCTTATTGTTTTCCCTAATCATGCCGTCCAATGCATTGCCCAGTACGTCGTTTGCGCCCTTCACTTTAACATCTGCAGTTAAATCCCCAGCCGCAATCCTTTCAGAAATTTCACCTTGGTACTTAATATTATCAATAATCTTTTGGAATTCATCCACCAGTTCCCCAAATTCATCATCCCTAAATTTTGTCAAGGTAATATTTGCATTCCCCACTGCAATTTCCCTTGCCGCTTCACTTAATATATTCAGGGAAATGCGGATATTCCTCAAAATATTGACTGACAAAAAGATAGAAAAGCCTAATGTCATTATCAGCAGAACTACCAGAATAATCTGTTCTTTCATCGTATCTGCGTCAGAACTTGCCAAAACATTGTAACTGATTATCCCCATTATAAGGATCAACAGCCCGATAACTGCAAACCCTGCAATCAACCGTGTCCTCATTTTCATATCTTTCATTACTCTATATCCTCCTTGTCATCTTCCTGCTGTGCTATCTCCATGCCTTATGGTGATTCTGGCAATGCTGGGTCTTCATCCCGGATAAGCTTCTCCGGGTCCAGCAGCAGCTTCACTTCACCTGCTACCCTTACCAACCCGAACACATATTTGTCCTTGCCATAACTGTTCTGGTTCAGCGATGGAGGCGGGATGATATCTTTTTCATCAACGGTAATCACATCTGCAATCTGTTCCACCACAAGCCCTACCGTTGTTGATTTTACATCAATTACAATGATGCAGGTACGGTCCATATACTCAAATGGCTCCTGCTTAAAACGGACTTTAACGTCAATCACAGGAATTATTTTCCCCCTGATATTAATCAGCCCTTTAATATAATCTTCCACTTCTGGAACATGGGTGATGGCCTGGGTCCCAATAATCTCATTTACATAGTTGATTGCAATCCCATAACACTCGTCACCAATTCGGAATGTCATAAATTTTCCCTTTTGTGTGTCCTCTTCTAAGCCTTCCAATTCATCCAATTCATCTAATTCGCCTATTAATTCTTCTGCCATGGCTTAACTCCTTTCCTGTCCGGCAATTAACCCTGCAATGTCCAGAATCAATGCAATGCTTCCATCCCCAAGCTGCGTACAGCCGGAAATCCCCTGCACCCTTTTGATATAGGATGGGATTGGCTTTACAACGATTTCCTGCTCTGCAACTAACTGGTCAATGAATACACAGACATATTTGTTTTCATGTTCTAATACCACGACAATTCCATCTTCAATATCTGTAACAGATTCTGACAGATGGTAAAACTCATTCAGCCGGATAAACGGATAGCATTCACCGCGGAGCATCACATACTCTTCCCCGTTCGGCTCCTTTACAATCATTTCCCTTGAAATCCTTACAAACTCTTTTACTGCATTCGTCTCTATCACAAAAGTGGAGGCTGCAACCTGCATAACAATGCCATTGATAATTGCTAAGGTCAATGGGATTTTCATAGTCATTTCAGAGCCAACGCCTTCCATGCTGTCAATCTCAAGCTTCCCGCCAATGGCCTGGATATTTTTTACCACTACGTCCATGCCAACGCCACGGCCAGAATACTCTGTCACCTGCTCCTTTGTAGAAAACCCTGCATACGTAATAAACTGATATATCTCTTTGTCTGTGAAGTCAGACATAAGCCTATTGCCAATCAATCCATTATTCCTTGCTTTATTATACAGGACTTCCCTGTTCAGGCCTTTCCCATCATCTTTTACAATAATATATACTTTGCCGCCTTCATTTTTGGCTTCTAATGTAATTTTGCCCCGTGGGTTCTTGCCAGCGGCAATACGCGCTTCCTTATCTTCAATCCCATGGTCCACAGAATTACGGATCAAATGCATTAGCGGGTCGGAAATATGCTCGATAATATTCTTATCCACTTCTGTATTCTCCCCAACCACTTCCAGTTCAATGTCCTTCCCCAGCTTCCTGGACACGTCAAACACAATACGGTTCATTTTCTGGAAGGTATTCGTCAACGGCATCATTCGCATGGACATAATGACATCCTGTAGCTCCGTAGTGATTTTTGATAACTGCCCCGCTGCTTTCTGGAAATTAGACAAATCCAATCCCGGGACCCTTAGGTCAGGGTTCTGAAGCACAACCGCCTCAGAAATAACAAGCTCGCCTATCATATCCATCAGCGCATCCATCTTTTCCACATTTACGCTGATATACGTCTGTTTCGGGGATGGCTTAGGCTGGCTCTTTGCCAGTTTCTTCCCTTTCCCAGTTTCTTTGCCCTTAATGACATAATCGCCAGGGGTCGGCTCCTTCTTTGCTTCCTTCTTGCCGCCTTCTTTCCCCTCTTTATCATCCATTTCTATGACAATATGCTCTTGGCCATGGTCATGGAAGCCCATCTCAAATTCCTGCTGGGTGCAGTCATTAATCTCCACTCGGTCCATGCCGGAAGTGTCCCCAATTGCACTTAAGATTTCATCCCTAGAACACTGGCACTTAATCAGCATATGGAACCCATCTTCCAAAATCACGGCTCCGCTGTCCTCATTGGTGATAATGTCATCCGGCATATATTCCATATCCTCAGTTACTTCTTTCAAGGAATAAACTGCGGTATATGCACGGATATTGCACATCTGCGTATCATCCCGATAATAAATAGACGCCTTGAAATATTTATAGCCTTCACTCCCAGTAGGCGCAATATAAAACTGGCTGGGCTCAACATAGGTATTTTCAGGAGGCAGTTCTTTGCCCTTCTCTTCAATGCCTGATTTTAACTTTTTCAGGAATTTATCAATTTCATCAACAATCTTGCTTTCATCACCATCTGGCGTCTCGCCGTCTTTAATCTTATCTAATTCCCCTGTAATAAAATCAGACACGTCCAGCACATGGTCCACCAATTCCAAATGTGGGACATTTTCTGGATGGGATTCCCTTAAATAATAGAATACGTCTTCCAGTTTATGGGATACCTTCGTGATATTTTCATACATCATAATACCCGAAGAACCTTTAATGGTATGCATGACACGGAAAATTTCATTGATGGAGGTTTCATCAAAACAATCTTCGTCTTTCTTTTCCAACACAGTATTCTGTAATGTCTCCAAAAGCTGCTCACTTTCATACAGAAACATATCCAGCATACTGTCTGTGTTAAAATCTTCTGCCATTTTTTAGCCCCCTTTCTTCCTAGCTGTACTTCTTAAAAATACTTTCCACTGCTGCCATCATATCAATTCCAGTTTCTTCAAAATCATTTCAAATTTTTCCAGGTCTATTGGCTTGCCAGAATATACTGTGCATCCCATTTCAAACGCCTTTTTCACGTTCCTCTCTTCATTCAGCGCTGTAGTCATAATAATTTTTACGCCGTCTTTGCCCTGGATACCCCTCTCTTTCTCAATATCACGGATTGCTTTTAATGCCTGATAGCCATCCAGGACCGGCATCATTACATCCAGGCAAATCAAATCATAAGGCTCATTATCTTCTAACGCCATTAAAAAAGCGTCAACCGCTTCTTCTCCATCTACAGTAATATCACATTCGCCATATTTCTCCAGATAATTTGCCATAAACTTGCGGCTGGCGAAATCATCCTCTGCCAGTAAAATCTTCATATCTCTGTTCTCCTTTCTAATTTGCCTTCAACACACTATATACCTTGTTTGCTATATTGGAAAGTTCCGACTGATACTGTACTGCCCCAATATCATACGCAACTTTAGGCATCCCATATACAACGCAGCTTGCTTCATCCTGCCCAATGGTAACGGCCCCTGCCTTGCGCATTTCCAACAGGCCTTTTGCGCCGTCTCCGCCCATACCAGTCAAGATTACGCCCACTGCATCTTTTTTAGCTGTTTTTGCCACAGATTGGAACAGCACATCCACGGAAGGGCAATGCCCGCTTACTTTTTCCCCATGCTTGCACTCCACCTGATACATATTGTTCACCTTCACTAGGCGCATCTGCTTATCGCCAGGCGCAATCAGGACTTGGCCTGGCATAACCCGATCCCCGGTGACAGCTTCCTTCACCATAACCTGGCATTGGTTATTCAGCCTATTGGCATACATTTGCGTAAATCCAGGCGGCATATGCTGCACAATCACAACCCCAGGGATATCTTTCCGAAATTGCCGCACCACATCATAGATGGCTTCTGTCCCACCTGTGGAAGCCCCTATCGCGATTACCATATTACTCTTCAAAGTCTGTAAGCTGTTTACCGGAAGCGTCTCCGCCCGTTTCATCTTCCCGACCTTCACGGTTGACGCAATCTTTATCTTGGTCCCCAATTCTTTCCTAAGGAAAGAACTGACCTTACTTCTGTCCACCGTATTCGGCTTACATACAAAATCTACCGCCCCAGCCTCCATGGCGTCAAAAACCTTAGCGCTCATTGCGCTGATTACAACCACTGGCAACGGGTACTGAGGCAGCAGCTTCCTTAAAAACTCAATCCCGCCCATCTTGGGCATCTCCACATCAAGCGTCATGACATCAGGGCGGTACTGTAAAATTGCATCACGTGCCGCATAGGCGTCCCCTGCCTGCGCTACAACTTCGATATATGGATCCTCACTTAGGCTCTGTACCAACAGATTACGGAACAGCAATGAATCATCTACTACCAACACCCTGATTTTACGCATCCTGTTTACCTGCCTTCCTTCTTAGTATCTAAATTACTTTCTATATATGGACGGCTCTATATATTGGAAACCAGTCCCTTTCCTGTCAATAGACTCCGTAGTCCCTACAAACAGATACCCTCCTGGCTCCAAATAATTGTACACCTTTTTCAGAAGCTCCAGTTTCGTGGCTTCATCAAAATAAATCATTACATTCCTCATAAAAACAACATGGAATTTTTTATGGAATGGGAATGGGTTCATAAGGTTAAACTGCCGGAAGATCACTTCCTTCTTCAACTCCGGCAAGGCCTGGAACTCCAATTCATTCAGCCTTTTAAAATAACGCCTCTTCCAATTATCTGGCAGGGGGTCTATCTGTTCCTTAAGGTATTTCCCCCTCTGGGCAACCTCCAGCACTCTGGTAGAAAGGTCTGTGGCAAGCACCCTAGTATCCCAGAACTTATGGTCCAGCCCGAAAAAATCTTTCAGCACCATTGCGATTGTATATGGTTCTTCCCCCGTAGAAGAGGCGGCAGACCATATCCTGATATCCTTCCTGGCTGCTTCCTTTACCTTAATCTGAGGAAGGATTAGCTTCCTCAGGTAATCCATATGCTCAAACTCTCTCATAAAATATGTATGGTTCGTGGTCAATACATTAATCAAGTTCCGTGCCTCTTCCCCCTTTGGGTTCTTCTCTACCTTGGCCATGTATTCATCATATCCACTATACCCATTGCGCAGAAGGTAATTCTCCATTCTGCCGTTCACAAGCACCTGCTTCCCTGCGAGGTCTATCCCGTACTTTTGCTTTACAAACACTGTGATTCGGTGAAATTCCTGTTCCGTAATCATATAACTCTACCCCTAACAACTAAACATCTTTCTGAATTTCATCATATTTCTTATGGTACTATATTCAGCACTATTTGTCAATTCCGATGAAGCTATCCTTCCATATAATGAAGCTGCTTTTGCACCTTGAAAAACACATCCGCAATTTCTGGGTCAAAGAATATCCCAACCCCTTCTTCAATGATTTTCAGGCTTTCTTCCTTACTGTATGCCCTTTTATAAGAACGTTCCCCCATTAAAGTATCATAGATATCCAGGATTATGGTAATTCTTGCCGACAATGGGATCTCTTTCCCAACAACGTTCTGGGGGTAACCCTTCCCATCCCAGCGCGCATGGTGGTAACGGGCAATTTCAATAGCCATTGGCAGGAAACTATTCTCTGGCGTGCTGGCATATACACGTTCTAAAATTTCCGCCCCCTGTTCCACATGGCGCTTCACAATCTCCATTTCTTCCGGCCCCCATGCCCCTGTGCCCAGCAGCATATTGCAAGGCGCCTGGATATTCCCAATATCATGGAGCTGTGAAGCGACCGCTATCGTGTCAATAAAGCTCTCTGATATATCTTCGGCAAAACTGGGGCTGAATTGAAGGCTTTGAGCCAACAGGCGGCAGTTATAGGAAACATGTTCCAAATGGTTCCTGACGCTCTCATCCTTGCCCTGCGCCAAAGTTGCAAGGGCATATAGGATATTCTTCTGCTCATCCTCAATACGCCTGGACTGGCTGTTAATTACGCTGTTAAGGCGCCGGTTGGTCAATTCCAGTTCCTGCTGCATTTCATAAATTTTCAAATGGTTCCGGACACGCATAGTCACTTCCGTCACTTCAAACGGCTTCCCAATATAATCCACCGCCCCCAGCTTAAATCCCCTTACCTTATCCTCGCTGGAATCCGCTGCTGAAATAAAAATAATTGGAATGTTCCTGGTGATGGGGTTCTCTTTTAACCTTTCACAGAATTCGTATCCATCCATCTCCGGCATAAACACATCCAGAAGGATCAATTGCGGCAGCCTCTCCGCTATCAGCTTAGTGGCCTCGCTGGCGCTATTGGCGCACCTTGGGGCATAGCCCATTTCCAGAATAATATTTTCCAAAATCATAAGGTTTGCATCCACATCATCCACAATTAATATTTGCGGCACATCCCCTTGCCTCTCCATACTTTCCATCTTACATTCCTCCGATGCTTTCCTCAAGCAGATTTTTTAAGCCGTTGTATTGCTCCACAGCCTTATCATACTTTTCCTTCCTAACGCTCATTTCCAAACGGAAGGCAGCTTTCTTTACCTCTTGGGGGGCTTCCTCCACAAGCGCCTTGATGTTATGTGAAAATGTCTCTGCCTTATCCCATGCGCCAACTTCCATGCAGATAATCAGTTTCTCCATTTTATTTCGGAGTTCCTCTGCATTTTCTACAGTTCCATAGTGGAAAATCTCGCCCATATTCTCAAAATTCGCCATGTCTTGGTTCTGGTTGATAAATTCAAACTGTCCCCGGACATTTACGTCCTCTTTCTTGTCCTGTGCAACATGGAGCCTTACAGAATAGGAAAAACTGCTCCCTTTCCCTTTTTCACTGTCCAAATGGATCGTTCCATCCATCAATTCCACAAGCTGCTTGGTAATGGCAAGGCCAAGCCCTGTGCCTCCATATTTCCGCGTAATGGAAGCGTCCACCTGGGAAAAGCTTTTGAATAATTTGTCCTTTTCCTCCTGGGAAATCCCGATGCCTGTATCTGAAACTACAAAAAACAGTTCCACCTCATCATCAAACTGCACCGTCTTAGTTACTTCTATATTAATGTACCCTATGCTGGTAAATTTTACCGCGTTAGACAGCAAATTATTTAAAATCTGGGTTAAACGCAGTTCATCCCCAATCAAATATTCAGGAATCGTCTTATCCATATTAACTATAATATGCAGGCCTTTTGCAGTAATTGCCGTGATATTCGTCTCCACCGCATGGTTGACCATCTGGTAAAAATTAAACTCTTTCTGTTCCAAGGTAAACTTTCCAGCTTCCAGCTTTGAGAAATCCAGGATATTGTTGATAATCGCAGACATATTTTCACAGCAGCGGGTAATAATATCCAGTGTGCGCTTCTGTTCCGCCGTAACGCCAGCTTCCAGCATATTCGTCACATGCCCTTTCACCCCATTCACCGGGGTCCGAAGCTCATGGGTGACATTTGCCACAAACTCATTCCTTACCTTAATGGTCTCTTCCATTTCTTCCTTCATGCGGACAAGCTTCCGTTCTGTCTCAATCCGTTTTGCGACATTGATTGCAAACAGCAGGTTTTTTGCCCCATCCACAAAGGCTGTCATGCGCACTGGAAAGCAAGTCCCATTTTTCCGGTACATCATGCCCTCTTTCATGGAAGCTACTTTGTCCAGGGAGATTTCCCCTCCTTCCGACTGCAGCTCTGCCGGAAAAACAGAAGAAATATTGACGCCTGCCAATTCTTCCCCATATCCAAGCTCTGTCTTTGCCTGTTGGTTGCCATATAGGATGTTCCCTTCTTTATCAAACCGTATAATGATTTCTAAAGCTGTATCTGCAAGATGGTAGAAATCTTCTACTTGAATCGCTTCCTGTCCCTGCTCCATAACCTTTGCCCCTTCCTGTAGCTATCTATCGTTTTTGCCTTGCTCTTCCCACCATTGTTAGTATACTTTCTACAAATTTTTGTGTCAATAGGGCAAAAAATCCTGCTCGGCAGGGTTCTTTGCCTGCGGCAGGCTCTGCTAGCGGCTTTCTATCTCACAGGAAATATCAGGGCTTTGGGATTTTTGTTTCCCAAAACCCTGATTCCATGCGAATGGCATCCATTTCTAATAACCTTTCAGCCTGCCTTGCCATGATGGCCCCACATCCGTATTATTTTTATAGTCCCCTCATATGTAACGCCATCCTTTATAACTGGCTCTTGATATACCTGATATACGAGACGGTGCTGTATTGTAATCCTCCTGAAATGCAGCCCTTCTAAATTTCCAACTAATTTTTCACCGCTTGGCAGGTTTTGGTATGGATTGTCCCTTAGGATATCCACTAATTTCTTCGCCTTTTGTGATAGGTTGGCATTTTTTAATTGCTCCAGGTCCTTCAATGCCTGCTTCTCAAATATTATCTGAAACATTAAAATTCCACCATATCTTCTGGAATGCAGTCCTCAATAGGGACCCTCGCCCCTTTGATTAAAGATTCTGCCATTCCCTCAATGGAATTTAAATACAGCGTCTCTTGTATTGCATTCCAGTCGTCTTCTGACAGCAAAACAGCATTTCCCTTTTTTCCAACAATTAAAGTAGGCTCATTGTAAAGGTTCACGTTCTCTACCAGAGTGTAAAGGTCCTTTCTTGCATTTGTAACATTAATTGTTGGCATTCTATAATCCCCTTTTCTAATTTGTTGTTTTGCAGCTATTGCAATTTGCCATTGGCGCCCATACATGCTATACATGGATTATCCTTACATCCATGACCGTATGTATTATAACGTACATTTACACGTACGTCAATGCAGAATTCCCCTTCCCCTCCATTCAAAGCCGGCTTAGCAACCCGTCAAAAGCGCTGGCATCCAACACAAACTTGTGGAAAGCAAGCGCAAACTCTTTCAGCGTTTTTTTTGTATTGGAATGCATAGAAAACATATCTGCTTCACAATCAAAGGAAAACTTGCCCTGCAAATGCGGCAAATGCACCTCAATAAAGGCAGAGGCCACTTTTCCCCAGTCATACCCATTCCCCAGCATGTTATTTTTTTCAAAACTATCACCGTTTAAAAGCCCGGCATCCAAACACAAAGAATAGCTTCCTCTGTTCGACTGCCAGCAAAACGGGGAAATCGCTTCCTTCAATTTTTTATCCAAATCACGCGGCCGGGGATATTCGTCCCTGCGCCTTTCCACCGTTTGCCCGTAGTTCAATTCCACTCCCCGTGCGGCAAGCAGGGAGCGGATTTCCACTTCTAAATCTACACTGCCATGCACAACCATATAGGATACCCCCGCCTTCTCTAACTCTATCCCCTGTTGGTATGTAATCCCAATCTGTTCCCCGCCTTTCCACAATTCTGTACCCATACCCATCAAAAAAGAAATATCCCCATAATTCGAGTCCGTCCATTTATCATACTGTGGGCTATCAAACAAAAACCTCCACCGCCCCCTTGAAAAAGCCCCCACCATCATGACAGGTTCAAAAAGCCTGCCGGAACGGATAATTATTTCTGGGCTTTGGGGGATTTCCCCTACATAAGAGAAAATTTCAACCAAATTCATATTTCCAGGCCGCAGCTCCACCAGCCGCCCAAAAGCATAAATGTCATTATCACGGAATTTATATTTTCTGTAATCTATAAACTCTTCTAGGTTTCTCCATTCTTGAAATGACGGTAAAAAAAGAGGGATCTTAAAGATATCGCCTGGATGAAGGCTATTTTTACTTTCCCCCATAGCAAAACCTCCTTTTTCTTTCCATTCTACCACATACTTTGGGAGGTATGGAACTATCGGTTTGTAAAGCTGCATGCCGGCTTATGCGCCTATCTACAGGCGGCCGCAAAAATAGGCCGTTTAAGCCGTTAAATTTGCATATGGGCAATTAAAGCAAAAGAGCAAAATCACGGCCGCCCCTTGCCGTGGAAGATTTCCAAAAGAAAAGAGCGGCGGCAGTTTCCGCTCTCTTTGTTACTCAATGATTAAATTCTCAGTTACTATCCCCAATGCTTCAAGTTTAGCTTTCGCTTTACGGAGCTGATTAGATAATTCCTTGTCTTTATCCTCCGCTTTCTGTATCCGCTGTAAGTCTGTGTAGATATCAATCATAATTGCAGCTTGCTCTTTCTCTGTTATCCCCAAAACCTCCATCATCCTATTCTCCTTTCCATTCATCAGATTTACTTGCCTCATCTGACAATACTATTATACATGTTTTTTATATATTATAAATATTTTTATATGTTTTATATTGTTTTTTATATTATTGGCTTTCCAGTTTCTTTATCCACAAAAGATATTCTCAAATCAGCATCAAGAGCCTCTGCCACCTTTTCAAGTTCAGAAACTTTGAAAGTATTCCGCTTGTATTTATTATTCATGTTTTGTGGCGTCTGCCCTGTCCGTCTGGCAAGTTCCGCCTCAGACATATTCCCTCTTTTCACACAGCACAGCTTGATATATTCCCTCACATCCATATTGTACCTCCTTTGCTTATATAATACATTATATTTTATATTTAGTCAATTATTTAATCTATTTTATATAAAATTATTTATAAAAAAATCGTTGGCGAAATATAAAAAATAGTGTATATTGAAGTTATCAAAAGAACGGATGGTATGGAAAATGAAATTTACATGGAATATTGTGCATGGCTGCGATTTAGAGGATGGAACACCGACAGAATGGGCTTTGAAAATAGCCGAAAATGTATTTTATTGGATAACTCCACAGCCAATAACGATAAATTTTCAAAACGCAGCGCAATATGAATTGTTTTGAATTCATCCCGTCCCTGCCGGGTAATGCAGGGAGAAAGTGAGGAGGATATGAAAAATAGGCACTGGTTTACAAATGAAGATGGCGAAAATGTTTTAAATGATTTCTGTGGAACGGAAAAAAAGCCATTAAATATGCAGAAGAACAGGCAAGCGCATTAGAGCGGACAGTCTATATAAATTGCGGCGAAGATATTGTTGACGTTGCATATGCGTAGGAAACCGCAAAGCCCTGCCGGAATGGTTCCTCAAGCTGTATGTATCAGACGCAAGGCAGGTTGAGATCAATCAATTAGCAAATGCCCTGCCGAAGGATAAGCCCCTAAGGCCGTGCGGAACTACCATGGCTTTGTACCGGCGGTTTTAGGGACTTTCCAACCAGGGCTTAGGATTTCACTGCCCTGCCTCAAAAGGTCAAAAATGTGCCTTATACGCCTTCACGCGAGGACGTTATGCGATTAATACATATCATAATTTAGAGAAGAAAAATAGCCGCAAACCCCTGGCTTCACTGGGAAGCCATTAAGTTCACGGCCATGCGCCTTGAATGCGGATGACAGGAATCGAACCTGAATACTTATACATTATAATCATCGGTAATATAAGGATTTTGTGATTTCATGACGAATTTCGTGACAAATCTTCACTTTCATATCCGGCATCCGCAGTTATGTTTTTATATTTAAATTTCAGATGTTCTTCCGCGTCTTTTAAAAAAGGGATTAATGTTGTTGCATCTGTCGGCTGCAGCCCTATGGTAAGCCATGTAATATATTCGGAATCTACCCCATGCTGGAGGTTATACGCCGGTTTTAACTGTCCGTTTCCCATGGCGTCCCCTTTCATCCTCATAGAAGTGGCGTCGTGGTCTGTCTTGGAATAACTGTTGCGTCTGCCGCAGATATGTATTTGATGGTTATATTTTTTGAGCCGGGACAGATACTCTTCGAGGGTTTCAATGCTCTTTTGGAGCGGCGTTTTTCTTTTCCCAATGCCATGGACAAAG
>CAJUDE010000054.1 GCA_910585295.1 uncultured Lachnospiraceae bacterium | reverse complement strand
TGGCTCGTTGCTCGCGGAAGCCAAAAACCCTGAAACGTATCTGATGGGGCGTGGAATTCGCGGCAAAGCTTTTTGTATTTGGCCCTCGCGGCAGTCGCCAAAAATCCACACAAGCGCGGCTATTTGGCTCGTTGCTCGCGGGAATAAAATCGGAAACAATTTTTGGTTGGGATTTGAAAACAAGAAAGAGAATCTAAGGTTATGAAGAAAAAAGAAGAGGACAGGAATGTAAATAACAAGCAGGGAGAAAAAGAGCAAGCTTCCGAAGGGAATTCGGGCGTGGTAAAGGAGACAGTCAATTTTATTTTATATATTGCAATTGTGTTCCTTTTAACTTATCTGGTGATCCATTATGTAGGCCAGAGGACGCAGGTGAGCGGGACTTCCATGGAATATACCTTAAGCGACGGGGATAACCTGATTGTGGATAAGATCAGCTACCGTTTCCAGAAGCCAGAGCGTTTTGACATTATAGTGTTCCCATTCCAATATGAAGAGAATACCTATTATATTAAGCGGATTATCGGGCTGCCAGGGGAGACGGTGCATATTGACGAATATGGGAATATTTATATTGATGGGGAAGTGCTAGAAGAGTCTTATGGAAGGGAAGTTATCCTAGACCCAGGGCAGGCGGCAGAGCCAATAGAGTTGGGCGAAGGCGAATATTTTGTATTGGGGGATAACAGGAATGCAAGCTCAGACAGCCGGGACCCAAGCGTAGGCGTAATCAAAGGGGAAGACATTATTGGAAGGGCATGGCTTAGGATTTATCCTTTTGACAGCATTGGGTTTATTAAGCACCAGTAAGGAGGGGCTAGTGGAAGCACAAAAGAGCATTAATGAGATAAAAGAAGAATTGCGGGCGGCAGAGGAGACGATGCTGCCCACTTTTATATCCAGGTATGGGGAAGACGAAAGGGCAGGCGTAAAGAAGCTGGTGCAGCAGGCGAAAAAGCAGTTGGAACAGCTTAAACAGGAGAAACGGCGGATAGAGGGGCTAAAAGTATATGAGCGGAAGTATGCAGGGGCAGGGTTTATCTGCGGGATTGATGAAGTGGGCAGGGGGCCGCTGGCTGGGCCAGTGGTTGCAGGGGCGGTTATCCTGCCTGGGGACTGCAATATTTTGTATATTAATGATTCCAAAAAACTTAGTGAAAAGAAAAGGGAGGAGTTGTATGGCGTTATTATGGAGCAGGCGGTGGCTGCTGGGATAGGGATGGCCAGCCCCCAGCGGATTGACGAGATTAATATTTTGCAGGCCACCTATGAGGCAATGCGCCAGGCTATTCAAAATTTGCCTGTAGCGCCCGATATATTATTAAATGATGCGGTGACAATCCCGCAAGTGGAAATTCCCCAGGTGCCTATTGTCAAAGGGGATGAAAAAAGCGTTTCCATCGGCGCGGCAAGCATAATTGCAAAAGTTACCAGGGACAGGTTGATGGTGGAATATGATAAGGTTTTGCCAGAGTACGGGTTTGCCCGGAACAAAGGGTATGGCACGAAGGAGCATTTGGAGGCGATCCGGCAGTTTGGCCCATCGCCAATCCACCGCCAGTCTTTTCTCACTGGCCTACAGTAACTTTGTTTTGCGGGATTGCCGTTAATTATAGAATAGAAAGGCAGTGGTTGGATATGTCATTAGGAGGCATCCATCAATACCAGTCAAATACAGCGTCAAATACGCAGGCATTGGGAAATATAAAAGAGACAATTGCAGCGCGCCCGGCGGCGCAGGCTCAGGAATTGATGCCAGGGAAAGTTTTTGAGGGAATGGTGACAGAAGTGAAAAATGGGCAGGTCACCTTAGGATTAAGCGATGGCAGGACAATTTCAGCCAGGATGGAAGCCGGCGTTGCATTAGAAGAAGGGCAGCCGATGCTGTTTGAGGTGAAGTCAAATACAGGGGAGCAGATTTCCATTCGCCCAGTGACGTTAGAAAGCGCCCAAAACCCTACCTTGTTCCGGGCGTTGGAGGCGGCGGGGTTAAAGGCGAACCCACGGAACTTGTCCATGGTGAACCAAATGATGATGGAACAGCTCCCGATTGACAAAAGCAGCCTGCAGCAGATGGCGCGGGCAGTGGCAAATTTTCCCCAGGCAGATATGCAGGTTTTGGTGCAGATGCAAAAACTTGGGATTGTGATTACAGAGAACTCCCTGAACCAATTTCAAAATTACCAGAATGGGCAGCAGGCAATCCTGCCAGATATTCAGGCGCTGATGGAAGGGATTGCAAACCTTCCAGGGCAGATTGCAGGGAAAGAAGGGGGTGGCCAGGGAAGCGCATGGATAGAAAACTTTACCTTGGGTGGCGCGCAAACCCCTGGGGCGGCGAATGGGCAGAACCCAGAAATAGGGCAAATCCTTGGGCTGCAGCGGCAGATAGTTGAAATCCTTTTGGGGGATGGCGCCAGCCTGAGCCGGGAAGAAGGCGTAGGCCAGGCCATGCAGCAGAAAGAGGCCATGGGCCAGCCAGCGCCAGGCGGGGAGGGCTTGGCACAGCCGATGCAGGGCAGCGGGGAGGTAAGCCAGCCTTTGCCAACTGGGGAACAGGTAAGCCAGGCACAGCCGACTGGGGAGTTTCTACGCCAACTCGGGGCGGACGGGGAGATTATAGGAAAGGCCTCTGCAAATCCAGAAGCAGTGGGGAAAGGGGAACATGCCGAATCTTTACAAGGCTTTGCAGGGAAAATCCAGCAGAAGGGGCAGGAAGCCCTTCCAGAAGCCGTGAAAGCCGCCGGCGAGGAGATACAAAACCCAATTGACAAAGTATTGGCAAAAGGGCAGCAGGAGAACCTGGCGTCTATGCTCCAAAAGCTTGGGGGCGCAGGGCAAGGGCAATTGCTTTCAGGGGGAGAGCTGAATACAAACCTTTCTGCCGGGGAGCTGGTGCAGCAGATTATGGGGGCTTTGGAACACAGCGAGGGCCTGAAAGGGGACGATGTAAAACAATTGTTCTCTTCTAAGGAGTTTAAATTACTGATGAAACAGGCCATTACAGAACAGTGGACGCTCACACCAGAACAGTTAAAGGAAGAAGGGGCAGTGAAGGAACTGTACCATCGGCTGTCAAGGCAGATGGCAGAGTTGCAGCAAGCCCTTGGGCAAACGGGGAAAGAAGGCGCTGCCCTGGCGAAGACAGCTCAGTCTGTCCAAAATAACCTAGAGTTTATGAACCAGTTAAACCAGGCGTATACTTATGTACAGCTTCCCTTAAAATTACAGCAGCAGAACGCCCACAGTGACTTGTACGTGTATACAAATAAGAAAAACCTCCGGGACAAAGAAGGGGATTTGTCTGCATTGCTCCATTTGGATTTAGACCATCTTGGCTCCACGGATATTTATGTGAAAATGCACGGCTCTGCAGTACAGGCAGATTTTTATTTGACGGATGCGCTGTCTTTTCAGTTAATATCGAAGTTTACAGGGCAGCTTTCCGAGCGGTTAGGGCAAAAAGGCTATCACTGTGAAATAAAAGTGGAGAATAAAAAGGCGCAGAAGAATACGGTACAGGAATTCCTAGAGCAAGAAAAACCTGCTGGGAAGCTGCACCGGTATTCTTTTGATGTGAAAGCATAGAGGAAGTGGGGAAACTTATGGCAGAGGCAAGGTACAAGAACACAAAAGAGCTTGTGACAATGGAGGCTGCATTTGGGCAAAAGCAAAAGACGGCTGTGGCCATCGCATATAACCCAGGGGAGGCTGCGCCTAAGATTATTGCAACTGGAAAAGGGCATCTGGCGGAACGGATTATTGAGAAGGCAAAGGGAGAGGATATCCCTTTTTATCGGGATGACAAACTGGCAAAAACCTTATCCAAGCTGGAAATCGGGGATATGATACCGCCAGAGCTGTATGAAGTGGTGGCGGAGATTTTGGTGTTTGTAGACGATATGGAACGGATGCGTGAAAAATTAAAATAAATAGGACAGAAGGGGAAAGCATTTGAGCAGCACAAAAGGGAAGGCGCCTAGAAAAGGGGCGCTGCAGGAGGGGCAGGCGGCAAAGTTTTTGGAGGGGAAGGGCTATCAGGTCTTACAGAAAAACTACTACAGCCCCTTTGGGGAAATCGATTTAGTTGCAAGGCAGGGGCGTTATTTGGTATTTGTGGAAGTGAAATATCGCAAGGACAGCAAGGGAGGGCATCCGCTGGAAGCGGTGGACGCCCATAAGCAGCGGCGCATTTGCAAGTCTGCGCTGCATTACTGCCTGCGCCATGGGTATGGGGAGCAAACCCCTTGCCGTTTTGATGTGGTTGGGATTTTAGGGGAAGAGATGATCCATGTGGAGGATGCCTTCCCATTTTCTGGCTGAGGCAGGGTAGGCGTATGCGGAACGCAATAGTTTTGATAATTTGGCAGTTTTGCAATTACCGTATGGAGGCATGGGACCGAAAGGAGGGAATATGGAAAGTTCAGATATAACATTTCTAGTTAAAGGGGGAACGCAGATGCCGCTCCTTAAGCATGCAGGGACAGGGGGGCAAAGCTTCCCTTATTTGTATTTTCCCTTATTGGAAGGGACGGGCATGGTAAAGCATTGTTTCACCACTAGGCGGGGCGGGGTGAGCAAAGGGTGTTTTGAAAGCTTGAACCTGAGTTTTGAAAGAGGGGACGAAAGGCAGGCCGTGGAGGAAAATTTTCGCCGGGTATCTGTGGCGCTTGGGGTAGAATATGGCAATCTTATAACCGTAGGCCAGGCCCATACCACAAATGTGGTGCGTGTGGGCAAAAAAGATGCTGGCAATGGGCTGACAAAGGGGCAGGGCTATCCCAGTGTAGACGGGCTAATCACCAATGAGCCAGGGCTTACGCTCTGCACAATCTTTGCAGATTGTGTGCCGTTGTATTTTGTCGACACAAAGCGTCAGGCGATCGGGCTTGCCCATTCTGGATGGCGTGGCACAGTATGCCGTATGGGGGAAGCAATGCTGCTGGCTATGGGGCGGGAATTTGGGACGCTGCCGGAAGATGTGGTTTGCGCCATTGGCCCATCTATTTGCCAGGGATGCTATGAAGTCAGTGAAGAGGTTGCATTGGAATTTAAACGGGAATTCCCAGAACATGAAGAACGGATATTGTATCAGAAAGGGAATGGGAAATACCAGCTTGACTTATGGCGGGCAAATAAGGCTGCCCTGCTGGAGGCTGGGATGAAACAGGAGAACTTGGCGGTGTCAAGCCTATGCACCTGCTGCAATGCAAACCTGCTGTTCTCACACCGTGCGAGCCATGGGAAACGTGGGAACCTGGGGGCGTTTTTATGTTTAAGATAAAGCCCCCAGGTTGTGCCAGGCAAAAAGCCAAGGGAAAGGCTAGTCGTCTTCTTCCTGGGCATTGCTGGTGGAATATACCTGCCGTTTGCGTGCCATCGCGTCGCTTTCTAAATATTCGTCGTAAGTGGTAACCTTATCAATTATTGTCCCATTTGGAAGGATTTCAATAATGCGGTTGGCTGTGGTCTGTACCACCTGATGGTCACGGGAAGCAAATAAAAGCACGCCAGGGAATTTTATCAGCCCATTGTTTAAGGCGGTGATGGATTCCATATCCAGGTGATCGGTAGGCTCATCTAAAATCAGCACATTCGCCCCAGTAATCATCATACGGGACAAAAGGACGCGGACTTTCTCGCCGCCAGACAGCACCTTCATTTTTTTTACGCCGTCTTCCCCTGCAAACAGCATCCTTCCCAGGAAGCCACGGACATAAGTGGCGTCTTTGATTTCAGAAAATTGGGTCAGCCATTCCACAATCTGTAAGTCATTATCGAAAATTTCAGTGTTGTCTTTGGGGAAATAAGACTGGCTGGTAGTGACGCCCCATTTGTAGTTGCCTTCGTCAGGCTCCAGTTCCCCCGCAAGGATTTGGAACAGGGTAGTCTTTGCAATCTCGTTGCTCCCTACAAATGCAATTTTATCGTCATGCCCCAGGATAAAGGAAACATTGTCCAATATCTTTACCCCGTCAATGGATTTGCTTAGGTTCTCAACGGTAAGCACTTCGTTGCCTATTTCCCGGTTTGGCCGGAAATCAATATAAGGGTATTTACGGCTGGAAGGCTTGATTTCATCCAACTGGATTTTTTCCAAAGCTTTCTTCCGTGAAGTCGCCTGTTTGGATTTTGAGGCATTGGCGGAGAAACGGGAAATAAATTCCTGCAGCTCTTTAATCTTTTCTTCTTTTTTCTTGTTCGCTTCCTTCATCTGCTTAATTAAAAGCTGGCTGGACTCATACCAGAAGTCATAATTCCCGGCATAGAGCTGGATTTTGGCATAGTCAATGTCTGCCGTATGGGTGCAGACTTTATTTAAGAAATAGCGGTCATGGGATACCACAATCACTGTGTTTTCAAAATTAATCAGGAATTCCTCTAACCATGCAATGGCGTCTAAATCCAAATGGTTGGTAGGCTCGTCCAATAGCAGGATATCCGGGCTGCCGAATAATGCCTGGGCTAACAGCACTTTTACTTTCTGCTCCCCTGTCAGGTCTTTCATCAGGGAGTAGTGGAAATCCGTCTCAATGCCGAGGCCATTTAGTAGCTGGGCGGCGTCAGACTCTGCGTTCCAGCCGTCCATCTCTGCAAATTCCGCTTCCAGCTCGCTTGCGCGGATGCCGTCTGCATCGGTAAAATCCTCTTTCATATAGATGGCGTCTTTTTCCTTCATAATGTCATACAGATGCTGGTTCCCCATAATTACGGCGTCCAGCGCAGAAAACTCATTGTATTTAAAATGGTCCTGCTGTAAAAAGGAAAGCCGCTGCCCAGGGGTGATGAAGACGTCGCCTTTGGTAGGCTCCAGTTGCCCATTTAAAATTTTCAGGAACGTAGATTTGCCTGCGCCGTTAGCGCCAATCAGGCCATAACAGTTCCCCTCTGTGAACTTAATGTTCACATCTTCAAATAAAGCTTTTTTTCCAATCCTTAATGTTACATTGTTTGCACTAATCATATGAAATCCTCATTTTTCAAAATTTTCTTTTCTGCGCTATGTCTTTTCCTGTCCTATCTATTATACATAAAACAGCCGCATTTTCAAGGAAAAATTGCTTAGGTATTTTGGAAAGGGCAGAATGGAAATAGGGGTGGGTCAAATAGGGGGTTGTTTTCAGAAAAATACATGAAATAAGTGGAAAACTATTGATTTTTTTGGTTACAATTATTATAGTATAAAAGAAGGGTCAATTACTGTTCCATAAAGCGTTCCCTGTACCTTACGGGAGGCGCCTTGCAGAATCGGGAAGGCGGCAGGGGGCAGTAATAGATTTCATTGTAGCAACGAGGACATTTGGATTGTTACATCAAATTCAGGCAGGAGGAAAATGTAATGAAAAGATCTATGAAAACCATGGATGGCAACCATGCAGCGGCACATGCTTCTTATGCATATACAGATGTTGCAGCCATCTACCCAATCACACCATCTTCTGTTATGGCAGAAGCAACCGATGAATGGGCAACACAGGGAAGGAAGAACATTTTTGGGCAGACTGTGCAGGTAACAGAAATGCAGTCTGAAGCTGGGGCGGCAGGTACTGTGCATGGCTCCTTGGCAGCAGGCGCAATGACCACTACCTATACTGCATCCCAGGGTTTGTTACTTATGATTCCCAATCTTTACAAAATTGCAGGTGAAGGGCTTCCAGGCGTATTTAATGTATCTGCACGCTGCGTAGCGAGCCATGCGTTAAATATTTTTGGCGACCACTCCGATGTTTATGCCTGTCGTCAGACTGGTGCGGCAATGCTCTGCGAATCTTCTGTACAGGAAGTTATGGACTTGACTCCAGTTGCACACTGCGCTGCTTTAGAAGGACATCTTCCTTTCATTAACTTCTTTGATGGATTCAGGACCTCCCACGAGATTCAGAAAATTGAGACATGGGATTACGAAGATTTGAAAGATATGGTAGATTTGGGCGCGATTGACACATTCCGCAAGAATGCCCTGAATCCAAACCATCCACGTCAGGATGGTTCTGCACAGAACCCAGATATTTTCTTCCAGACCAGAGAGTCCTGTAACCAAACTTACGATGCTATGCCTGCAATCGTGCAGAAATATATGGACAAGGTTAATGAGAAGATCGGGACAGATTACAAGCTGTTCAATTATTATGGGGCTGCTGATGCTGAGAAGATTATTATCGCTATGGGTTCCGTATGCGACACCATTGACGAAACTATTGACTATTTAATGGCAAAGGGCGAGAAAGTAGGCGTTGTGAAAGTCCGCTTGTACCGTCCGTTCAGCAAGGATGCGCTGATTGCAGCAATTCCTGACACGGTAAAGGTTATCGCTGTATTAGACAGGACGAAAGAGCCTGGCTCACTTGGCGAGCCATTGTACCTGGATGTTGTGGCAGCATTGAAAGGGTCCAAATTCGACTCCGTTAAGATTACAAGCGGGCGTTATGGGTTAGGCTCCAAAGACACCACACCAGGGCAGATTATCGCAGTATATAACAACACAGACAAAGAAAGGTTCACCATTGGTATTTATGATGACGTGACCAACCTTTCCCTTGAAGTAAAAGAAGACCCGGTAACTACACCGGAAGGGACCATCAACTGCAAGTTCTGGGGGCTTGGCGCAGACGGGACTGTTGGGGCAAACAAGAACTCCATCAAGATTATTGGTGATAATACCGATATGTTCGCACAGGCATATTTTGACTATGACTCCAAGAAATCCGGCGGCGTTACCATGTCCCACCTTCGTTTCGGTAAGAAAGCAATCAAATCCACTTATTTAATAAAACAGGCGAATTTTGTGGCATGCCACAACCCTTCCTATGTACGCAAGTACAATATGGTTCAAGAATTAGTGCCAGGCGGCACATTCCTTTTGAACTGCTCCTGGAGCCCAGAGGAATTGGAGAACCATCTGCCTGGACAAGTTAAGAGGTATATTGCAGAGAACGATATCCAGTTCTATACCATTGACGGTATTAAGATCGGGAAAGAAATCGGGCTTGGCGGACGTATCAACACAGTGCTTCAGTCTGCATTCTTCAAGTTGGCGGCTATTATCCCAGAAGAGAGGGCAATTGAGCTGATGAAAGCCGCTGCAAAAGCAACCTATGGCAAGAAGGGCGACAAGATTGTACAGATGAACTATGATGCAATTGACGCTGGGGCTACCGGGGTAGTTAAGATTGACGTTCCTGCAGGCTGGAAAGACGCACAGGATGAAAGCTTTGCAAAAGTTGCAACTGGGGATAGGAAAGATGTGGTTGACTTTGTGAATGACATCCAGATTCCAGTAAACGGCCAGGAAGGGAATAAGATCCCAGTATCCGTTGTTAAGAAATATGAAAATGGGCAGACTCCTTCTGGTTCTGCTGCATTTGAGAAACGAGGCATTGCAGTTGACGTTCCAGTATGGAACCCAGAGAATTGTATCCAGTGTAATATCTGTTCCTATGTATGCCCACATGCAGTAATCCGTCCAGTGGCATTGACAGAGGCAGAGGCTTCCAATGCACCAGAAGGGATGCAGACGCTTCCTATGACAGGGATGCCAGAGTACAAGTTCAGCATGACAATTTCTGCGCTTGACTGTACTGGATGCGGCTCCTGTGCAAATGTCTGCCCAGGCAAGAAGGGTGAGAAAGCCCTTACAATGCAGAACTGCGAAGCTAACGTTGGGGAACAGGCATTCTTTGATTATGGCTTGACCACAGAGAAGAAAGTAGACGTTGTTGAGAAGTTCAAAGAGACTACCGTAAAGGGATCTCAGTTCAAACAGCCATTGCTTGAGTTCTCAGGCGCATGCGGCGGATGTGGCGAGACGCCATATGCAAAATTAATCACACAGTTGTTCGGTGACAGGATGTACATTGCAAATGCAACAGGATGTTCCTCCATTTGGGGTAACTCTTCACCATCCACACCTTATACTGTAAATGAAAAAGGGCATGGCCCGGCATGGTCCAATTCCTTATTTGAAGATGCGGCTGAGTTTGGCTACGGTATGTTGCTGGCTCAGAAAGCAATCAGGGAAAAATTAAAATCCAAAGTAGAGGCATTGGTAGCAGAAGGCAAGAATGCAGATGTTGCAGCGGCAGGGAAAGAATGGCTTGACACCTATGGAATTGGCGCTGTGAACGGAACAGCTACAGATAAATTAGTTGCTGCATTAGAAGCATGCGGATGTGACGCTTCCAAAGAAATCCTTGCTGAGAAAGATTTCCTGGCTAAGAAATCCCAGTGGATCTTTGGTGGTGACGGATGGGCATACGACATTGGCTTCGGCGGCGTTGACCATGTATTGGCAAGCGGCCAGGATATTAATGTAATGGTATTCGATACAGAAGTTTATTCCAATACAGGCGGGCAGTCCTCCAAAGCTACCCCGACTGGCGCAATTGCACAGTTCGCAGCAGGCGGGAAAGAAGTGAAGAAGAAAGACCTTGCTTCTATCGCAATGAGCTACGGCTACGTATATGTTGCACAGATTGCAATGGGCGCTGACTACAACCAGTGTATCAAAGCGCTTGCAGAAGCAGAAGCATATCCAGGGCCATCCTTGATTATTGCTTACGCTCCATGTATCAACCATGGCATTAAGGTTGGCATGAGCAAAGCCCAGACAGAAGAGAAGAACGCTGTGGAAGCTGGTTACTGGCATAACTTCCGTTTCAATCCTGCATTGAAGGAAGAAGGCAAAGCAGCATTCTCCTTAGACAGCAAGGCGCCTACTGGGGACTACAAGGCGTTCCTGAACGGCGAAGTACGTTACAATGCGCTTGCTAGGTTCAACCCAGAAAGGGCGGAAGAGTTATTCGCTGTATCTGAGAAACATGCAAAAGAGCGTTATGAATATCTGAACAAGTTAATCACATTATATGGTGAGAACTAAGTTCTAAAAGGACAGCCCCCCGGTTTCCCGGAGGGCTGTTTTATTCTTTTATAGGAAATTCCTTCGGATTCCCTATAAAAGAACAATATGGATGCGCACTCGTGCGAATAGAAGACGTCACTGCGTGACCGCACTCGGCGCAGCAAAGGTTCTAAGCGCCAGTGGCGCTTGTTCAGAACGGACCGAAACGGAGTGTAGACGCCAAGCCTCTCATGCGTGAGGGGATAGGGAAGCGCCAGTGGGCTTGCACACTTTGTTCCCTAATATTCCCCATAGCATCCTTTGGTATTCCGTTTTACTTCATAGAGGGCTTCATCTGCATGGCTTAACAGTTCCTCTAACTTGGTGTTAGGGTCTGCCGTCCAGGCAAAGCCGCTGGATGCGCTGATAATTTTTGTATCGGCGGGGGATAGCGCGACTGGGGACTCGCCCAACTTCTGGTAGAATGTATCCAGGCATTTTGCAATGCCAGTTTTGTCTTTACATCCAAATACCATCATGGAGAATTCATCCCCAGAACGCCTTGCGGTCAGGAAATGGCTAGATGGCATGGAATTTAAGACGGCAGAAAAACTTTTTAGGTAAACATCCCCTGCATCATGCCCAAAGGTATCGTTGATTGACTTAAAGGAATCAAGGTCCAGCATTACGGCAGCGCAAACTGTGCCTGGCTGCATGTTTTGGATAAGTTCAGATGCCAAATGCTTGAAGTGGGGATATTTGTATAATTTTGTCAGTGAGTCATGGGTGTTCTCATATTGCATCTTCTTTTTTTCTAAGATATCTTTGCTGACGTCTGTGACAATCCCTAGGTGCTTTTCCGGGGACTCTGACATATGGATCTTTACATAACGGGAATCATTAATCTGGAAAATATCATGTTCCCCCTCTAGCGGATGCTCCATTTTTTCATGGATATAACGGTCGAACAGCACAGGATTTGCGTAAAACCGCTGTGCCATTTGCTCGGGCAGGTTCAGCAGCCCTTTCAGCCCGGAAGTGGCAAATACATGGGTCATGTCAGGCGCATATTCAAAAGCGGCAAGGGGGATGCCGCTAATTTCAATAATTGCGGAGATACGGTCGGAGCTATTTGTGATGCTCTTTACCATTCGGTTGATCCCATGGCTTAACGCCTCGAATTCCCGGTTTCCGCTAACGGTCACCAGAGTGTCCAAATTCCCATTTGTAATAGAAGAGAGGTTCTCCATAATGCGGTGGATGCCGTCAATTACCTGGTGTTTGACAAGATGGTTCAAAAACAGGATAACCACTGCCTCAATAATTAATAGGTACAGTAGGGTGCTGAACACCTGCATGAAAAGCTTTTGGAATAAAATGTTCCGGGGAAGGGCAGCACAAATAAACATGCCATTGTATTCACGTGCCGCCACATACATGCTGTGGCCAACCTTGTCTTTTTTCCATGCGCCGCTTAGGCAGCTAGAAAGCTGCGCTACCTGATAGTATTCCTCTGTAAAATCTTGTTCCATGCCATCGGAATGCCCTAAGATGGCGCCGGTTGACTTGTTTACGGCATATAGCTCTTCACCTGTGTCTGTGGGGAATTGAGAGAAAATATATTCATATGTATTCCTTGATTGGGCTTCCATCTGCCTTGTAGGCTTAAACCCTACCTGGACCACGCCTTTTTGCCCTTTCCTGGCAACGCCTACATATTGCATCACTTTGCCTTCCGCCGCATTGGGCTGCGGCTCCTGGATTAAGTAGGCGTTTTCATTGTCACTTTCTAAAAGGGCAAGGAAGGCGCGGGTTTGCGGGTGGTCAGCCATCCGGTAGCCGACATATTGTGAAACAGAGCCAAAGGCAATCTTCCCGTCCTTGCCAATTACATGGAGTTCATCCACATTCAGCAGGTTAGCCAGGTACTGCATTTCCTCTACATCCAAAGAAATTTCTTCCTGTCTGTCAAATATGTATCCCGCCGCCTTCGCCCTGGTCAGGTAGTCCTCGTCCAAGTTTTCCTTAAGGAGGGCAAGCTCTTCCTGGTTCAATTCCAGCGTATGGATAATTTGCTCTGATTTGGCATGGAAAGAATTGAACTGTTGGTTTTCCAGAGAACGTAAGGTGGATAGGAAATTAATAAAGAAAATCAGTAAAATAGCAGTTGTGATGATTGCAAAGGTATGTCGGATAAAAGTTTTTTGCATAAGGCATCCTCCGTAAATAATTTACTTTATTTATTATACCTTTTTTTTACTGTTGGTTTAAAGCTGTTTTTGCACAAAAAAAAGATGATTTGTAGCAGGATGTCAGAATTTTGCAAATAACATAATGCAGAACATGCCGTCTTTACAAAAACAGTCAATGGAGCCGTTTATTTTGTCAGAAAATGCATGTACGCTTTGCATCCCCAGCCCATGGTTCCCTCCTTTCAGGCTTTTGGGAAGCCCGGTGGCCGGGTCGAATGTTATCTCCTCCTGATATTTGTTTTCCATTTGGATTAATAAATGCTCTGCTGTGCAATGGATTTTAGCTTTTATGTAGCGGTGTGGCCGTTCAAAATCTTTTACGCAGAAAATGGCGTTTTCAAACAGGTTTGCGATTACGGCGGTCAGCTCATAGTTGTTGACAGGTATTTTTTCTGAGATATGCAGGTCTGGCTGCACATCAATTCCAAAAGAAATGGCACGTTCTATCATTTCTGTAAGTATGGTGTTGATAATAAGGTTATGGCAGTACTTCACCACTTTGTTTTCGTCTATCACATCATTGATATGGGATATGATTCTGTCAATTTCTTCATATTCCCCCTGCTTTAGGAGCAAATGCACCATACTGGTATAATGCCGCATGTCATGCCGGAGGATTTTCAGCTTCTTTTCCGACTGCTCCACCAAGTAATACTGGTTTTCTAGCCCTTTGATATAGGACTCAAAAAGCACATTTTTCAGGTAAATGCCTTTGCGTGTAGAGTCGCTTTCTAAATACCTCAGTGCAACGACATAAGATACGCACATAGTGAACAGCATGCAAACAACGCCTAAAATGTTTTGAGGGTTGTCATAAATGCTATAGGGGAAGAAGGCCATAAAGCAAAAACTGCAATAAAAAAAGACGGGGATTAAACAAAGCTCCCACCAACCTTTTGTGTATTCATTTTCATATTGTTTGAGCCAGGTGTCCCGAAGGCCCTTATATAACATATACAAGAGGGCGGCATGCACTAGGAAGTTCGTCGCCAGGGCAAGTGCAGGGTTCCCAGTTTTAATCATTAGGATACATGCGGCAACGCTCCCAATTAGCGTATAGTTGGAAGCGCTCAGCCCCATAAACAAAACTTTGCTGTTCCTTTTGCGGGAGATCAATATCCCCGTGGACTGGGTGATAAGGATTTGGATTATGGTAATGAAAAAATAACACAAGCCGCTATCAGGGAAAATATTTAATTTCAGGACGTCAGTGGCGTTAAGCAGCAGGCCAGAAGAGACGCATATGAGCCTGGTCATTGCCTTGGAGTAGCGGTGCGTGATGAATAGATAGATAAACAACATTAAAAATAAGTGGCTGATTGAATAAGATATATTGTCAAAATAGTCCATTTCTTTTCCTTACTTGTATTGTTCTGAAATAAACAAGAGGTACTGCCTCTTTGCATTTGCAGTGTTCTTTTTGCTGATGGGGATTTCATCGCCATTGTCCATGGTGAAGCTGCTTCCATCCAGCTTTTTTACATAGTTTAAATTAATGAGGAATGATTTATGTACTTGGAGGAAATTGCTTTCCTTGCATAAATCACTAATTTCCTCATCAAAAGATTTCCGGATAAATATGCTGGTCACCACTTCTTTGTTGGTCAAATGGATGTTCAGCATCCGGGAAGAGTTTTCAATATATTCTATTTTGGAATATGGGATGGAGGTTAGCCCGCTTTTTGTCTTGACGAGATACATAGGCCCTTTTTTTGCCTCCTGGAAGGAACGGGCATAGTCCAGGGCTTCAAATAACTTGTCTTCCTGCACTGGCTTTAACAGGTACCTTATTGCATGCACGCCGTAGGCGTCCAATGCAAAATCGTCCGAAGAGGTGGTGTAGATAATGGCGGCGCTGCTGCCTAAGGATTTTAACTGGTTGCCAATATCAATTCCGCTGGTTCCAGACATAATAATGTCCAATATATAGATATCGGCAATATTTTTCCCCTGAATTTGGTTTAATAGCAGGGTAGGGTCTGTAAATTTTTCCACTTCAAAATCTGCCTGGGGGCATTGCCCCTTATATTTGCCCAGCAGAATTTCAATTGCTGCCATGTCCCGTATGCTGTCATCACAGATTGCTATTTTCATCTATTTTTCCTCAAAAAAAATACTGCAAAACCAATTATATAATTGCAAATACGCCAACATTATAATACAGGTTACAGGAAAATGCAAGTGGTAGCTGGTTTGGGTTTCCCCATTTTGCAATTCATAGTGCCAAAAGGTTTCCATCACTTGTGATGGAAGCGCTTTGCACATAAAAGTGCTATGAAAAGCTAGCTTTCCAGACACTTTTTATGCAAGACGCCTATGCTGCCAAAGGCAGCAAGGCCTTTTGCATAATAATATAGGCTATTATAAAAAAATGGGGAAGCTAAAAATAGCTGGGAAAATGCAAATTCAGGGAAAATTTGAAAAAATCAGTTCCCATGCCATTATTTTTATGGTAGAATGTGCAAAGGAATTTTACGATAAAAAGAATCCAAAGGAGTGGAGAAATGATAAAAGTAGTGAAGTTCGGCGGAAGCTCCCTGGCGAACGCTGGGCAGTTTTCAAAGGTTGGGAAAATTATCCGGGAAGATAAAAGCCGCAGGTATGTGGTGCCGAGCGCGCCAGGGAAGCGCAACGCCAAGGATACCAAAGTGACGGACATGCTGTACCAGTGCTATGGTATGGCTGAGGCAGAAGAAAATTTCGCGTCGTTGTTAAGGAAGATCCAGGAAAGGTATGACGCGATTATCAATGGGCTGAACCTGAATTTTTCCTTGAATAAAGAATTTGAAATGATTGCAGAGAATTTCCGCAAAAAAGCGGGGGCGGACTATGCGGCTTCCCGGGGGGAATACCTCAATGGGATGATTATGGCCAACTACCTGGGCTTTGAATTTGTGGACGCTGCAGAAGTGATTGTATTTAAGGAAGATGGGGAGTTTGACGCAGATAAGACAAACCAATTGCTGGGGGACAGGCTAAGAAGCTGCGAATACGCGGTAATCCCTGGTTTTTATGGGGCGAAAGAAGATGGGACGGTTAAGACCTTTTCCAGGGGCGGCTCTGATATTACCGGCTCCATTGTGGCAAAAGCAGTGCGGGCGGACATTTATGAGAACTGGACGGATGTATCTGGGTTTTTAATTGCAGACCCTAGGATTATCAAGAAGCCGGAAGTGATTAAGGTAATCACTTACCGTGAGCTTCGGGAATTGTCTTATATGGGGGCTACGGTCCTGCATGAGGACGCCGTGTTCCCAGTACGCAAGGAAGGCATCCCAATCAATATCCGCAATACCAACGCGCCGGAGGATGAAGGGACCTTGATTGTAGAAAGCACCTGCCGCCAGCCAGATTATACGATTACTGGGATTGCAGGCAAGAAAGGCTTTGTTGCCGTCAATATTGACAAAGATATGATGAATGCGGAGGTTGGGTTTGGAAGGAAAGTGCTTGCAGCATTTGAGGAGCATGGGATTTCCTTTGAGCATGTGCCTTCGGGAATAGATACCATGACAGTTTTTGTGCATCAGGAAGAGTTTGAGGGGAAGGAGCAGCAAGTGCTGTCCGCCATCCACCGCCATGCCCAGCCAGACAGCATAGACCTGGAAGGGAACCTGGCTCTGATAGCAGTGGTGGGGCGCGGCATGAAGTCCACCAGGGGGACAGCCGGGAGGATTTTTTCCGCCCTTGCCCATGTGAACGTGAACGTGAAAATGATTGACCAAGGTTCTAGTGAGCTGAATATTATTATAGGCGTGCAGAACAGCGACTTTGAGGAGGCGATCCGGGCAATCTATGATATCTTTGTGGTGACCCAGATTTAGGGGGCCGCTGCAGTGAATGCAAAAGGTGTGTGGGAAATGAAAAATCATAATCCATGTGCCTTTTTGTTGTTTCAACCTTATCAAAAACGTGATAAAATAAAATATATATTTTCAGGGATATTCTATATTAATCAATTAGGAAAAAGGAGTATAAGGTATGGGCAGAATACGCAGGTTTACGATTGGCAACCCAATTAATACAGAAGCAGTGGTACAGGAAATTCCTGTGGAACAAGGGGCTTTCCCTTATTTTACAAGAGTGCAGGGCATTGAGCTGAAATCAGATGGGGATTCCCAGGAGACGATGGTGCAGAAGGATTATTTATCTTACCAGATGGGGCCGGAGGATAAAGTATACGGTTTAGGGGAGAATGTCAGGGGAATTGACAAACGTGGCTGGGTGTATGAGAGCAATTGTTCAGACGACCCGCACCATACGGAGGGCAAGCGCTCTTTGTATGGCGCCCACAATTTTTTAGTGGTGGCAGGGGCAAAGGTTTTTGGCGTGTTCTTGGATTATCCAGGGAAGCTTACGCTTGATATTGGATATGAGGATATGGATGAAATCCGCATTACGCCAAAGGACTGGAATATGGACCTGTATATTTTGGAAGGGGAGGGCGTTTTAGGGATTGTGGAATCTTTCCGCCAATTAATTGGCAGAAGCTATATCCCGCCAAAATGGGCGTTTGGGTATGGGCAGAGCCGTTGGGGCTATAAATGTGAGGAAGATATCCGGACAGTGGTGAAGGGGTACCGGGAAAACAATATCCCCTTGGACAGTGTGTATATGGATATCGACTATATGGAGCGGTTTAAAGATTTTACCATAGACGAAGGGCGGTTCCCAAACTTCCCGGAATTTGTGGAAGAGATGAAGAGGCAGCATATCCATTTGGTGCCGATTATTGATGCGGGCGTGAAAATAGAAGAAGGGTATGGCGTGTACGAGGAAGGGGTAGAGAACGGGTATTTCTGCAAGGATGAAGCTGGGAAAGAATTTACAGGCGCGGTATGGCCTGGAAAAGTCCATTTCCCGGATGTGCTGAATACCCAGGCAAGAGGCTGGTTTGGCAGGAAGTATAAGTTCCTTTTGGACCAGGGGATTGAAGGGTTCTGGAACGATATGAATGAGCCGGCAATTTTTTACTCTGAGAAGAACTTAGGGAAGGTGATGAAAGAGTTAAAGTCCGTGAAAAATGACAATATGGACATGTGGGAAATATTTGCATTTAAGGACTTGGTGAATGGGCTTGCCAATAACCCAGAAGACTATAAAAGCTTCTACCATAATATGGATGGGGTGCAGGTACGCCACGATAAGGTGCATAATTTATATGGATATGGCATGACAAGGGCGGCAGGGGAAGCGTTTGAGGAATTGGAGCCAGAAAAACGTATCCTGATTTTTTCCCGGTCTTCTTATATTGGGATGCACCGTTATGGAGGGATTTGGATGGGGGATAACCAGTCCTGGTGGTCCCACCTTTTGCTAAATTTGAAAATGCTCCCATCCTTAAATATGTGTGGGTTTTTGTACACTGGGGCGGACCTTGGCGGGTTTGGCGCGGACGCGACGGAGGACTTGCTGCTGCGCTGGCTGGCGTTGGGCGTCTTTACGCCGTTAATGCGCAACCATGCCGCGCTTGGAACTAGGGAACAGGAATGCTACCAATTTACAAGGACGGAGGCTTTTGGGAAGCTGATTGGCATACGCTATGGATTGATGCCGTATATTTACAGCGAATATATGAAGGCGGCTTTAAGGGGTAAAATGCTGTTTTGCCCGCTTGCATTTGTTTATCCAGATGACAAACACGCCAGGGAGGTGGAAGACCAGCTCCTGTTTGGGGAAAGCATTATGATTGCGCCAGTTTATGTCCAGAATGCAAAGGGAAGGTATGTGTACCTGCCGGAACCGATGAAATTGGTTCGGCTTAAAGGCATGGGGCAGATAGAGGAAGAAGCGCTTGGGCAAGGGCATTATTATATTGAAGTCCCATTAGAGGAAGTGGTGTTTTTTATCCGGCCAGAGAAAATCGTGCCTTACACAGAACCAGGGCAATATATGGAGGAAGTGCAGGGCAAGGAAATAAAGCTGCTGCATTTTGCCAGCGGCGCGGCAGAATATGAACTGTATCAGGACGACGGCTATGGAAAAGATTATGGGAACCCAGCCCATATAACGAAACTTCGGGTAGAAGGGCATACAATAGAGATGGCATGAGGAAGAAAAAATGGAAAATGGAATGTTTGATGAAAATATTAAGATGGGCTCAATCCTGTTTGATGCCAAAATTGGGTTGTGGCATATTGAAATAGAAGAGGGCAAGCCGGAACGTATGTATGCGGACCGCGCCATGATGGAATTGCTGGGGCTTAAGGAGGTCCCTACGCCAGAAGAATGTTACCAGCATTGGCACAGCAGGATAGAGAAATCTTCCCTGGGGCTTGTGGAAGAGGCGGTGCGGACAATGGCGTCTGGGCAGCATGGGGAAATCAGCTATGCATGGTTCCACCCAACATTGGGGAAAATATATGTGCGGTGCGGCGGGACATGCGACCAGAGCTATACACAAGGGGTTCGGTTCCGTGGCTACCACCAGGATATTTCAGACATCGTCTCCCTGCAGAAAGAAACGGAGAAGCTGCGCGGCTTCCATGAGACGATGCTTTTGTCCCTAAAAGACCTGTACCTTTCTGTCATGATTGTGGAAGTGGATAAAAATGAAGTCTATCCCATACATTTTTCTAAAGAGGCGGAAGCGTTTTTTGCAGAGAACACCATGGGGGAGGATGGGTTGAAGGACATGGTGCGGTTTTACCACCCGGAGGACCAGGAAGAGATGCGCAGGGAAATTACTCTGGGGAATTTAAAGTCCCAAATGGAACAGGGCAGGAGGAAATTTATCCGGGAGTATCGGAGGAATGTCCAAGGAGAATACCATTGGGTGAGCATTACCTGCTATTTTATGCCTAAATTTTCCCAGAACCGGAAAGTATTGGTGGCAATCCAGGATATAGACGAGCAGAAAAAACAGGAAAAAGAATACCAGGAATATTTGAAGAACCGATACAAAGGGAATATGGAAATCCTTCGGATGTCTTTGAACAACACAAATATACTGGAATATTTTTATTACCCCAAGGAAGACAGGGTGGTCCTGCCCCAAAAAACAGCCAATTACTATGGCTGCAAAGAGGAATATTGGGATGTTAAGCAAGAGTTTGCCAAAGATTTGGTGGATGAAGATTATTATGGTTTGTTCTGCAGGGTCCATGAGTATATCCAGACAGGCGGCAAAAATGATTTCTTTTATTACAGTTCCAAACAAGGGGAATTTTGGTGCAAATGCAGTATTTCGAGCGTGAATTTTGACGAATGGGGGAATACTGTGTTTGCGGTAGGGATTATTGAGGACCTGACCAAGCAGCGGGAGATGGAGCAAGAGAATGAGCGCTACCACTCTATTTATAAATTCACCGTTGATGCAGAGTATGACGGGATTGGGATTGTGGATATAAGGAACGGGGAGACAAATGTAAAAGTGGCGAAGCATATTAGTTCCAAACGGCCCTTAACCCATGGAAGCTTTGAGGAAATTAAATCCCGTTTGACCGACTGGTTTATGTGTGAGGAGGATAAGGAAAAATATAGGTCAAAAGTCACACTGGAATCCATTCTGGAACAATTAAGCCAGGCCGACGGGCTTATCCAGTATTATTTCAGGAGCACAGAAGAGTTTGGGAAACGCCATAAGCAGTGCAATATACGCTATTTTAATGAGGAGCGTACCAAGCTGTTTGTCTGCATACGGGATATTGAGAACCAAGTTCGGGGGGAAGTGAAGAAAAAAGAAGAGTTGGAGCGCGCCTTTGAGTCTGCAGAGCAGGCAAACCGCGCCAAAAGTGATTTCTTAAGCAAAATGAGCCATGACATCCGCACCCCAATGAACGCAATTGTGGGGATGACGGCGATTGCGGAGGCAAATCTGGGGAATACAGAGCGGGTTGCCGATTGCCTGAATAAAATAACCATTGCCAGCAACCATTTGACCAGCTTAGTGAATGAAGTGCTGGATATGAGCCGGATTGAAAGCGGGAAAATGGACCTGGCAGAGGAAGGGTTCGACCTGGTGGAACTGGTGGAGGAAGTGACCGCTATTTTACAGCCCAGGGCGGAAGATAAAAATCAAGAGTTGACATTAGAGCTTATGGGGATACAGCACCGTATGGTTTTGGGGGACAATCTGAGCCTTCAGAAAATATTTAACAATATCCTGGGAAATGCTGTGAAATATACCCAGAAAGGCGGCAAGGTGTCCTTTCGGGTGGAAGAGCTGCCATCTTTGCACCGCAATTATGGGTATTACCGTTTTATTATAGAGGACAATGGGTTTGGGATGTCAGAGGAATTCCAGAAAAAACTCTTTGAGCCTTTTGAACGTTCTGGGGACCCACGGGTGGAAAGCATGGAGGGGACGGGGCTTGGGATGCCAATTGCCCATAACCTGGTACAGTTGATGCAGGGGGATATCCAGGTAGAGAGCGAGTTAAATAAAGGCTCTAAATTTACTATTACCCTGTTTTTGTCCCTGCAGGGGGACGGGGCGCAGAAGCAGTTAGAGGCGCAGGAGGAGAAGCAGGAAGCTGTGTCATTCCCTGGGAAACGGGCATTGCTGGTAGAGGATAATGAGCTGAATATTGAGATTGCAATGGAGATTTTGCAGATGTTTGGGCTAGAGGTTGCCATTGCCTCTAATGGGCAAGAAGCAGTGGAGGCATACCAGAGCCAGGAGCCAGGGTATTTTGATATTATTTTTATGGATATCCAGATGCCGGTGATGGATGGATATACCGCGGCAAAGGAAATCCGCGGCAGCAGCAGGGCGGATGCAGGAGCCATACCTATTGTGGCTATGACGGCAAATGCCTTTTCTGAGGATGTGCAAAAAGCGATACATACAGGAATGAATGACCATGTGGCGAAGCCCATTGACATCAATCATTTTGTCAAAGTATTAACCAAATGGCTGTCTTAGGGCAGCAGAGCAGGAGTTTAGGAAGAAATGGCACAGCGGGAAAAAGAGATTAAATGGGATAAGTTAGACAATACCGCCCACCTGTTCCCTGTGATTGCAGGGGAGGGCATGACCAATGTGTACCGGATTTCTGTTACCTTAAAGGAACAGGTGAAGCAGGAGCTTTTGCAGGAAGCATTGGAGCGGGTGCTGCCATGGTTTGATGTGTTTAAGGTACGTATCCGTTATGGGGTGTTCTGGTATTATTTTGAGACAAATCAGAAACCAGCGCCGGAGGTGAAGGAGGAATACCGTTATCCCTGCCGGTTTATTTCCCCAAACCGCAACCGGAATTATCTGTTTCGGGTGAACTATTACAAAAACAGGATTAATTTGGAAGTTTTCCATGTGTTGACAGACGGCATGGGAGGGGTTACGTTTTTAAAGGAGCTGACCTACCAGTACCTTCGCCTTGCCCACCCCGAGCTTCAGGAAAAGATGGGCGATGGGTTATGCAGCGACACCTCCCTGAACCGGGAGGACAGCTATTTAAAAAATTACAAAAAAAGCCATAAGAAGGGCTACAAGACAGAGAGGGCCTATTTGGTGAAAGGGGAGAAGTTAAAGCCCCAGGTGCTTGGGGTGATGCATGGCTTTATGCCCGTCAAGGCATTGAAGAAAGCATGCAACAGGTATGGGGTTTCCATCAACGAATACCTGGTAGCGTCGTTTCTGTGGAGCATATACCAGGAATGCCTCCATGGGATGCCAAGCAAACGCCCCATCAGCTCTTGCGTGCCGGTGAACCTTCGGCCTTATTTCGACTCCATCACGATGAAGAATTTTTTTGTGATTGTCTCTGCCGTATTCCATCCCACAAAGGAAAGGTACAGTTTTGAGGAAGTGGTGCAGATAGTGGCAAAAAGCCTGCGCAGCCAGATTAATAGGGAGCATTTGGAAAACCTTTTTGCTTACAATGTGTCAAATGAGAAGAATTTTATTTTACGCGCGGTGCCTCTTTTTATTAAAAATATTGCCATACGGTATGTGTACCACATCAGCGCCCTTGCAAATACCACTACGGTCACTAATATCGGGAATATCCAGGTGAGGGAAGAGTACCAGGATTATATAGGCGGTTTTTTGGCCTTTTTGTCCATGTCGGAAGGGCAGGACATCAAAGGGACTATTTGCTCTTACCGTGATACGCTGGTATTTACCATCAGCAGCAGCCTGACGGACGTATCTGTGCAGCGGAAGTTTTTCCGGCAGCTTTCGGAAGATGGGATACCTGTGAAAATAGAAACGAATGGAGTATATGGCGAATGAGAAAATGTAGGAACTGCAAAGTGGAGATATTGGACGCCACGGCTGTCTGCCCGTTATGCAACAGTGTTTTGGAAGTGTCTGGGGAAGGGGAGGGAGGCACCGGGTACCCTGACGTGAAGGCGGCTGTCCGTAAGCTAAGTTTTATTGTGCGGCTGTATAGTTTCCTTGCCATTGTTTCGGAAGCGGCGTTGGTCACCATCAATTATCTGTATTTCCATGGCATATGGTGGTCGGCGATTACTGGGATTTGTATTTTATATTTTTATGTTACCTTGAAATATTCCCTGCAAAAAAATAAAGGCTACCAAGCGGTCCTTCTGGTGCAGGTCATTGGCGCTGTGCTTTTGGTGATTGCAGCCGATAATATTGCAGGCTATCGGGGATGGTCAGTCAATTATGTGCTGCCAGGGGCAATCCTTTTGCTTAATGGGACGATTGCAACCTTGATGGTTATAAATGCCTCCAATTGGCAGAGTTATATTTTAATGCAGATATTTACCGCGTTTGCTTCGGCGTCCTGCGTGGCGTTATGGCGATTTGGGATTATCACCAAGCCGCTGTTGTCGCTGGCGTCCCTGGCGGTTTCTTTGTGCCTGCTCCTTGGCACGCTAATATTTGGCGACCGCAAGGCGAAGGCAGAACTAAAACGAAGGTTCCATGTGTAGGGCTGGTACAGGCAAAGGAAGAAAGGATATGGTATGGGAGAAGTCAGCGTTAGGGGAAGGGTAGTCCGGGATATGATTGCCCATGTGACAAATGACAATCTGATTGGAAGGAAGATAAAGACAGGGGAGCTTCGTAAGAAGCTGGTGGAACCCAAATGGCACTGCCCAGACTGCTTTTGCATGGAAGAGGTTAGGATGCCCAGGTTTCAGATGGAGTATTTAACACGCAAAAAATCCCCCAGACAGGATTATGTGGTTTTGCAGCTTCATGGGGGCGGGTACATTGGGGCAATGCGAAACGCCTACCGTTCCTTTGCAGGGCTGTACTGTGAAGTCAGCAAAGGCATGGGGGTATTGACCATTGATTACCGGGTGGCGCCGGAAGACCCTTATCCCGCGGCATTAGAGGACGCGGTGGAAGCTTTTGGGTGGCTGAAGGAGGCGGGCTGGCAAAGCAGGCAGATTATTGTAGTGGGGGATTCCGCAGGAGGCGGGCTGGCATTGGCGCTTTGCATGTACCTCAAGGACCACAACAAAAGGCTTCCAGGCGGGTTGGTCCTTATGTCCCCCTGGGCAGACTTAACGTCCAGCGGCCCATCTTACGAGGACAATTATGAGCGTGACCCATTATTTGGCAATACCAGGGACAGCTTAATATACAACCGGGATTATATTGGGTGGCAGAATCCCAAAAACCCGTATATTTCTCCGATGTTTGGGGATTATTGGGGCTTCCCGCCCATGTTAATCCAGGCAGGCTCCGTAGAGATGCTGCTGAGTGATTCTGTGGGGGTGGCGTACAAAGCCAAAAAACATGGGGCAAAAGTGCGGCTCACCATTTATGAAGGGATGTTCCATGTGTTCCAAATGGGCATGATGATGATGCCGGAGTCAAAAGCGGCATGGCGGGAAATTGGGCGGTATTTTGAAGTGGTGGCTGGAAAATAAGGGATTTTTTTGGGGAGTATGGCATTTATTCGGATAAACAAAAATTCCAGGTCTGCATAGAGTAATATGGAATGCAGTCTTGGAGTTTTTTTATGGCCCATATATTTTTTCAGGTACTTGGTGGTACAGGATTTATATTTTTTATGACCTCCCTGGGGGCGGCAGTGGTATTTTTCTTTCGGGGGGCTATCGGCGACAGGATCAACCGTGGGTTTTTGGGGTTTGCCTCTGGCGTTATGATGGCGGCGGCAGTTTGGTCCTTACTGGTGCCTTCCATAGAGCAAAGCCAGGAAATTGGCATGGCGCCATGGGTCCCGCCAGCAATAGGGTTTGCGCTGGGCGGGGGGTTCCTTTATCTGGTGGATAAACTGCTGCCATGGTTCCACGCCGGTTATAATGGGAAAGAAGCAGGGACGAAGCTTCTGATGCTGGCTGTGACAGTGCATAATATCCCAGAAGGGATGGCAGTGGGCGTGGCGTTTGCCCTTGCAGGGCAAAATCCGGAGGATCCGGTATACCTGGCGTCCGCCATAGGGCTGGCGGTAGGGATAGGGATACAGAATTTCCCAGAAGGGGCGGCGATTTCCCTTCCAGTGCGCCAGTCGGGAAAAAGCCCTGCAAGGGCGTTTTTGGCAGGCTGCCTTTCTGGCGCGGTAGAGCCAGTGGCGGGGATTCTCGTGTTTTTTACAGCCGCAACGGCAGTCCCCCTAATGCCATGGCTCCTCTCTTTTGCAGCGGGGGCAATGATTTATGTGGTGGCGGATGAATTGATCCCACAGGCGCAGCCAGACGAAACCACCAATGTTGGCACAATAGGCGTTATGTCTGGCTTCCTGATTATGATGGTGCTAGATGTGGCGTTGGGATAGCCATGCCGCTTAAGATAAATGCGGCACTGGCAGGTAACAGGGGATTCCCTGGGAAAAAGTGAGGGCTGGCTCCCCTTGGATAAGGGGCTTTAAATAAGAAAGCATCGCGGGGGATACGTCATTCCCCTTAGGATGGATAAATTCAGGGGGGACAGATTTCACTTGATTTGCGATTTCACGCACTGGGGAAGCGCCGTAAGAAACCTGATAGGGTTCCTCCTGGACGCGCTGGATTGTCACCATAAGCCCTGTTTCACCTTTTGCGGCAAGGGATACGCCGTGCTGCCCCTGGCAGAAGGATTCCTCTAAATCCGTGCGGGAGGCAATATGGGAGCCGCAGCGCTGGAGGATGTTCAGCTCAATTGCGCGGACTTTGACATCCAGCCGTTCCTGCACAAGGCATTCCAGCGTTTTGCCAGCGCCGCTTAACTGGCTGTGGCCAAAATTATCCTTTGACCCAGTGGAAGCGCTGATGTAATTCCCGTCTTTGTCACGGATCCCTTCCGAGACGGCTACAATAATATTGTTGTGCTTTTCTAACAGGCTTTTAACGTCCGCTAAGAAGGCCTCCGCGTCAAAGGCTGTTTCTGGGAGGTAGATTAAATGTGGGGCGACAGAGTAACTATTCCGGGCAAGGGCAGAGGCGGCAGTGAGCCATCCGGCGTCCCGGCCCATAATTTCTACTATGGTGACGCTTTTTAAATGGTAGATTACAGTGTCGTGGTAAATTTCCAATAGGGAAGTGGCTACATATTTTGCGGCAGAGCCAAATCCAGGGGTATGGTCAGTGGCGCACAAATCATTGTCAATGGTTTTGGGGATGCCGATAATGCGGACATTGCTTTGGATTTTTTCTGCATAAGTGGAAAGCTTGTCCACAGTGTCCATAGAATCATTCCCGCCAATATAGAAGAACGCGCCAATTCCCATTTTCTCAAAAAACTGGAACACAGCCTGGTAAGGCGAGACGTCACTTTCTGGGGTTGGGAGCTTGTAACGGCAGGAACCCAGGTACATGGCGGGGCTAACTTTCAGGCGCCCAAGCGCCTCTGGGCTTTGGAAGGTTTCTGTTAAATCCAGGAACCTCCCCTCCAGTATCCCGGTAATTCCATTGAGGGAGCCATAAATATGGCTATATTCTGGATGTTCTAAAACGCCTTGCACTACGCCAGCAAGGCTGGCATTAATAGCGGCGGTAGGGCCGCCAGATTGGGCAACAATACAATTTTTCATTTGGATTCTCCTTTACATTAAAATTTCCTATATGATTTTATAATAGTTTGTGGAAAATGGCAAATATAAGTTATGGGAATAACCTCAATCACAAAGTGATGGAAGCGCTTTGCACATAAAAGCGCCATGGAAAGCAAGCTTTCCAGACACTTTTTGTGCAAGACGCCTATGCTGCCAAGGGCAGCAAGGCCTTTTGGCGCAATAATATAGGCTATTATAAAAAATGGGGAAACTCAAAGGGAATAACCCTTGACAATATGGGAGAAGGAAAATTATAATGGTACTGATAAATAGTGGGATATTATGCTAATTTGGGATAAATGCAATGATGCAACCGTTGAACAGAAGAAAGGTGTGGAATATGAAAAAGACAAAGCAGGCGGCAGCTATTTTGGCAGCCCTTTTTATACTGTTAGGGCTGCCTTACCCTGTAAGGGTACATGCAAGTGGGAATGTGACAATTTCTGTGTCGTCCCCTACGTTAAATATAGGGGACACAGTGACGGTGACTGCTTGGGCGGCTGGCCCAAACGGCGAGGCGGCAATTGCCAAACTGGGCTTTAATTATGATAGTGGGAAGTTATCATTTGTAAGCTGCAGTGAGTCGGAGTATACAGGCGGCGGCGATGGTTATGTGGGCGTGACAGGCAACAATGTCTCTGTCACTTTAAAGGCAACCGCATCTGGGGTCGCGTCCGTTACCGTCAGCGGCTCTAATGGCGTTAGCGCCAGCGATGGGGCTACAGAGTATGGAGAGATGTCCGCAGGCGGGACGAAGCTGACCATAAATGAAGGGGCAGGCGGCACGCAGCAAAATAATCCAGAGGGTTCTGGGGATACTACCGAAGGGGCGGACAATGCCAATAAGTCTGAGGACAACAGCCTGGCTTCCCTGTCCATTTCTCCTGGGACGTTGTCCCCGGCATTCCAGTATTCCCAGACAAATTATACGGCGTCTGTGCCAGAAGATGTGACAAGCATTAATGTGGAAGCAAAGCCATCCCATGAGAAAGCAACTGTGGAGTCCATCACGGGGCAGACAGACTTAAAGCCTGGGGAGAATACAGTAAATATTGTAGTGAAAGCGGAAAATGGGACGTCAGCCACATATAAAATAATAGTGACGAGGGGCGGGGAAGCAAAGGGGGAGCAGGAAGGAAACCAGGATGGGAGCCAGCAGGAAAAACCAGAGGGCATAACCCTCAATGGGAACCCTTTTAATTTAGCGCCAGCTATTCCAGATGAAGTGGTCCCAAAGGATTTTACCAAGATAACGATTTCCTGCCAAGGGCAGCAGGTGGAAGGGCTGCAGTTTGACAAGGCGCCCTTGAAGCTGGTATACCTGACCACCCCCAGCACAGAGGTGAAGAATACCCTTGCTGTGTATGATGAGGCAAGCGGGAATTTTTCCCAATTTCGGAAAGTGGAGATTGGGGAAAAATATATTATCCTGCTAGACCCCCCGGCGGAAACTGGGCTTCCAGCAGCATATGCCCAGTCGGCGGCATCTGTGGAAGGGATTGAAAATGTGCCTGTATTTACCTCCCAGGACGCGCCGGAATTTTCCTTAATCTATGGAGCCAGCAGCTTTGGGAATATGGGCTGGTACCAATATGATGGCACGGAAGGGTTTTTCCAGCGTTATGCCCAGCCGGCAGCCGTCCAGCAGGAGCCTTCCGAGGAGGGGGCTGTGGACAACAGCGTGGAATTGCAGAGCCTTCAAAATGCCTATAAAAATTTGGAAGAACAGTTGAATGAGAGAAAAACTACCTCTAGAAGGATAACGGCAATTATGGTGTTTGTAATTGCGGTGCTGGTTGTGGTGATTGTAAATCTGGTATTGCGCGGCAGGCAAAACAGGGAAGAAGAGGATTTCTTTGAGGAGGTTCCAAAGCAGAAAAAACGCAGGCATGCCCATACCGAGAAAGGGCCGGACGATAAGAGGCCAGGGAAAAAGCAAAAGCCAGAGAAAGAGGTGGAGCAGGCATCCAGGCAGGAGGCTAATCCAGGGCCAGGGCAGCGAAAGGAGCCGTTAGAAACGCCAAAGGCGCTGAAAAAGCCGGCGCCCCAACATCGGCAGGAACCCATGATGGAGCCAAAGGCGGCGAAAAAACCGGCGCCCCAAAGGCGGCAGGAACCCATAATGGAGCCAAAGGCGGCGAAAAAACCGGCGCCCCAGCATCGTCAGGAACCTACGATGGAGCCAAAGGCGGCGAAAAAGCCGGCGCCCCAGCATCGGCAGGGGGCGCCGATGGATCGGAAAGACCTGAAAAAACCAATACCAGAGGATGACTTTGAAGTAATTGATCTGGAAGATTTATAAAAGGCGGCAAACAGGTGTGAGATGTATATAGAGATTGATTTTGACAGTGACGAAGCAATTTATATGCAGCTGCGTAACCAAATTGTGTTAGGGATAGCGACAAACCGGTACCAGGAAGGGGAGTCGCTCCCTTCGGTGCGCCAGCTTGCAGAAAGTATTGGCATTAATATGCATACAGTAAATAAAGCGTACCATGTGTTACGCCAGGAAGGCTTTATCCGCCTGGACCGTAGGAATGGGGCGGTTATTTTTCTGGAAGAAGATAAAAGCCAGGCTGTCAAAGAATTAAGGGAATCCTTTCAGGTGACCCTGGCAAAGGCAGTTTGCAAAAATATTTCCAGAGAAGAGATACACCAGCTAATTGACGAAATATTAGAAGAATATGAATTTAATTGAATTATGGCCAGCCCCCGTGGGTGGGGCGGCTGTAACTTGACAGGAGGGGCCAATGCATAAACGGTATACGCCGCAGGCAGGTAAGGTTCTGGAGCTGGCAGAAAAATTAGCCAAAAAGCTTCAGCATAATTATATCGGTACAGAACATATTTTGGCGGGTCTATTGCAGGAAGGGACTGGGGTGGCGGCCAAGGTCTTGGCAGAGAACCATCTGGAAGAAAAAAAGCTGTTGGAATTGATAGAAGAGCTGATCTCTCCAGGGGATAGGGCAATCCTGCTGGATGCGGACGGATATTCGCCAAGGACCCAAAAGGTATTGGACACGGCAGAAAAAGAGGCCGAGCATTTTAACAGCGAGGAGGTTGGCACGGAGCATCTTTTGTTAGCAGTGATAAAGGAAAATGAATCCGCTGCCGTGCGGCTGTTAAATACATTAAGCATGAATTTGCAGAAATTATACGTTGATTTGTTAGTCGCCATGGGGGAGGAGGGGAGCTTTTCCAGGGAAGAGCTGAAATCCTCCAGGGGGAGGAAAAGGAATTTAGAGGCAACGCCGGTGCTGGACCAATATTCCCGGGATTTGACAAAGCTTGCAACGGAAGGGAAGCTAGACCCAGTGATTGGCAGGGAAGAGGAGATTCGCCGGGTCATCCAGATTTTGAGCAGGAGGGGGAAGAATAACCCCTGTCTGATTGGTGAGCCGGGAGTTGGCAAGACGGCGATTGCAGAAGGGCTTGCACAGCAGATTTCCCTGGGGTTAGTGCCAGAGCCTGTGGCAGGGAAACGGGTGATAACCCTCGACCTTTCCAGCATGATTGCTGGCTCAAAATACCGTGGGGAATTTGAAGAGCGCATTAAGAAAGTGATTCGGGAAGTGATTGGGGCGGGGAATATCCTGTTGTTTATGGATGAACTCCATACAATTATTGGCGCAGGAGGCGCGGAAGGGGCTATGGACGCCTCCAATATCCTAAAGCCGTACCTTGCCAGAGGGGAGCTTCAAATGATTGGGGCAACCACAGTGGAAGAGTATCGGAAATATATTGAAAGGGACGCGGCGTTAGAACGCCGGTTCCAGCCAGTGATGGTAGAAGAGCCTTCTGTGGAAGCCACCGTGGAAATTTTAAAAGGGCTTCGCAGGTTTTATGAAAGGCACCACCAGGTGGCTATCACGGAGGAAGGGTTAGAAGCTGCCGCAAGGCTTTCCGACCGATATGTTTCTGACCGTTTCCTGCCGGACAAAGCAATTGATTTGATGGACGAAGCGGCGGCGAAGGTGCGTTTAGAAGGGATGAAGGATTCTACAAATTTGCAGGACATCCGAATTGAGATAAACCGTGTCACAGATGAGATGGAAGAGGCAATCCAGAGGATGGAGATTAAGGCCGCTTCTGAGCTGCGCAAGGAAAAAGAGGCTTTGCAGGCAGATTATGAGAAGCTCCAGAAAAAGGCAAAGAAAGCCCTGAAACGCAAAAAGGCCGAAGTGGGAGAAAATGAAATAGCAGAAGTGGTGGCACAGTGGACAAAAATCCCAGTAAAACGCCTTGCCGAGGAAGAGACGGTTAAATTAAGGAAACTGGAGTCAGTGCTGCATAAGCGCGTGATTGGGCAGGAAGAAGCGGTTACCGCCGTGGCGAAAGCAGTGCGCCGGGGAAGGGTAGGGTTAAAAGACCCCAACCGCCCCATTGGCTCTTTCTTGTTTTTAGGGCCGACGGGGGTAGGCAAAACAGAAATTTCCAAAGCTTTAGCGGAAGCTATGTTTGGCAGCGAGGATGCGATGGTGCGTGTGGACATGTCCGAGTATATGGAGAAACACAGTGTTTCCAAAATGATCGGCTCCCCGCCAGGGTATGTTGGGTATGACGAGGGAGGGCAGCTTAGCGAAAAGGTAAGGCGCAACCCCTATTCGGTAATCCTTTTTGATGAAATTGAAAAAGCCCACCCAGATGTGTTTAATATTCTATTGCAGGTGTTAGATGACGGGCATATTACAGACGCCCAGGGCAGGAAAATAGATTTTAAAAACACAATTATCATAATGACCTCCAATGCCGGCGCCCAGTCGATTATTGAACCCAAAGCCCTGGGGTTTGCTTCTGTGGAGGATGCAAAGCACAATTACGACCGAATGAAAGACAGCGTGATGGAAGAAGTAAGGAGGATTTTCAAGCCTGAGTTTTTAAACCGCATAGACGAGACAATTGTGTTCCATGCCCTGACAAAAGAGGATATGAAAAAGATTGTGGGGCTGATGGCAAAAACCTTGGTAACCCGCTGCAAAAAGCAGATGGGCATAGAGCTTCGGATTACTGGAAATGTGAAAGCGTATATTGTGGACGCCGCTTATGAGCCAAAATACGGCGCACGCCCATTGCGTAGGATGATCCAAAATAAAATCGAAGACGGGCTGGCAGAGGAAATCCTTTCCGGCAGGATAGAGGCAGGGGATACCGTGGAAGTGTCCATGCACAAAAAAGAGATTGCCTTTGTGGCGAAAAAGGAAAAATAAAGAGAAAATATTGCTGGTAAAAAGGCAGGGTTTATTATATAATTAAGTACGGAAAGGAAATGGCAGAGATCTCTGCGCGGCGCTGCAGGGCATATGGCTGGAATGCAGGGCAAGATTTTAACAGGAGGATAAAAAGATGGCTGTAGTAGAAGAACTGATTCGTACAGAGAACAATGAAACATTAAGTTTTGGGAATTACAAGCTTGCCACAAAATCAAAAGTAGATAACTTTGAATTTGGGGGCGACTTATATAAGGTAAAGACATTTAAAGAAATCACCAAGCTGGAGAGGAACGGGATGTTTGTGTATGAATCTGTGCCAGGGACGGCGGTAAGCCGGCTTCGCGTGACGGATAGCGGCATTGAATTCCAGGTGGAAGGCCCAGAGGATGCCCAAATTACCCTGGAACTAGAAGAGCAGGCAGAGTATCAGGTTTTTGTAGGCGGGGTGAGCGCCGGGAATATGAAGACAAACCTTGGTGGGAAATTAAGCCTCAGTGTAGAATTAACCGAGGATACTCCGGCTACGGTTCAGATTGAGAAAGTTGGATAGATGGCAAATGTTCTGCTAGATTAAAAAGCATTGCGCTTATATAAGGGCATCCCGTAGTTTTGGGATGCCCTGTATTTTTTCTGAACGCAATTTACAAATTAAGGTCAGGGTGACAAAAGCGCCTTTGGCGCTACGCCCATCCCATATATTGTTATTGCAATTATTTTTATAGTTGGGCTTAGCGCAGGCTGAATGTTACAGAAAGGGAAGTTATGGCAAAAGGGAAAAAAGTTACAGTATATTTCTGCCAATCCTGTGGGCATGAATCCTCAAAATGGATGGGGCAATGCCCAGGGTGTCGGGAGTGGAATACATTTGTGGAAGAGTCCGTGGAAAAAAAGGCGGCAGGCAAGGCGAAGGATAGCTCTAGCGCGAAGGAAGAGCTGAGGACTTCTAAAATATCTGAAATTGACATGCAGTCCAAAGAGCGGATGGGGACTGGGTTTGTGGAACTGGACCGCGTGTTGGGCGGCGGGGTTGTCCCAGGCTCGCTCGTGCTGGTGGGGGGTGACCCTGGGATTGGAAAATCCACATTATTGCTGCAGGTGTGTAGGAGCCTGGCAGAATCCAGGGATGTGCTGTATATTTCTGGTGAGGAATCTTTACAGCAAATTAAAATGCGGGCCCAGCGCATTGGGGAGTTTTCTGACAACCTCCAATTGTTTTGTGAGACAGGCATGGAACGGATTGAACAGGTGGTGGAGAGGCAGAAGCCCCAAGTGGTTATTATCGACTCTATTCAGACTATGTATAGTGAGGAAGTGGGGTCTGCGCCGGGGAGCGTGTCACAAGTAAGGGAAACTACTGGGCGTTTGCTGCAGATTGCCAAAGGGATGGGCATTACGATTTTTATTGTAGGGCATGTGACGAAAGAAGGCGTCGTGGCAGGGCCAAGGGTTCTGGAGCATATGGTGGATACGGTGCTTTATTTTGAAGGTGATCGCCACGCTGCCTACCGTATCCTGCGGGGTGTGAAAAATAGGTTTGGCTCTACCAACGAGATAGGGGTGTTTGAGATGAGGGAAGGGGGGCTGGCCGAAGTGGCGAACCCTTCTGAATTTATGTTGAACGGTAAGCCAAAGGGGGCTTCAGGGTCTGTGGTGGCATGTTCTATGGAGGGGACCAGGCCAATTTTGGCGGAAATCCAGGCGTTGGTCTGCCACACCAATTTTGGGATTCCGAGAAGGACTGCAGCAGGGACAGACTTAAACCGCGTAAATCTTTTGATGGCTGTTTTGGAAAAAAGGGCTGGGATGTCTTTGTCCTCCTGTGATGCTTATGTGAATATTGCAGGGGGGATTCGGATGAATGAGCCGGCCATTGACTTAGGCATTGTGATGGCGTTGGCATCCAGCTTCCGGGACAAAGCGATTGATGAGAAAATTATTTGTTTTGGGGAAGTAGGCTTGAGCGGCGAGGTGCGTGCAGTTAATATGGCGCAGCAGAGGGTGGCAGAAGCAAGGAAACTTGGGTTTGACCGATGCATTCTGCCGAAAGTGTCCATTTCTGTGCTGACAGATACAAAAGGTATCCAGATTATCGGGGTTGGGACTATCCGGGAGGCGATTGGGCAAATTAGGTAGGAACGCTTGTTCCGTATGGAAGCTCCTTGCCTTCTGGCCCTGCTGCGCGTAACAGGCTCCATGCCCCGTTAGATCTACTGCGCGTAACAGGCTCTATGCCCCGTTAGCCTATTGCGCGTAACAGGCTCCATGCCCCCGTTAGCCTACTGCGCGTAGCAGGCTCCATGCCCCGTTAGCCTACTGCGCGTAACAGGCTCCATGTCCCGTTAGCTTTGCTGCGGGGCGGCCGCCTTTTTCTTCCTGTATAAGATACGGATAGAGTTCAGTACACATAACATGGCAACGCCGCTGTCTGCAAATACAGCCATCCACATAGAAGCATGCCCTGCCAGGCCAAGCGCCAGCACAAGGGCTTTGACTGCCAAAGCAAAAATAATGTTCTGCCATGCAATTCTGGTAGCGGATTTTGCAATTATAATGGATTCTGGGACAGTTTCCATATTGGAAGCCATAAACACCACGTCTGCTGCTTCAATAGCGGCATCTGCGCCGCTTCCCATAGCAGCCCCCACATCTGCCCCGGCAAGGACGGGCGCATCATTAATGCCATCCCCCACAAACATCACAGGCCCATGGCTCTGGCGTATTTCTTGCAACCTGCTTAATTTATCCTCAGGGAGCAGCCGGGCATACACAAGGTCAATGCCAGTTTCCTTTGCGGCCGCCTGGGCGCTTTCTAATGCATCCCCAGTTAGCATGGCAGTGGCGATATGCAATTGCTTCAATGAGGAGATTGCCTTTGCGGCTTCTGGCTTAACTGTATCTGAAATCAAAATTCGCCCAATAAGGGAGCCGTTTTGCGCAAGAAAGACTTCTGTTCCATAGTTCCCTTGGATGCAGCCAGATAAATCAATCTGGAATTTATCCATTAGCTTCCTGTTCCCGGCAAATGTTTCCCCAGAGGGCAGGGATGCCTGAATTCCATGCCCAGCAATTTCATGTAACGTAGAAACTTCTTCCAGTTGAAGCCCTTTTTCCCGGGCTGCATTTAAAATGCTTATGCCAATGGGATGCGTGGAATGCTGCTCTAAGCTTGCGCACAGCCGAAGCACTTCGTCTTCTGTATAATTTTGGAAGGGAAGGATGTCTTGTACGGCAAAGTTTCCTTGCGTAATTGTGCCAGTTTTATCCATAACTACGGCGGAGATATTATTTAAGGCTTCCATGGACGCGCCGCCTTTGAATAAAATTCCTTTTTTGGAGCCAGCGCCGATGCCTGAGAAAAATGCCAGCGGAACGCTTAGCACCAAGGCGCAGGGGCAGCTTATAACCAGGAACGTCAATGCGGTGTAAACCCAATGGCTCCAATTTCCTGCCACTAAGGATGGGATAATTGCAGTTGCCAAGGCAGTCGCCACTACAAAAGGCGTGTAAACTCTGGAAAACCGGGTGATAAACCGGTCAATTTTTGGTTTGCTGGCGGCAGCGTTTTCTACAGAATCCAGAATCCGTGTCACCATGGAATGTTCTAATGTTTTTTCAACGCGCACTTTAAGCTGTCCGGAAATATTGATGCATCCAGAGGTGACAGCATCGCCAGAGGCTACCCTTACTGGGACAGGCTCCCCAGTGATAGGGGAGGTGTCCAGGCGGCTTTCCCCTTCTATTATCGTCCCATCTAATGGGATGCGGTCACCAGGGCGTACTAGGAGGATGTCATTTGGCATAGCATCTTGTGCAGGAATTGTTTTGGCGGTGTTTCCTGTAATAAGGGTAACGGCTTCTGGGCGTAAATCTACCACATCCATAATCTGGGACCGGCTGCGTGAAACAGCAGTTTCTTCAAAATATTCCCCAATGCGGTAAAATAGCATGACGCCAACGGCTTCTGCAAAATTGCCAATTGCAAATGCGCCAAGGGTTGCAATGCCCATAAGGAAATTTTCATCAAAGACCCGCCCTTTACACAGATTCTTTAGAGCAGCCAGCACAATCCGCCTGCCAAGGATACAATAGGCGATAATGAAAATAGAGGAGGGGAGTAGAATCCCTTCCATGCCAAAATGCCCTAAAAGTTCTCCGGATGCAAAAAGCAACGCCCCTATTATAATAGAAATAAGGTCAGTTTTTTGCTGGCTCCAATGCCTCTTGCCAGATATTTCCATTTCTGTTTTTTGCAGGGCTTGTTTCCCTTTTTGGGAGGCTTGCTGTCTGCAAACTGTGGCTTCCGGCTCAATAGAAGCGCATATCTCCTGAAATTTTTCAATTAATGCAGTTTCATTTTTGGCGGCTTCTGGCGCCACGGCTACCCGAAGCTGCTTTGTTGCAAAAGTAAGGACGGCGGCATTTACTTCTGGCAAACTGTTGATGCGCCGTTCCATTTTGGCAGCGCAGTTGGCGCAGCCAAGGTTCTCTACCAGGCAAGTGAATGTAACCCCGTTTGCAGTGTCAAGGTTTGCATAATGCCTATCGGGTTCTTGGCTGTGCGTATGCCCGCAGGAACAGGGGGCTTCGTGTCCGTGATGCCCATGCCCGCAGGAGCTTTCCTGCCTGTGATACTTCTCCCCATGTTCGCAGGAACAGGGGGCTTCCTGCCCGTGATACTCTTCCACATGCCTATCAGGGCTTTGGTGTCCGTGATGTTCCTGCGTATGCCCGCAGGAACAGGGGGCTTCGTGTCCGTGATGCCCGTCTTGGCGTCCTTGCATGGGGCTTGCGTGTTCCGTATGTGCATGCGCATGGCCAGAGTATTCTTCAGAACCATGGTTAGAAAGATTTTTCATAGTAAGCCCTCCTTGAAATATAAGATAAATTCTAATAAATATATGAATAATTGTTCATATGAGTATTACAACATATAGAATAGAATTTGTCAATACAGACCTACACTTGAGTTTCCCCATTTTGCAAATTCATAGTATCAAAAAGCCTCCATCAAAAAGTGATGGAAACGCTTTGCATATAAAAGCGCTATGGAACACTAGTTTTCCAGACGCTTTTAGCGCATGATGCCTATGCTGCCAAAGGCAGTAAGGCCTTTTAGCATTGAAATATTAGGCTATTATAAAAAATTGGGGAAGTTAAAAGACCTACACTATTTTTCAAAATATTTAATATATTTAAGGAAATAGACTAACTTTAATTTTCTTGGAAATTTTTGTTGACACCTGGAATAAAACGTGATAAGATAAATTTCGTCGTCGAGGACGGCGGCTGAAAATTGGAAAGATCTGTCAAAGGAAGAGTTATTTCCATGAAACAGAGATTTACAAAAAATAAAAAAAGTTGTTGACAAACGCTGGCGGCTGTGCTAATATGTAATAGCTGCCGCGGATGGAAGCGGCAAAGGATAGACCTTGACAACTGAACAGTGGAATGACCTTGAAAGTTCAAAGATTTGAGCGCCATGCCCCTTGGGGCAGGGCGGCATTCAGGAAGAAGAAGTACAGGCATTACAAAGATGCGACCTAAAGACAGTAAGCCAGCACGCTGGCAGGGGAAGCTTT
>CAJUDE010000053.1 GCA_910585295.1 uncultured Lachnospiraceae bacterium | reverse complement strand
GGCGGGTCGCTTTGCGACAGATTTCATACCCGCCGCAGTGCGATAAAAGCTATTTTATTCTATAGGAAAGATACTTTCACGCTTTAGCGTGACAAGATCTTTCCTATAGAATAAAAAGAATCTCGCGAACGCGGCCGTACCCGGCACGCATCAAAAAACAAGCCCCTCATAATTGAGGGGCTTACGTGCTTTGCTCTTGCTTAGCAATACCGATCCATCATCATCCCAGAATAAATACAAGTGATATAAGGGGTGACAAGATGGTCTTTTACAGGGTTCTTATAAGTGACAAGGATTTTATCTACATATTTCATTGGATCCAGGGAGGCATTATTTGCCTTCGTGTTTAAGAGGTCTTTAAATTCATTTAACACAGACAAATGTTCTTGTGAATTTTCTTCCGTAACAGATTCCGTCAACAATGCCTTATCTATAGAGATTTCTCCAGTCTCACCGACCATAAGCCCAATGCCTTCTAAACTGTTCTGGAATGTGAAGGCTGTGCTGCTCATGTCCCGGTAAAGCAATTTGCTCTGGCTCTGTGTGTCAGAGTATCTATTTGCAGTATGGAGGATTGCGTTGTAAGAATCCACCAAAGTCTGGATATTGTCAGCCATGGCGTCTGCATTGGTCTTAAAGCCAATCACAGCAGGGTTCCCTTCCTCGCTGATGCCGTGGAGCTTTAATTCAAAGGAATGGCCGACTGTAAAAGTATTGGAATAGGAAGTACGCTCTACGCCATCTAACAGAAATACCGCATTCTTGGCTTCCTGGGTGACATGGTTAATGCCAAGCGACTCAATAGCCGAGATAGAATCATGCGTCCCTTGCGGAAAAATAGAAAAGAGATAAGGCTCTCCAGGCACTATCCCTGTGGAGGCAGACTCAACCTGAAGCGCGCTCAGACCATTGTCGTCCTCAATAACAGAAGCCTTTAAGCCAATATCTGCATTGGTGATTAAATTCGCAAGTTTTAACTGTGTGGTGTAGTTCGTATCATCTGGATTAATATTAAACTGAAATTCAAAGGTCGATGTAGTATTCTCCAAGTCAAAAGAATAAGAGCCAGGGTTCAATGTCAAATGGTTCTTTTGCAAAAAGTTCCCCAGATTAATTTGGGGGGAGGCAAGCTCCTTCACTTCAACCAGAAAATTATCTAATTCCTGCGGCTCCTTGTGGTTTCCTATATAATTAGCAGAAACAACGTCTTCCTGCGAGGAGACCGCGACCTTTTTCTGAAATGCATTGCCTATGCCCTCCTCTGCATCTGAAAGGGAGGCAACCACATTTTTAATTAGCCGGGTGCTTTCTTTGATGTCGATGGCAAATTTTTGGACATCCCCTGTATGTTTGATTTTATAGAGGGGGGAGTCTTTATTAATTTTTACAATCGTATTATATATATTGCGCAATTCGCTTTTTTTATGCGAATCATAACGGGAAGCAGATTGCTTTCCATAAGTGCTTAGGTAATAATTATAAGCAGTATCGATAGCAGTCATATATATCCCCTCCTTTCATCCGTGAAATCATGCCGGGGCATGGGGGCACAAAATTACTCCATGTATACTTTTGTGTTTATCATATAATTACTATATATATCGGAAGTTCTACAAAATTTTTTACATACCTTTTGGTTTTTTTTGATTTAAGGAAAAGTTATTGACGAAATCCTGAGAATATGGTATAGTGGACTAGCGATGGAAGTAGGTCTTTTTTTTATGCCTAAAATTAGAAATTAAGTGGAGGTGGAAGTTGTGCGCACAAGAATCACACTGGCATGTACGGAATGTAAGCAACGTAACTATAACATGACCAAAGATAAGAAAACTCATCCGGACAGAATGGAGACAAAGAAGTACTGCAAATTCTGCAGGAAACACACGTTACACAAAGAAACCAAGTAATGGAATGAAGCAGAGTGAAGGTTAAAATATTTTTGACCATCCCTGGATGGATGGCGCAAGCCGCGCCGCTGGAGGTAAAAAATGGGAGAAACCAATACAGAAAAAGCTTCAAAAACAAGCTGGTTCACAGGTCTTAAGGCTGAGTTTGGCAAAATTATCTGGCCGGATAAAAAATCACTTAGCAGGCAGACGGCCGCTGTAGTGGCTGTTTCTGTCGTATTAGGTCTGATTATCGCCGTACTGGATGTCCTTATCCGGTTTGGCGTGGATAACCTGGTGAAATTATAGGAGGCATAGGTGGTTTATGGCAGAGGCAAACTGGTACGTAGTTCATACCTATTCAGGTTATGAAAATAAAGTCAAGGAGAACATTGAGAAAACAATAGAGAATCGGCATTTGGAAGACCAGATTTTGGAAGTCAGGGTCCCAATGCAGAGTGTTGTGGAAATGAAAAATGGCGTGAAGAAAAACGTTGAGAAAAAAATGTTTCCAGGATATGTTCTGATTAATATGGTTATGAATGATGATATATGGTATGTGGTCAGAAATACCAGAGGTGTTACCGGATTTGTTGGTCCGGGTTCCAAACCCGTGCCGCTCACTGAAGCTGAAATGAGGCCATTGGGTATTCAGGTTGATAATCAAATGGTTGTAGACTTTGAAGAGGGTGATTCCATCCGTGTAACCGGCGGTGTCTGGAAAGATACGGTTGGCATAATCCAGACCATGAACCATGGGAAGCAGATGGTTACAATCAATGTAGACCTGTTCGGTCGTGAAACACCGGTTGAGATAAGTTTCACAGATATTAGAAAGTTATAAGATGCATTTTAAAGGATTTTAGAGTGGCTGTAACAAGAATTATGTGAGGAGGAATTTCCAAATGGCAAAGAAAGTAGAAGGATATATTAAGTTGCAGATCCCTGCTGGAAAGGCTACGCCTGCACCACCAGTTGGCCCTGCCCTTGGACAGCATGGCGTGAATATCGTTGAGTTTACCAAACAGTTCAACGCTAGGACCGCAGACCAGGGGGATTTAATTATTCCAGTAGTAATTACCGTATACTCAGACAGAAGCTTTAGCTTCGTGACAAAGACCCCGCCTGCAGCAGTATTGATTAAGAAGGCGTGCAATATCAAGTCCGGTTCTGCGGTGCCAAATAAGACAAAAGTAGCAACTATTTCCAAAGCAAAGGTTCAGGAAATCGCAGAATTAAAGATGCCGGATTTAAATGCAGCTTCTTTAGAGGCGGCAATGAGCATGATCGCAGGCACAGCAAGGAGTATGGGGGTTACAGTAGAGGAGTAGGCCATATACTTGCAAACCGTGGGAGGGACGGACTCCCGGTAATACCACAAGGAGGTTATTTAGAATGAAACGAGGAAAAAAATATACAGAGGCTGCAAAATCTATTGACCGCGCAGCGCAGTATGACACACCAGAAGCAATCAGCTTAGTGAAAAAAGCAGCGGTTGCAAAATTTGATGAAACGATTGAAGCCCATATTAGGACCGGCTGCGACGGGCGCCATGCAGAGCAGCAGATCCGCGGCGCTGTAGTGCTGCCCCATGGGACTGGCAAGTCAGTGAAAGTGTTAGTATTCGCCAAAGGCGATAAATTGGATGAAGCATTGGCAGCAGGCGCTGACCATGTGGGTGGGGAAGAGTTAATCCCCAAAATCCAGAACGATGGCTGGCTGGACTTTGACGTTGTAGTTGCAACACCGGACATGATGGGCGTGGTAGGCCGTTTAGGGCGTGTGCTGGGGCCGAAAGGCTTAATGCCAAACCCCAAGGCAGGGACAGTTACTATGGACGTTACCAAGGCAATCAATGAAATCAAAGCTGGTAAAATCGAGTATAGGTTAGACAGAACAAATATTATCCATGTGCCAATTGGAAAAGCATCTTTTACAGAAGAACAATTAGCGGACAACTTCCAGACCCTTATGGATGCCATCATCAAAGCTAGGCCATCCGCTTTGAAGGGGCAGTACCTGAAAAGCGTTACGCTCGCTCCTACGATGGGGCCTGGCGTAAGGCTCAATACGGCAAAGTTCGTATAAAATTGGTGTTGACATCTAATATACACAATGCTATACTGAATAGCGATATGACCGAAGACAGCAGGTGCCGCGCGGCGTAACTGTATGGCCTGCCGAGGGAATTTGCAGGACATGTTATGCCTGCAAGGATTGAAGAGTATTTCAAGCCCCTTTGTCTTGGACAAAGGGGCTTTTTAAAAAATATAAGGAGGTGCACAATTCGTGGCAAAAATAGAATTAAAGCAGCCTGTAGTACAGGAAATTTCTGACCACATCAAAGACGCGCAGTCTGTTGTGTTAGTAGACTACCGTGGATTAACTGTGGATGAAGACACTCAGCTGCGTAAACAGTTGAGAGAAGCTGGTGTTGTTTATAAAGTATATAAAAACACATTGATGAATTTTGCGTTTAAGGGAACTGATTGTGAAAGCATGTGCGAAATGCTAGAAGGGCCAAGCGCAATTGCTATTTCCAAAGACGACGCAACAGCGCCAGCCAGGATCCTTTCTAAATTTTCTAAAACAGCACCAGCCCTGGAATTAAAGGCAGGCGTTGTGGAAGGGACTTTCTATGATTCAGATGAAATCAAAGTGATTGCTTCTATCCCATCCAGGGAAGAGCTGCTCTCCAAGTTCCTTGGAAGCATCCAGTCACCGATTACCAACTTTGCCCGTGTTCTTAACCAGATTGCAGAACAGGGTGGGGAAGCTCCGGCTGAGGCTGAAAGCAACTAGAGATTGCCGAGCCGAAGGCAAAAGGGTACCATTGTTAAGTTAAAATTTTAATTAAAACAAATATTATTATGGAGGTAAATTATAATGGCAAAATTAACAACGGAAGAATTTATTGAAGCTATTAAAGAGTTAAGCGTATTAGAATTAAATGAATTAGTAAAAGCATGTGAAGAGGAATTTGGCGTATCCGCAGCAGCAGGCGTGGTTGTTGCAGCAGCAGGTGGGGACGGCGCGGCAGCAGCAGAAGAGAAGACAGACTTCAATGTAGAGCTGACAGAAGTTGGCCCGAACAAAGTTAAGGTTATCAAAGTGGTACGTGAAGTTACCGGCCTTGGCTTGAAAGAAGCAAAAGAAGTTGTTGACGGCGCTCCAAAGGTTGTGAAAGAAGGCGTTGAGAAAGCAGAAGCAGAAGACATCAAAGGCAAGTTAGAAGCAGAAGGCGCAAAAGTAACCTTGAAATAATTCTATTTTGCACAAACTTAATATCCGCGTAAGCAGCGGCTATATTTCATTTGCTGTTTATGGGAATGAAAGGGAATCCAGCAGGGCTGGGTTCCTTTTTTGTCTTATTTAGGAAAGACCTTGTCACGCGAAAGCGTGAAAGTGTCTTCCTATAAGACAAAAATAATATGCGCACTCGCACAAGAGGGATATATTGCTTCGCAATTGTGCTCGGCGCGGCGGGTAGTGGAGAAGAGCATTCCCCTACTCGATTTTTATAGGAAAGACCATGCTGCTGTAAAGTGTTAAAGTATATAAATTTCCTATATGATAAAAAATATTTCTAATTTTTGATAGATTTTCCCGGCGGCATCCGTAATAATAAGTGTAACACAAAACAAGCCGGCGCGCAGGTTTGGAAAAGAGGATAATTTATGAAGATTGGAGAAAAAAATTATATTCGGCAATTACAATTGCATAATGAAAAAGCCCTTATGTATGTAATCGATGAATATGGCGGTCTGCTGATGGCAATTATCCGCAAACATCTTTTTCGCCTGCCGGAGAAACAGGAAGAATGCTTTAACGACGTGCTTTTGAAGGTTTGGCAGAATATCTCTGAATTTGACGAGAATAAAAATTCATTTAAGAACTGGGCGGCAGCCATTGCAAGGTATCGCGCCATTGATTATTTACGCCAGTATCAGCGGGAACTGGTAACGGTCAGCATCGAAGACGCAGCAGTTGCCCAGGAAGACCAAATGCTGGCAGGGATGGTAGAACGGGAGATATCAGAAGAAGTGGAAAAAATGCTGAGTTTCTTAAAACCCTCAGACAGGGAATTGTTTTTGGAATTATATGTGGAAGAAAAGACGGTTGCGCAGGTAAGTGAAGAAACAGGCATAAAAAAAGAAGTGATTTATAATCGCCTGTCCAGAGGGAAAGAGAAGATTCGCAGGCAGTTCCGGGCGGAAAGAGGTGTTTAAGCATGGCAAAAAATATTTATAGGTTACTGAATGAAGTGGGAACAGATTTTAGGGAATATGAAGAGATAGAATTATCCTCCGAAGACAAAGAAAGGCAAAAACAGAGAATTTTAATGGAGGTAAAGAGAATGGAAAAAAGGACAGAAAAGAAAAAAGGGAAAACTTGGAAAGCGGCGGCAGGGGCAGCGGCGGCATGCATTATCACAGTAGGGGCATTCGGGCTTGCAAATCCAGTTCAGGCGAAAGAGTTATTAAGCAGCGTGTTTGGAAAATTAATTGAAACCTCCCAGGGCGGGAAATACGAGCAGGAAGACACCGAGAGGTATTCCATTATCGGTGAAAACGCAGTGGCAGTCCAGAAAGAGGTGGATAAACGCCAAGGGGAAGAAGGGTATGCCTTGACAGCAGAACAGGACGGCGTTTCAATATCTGTGTCAGATGTGTACTGTGATGGCTATGTGCTTTATTATACCACCACGCTTAAGACAAATCGGGAAGAGTTGAACAGCGCGGATGGGATTGTGCTTGAGAAAAAGGATGGGGAGCCATATAACATTAAAATCAATGGGGTTGAGGCGGCGGAAGTTATCCGGCCATTTGAAAAATCTTCAGATGGAACTTTTGTGGCAGCACAGCAGTTAGACTTGATGGCTCCTTACGATATGGGCAACAATCCGATGGACTTAGCGCTGGAGGAAGGCGGGACTGTTGTGGTGGACTGGACAGTACGCCAGCTTGACGGGTATCTCTGGGACGCCTGGGAAGAAGATGGCGAATACAAGAGTACTGGAACTGCGTCAGGGGAATGGACTCTCCGGTTCCCGGTGACGGTTGACACTTCTCAAAATGAAGCCTTTGATATTAATAAAGAAGAAAATGGTATTGTAGTAAAACGCGGCATTAAGACAAAGGCAGGATTGGTTTTGGAGGTTGAGCTTCCAGATTTCAGGAATGAGCCATACAATGATAAATTTAACGACCCAGACTTGGGAATCAAAGACAGCGAGGGGAATTGGCTTCAGTGGCTGAACCAAAAGGCGGACCTTCACGAGGACGGCACCAGCACTTCACAGATTATGGTGCTGTATGATGGGCAGAAAGATTTATCATTTTGTGTGGAAGCCAAGGATGAAGAGCAGACAAAAATTGCAGAGATTGGGTTTAAGGTGCCGTAATAGATGGAAAGCGCCAAGCGGGGCTGTGGCATTAATATATTACTCTGGGGAAGCTAGCTTCCCCAGATATTTTTTGTGCATTTTGTTTGCAGCCTAATATTGCAGTTTTCCAAAATAATCCTTGACATGGAATTAATGCTTGTGCTATCATATAGAGTGCATTATTGTGATAAAGTGTGCTTATTATAATTAATTATAGATAGGGAATAGGCAACGTACTTTATAAACTATTGATTGTTGTAAATTAGAAAACGAGAGGTGAAACGTCAATGGAGAAAAACAGAATACGTCCGATTAAAGCAGGAAAAAGCGTTCGTATGAGTTACTCGCGACAAAAGGAAGTATTAGAAATGCCGAACCTGATTGAGGTTCAGAAGAATTCTTACAACTGGTTTATCAACGAAGGGTTGAAAGAGGTATTTGCTGATATTTCTCCCATCGCGGATTATAGCGGGCAGTTAAGTCTGGAATTCGTTGATTTTACATTATGCGAAAAAGATGTGAAATATTCAATTGAAGAATGTAAAGAACGAGATGCAACGTATGCCGCTCCTTTAAAAGTCAGAGTCAGGTTTTACAACAAAGAGGCAGTTGAAGAAGTCAAGGATTATGAAATCTTCATGGGCGATTTACCACTTATGACAGAAACAGGAACCTTCGTAATCAACGGGGCAGAGCGTGTAATTGTCAGCCAGTTGGTTCGTTCTCCTGGTATATATTACGGAATTGCACACGATAAAGTGGGTAAGACATTATATTCCTGCACTGTTATCCCCAATCGTGGCGCATGGTTGGAGTATGAAACAGATTCCAACGATGTTTTCTATGTGCGTGTGGACAGGACCAGGAAAGTTCCGGTCACAGTCCTGGTACGTGCGCTAGGCATTGGCACTAACCAGGAAATTATTGATTTGTTTGGTGAGGAGCCAAAAATTGTCGCAAGTTTTGGGAAGGATGTTGCAACGAATTATCAGGAGGGGCTGCTGGAATTATATAAGAAAATCCGTCCAGGAGAGCCGCTTACTGTAGAGAGTGCGGAGAGCCTGATTAATGCGATGTTTTTTGACCCAAGGCGGTATGACCTTGCTAAAGTGGGAAGGTATAAGTTTAACAAAAAGCTCTCCCTGCGCAACCGCATTCACGGACAGGTCCTTGCAGAGGATGTGGTGGATGTGTCAACCGGGGAGATTATTGCAGAACATGGGACTACAGTTACCCGGGAGCTGGCAGATAATATCCAGAATGCGGCAGTCCCATATGTTTGGATACAGGGAGAAGAACGCAATATTAAGGTGTTGTCCAACCTAATGGTGGACGTAACCAATTATGTAGATATTGATGCCCAGGAGGCTAAGAAGCTTGGGATCACAGAATTGGTGTATTATCCTGTGTTAGAGACAATCCTGGCAGAAAATGAGACTTTGGAGGAAATCAAAAATGCATTGCACCGTGATGCGGCAGACCTAATCCCGAAGCATATCACAAGGGAGGATATCCTGGCATCCATCAATTATAATATGCATTTGGAATACGGCCTTGGCAACGATGACGATATTGACCATTTGGGCAACCGCCGTATCCGTGCAGTAGGCGAGCTGCTGCAGAACCAGTACCGCATTGGGCTTTCCAGGATGGAGCGTGTTGTGCGCGAGCGTATGACCACGCAGGATTTGCAGGGGATTTCACCACAGAGCTTAATTAACATTAAGCCAGTGACGGCTGCGGTAAAAGAATTTTTTGGTTCTTCCCAGTTGTCGCAGTTTATGGACCAGAACAACCCTTTGGGCGAGCTGACCCATAAGCGCCGTCTGTCGGCATTGGGGCCAGGCGGTTTGTCCAGGGACCGTGCAGGGTTTGAGGTGCGTGACGTGCATTATTCCCACTATGGGAGGATGTGCCCGATTGAGACCCCTGAAGGCCCTAACATTGGGCTTATCAACTCGCTTGCAACATATGCGAGAATTAACGATTATGGGTTTGTGGAAGCGCCCTACCGTAAAATAGATAAATCCGACCCCAAGAACCCGCGGGTAACCGATGAAGTTGTCTATATGACGGCAGATGAAGAAGATAATTACCATGTAGCGCAGGCGAATGAAGCTTTGGATGCAGAAGGGCATTTTGTAAGGAATTCTGTTTCTGGACGTTACCGGGAAGAGACACAGGAATATGAGAAAACCATGTTTGACTATATGGACGTTTCCCCGAAGATGGTATTTTCCGTGGCAACAGCCTTAATCCCATTCCTGGAAAATGACGATGCGAACCGTGCGTTGATGGGATCCAATATGCAGCGGCAGGCAGTCCCCCTTTTGACTACAGAGGCTCCGGCAGTGGGGACGGGCATGGAGACGAAAGCCGCAGTGGACTCAGGCGTTTGTGTGCTTGCCAAACATGCAGGCGTGGTAGAACGGTCAATTTCTAATGAGATTACAATTAGAACCCAAGAAGGCAAACGGGAAGTGTACAAACTGACTAAATTCTCCCGAAGCAACCAATCCAACTGCTATAACCAGCGCCCCATTGTATACAAAGGGGACAAAGTGGAAGCGGGGCAGGTAATTGCGGACGGCCCATCTACCTCTAACGGGGAGCTGGCATTGGGGAAAAACCCATTAATCGGGTTTATGACCTGGGAAGGCTATAACTACGAGGATGCTGTTCTGTTAAGTGAAAGGCTGGTGCAGGAGGATGTTTATACTTCTGTGCATATTGAGGAATATGAAGCAGAAGCCCGCGACACCAAGTTAGGGCCGGAGGAGATTACCAGGGATGTGCCAGGCGTGGGCGATGACGCGCTGAAAGACTTGGATGAAAGAGGGATTATCCGCATCGGCGCGGAAGTCCGCGCCGGCGACATTTTAGTCGGCAAGGTAACTCCAAAGGGTGAGACGGAACTTACTGCAGAAGAGCGGCTCCTTCGGGCGATTTTCGGTGAAAAAGCCAGGGAGGTAAGGGATACTTCTTTGAAAGTGCCGCATGGAGAGTATGGGATTGTTGTGGATGCTAAGGTATTTACCAGGGAAAATGGGGATGAGCTGTCCCCTGGGGTCAACCAGGCAGTACGCATTTACATTGCCCAGAAGCGTAAGATTTCTGTTGGGGATAAGATGGCAGGCCGTCATGGGAATAAGGGTGTGGTTTCCCGTGTGCTGCCAGTGGAGGATATGCCGTTCCTTCCTAATGGGCGGCCCTTGGATATTGTGCTGAACCCGTTGGGCGTGCCTTCCCGTATGAACATTGGGCAGGTGTTGGAAATCCATTTAAGCCTTGCGGCAAAAGCCCTTGGGTTTAATATTGCAACCCCTGTGTTTGACGGGGCAAGGGAAGATGATATTATGGATACCCTGGATTTGGCAAACGATTATGTGAACCTTTCCTGGGAAGAATTTGAAGTGAAGCATAAAGAGGAGCTGCTTCCAGATGTGATGGATTACTTGTATGAAAACCGCGGACATAGGGAAGTATGGAAGGGCGTGCCTCTTTCCCGCGACGGTAAAGTAAGGCTCCGTGACGGGAGAACCGGGGAGTATTTTGACAGCCCGGTAACCATTGGGCATATGCATTACCTGAAACTCCACCATCTGGTGGATGATAAGATCCATGCCCGCTCCACCGGGCCGTATTCACTGGTGACGCAGCAGCCTTTGGGCGGGAAAGCCCAGTTCGGCGGCCAGCGTTTTGGAGAGATGGAGGTATGGGCGCTGGAGGCATATGGCGCATCTTACACGTTACAGGAGATTTTGACTGTGAAATCCGATGACGTGATTGGGCGTGTGAAGACCTATGAAGCTATAATCAAGGGTGACAATATTCCGGAGCCAGGAATTCCAGAATCCTTTAAGGTACTTTTGAAAGAGCTGCAGTCCCTGGGGCTGGATGTGAAAGTCCTAGATGAAAACAGGGAAGAAGTGGAGCTTATGGAAACCAGCGAGTATGGCAATACAGATTTGAATTCCATTATTACAGGGGACCGTAACTTTGCGTTTGAAGAAGAAGAATCCTTTGGCGCAATGGGCTTCTCTAAGCAGGAATTCAGCGAAGAAGAGGAAGAGCTGGTTGACATAGAAGAGGAGGAAGAGGAAGCATTGGAATTGGAAGATGATTTTGCCGATTTTGATGATATTCTGGATGACTAATAGAATGAGCGCAATGCCAAATGTCCTGTAGATTTGAGGAAGGGAGAGCAACACATGCCGGAAACAATGAATAAAGAAAAGTACCAGCCAATTACTTTTGACGCAATTAAGATTGGTCTGGCATCACCTGAAAAAATCAGAGAGTGGTCCCGGGGAGAAGTAAAGAAACCGGAAACCATTAATTATAGAACCCTGAAACCAGAAAAGGATGGCTTGTTTTGTGAGAAAATTTTTGGACCAAGCAAGGATTGGGAATGCCACTGTGGGAAATATAAAAAGATCCGCTATAAGGGCGTGGTCTGCGACCGCTGCGGCGTTGAAATCACCAAGGCAAGCGTCCGCAGGGAGCGTATGGGGCATATTGAGCTTGCCGCCCCAGTTTCCCATATCTGGTATTTTAAAGGGATCCCCAGCAGAATGGGACTGATTCTGGACTTGTCCCCAAGGACGCTTGAGAAGGTCTTGTATTTTGCTTCTTATATTGTCTTAGACAAAGGGGGGAGCGAACTGCAGTATAAGCAGGTGCTGTCTGAAGCGGAATACCAGGAGGCAAGGGAGAAATATGGCAGCGATTTCCGGGTAGGGATGGGCGCAGAGTCCATCAAAGAGCTGTTAGAGGCGATTGACCTGGAAAAAGATGCCGTGGAGTTAAAGACAGCATTGAAGGATGCAAGCGGGCAGAAACGCGCCAGGATCATCAAGCGGTTGGAGGTTGTGGAAGCCTTCCGCGGGTCTGGGAACAGGCCAGAATGGATGATTATGGACGTTATCCCTGTAATCCCGCCAGATTTGCGCCCAATGGTGCAGTTAGATGGAGGGCGGTTTGCGACCTCTGACTTAAATGACCTTTACCGCAGGATTATTAACCGGAATAACCGCCTGCGCAGACTGTTAGAGCTTGGGGCGCCTGACATTATTGTAAGGAATGAAAAGCGGATGCTGCAGGAAGCAGTGGACGCATTGATTGACAACGGCAGGAGGGGGCGCCCGGTAACCGGGCCTGGAAACCGTGCGCTGAAATCCTTGTCAGATATGCTGAAAGGGAAATCTGGGCGTTTCCGCCAGAACTTATTGGGGAAACGTGTGGATTATTCTGGACGTTCTGTTATTGTCGTAGGGCCCGAATTGAAAATTTACCAGTGCGGCCTTCCGAAAGAAATGGCAATTGAGTTGTTTAAGCCTTTTGTAATGAAAGAATTGGTATGCAACGGCACAGCCCATAACATTAAGAGCGCAAAGAAAATGGTGGAGCGCCTGCAGTCAGAAGTGTGGGATGTGCTGGAAGAAGTAATTAAGGAGCATCCAGTTATGCTAAACCGGGCCCCCACGCTCCACAGGCTTGGGATTCAGGCCTTTGAGCCAATATTGGTGGAAGGCAAAGCAATTAAACTGCACCCATTGGTATGTACTGCATTTAACGCCGACTTTGATGGGGACCAGATGGCGGTCCACCTTCCCTTATCTGTGGAAGCCCAGTCAGAGTGCAGGTTTTTGCTGCTGTCGCCAAATAACTTGCTAAAGCCTTCGGATGGCGGGCCAGTGGCAGTGCCTTCCCAGGACATGGTGCTTGGCATTTATTACCTGACGCAGGAAAGGCCAGGGGCAAAAGGCGAAGGGAAGTTCTTTAAAAATGTAAACGAGGCGATCCTCGCATATGAAAATGATGCATTGACGCTGCATTCCAGGATAAAAGTACGCATTGCCAAAACCATGCCAGGCGGGGAGCAGGTGAGCGGAAATGTGGAGTCCACGCTGGGGCGTTTTATTTTCAATGAAATACTGCCTCAGGACTTAGGCTTTGTAGACCGTTCCACCCCAGAAGGCGCGCTGAAATTGGAAATTGACTTCCATGTGGGCAAGAAAGGGTTAAAGCAGATTTTGGAAAAGGTCATCAATATCCATGGCGCCACCAGGACGGCGGAAGTGTTAGATGACATTAAGTCTATGGGATATAAATATTCTACCAGGGCGGCAATGACGGTATCTATTTCTGATATGACGGTGCCGGAGAAAAAGCCTGCTTTGATTAAGAATGCCCAGGATACCGTAGATAAAATTACCAGGAATTATAAGCGCGGGCTGATTACAGAGGAAGAGCGTTATAAGGAAGTAGTGGAAACCTGGAAAGAGACAGACGATATTTTGACTAAGGAACTTTTGGGCGGGCTGGATAAATATAATAATATTTATATGATGGCAGATTCCGGCGCCCGTGGTTCTGATAAACAGATTAAGCAGCTTGCAGGGATGCGCGGGCTGATGGCGGACACAACAGGGCGTACCATTGAGCTGCCTATTAAGTCCAATTTCCGTGAAGGCCTGGATGTATTGGAATACTTTATGTCTGCACATGGCGCCCGTAAAGGGCTTTCCGATACGGCGCTGCGTACGGCGGACTCTGGTTACCTGACCAGGCGTTTGGTGGATGTGTCACAGGAATTAATTATCCGTGACATTGACTGCTGTGAAGGGAAAGAAGCGCCAGGCATGTATGTGAAGGCGTTTATGGATGGCAAAGAAGAAATTGAGAGCCTTCAGGAACGTATTACCGGGCGGTTTTCCTGTGAGGATATCTGTGATGCAGAAGGGAATGTGCTGGTAAAGGCAAACCATATGATCACCCCGAAACGCGCTGCCATCGTAATGGCAAAAGGCGTGGATGGGAACGGGGAGCCTTTGGATCGGGTGAAGATCCGTACCGTGCTGACCTGCCGCTCCCATAATGGGATTTGCGCGAAATGTTATGGCGCCAATATGGCGACTGGCCAGGCAGTGCAGGTAGGGGAATCGGTAGGGATTATCGCTGCACAGTCCATTGGGGAGCCAGGCACACAGCTTACGATGCGTACCTTCCATACGGGCGGCGTTGCCGGGAACGACATCACGCAAGGTCTTCCCCGTGTGGAGGAGTTATTTGAGGCAAGGAAGCCGAAGGGGCTTGCAATTATCACAGAATTTGCCGGGGTTGCGACGATTAAAGACACAAAGAAAAAGCGTGAGATTATTGTTACGAATGACCAAACTGGGGAAACAAAGGCATATTTAATCCCATACGGCTCCCGTATTAAAATTATGGACGGGGCAGTGCTGGAAGCGGGCGATGAACTGACAGAAGGAAGCGTGAACCCCCATGATATCCTGAAAATTAAAGGGGTGCGCGCAGTGCAGGATTATATGATCCAGGAAGTGCAGCGTGTATACCGCCTGCAGGGTGTGGAGATTAATGACAAGCATATTGAAGTGATTGTCCGCCAGATGCTTAAGAAAATCAGGATCGAAAGCAATGGGGATTCTGAGTTCCTGCCAGGGACTTTGGTAGATATCCTGGATTATGAGGATACCAATGCAAAATTGGAAGAGGAAGGGATGGAGCCAGCGGACGGCAAACAGGTGATGCTGGGGATTACCAAAGCTTCCCTTGCCACAAATTCTTTCCTTTCTGCAGCATCCTTCCAGGAGACCACGAAGGTGCTTACGGAAGCGGCGATTAAAGGGAAAGTCGACCCGTTGATTGGGCTAAAAGAAAATGTCATTATTGGTAAGCTAATCCCAGCAGGGACGGGCATGAAGCGCTACCGTGACATTAGGCTTTCTACCGACGTGGATGAAATGGACGATATTTTCTTTGAGGAAGAAATGATGGATTTCAGTTACGTGCCGGAGGAAGAAGAGCTAGAAGAAGAGCCTGCAATGGCAGAGATAGAGTAGGATAGCCAAAAGGCCTTATGGCGTAAGGCCTTTGGATAAAAGAAAGATACAGGATATGGAAGGTTCTATTTTTTGGAAGCGCCATATCCTGTATTTTTGGCGTTTTCTATGACGGCTGTTTTGGATTGCGAAGGAACTCCAGTGTATTGTGGCAAAGGCAAAGAGAGGCTGAATCTTGGAATGTTAAGGCGGCAATTATGGAAAATAAATATTTTAACCAGGCATTGTCTGATTTTGTAAATGACGTGGCGTATGGGGGCGCAGTCCGGCATATGGCAGATTTGGGGTATACGGTGAGGCAGATTGTGGATGCCCTTGATTTTCCTGCGCCAACGGCACGGGTTGGGGCAATTGTATGGCGGCGTTATTTAGAGCAGGGCATTATTTTGCTGGAGAGGCCAGAACAAAGCCCTGCCGTCCGTAAGGTGTCCTATGTGAAAGAATATGGGAAATATGGCTCTGTGCATTTCAGGCAGGTGGTAGAGGAGGTGGAATGCACAAATAAGGAATACTACCCTTGTGATTTTGGCAGAAAGCGTTATCAGGATGGGGGAGCCTTCCAAAAGGAGTTAGAATGCCTGGAGGATGGGGACAGGGAGTATATCCTGGGGCTGCCCTGGCCGCTTGAGACGGCGTACCATATTGCAGATGCGAGGATGGGCAGGATTATGGGAAAACTGGGGCGGGGGCAGCAGGAGTAATATTTGGGGGGTTTTGGAATAAGAAGTGAAAAAACGGGAAAAATTAGAAAAAGTCCTTGACATGGCGATTTTATCTTTATATAATAATTTAGCGTGCATATGAGGATGCACTTATATTTTTACAGGAGGTGAAAAGAATGCCAACATTTAACCAGTTAGTAAGAAAAGGAAGGCAGACGTCCGCAAAGAAGTCTACCGCACCGGCTTTACAGAAAGGATACAATTCCTTAAAGAAACGCCCGACGGATACTTCTGCTCCACAGAAAAGGGGTGTTTGCACTGCAGTGAAGACTGCAACTCCTAAAAAGCCTAACTCTGCTCTCCGTAAAATCGCCAGAGTACGTCTTTCCAACGGAATTGAGGTGACAAGCTATATTCCAGGAGAAGGGCATAACCTGCAGGAACATAGCGTTGTTTTGATCAGGGGCGGAAGGGTTAAAGACTTGCCTGGTACCAGATACCACATTATCCGTGGGACTTTGGACACTGCAGGCGTTGCAAATAGGCGCCAGGCTCGTTCCAAATATGGTGCAAAACGGCCGAAAGACGCTAAAAAATAATATGGCAGCCAATAGTATCACAGGATGGTTAGTGTTGGAAATCGCGTAAGCGTACATTCTTTTTGATGCATAAATCAGGAAGCGGCAGGCTTTCTATAGAGAACTATTTCCGCACGAACACAGGACAGTGAGTACCGTTGAATTAATCAGGTAAGGCCATAAGATGATTAAGGAGGGAAGCAACGTGCCACGTAAAGGACATACTCAGAAGAGAGACGTATTAGCGGATCCGCTGTACAATAATAAAGTGGTTACAAAACTTATCAATAACATTATGTTAGATGGTAAGAAGGGCGTAGCCCAGAAAATTGTGTATGGAGCATTTGAAAGGGTTGCAGAGAAAACCGATAAGCCGGCAATTGAAGTATTTGAAGAGGCTATGAACAATATCATGCCAATGCTGGAAGTAAAGGCAAGGCGTATCGGCGGCGCAACTTATCAGGTTCCAATTGAAGTAAGGCCTGACAGGCGCCAGGCGCTGGCTCTTCGCTGGTTGACGATGTTCTCACGTAAGAGAGGTGAGAAAACCATGCGCGAGAGGCTGGCAAATGAGATTATGGATGCAGCCAACAATACAGGCGCATCTGTAAAAAGAAAAGAAGATATGCACAAAATGGCAGAAGCCAACAAGGCATTTGCACATTACAGATTCTAAGGGAGCCTGTGGCGGCAAATGCTTAAATGCCTTTGATTTGATAAAGTGGATTGCCTTTGGCAGTCCCAAATCAAGGCAGAGTTTTTGTGTAAGAAATTTAGGAGGAAAAAACCTTGGCTGGAAGAGAATATCCATTAGAGAGAACCAGAAACATCGGTATTATGGCGCACATTGATGCTGGTAAAACCACCACTACAGAGCGTATTCTTTATTATACTGGTGTGAATTATAAGATTGGTGATACTCATGAAGGCACTGCGACCATGGACTGGATGGAGCAGGAGCAGGAAAGGGGCATTACCATTACTTCAGCCGCTACAACATGTCACTGGACATTACAGGAAGAGTGTAAGCCAAAGGAAGGTGCGTTAGAGCATCGTATTAATATTATTGATACTCCGGGACACGTTGACTTTACTGTTGAAGTGGAACGTTCACTCCGTGTACTAGATGGCGCCGTAGGCGTTTTCTGTGCAAAGGGCGGGGTAGAGCCCCAGTCTGAAAATGTATGGCGCCAGGCTGATACCTATAACGTACCAAGAATGGCATTTATTAATAAGATGGACATTCTGGGAGCGGATTTTTATGGGGCAGTGGAGCAGATTAAGACACGTTTGGGCAAGAATGCAATTTGCATTCAACTGCCGATTGGCAAGGAAGATAGTTTTAAGGGAGTTATCGACCTGTTTGAAATGAAAGCATACATCTATAATGATGATAAAGGCGATGATATTTCAATTGTTGAGATTCCAGACGATATGAAAGATGATGCAGAACTGTACCGTACAGAACTGGTAGAAAAAGTATGCGAGCTGGATGACGACCTGATGATGGAGTACCTGGAAGGGGAAGAGCCATCTGTTGAGGCCATGAAAGCTGCTTTAAGGAAAGGGACATGCGAGTGTGCAGCCATTCCTGTATGCTGCGGCACTGCTTACCGGAACAAGGGCGTACAGAAATTGTTAGATGCAGTTATCGAATATATGCCATCCCCAATCGATATCCCTGCAATTAAGGGAGTGGATATGGAAGGCAACGAAGTGGAAAGGCATTCTTCTGACGAAGAGCCATTCTCAGCGCTTGCATTTAAGATTATGACAGACCCATTCGTAGGGAAGCTGGCATTTTTCCGTGTGTATTCTGGTACAATGAACTCCGGTTCTTATGTATTAAATGCTACCAAAGATAAAAAAGAGCGTGTTGGGCGTATCCTGCAGATGCATGCTAACAAGAGGGCGGAGTTAGACAAAGTATACTCTGGCGATATTGCGGCGGCAGTAGGGTTTAAGTTCACCTCTACTGGCGATACCATTTGTGATGACCAGCATCCAGTTATTTTGGAGTCCATGGAATTCCCAGAGCCAGTTATTGAGCTTGCGATTGAGCCTAAGACAAAAGCAGGCCAGGGTAAAATGGGTGAGGCTCTTGCAAAGCTTGCAGAAGAAGACCCAACTTTCCGTGCGCATACCAATGCTGAGACTGGGCAGACAATCATTGCAGGTATGGGAGAGCTTCATTTGGAGATTATTGTTGACCGTCTGCTGCGCGAGTTTAAGGTGGAAGCAAATGTCGGTGCGCCTCAGGTTGCGTATAAAGAGACATTTACCAAGCCAATCGACCAGGAATACAAATATGCAAAACAGTCTGGTGGACGTGGGCAGTATGGCCATTGTAAAGTTCGGTTTGAACCAATGGATGCCAATGGTGAGGAATTGTATAAATTTGATTCTGAAGTTGTGGGCGGCGCAATCCCGAAAGAATATATCCCTGCAGTAGGGGAAGGTATTGAGGAAGCTACTAAGGCTGGTATCCTGGCAGGGTTCCCAGTGGTAGGCGTCCATGCTACAGTATACGATGGGTCTTACCATGAAGTGGACTCTTCTGAAATGGCATTCCATATTGCTGGTTCCATGGCATTTAAGGAAGCAATGAAGAAAGCTACGCCGGTATTGTTAGAGCCAATCATGAAAGTGGAAGTGACAATGCCTGAAGAATATATGGGTGATGTTATTGGCGATATCAATTCCCGCCGTGGACGTATCGAAGGCATGGATGACTTAGGCGGCGGCAAGATTGTACGTGCATATGTGCCTCTTGCTGAAATGTTTGGGTATTCCACTGATTTACGTTCCAGGACGCAGGGGCGTGGAAATTACTCTATGTTCTTTGAAAAGTACGAACAGGTACCAAAGAGCGTTCAGGAAAAAGTTATTAATGCGAAAGCCTAGGAAAGTGTAGAAAACACTTGAAAATCCAATGATTATCGAATATAATCATAAATAGCTGATTTTAGTTTTTATCAATAAGACAGCCCATATGGGCAGAAAATTAAGGAGGACGTTTTAAAATGGCTAAAGCTAAATTTGAGAGAAACAAACCACATTGCAATATTGGAACCATTGGTCACGTTGACCATGGTAAAACAACTTTAACAGCAGCTATCACAAAAGTTTTATCTGAGAGGGTTGCAGGAAACGAAGCTACTGACTTTGAAAACATTGACAAGGCTCCAGAGGAAAGGGAAAGGGGTATCACAATCTCTACCGCACACGTTGAGTACGAGACAGACAACAGGCATTATGCACACGTTGACTGCCCAGGCCATGCTGACTATGTAAAGAACATGATCACTGGCGCTGCACAGATGGACGGCGCTATCCTTGTAGTGGCTGCTACAGACGGCGTTATGGCTCAGACAAAAGAGCATATCCTTCTGTCCCGTCAGGTAGGCGTTCCTTATATCGTTGTATTCATGAACAAATGTGACATGGTTGACGATGAAGAGCTGCTTGAGTTAGTAGAGATGGAAATCACTGAGATCCTGGAAGAGTATGAGTTCACAGACTGCCCAATCATTAAAGGTTCTGCTTTGAAAGCTCTGGAAGACCCAAGCGGGGAATGGGGCGACAAAGTTATGGAACTGATGGCAGCAGTTGACGAGCATATCCCAGATCCGAAGCGTGCAACTGACCAGCCATTCCTGATGCCTATCGAGGATATCTTCACTATTACAGGCCGTGGAACCGTTGCTACTGGTAGGGTAGAGCGTGGCGTGCTTCATGTAAATGAAGAAGTTGAAATCGTTGGTATCAAAGAAGAGACAAAGAAAACAGTTGTAACTGGTATTGAAATGTTCCGTAAATTACTGGATGAAGCTCAGGCTGGTGACAACATTGGCGCATTGCTTCGTGGTATCCAGAGAACTGAAATCGAAAGAGGGCAGGTTCTTGCAAAACCTGGCACAGTAACATGCCATACAAAATTTACTGCTCAGGTATACGTTTTGACAAAAGATGAAGGTGGCCGCCATACTCCATTCTTCAACAACTACAGGCCACAGTTCTATTTCAGGACAACTGACGTGACTGGTGTCTGCAATTTACCAGAAGGTACAGAAATGTGCATGCCTGGCGATAACGTAGAAATGTCAATTGAGCTGATCCACCCAATCGCTATGGAGCAGGGTCTCACATTTGCTATCCGTGAGGGTGGACGTACAGTTGGTTCCGGTCGTGTTGCTAGCATTATCGAGTAATTATAATTTATTCAGTAAATTCAAGGCTTTCGGAGATTTCTCCGAAAGCCTTTTTACGTTGCAGAACAATTCTAAAATGCTATGTGGTTCTAATATGGTTCTAAAAGATAATTTTTTTCTGTTTAATATGATAATATTAAAAAAGTACGTAATAGGTATATGGCAGAAAAATGATAGAAATATGGCAGAAACAAGACAGAAACATGATAGTGAAAATTAAGCATTAGGTGATATATACTTATATCGTTACCACCCGGATATTGGTAATAGGAAGGGGGCTTAGTTATGGAATCTTTTGTTTCATTATTGATTGCTGTCATAGCAGGTGTTATTATTCATGTTATCTGTAAATGGTTAGATGAAAATTGCAACAAGTGATCAGCCTAGTTTAACGTAACTATAAAACGCAAAAAAAACCAGAGAGTTGCCCCTCTCTGGGTTTTCGCTTTGGCTTAGTGTAGAACTATTTGTTTCATCTCTGCCACTATGCATACTATAACATACGCTATTGGCAAGTTCAAGTATAACCAAATAAAGATTAAGCTATTCCCTAATCTGTTAATAGTTCTCTACTGGAATATTAAATGAGTTCATCAGACTATCTATCCATATATTATATTCATCATTATCAATTTTTTCACTCTCTAATTCTTTGTTCAATTCATTCCAACGAGATACAAGAGATGCAATCTGTGGACTTTCTATGCTAATGGATGCAACTAAGCGCCTAGTCGCTGTGTTGACAGAGGTGGAGCATTCTACAGGAATACCTGCTCTTATCAATTCCATTATTACCTTTAAAATATCTGAATATGTGTTAATGCTCAATTCTTCGCTAGGCTTGATTGTATATCCAAAAAACAAATCTTCTTTGATGCCTATAATGGAACAAAACTTTTGTATTACTTCCATAGGCGGTTCACTATAGCCATTTTCATAATTAGAATAGGTCGGAACAGATAACTCTAACTTAGCAGCCATTTCTTTTTGGGACATATCAGCTCCCATACGAAAAGATTTCAAACGTTTGTCTACATGTAAATAATGCGCTATTCGCATATTCTCACCTCACATTGGATTTTTAATCATTATATCACATTTTCAATAATAATAAATAGAAATATTCAAATTTTAATATTTTTGCTTGACATATCTAAAAACAAATATTATGATGAAAATACAAGAAATTAAATATTTCTATTAAAATTCAAATTTTAAGGAGGACTATATGAAATCAAATTACTTAATGGATGCGGAAGATGTGGCTAATGAGTTAGGAATTTCTAAAGGACACGCTTATAAGGTCATTCGTCAACTTAACGAGGAATTGGAGAAATCCGGCTTTATTATTGTGGCAGGGAAAGTTCCAAGAGCGTTTTGGGAAAAGAAGTTCTACGGTTATCAAACAGTGCAGACAGCATAAGGAGGGAAAACAGATGCCGGCATATAAGGATGAAAAAAGGAATACTTGGCTAAGCCTGTTCTATTATGAGGATTGGCAGGGTAACAAGAAGAAAAAGCAAAAACGTGGGTTTAAAACAAAGAAAGAAGCATTGGAGTGGGAAAATAATTTCAAATTATCCGCTAATGCCAATATGGATATGGCATTGGGAGCGTTTGTTGACATTTATTTTCGGGATAAGGAAGGCGAGCTGAAAGAACGTTCAATCAAGAATAAAAGATACATGATAGAAGCTCATATTCTTCCGTATTTTGAAAATAAGAAAATGAATGAGATTACTCCGTCAGATATTATCCAGTGGCAGAACACAATGAGGGAAAAAGGGTATGCGCAGACCTATCTTCGCATGGTGCAAAATCAGATCACTGCATTATTCACTCATGCAAGCAGTATTTACAATTTGTCGAACAATCCATGCAAGAGAGTGAAAAAGATGGGAAAGCCGGATGCGGATAAGTTAGACTTTTGGACGAAAGAGGAATACGACAAGTTTATCAGTACGATTGAGGTTGGGAGCCGCTATTATGTGATTTTTGAAATTCTGTTCTGGACGGGAATTAGGGAAGGAGAACTACTTGCCTTGACAAAATCAGATGTAGATTTTCAGAACAACCGTATGAGCATCACGAAGACTTATTATCGGACGGAAAGGAGAGATGTGATTACCGCCCCTAAAACGGAACAATCTGTGCGAGTAATCGAGTTGCCAGAATTCTTGACACAGGAAATAAAAGAATATGTGGATAAGTTATATGAGCTGCCGGATAATGAGCGTATTTTCCCTATTGTTGCAGAAGCATTACAGCATAAATTGAAGCGGCAAGCGGAAAAGGCAGGAGTGAAAAAGATACGTGTCCATGATATTCGCCACAGCAGCGTAGCGTATCTCATCAATCAAGGCGTACAACCGTTGATTATTAAAGAGCGGTTAGGGCATAAGGATATAAAAATCACATTGAACACGTATGGGCATTTGTATCCTAACCAACAAAGGCAAGTGGCGGATATGTTGAACCAACAAAAAATAAGCCCTAACAGCGGCAACTGTCAGGACTTATGATAACTGGAAAACCTCTGTTATCAGTAATCACAATACAAGTATAGCAGAGGTTTCTTCCAACGACAATGATTTTTTGAAAATGGAGGGCATGATGGAAGAAACAAAAAATGGGTTACAGATGATAAAAATGTCGGAGATACAGTCGCAGGAAGTTTCTTGGTTGTGGTATCCGTTTATCCCCTATGGAAAGCTGACAATCATTCAAGGCGATCCGGGCGATGGAAAAACAACGCTTGTGCTGAATATAGCGGCATGGCTATCAAAGGGAGAGGGATTAGACAGTGAGATGAAATTGTCTGAGCCAGTGAATGTAATTTATCAGAGTGCGGAAGATGGTTTGGCAGATACAGTTAAACCAAGATTGGAACTGGCAGGAGCAGACTGTGAGAGGATATTGGTTATTGATGAAAAGGAAAAATCTTTATCTATGGTTGATGAACGATTGGAAAAGGCGATTGTGCAGACGAAAGCAAGAATGTTAATTTTAGATCCAATACAGGCATATCTTGGTGGCGGTATGGATATGAACAGAGCAAATGAAGCAAGGGATATGACAAAGAAATTGGGAGCATTAGCAGAGAAATATCAGTGTGCAATCGTTCTTATCGGTCACATGAATAAAGCAGCAGGAAACAAGGCTGCGTATCGGGGCATGGGTTCGATTGATTTCTTTGCAGTTGCAAGGAGTGTATTGTTAGTTGGGAGGGTGGAAGGTGAGCCGAATATTAGGGCAGTTATTCAGATTAAGAACAATTTGGCGGCATTCGGACATCCGAAAGCATTTCAGTTATCAGAGGACGGTTTTTCTTGGATTGGAGATTATGAGATTACTGTTGACGAAGTATTGGGTGGTATTGCGCCAAAAGCAAATAAAATGGAACAGGCGAAGCGATTGCTTAGGGAACTGGCTTTGACTTCTGATGCAGTTCAGAGCAATGAGATTTTTGATATGGCGGACGAGCAAGGAATTTCAAAGAGGACATTGGAGAATGCCAAAAGGGAGCTTGGTATTCGGGCGAAGAAGATAAACAATTCTTGGTATTGGGAATTGGATAAGGTCAAGCCGGAATAAAAGGAAGAACGCAACAATGCAGATTATAAAGATTTTGCGGAGATGAATATTGCAAGGTTGCAAAATATATAGACTTTGCATTGTTGCGGACTTGATTGAGATGCGCTTTCGCATGGATGAAATGAGTAGACGAAAAGGCGAAGCTATTTGCCAGCGTAAGCGTGGCAATGCCCCCGGCAGGGCGCAAAGGCACTTTTGATAAAGTGGAGCGTGTCGAAAGTGCTTTTGCGTTACTTTCGCAGAAAGTAACAAAGGCTGTGCCTATCGGCACAAAAATAGCAGATAAGAATAGAGAAGATAGGAAGGTGTGAGGTCATTGGAGAGGACAATTAGCGGTATGATGGGAAAAGGTTCTGTCAGCCATAATACGAGAGCTTTCAGCGCAAAAAATGTGGATAAGGAACGAAGCAAATATAATGTGGAGTTCTGTCATTTGGATATTAAAAAGGTATATCACGAATTATTTGATGAAGCGTTGGAGCGTTACAATGCAAAGCAGAAACGGAGTGACCGAAAGATTGACGATTATTATGAGAAGATAAGGCAGAGCAAGCAGGAGAAGTTGTTTCATGAAGTTATTCTTCAGATTGGAAATAAAGATGATATGAATGCGAAAAGCGAAGAAGAACAGCTTGCAAAAGATATACTGATAGAATTTATGGAAGATTTTCAGAAAAGAAATCCGAATCTATATGTGTTTTCGGCGCATCTGCATATGGGCGGAGCAATTCAAAACCGAACACCCAGAAGATGCTTGCGCATCTTCTGAAAATGGCGGCTCTTCGGTACTATCCAGCATTTCTATATAGCTTATCTGTTTCCCGCCTTTGATGTTATAATAAATTACAACCTTATCATCATACAGATAAACTGAATTTATGAATGTATCAATAATTCTTTTCTGAAAATCTATGTCAAGCGCATCACCATTGCAGAACTGCTTTAGCCATTCTACAATTTGCTCTTCTGTAAGCTGCACTTTTGCCGATATGCGGAGTTTTGCAAGGTCAATCTCAACAGTTGACTTTTCTGCGTCCAGTTGTTCCATTTTGTCAAAGATTGGCTGGCGGGCGGCAGCAGGGCAGACAGCGAGGGTATCGACAAGGCGGCTTATTTCCGCGTTTATTTTGTTAAGCTGTTTCTCATACGCTTGTATGCGGTCAAGCCCGCAGTCCTTTTTATACTGGGCTACCAGTTGGGCGGCTATATATTTTATGCGCTCTGGTGTCAAAACATATTCTACGGTTTGCTCCACAACATACCATTCAATATAACCTTTCTTTTCGTTCTTCTTGTCGCATGTATGCTCTCTTCTGCGCTTCCTGCATGTGTAATAGTAGTAAGTCTTTCCGTTTTTTCCGTGTCCGGCTTCAGCAATCATATTCGTACCGCAATGACCGCAGTATAATTTCCCCTGTAGGAGATATTCAACAGTGGCTTTTGAGGCAGCAGGCGCAGCTTTCCGCTTGTCCATTAACTCTTGCACTTTATAGAATGTCCTTTCGTCTATGAGGGCATCACAGCCGCCCGCAACTTCTTCCCCGCCATGCTCATAAATTCCAATATACTTTTTGTTT
>CAJUDE010000052.1 GCA_910585295.1 uncultured Lachnospiraceae bacterium | reverse complement strand
GTTGGAGGGCTTTACATTTATCGGCTGGGAGGAAGAGAACCCCTCTGGCTATACAGGGGAGTTAAAGCCAGGCCAGGAGGCTACATTGACAAAAGAAGAGACGGACTTCTATGCAGTTTACCAGAAAGATGTAACCCTGTCTTATGTGGCAGAGGGCGCAGGGAAGGTTCCAGAGAGTGAGGCGAAGCCTTATTTTGCCAATGTCCATCAGGAAATTGGGTACCAGGAGCCAGAATTCACGATAGCCCAAGGACCCCAACGGGATGGCTTTACCTTTGTGGGCTGGGACACAGACCCAGATGGCAATGGGGACGCCTATGCAGAGGGGAGTGTGGAGAAGTTCATGGAGGACACAGTGCTGTATGCCCAGTACAGCCAGAAAAAGGTGTTTGCCGCAGACTTCTACTCCGGCAGCGCGGGCAGCAAGGAGAGGCTGTTTGAGCTGGTGGAGGAAAGTATCCTAAGCGTGGAAATCACAGCCCCGGGGCTAAAAGAGATGAAAGGATGGGAGCCTGTGGGCTGGGACGCCAACACAGACAGCTATGCAGGGGACGTCAGCCCAGGCTCAGCCCTTGCCCTGACGAAGCCATTGCAGGAGTATTATGGGGTATATAAGAAGGGGGTTATGCTTTCCTATGACTTGAATGGCGCGCAAGGTATTATAGATCCAGATATCCAGCACAGCCGTGCGAATGTCCATGGGGAAGTTACATACCAGATACCAGAATTCACCATCGCATCCACCCCCTCCCGCCCAGGCTACCTCTTCCAGGGCTGGAACACAGAGCCAGATGGGGGCGGGGAGGATGTCCCAGTGGAAAGCATACAGAGATATGGGGAAGATACGGTGCTGTATGCCATATGGCAAGAGGATGAACGTGCCGTTTCTTATCAGGTGGAGCATTATAAGCAGGATTTAGAAGGGGACGGTTACACAAAAGAGGGTTCTGATACCGAGGGGTTGACCGGGATAAAGGGCAAGGAAGTGGAAGCGTCGCCAAAAGAGTATGCAGGGTTCCATTTTAATAACGCCCATCCCTCCAATGCCCTTTCTGGCAAGCTGGAGGAAGATGGAAAACTCGTGTTGAAGCTGTATTATGACAGGGATGTCTATACAGTGGATTTTGACTTAAACGGCGGCTATGGCACGAAGCCTGATACCCAGAAAGTCCGTTATGGGGGGCTGGTGAAGTCCGTGGAAGAGCCAAAGAAGGCTGGCTATAATTTCAAGGGCTGGCGCCTGGAAGATAACGGGCTAGACGGCGGGCTTTGGGACTTCGCAAGCCCGGTGGAAGCCAACACAGACTCTTTGGAGACAACCCTGTACGCCAAATGGGCGGATGAGCTTGCGCCACAGATGGGAGACGCGTCTTTTAGCACAGAGCGCAAAGACTTCCTGAATTGGCTGATAAAAAAAGAAAACCTTGTAATCACCGTGCCAGTCCTGGAGGAGGGAAGCGGCATGAAACGGGCAGAATACACCCTTGTCCCAGAACAGGGTGAGGAAAAGGGCGGGGAGGCTCAGGTTACAGAGCAGCATGGGCTGTCCAGCCAATCCATGGCGTTTGGCAGCGGCGCATTTATCCTCCGTGCTTTGCAGAGGGAGGCAGAGTCGGGGAGGTACGAGGCTGAATTTACCATAGACAGGGACTTTAAGGGGAAGGTACTGCTCACCTGCATGGACAACGCAGGGAACATATCAGCCACAAAAACCTTGACTGCTATGGGAGGCGGGGTGGTTGTGGAGGACAACGCGCCAACCATCACCTTCTCAAACACCAAGGACAGGATGGCGGACGAGACCGTGGACATTGACGTTTTGGTGGAGGACAGCAAAAACGGGGAGGTTTCCGGCGGCATAGCAGAAGTGGGCTGCCAGATAGACCAGGAAGAAGTTGTAAAGCTCCCAAAAGAAGATTTCCAGGGAGGGATGGTGGAGTCTTACCGCTTCACCCTGAATTTGTCTGGGGAAGGAAAGCATACAGTTAAAGTTTATGCAAAGGACAATGCAGGCAATGAGAATACCCAGGAGATATCTATAGCGTTATATGTGAAAAAGGAAAAGATATCGGAACGGGAAGAACGAAATGGGTCGGATGGGAATTTAGAAATTGGGAATTTTAAAAAGCCAGGGAATCCTGGAAAGCCATCTGTACCAGATAACCCTGGAAAGCCGTCTGTACCAGGCAGCCCTTTTCAAGGGGAGCCAAGGACCGGAGGGGGAAGCCAGGTAAAAATTTATGCGACTGCCGCCATGGTTGCAGGATTTGGATATTTGCTTCTGTACTTTGAGGGGGAGCATGGGATTACAAAAGAGAAAAAAGAAGAAATCGTCTACCGCCTGATTGCATGGGCAAAAAAGGGCGGGATGGTAAGGAGGTATTTAGGCCTTTTAGTGATATTCCTGTTCCTTGCTTATTACCATAGTATTGGCAAGAGCGTAGCCGTGGAATGGAGAGAAGTATGCGTAATAAAAGAAAGAAAAGATTCCGCGTCCTAAGGACATTGCTTCTTTTGATTATGGTAGTATGCCTGATACCAGTTGGCCAGGCATACTATTTATTTCTGAAACATGAAAAGCAGCAGGAAAAAATAAGGGATTTGCTGAGAGAAGGGAATTCTGTCAAAATAGAAGCAGAAATAGAACAAGAAGGAACCCAGAATGCAGAGGAAAGGTTAATAAAGTATCAAACGCTTTATCAGGAAAACAATGATTTGGCAGGGTGGCTAACGATTGCTGGGACAGAGATTGATTATCCGGTCATGCAGTGCGGGGACGATGAATATTACCTCAGCCATAGCTTTTACAAAGAAAAAGATAAGTATGGATGTTTGTATGTAAGGGAAATTGCAGATATCCACACGCCTGGGACAAACTTTATTATCTATGGGCATAATATGCAAGATGGATGTATGTTTGGGAATTTGGATAAATACAAAGAAGAGGATTATTTCAGGGAACATCCGTTGATTTCTTTTGACACTCTTTTTGAGGAAAGGGAATATCAGGTCCTTGCTTCCTTTCGGTCCCAGCTTGCGGAAGGTGATTTTGAATATTATAAGTTCTACCAGGCTGACACAGAAAAAGAATTTATGGAATTTTATGGGACAGTGAAGGGGCTGTCATTATATGATACAGGAGTGACGGCAGCATATGGAGACACTTTCCTTACACTTTCTACCTGTTCCAGCCATACAGAGAACGGCAGGTTTGTGGTTGTGGCAAAGAGGGTAAAATAATCTGAGATAGCTTTGAGTTTCCCCATTTTGCAATTCATAGAGCCAAAAGGTTTCCATCACTTTGTGATGGAAGCACTTTGCACATAAAAGCGCTATGGAAAGCTAGCTTTTCAGACACTTTTTGTGCAAGACGCCTATGCTGCCAAAGGCAGCAAGGCCTTTTGGCGCAATAATATAGGCTATTATAAAAATGGGGAAACTCAAAATCTGAGATAGCATATTGACAAAAGGGTTTTGAAATATTAAGATAAAATCACAACTTTTGAAAGCGTGGTAGAAAAAATGTATCTTTCCAAAGTCAAAGTTAAAGAAGCCATGGATAAGCAGGGCATCAAGACATTTAAAGAGTTAGCAGAGAACCTTGGAATTACCAAGAACCAGTTGTCAGTCATGCTTGCAGATGAATACAACCCATTTAAGACCAGGGTTGTGGATTTATGTAAGGTTCTATGTGTATCCCCGAATTTGGTTATGAATTTTGAAGAGAAGCATGGGGACGATGCGTCTGATATTGTATATGAGAAAACGGCAGTGACTGCAATTGAATTATTTGCAGGGGCAGGCGGGATTGCCCTTGGGCTGGAGCAGGCAGGGATTTCCACCTTGGAATATGTGGAATTTGATAAAGCCTGTTGCGAGACTTTAAGGGCAAATAGGCCGGAATGGAATGTAATTTGTGACGACATCCACAATGTTTCATTTAAAAAATATAAGGATAAGGTGGATATTGTGACGGGCGGGTTCCCCTGCCAGGCATTTTCCTATGCTGGCAAAAAAATGGGTTTTGACGATACCAGGGGGACATTGTTCCATGAATTTGCGCGTTGCGTCAAAGAGGTGAGGCCCAAAATGTTTTTGGCGGAAAATGTCCGCGGTTTGGCGTCCCATGACAATGGCAGAACCTTGTCCGTTATTATAGGGGTGTTAGAAGAGCTTGGGTATACTGTACAGAAACAAATATTAAACGCCGCCTATTTTGGCGTTGGGCAGAAGCGGGAGAGGATTGTGATAATTGGGGTGAAAAAGGGCTTGCCAATTACATTTACATATCCAAAAGCGGAAGCTAAAATGACCACATTGCGGGAAGCGTTAAAAGACTGCCCAGCCAGCATTGGGGAGCAGTACAGTGAGAAGAAACGTAAAGTCCTGGCATTGGTGCCGCCAGGCGGGTGCTGGGTTGACCTGCCAGAAGAAATCGCCAAAGAATATATGGGGAAATCTTATTATTCCGGCGGCGGCAGGCGCGGCATGGCAAGGAGGATTAGCTGGGATGAGCCAAGCCTTACCTTAACCTGCAGCCCTTCCCAGAAGCAGACTGAGCGCTGCCATCCTGAAGAAACCAGGCCTTTTACCGTACGCGAATATGCCAGGATACAGTCATTTCCAGATAATTGGGCCTTTAGCGGCGGCATCACTGACCAGTATAAGCAGATTGGGAACGCTGTCCCGGTAGAGCTGGCAAGAAGGATTGGCGTGCAGTTAAAAGAGGCAATCCTGCAATACCGGAAAAACAACCATGAAAAATTATAATAAGCCGCTTGTATTTTTTATTTCCTGGGCAAGTTTTTCTACAGTATTTTGCAGTAAAACAGAACTGTCCATTTCATCTGCAACTTCCGCAAATGCATTGATTAAGTCATCGTAAAAGTTAGGGTCGCCCGTTAAATGGTGCCAAAACCCTTGCCCAACAAGGACCGGGTAATCCTCGTCAATCTTTTTATAAAACTGGCTTAAGGAATTGGATGTACCATAAAACACGCCTACAATGCAGTCGGTTATTGCCAAAGGAAGCCCGTTTGTCCTGGCAAGGTTCCTTACGCCTTTGAAATGGTCTTTAATTGTTGTGATATCGTCTTTATTGATCGTCTGAGGGCCGGCTTTTACCTGGCAAAATTTGCGGCGCCCGTCTATGGCGTCGTTAAATTCAATATCAATCCCTGAGGTTGTGGAGGCAAAAGACGACAAAACATCATTGCAAAAATACTGCATGTTTGTGCCGAAAGACGTGGTGATGGAGGTGCCAAGCACCCGGGGATAAATCAATGCTTTTGCAATGCTTTCTGGCGAGGAGTCCCCAAAAGAAAATTGCGCAAGGTATTTATTTAAAAAAGGGTTTACATTAAATTCATTTAAGGATTGTAGTTTTTTTGTATTTTTAATATGGTTTGGGGCTATCCGGTTCCGGAAAAATGATTTTGCAGCGTGTAAGATAGCTTCTTTTTCTTGATTTGTCATAGTCTGTCCCTCCTTTTGGATAGCACCATTATATCAGACAAGCATGGCAAGGACAAGAAAAGGAGTGGATTTGGAGAAATTAAAAATATAAAAAAAGGGGCTGTTGCAAAATAGCTGTTATATACAAGATATGGTATTCAGAACTTTGTAATCTCTGCCATATATTGTATATAAGCTGCATTTTGCAACAGCCTCTTTTGCTTTATGCAGATAATGTACTGTTAATGTAGTAAGATATCATTTCAGTTTATAATTTTAGGGAGCGGTAACGGTTCAGGCATGCATAAATTTCTTGTTTGCGTACCATAGCAAGCCCGCCTGGCACATAACTCCCTTCACAGATGCCAGCCGGCCCTTTCTTATCAAGTATGCTGCATAATTGTGCAGCCGTGTCTGAAATAGTCTTCTTCCCATTAAAGAGGTGAAGCTGCGCATATTTTACCAAATACCCCAAAGAAACAAGCTGTTCCTTATCTGCCAATTGCTCAACATACCTTAAATCAATGGTATCGCGATTGACCATGACAGAATCTTTGCCTTGGGTTTTCATTTTAATCCGGTCGTTTTTCTGGAATGCGTGGTCTGGTTTTACAACCCTGTCAAAAGATGGCTCCTGGCTGTCTGGCGCAGGCTCATTTGGGATTGGGAAGGCCGCCGCTTCTTTTTTGGCAAATTCGGTAATGTCCTTTGGAAGGTAATGGTCCATTTGGATAATGCAGTCTGCTTTGTGGAAATATGAGCCAGAGCTTCCTGCCACCAGTATGGTAGAAATCTTATATTGGCAGGAAAGTTCCTGTACCCGGTCAATAAATGGGGTGATTGGCTCGGAGTTACGGTTTACCACTCGCTGCATCAGTTCGTCCCGGATCATAAAATTTGTTGCGCTGGTATCTTCGTCAATCAGCATTACCTTTGTCCCAGCTTCCATCGCTTCCACTACGTTAGCTGCCTGGGAGGTGCTTCCGCTGGCGTCCTCTGTAGAAAAATGCATGGTGTCTTTTTTATTTGGGAGGTTATTGATAAACATGGAGATGTCTACCTGTTTAATGCTCCTTCCGTCTTCTGCCCGGATTTTCATTGCAGTATCATCGGTGATGACATATTCTCGCCCATCCCCAGAAATATGGTTATAAACGCCAAGCTCTAAGGCTTTTAACAAAGTGGATTTTCCATGGTAGCCGCCTCCCACCACTAGAGTGATGCCTTCTTTGATGCCCATTCCTGTAATGCTGCCATAATTGGGAAGCTCTAAGGAGACTTCCATGGATTTTGGCGACTGGAAGGGGACAGCCTGTTTCATAGGGCGGTCGGAAACCCCAGATTCCCTAGGCAGTATGGAACCGTTAGCGACAAAAGCTGCAAGCCCTAATTTGGGAAGCTCTTCCCGTATAAATTGCTGGTCTTCTGCCAGCTCTGCATTTTTCTGGACGGATTTGCTGTCTAAGGATGCATAGAGCAGGGATTTTTTTACACAGCCTGGAAGGAATTCAAATAGGATTTTGATTAATTCCCTGCTGTTGATTGTCCTTCCATTGGCTGGAAACCCGATTTCCATACGGACAATAACCGTTCCATTGGGCTGGATTTCACAGGCTGTCCGCTCTAAAATTTCCTGCCCGCACCTGCTGACAGACATTAGCCCGCTTTTCCCAGAGCCTTTTGCCTTAAAAGTAAAGGCGTCGGCTTCTTTTCCAAATTTGCGGAGCAAATAGTCCTGCAATGCCACCCGTTTATGCTTTAACTGGAACAATTCTGTTGGAAACCCTGCGGTTTTGCCTGGCACATGGACGCTTACCTTGGAAGGCGCGGCAAATGGGTCCCCTTGCACATGGTCGATGGACAATACATATTTATCGAACTGATAGCTTCCCCTTGTGTCTTTATAGGCTGGATAGCCTCTGTGGTCAATGCGGTTTAACAGTTCCCTCAAATCGTTGTGTGTTTTCATAATTTTCCCTCACTTTCTGGAATATTATACTATTTTGGAAAGAAGAACACAATAGATATTACAAAAGGTTCAGGGCTGCCCCATGGGATATGTCCATGGAGCAACCCTGCCTGTTTATGGTTTGGCTCATTACTTTGTAATTTTTACTTTTTTGCCCTGCCCTTTTCCTTTCAGCAATTTTTTATATTTTTTCAGCTTAGAGGAAGGAACCTTGATTTTAGCTGTAGATTTAATGCCTTTGAATGCATTTTTCCCAATTTTGGTTAGCTTGGTGGATTTGATTGTAATCTTTCCAAGCTTGGGGCAGGATGCAAATGCATTTTTCCCAATTGTTTTCACTCCAGCCCCAATGGTGGCGTTTGTAAGTTTTTTGCATCCTTTAAATGCATTGTCCCCAATCGTTGTGACATTCTTCCCAATCGTGACTTTTTTGAGCTTTTTATTGTTTTGGAATGCCTTTGCTGAAATGGAGGTCACTTTATAAGTGATGCCATTAATTTTTACTTTATCTGGAATTTTTACGGTTGCTGTGGCGCTGGACATTTTATAGAATGCTGCCGTAGCGCCAACCTTTGTCACTTTGTAGCGGAATTTTCCAGATTTTAAGATAGTTCCTTTTTTTGGTTTTACAGGTTTTTTATCTGTAGTTGGTTTTTGGTTGTTGTCTGGCTTAGGGGTCGGGGTTGGGGTAACCTGCTGCTGCGGGGCAGGGGTTTTCCCAATCACATAGGAAGAACAATGGGTAATCTCAAAGGCAGCGACTCCATTTGAAACAGTTGCTTTCGTTGGGCATAATTCTAATTTTCCGGTACCCTTATTGTGGTAATATAAGTCATAGGTGCCGTTTGCAAATTTTGCCCCGATTGCGGCTGAAATATTTGCTTTGCCTGGCAAGTTCCCTTCATGTTTGAAATCAAATGTTGCATACTGCGTTAGCTTTGTTGCGTCAGCAGCCTGTTTGGTAGATGACGCCGCGTCATTTACATTAATTCCAAATGCTACAGAGACCGCTGGGTTTGTAATATCCTTCCCTGCAAATTTCCAATGGTAGGAAAAATTCCCTTCCTTGTCGCTATAGGTAAACAGTATATTCTTATCTGTCTGCTTGATTGCATTGTAGATGGCAGATTGCTTGTCACCTGCAATATCTGGCTTTAAGTCCCCGTAATAAATCAAGTCCTTAATACGGGAGGCAAGGTCTTTGAGTTCAGCAAGGATTTCATCAATGTCACAGCTTTCCATTTTATTATCTGTGTAAACAGATTTTGTAACAGTCAGTTCAAAGGAAGCGGTGTATCCCCCGTCTTTGGAACGGGCGATAATTTTTGTTTTGCCTTCTTGGATTCCTTGAACCACAAGGATGCCGTCTGTTGTGTTTTCTGAGATTTTTGCAATCTCTGGATTTTCAATTTCCCAATAAACGCCTTTTTCAGTAGCGTTTGCCGGAGTAAAAATTGGCCGGAAGTTTTTGATTTTCCCTGCCGGCACTGTTAAGTCTTTTCCAAGCGTAATACTTTCTACAGGGATAATTTCAGTATCTGGGGTATAATCTTCTGTCCCTTGCGCAATGCGCGCCGCAAACCTGCCCATTGCGTTGGAGAAGTCCCCTTCTACGTTAATTAAGGTACCGTTTGTTTTTTCCGTAAGGTCTTTGTAAACAGAATAATGTTCTTTTCTAGTTATGACGGAGGTGGCAATCCCTTTTTCTTGTAAGAGCCTTATCATTTCCGCCATGTCTTGGATGCCATGCTGGTTTTCCTCTTTGTAAGTTGCGTCTGTGACAAGGAATGCAAATTTTGCAGCCGAAGCGTTAAATGTCATGGTTTCTGGCTGAACTAAATTGCCAAGGGCGTCTACTGCGGATTCCGGCTCGTCCCCGCCGCCGTCTGCTCCCAGACTGCCAATTTGTTCTACCAATGTGTCGATATCCTTGTTTTCAAACCAAATGGACAAGGATGGGGAATAATGCAGCACAGTGCTTTCTTTCCCATCTTCTATGATATCCCTGTAATCAATCAGGGAGATACGCAGCGTAGCCTTTGTGCCGGCAATCGCTTTTACAAATTCTGTTAAGGTGTCGCGGACATTGCTTATAATATCGCTCATAGAGCCAGTGGTGTCCACAACCAGGGCAAGGTTAATATATTTGCCGCTTAAGTCCATCCCTTCCAGGGAAGAATAGCCAGCATTTGCTGGTTTCTTGCGGGTTGCAATAATATTATAAGAGCCTGCGGTCTTAGAATAGGTACGTGATTTCAAGATATAAGTATTCCCTGCTTTCAATTCAGCAGAAATCAAGAAATTCGTTTCATCATACCCGTCATCATCAGATGCAATTTTTTTTGCATTTTGGTCATATAGTTCTGCAATTGGGTCGGAAGTCCCTGAGGAATAAATATAATATGTCCCATCGCTTGCAGGCTTAAACTGCAGTACCCCACTGTTGGAGGTATCAGGGCCATAAGTGACAGGAAGCGTGGTATCCTCTTTTAACTCAGGGCATCCTGAATAAAGCTCATGGAAAGATTTTACAGGTACGTTGATATTCTTGGAAATATCCCCAGACTGCACGGTAATCAAGTTGTTTTCCCCTCCAGCCTGCCATGGGTTTGTGGAAGACTGGTTATCTGTATAAGTTACTTTTTTGCTGCTTACAGCATCCTCTAAGGTATTTTCATACGTCGCTCCGTTGTCATAAGTGATTGTAATATTGTAGAGCCTTTGGATATAGTAAGTGTCAAAGTAAAAATAGGAATCATAAAGCCCTGTTTCTTCATTATAATAACTATTCCAATATCCAAAGTTTGTGTCGCCGAGGACCAAAGCGTTTGCTGTAGTATCTAGGCTGATTGTAATATCAGTGGCTTTGGGCGCAGGTTTCACCGGGACGGGAATTTCTTTTTTTATACTGTCAGCAGTTAAGGTCATTAAATTATTCTGGCTGCCTGCTTCCCAGTGGCTTTCGTGCTGGTTATCAGAATAGGAAAGCCTATTGCTGCCATATTCCTCCCATGGCTCTTTGGTTCCATCCTCATAAATTAAAGTAATGTTGAATAAACTCAAAATAGAAGATTTGTCAAATAAGAAAAATTCTTTTTCTTCCTCTGTATCTGGGTCGTAGTAAGTTTCAAAAGAGCCGTTTTCCCCATAAACTAAGGCAGAGCCTTCGGATTTTAACGATACCTGGATACCTGATACTGCGGTTTCAGAAGCGACATAGGAGGTGCAGGCCAATTCACTGTTCCCTACCTCATATTCCAATGCAATATAATATTGCTGCGAAGCCGTTAAATAGGCAGAGGCAGTATATTGCCTGCCATTCTCTGCATAACCTGAGGAAGAATCCTGTTGTGCTATCCTATCGCCTGTAGAATCTAAAATTACAGGTTCTTCAGATAAATAGTTTCCTTCAGATAAAGTTACATAGAATTTATAATACCCATTTTGCGATGGCTGAAAAGAAAGGAGCTGGTCATAGTACCCTTCTGTTTTCTGTTCTGTGGACACAGGGGTTTCTGCCGGCTGTGCATTGCCGTCTGTTACATCACTGTCTGCAATGTCATGCTTCACTGCAGTTGAGAGCAAGTCGGATAGCCCTTTTTGCTTCACTACATGGAGCTGGTAAGAATCAGAGCTGTCTAGAGTGCCGGCAGCGATAAAATATTGTTTTCCAGCCTCTAAAGAAGCTGAAACGGAAAAATTCATTCCGCTTCCGCCATCGTCATTAGAATATAGTTGTACCCCATTTTCATCATAGATATAAACTTCGGAATCATTAGTACAGGAACTTGAGTAAATAGAGTAGTTCCCAGCCTCTTCTGGGGTGAAGCGGAAGTATTTCTTAGTCCCAGTTTCTGAATTAAGCGTTACATCCACTACATCATTTACATGGATGTCTGTAAATGTTATGCCTGCTAAAAAGTCGTTTGATGCTTCTGTGAGGGCAATGGTGGAAATTTCTTCCCCAGCGGCATTGTATACTTTCCATTCGTCAGACATCATATGTTCTGACTGTAAGGCAATGCCTCCGTTGGCTTGGACATATGTAAGGTTTTGCCCTGCCTGTGAGGTTACTGTGAAATCTTGCCCTGCGATTAATGTGTTGCCATCCTTATCCAGGGCTTGGACCGTTGCAACATTGTCGTTTTTGCCCAATGGGACTGCTGTAGTTTCCTGTGAGATGCCAATATCCGTGCCTTCTTTTGGCGTATTTTTGTCATTGTCCGCGCTGGTGTAGACTTTCACGGAGGCAATCTCTTTCGTGGGCTGCGCCTTAGGCGTTTGTTGTGTGTTCCCTTCCTGTTGCTCTTTTTCCGTGCTTTGAGTGTTGTCAGGGGCAGATTCTGCCAATGCCTGGGATGGCACGGATAATGCCAAAGAGCAGGAAAGGATGAGGCTTAATAGTTTTTTTTGTTCTTTTCATAAATTTCTCCTTCTCTTTTTTTGGTAAGAAATTTTATGCAAATCTTACCATGGTAAAATTATATAATTTTATTTAATAATTTACAAGCAAAACAAGGAAAAAGGAACTTTTGGAACTAAAATACCGCCTATTATAAAAAATGGGGGAACTCAAAAGAATAAAGTGTTGATTTTAGAAAGAGGATGGTACATAATGTGTATAAAGCCGTGGTAAATGATAGGATATCTTATGGCAGGCAATGTTATAGCCGTTTGTATAACAAATCAGTAAACTAGCATACTGCGTATATTTGGAGGAATCTATGAATCAAGAATGGGAAAAATTTGGGAAAGACATCCGTAATATTGTGGAGGACGCCGTGAATTCCCAGGATTTTCGTCAATTGAATAAGGCAATTACAAACACAGTAAACGAAGCGGTCAGCAGTATCCAGCAAGGGCTGAGGTCCGCAGGCGAGGCAGTGAACAAAGCCTCTTTTTTATCTTATGCGGACAATAAGGAGCAAAAAAAATGGGAGCAAAAACCTCCAAAAAGCCAGCCTGGAAGTTTGAAGGCGCCTGGGCAAACTACAAATCCAGAGTTATTTAAAAAGAATACGTCAGTAAAAGCAGGCGGCTTGGTATTGGCAGTCTGCGGCTACACATTCAGTATTGGGACAGGGGTTGCCGTCGCCACATTGTTTCTTGTGGGGATGTTGTTGGGCAATTTCCATATTGGTATGAAGATTGCGCTTTCCATCCTAATCCCCCTTTTGGTTGGCAGCGGCATTATGGCATGGAAAGGCAGCAGCCTATTGTCTGCGTTAAAAAGGTACCATGGATATATTGGGCAGCTCCATGGCAGGACTTACTGCAATATTAAGGAATTGGCGGACAGAAGTGGGAAATCTTTTCATTTTGTATTGAAGGACGTAAGGAAAATGATTGCAAACGGCTGGTTTTGCCAGGGGCATTTAGACCATGAAAATTCCTGCCTAATTGTAAGCAACAGCACATATCAGGAGTACCAAGAGATCCAAATGCAGCGGATGGCGCAAAAAGAGCTGGAACAGAAACAAAGGCAAGGCGGCATCCAAAGGGATGGGGAAGGCTCAAAAGTCCAAGAAGTGGTTACAAAAGGACAAGAATATATCAGTAAAATGCAGGCATGCAGCCAGGCAATCCCAGAGCAGGAAATTGTTTATAAAATTGCCCATATGGAGCTTTTAGTGAAGAAAATACTTGAGCGGGTGAAGGAAGACCCGGATTCCCTGGAAGATATTCAAAAATTAATGGAATATTACCTGCCTACTACAGTAAAGCTTTTGGAGGCTTACCAGCAATTAGGCAGACAGCCAGTTCAGGGAGAGAATATTAAAAATTCCAAAGCAGAAATTGAAAAAGCCCTTGATACATTGAATGTAGCTTTTGAAAAATTGTTGGACAGCCTGTTTGAGGATGTGGCGTGGGATGTGTCTTCCGATATTTCTGTGCTGCATACAATGCTGGCTCAGGAAGGGTTGACAAAAGATGATTTTAAATATGAATAAGAGAATGAAAGCGGAGGGAGAACATGAGTGAAGGATTAGAATTTTCAAATGCGCCGGTATTGACCTTAGACCCGTTCCCAGATATGGAAAAGGCAGCCGAAACAAAAGAGGCGCCAGCAGAGCCGGCATGGGATGATAATATATTAACCGAAGAGGAACGGCGCATGGTGGACCAGTTCACTAGCCAGATTGATTTGCATAATTCCAATATTGTCTTGCAGTATGGGGCTGGGACACAGAAAAAAATGGCGGATTTCTCAGAGAAAGCATTGGAGAATGTACAGACTAAGGACCTGGGGGAAATTGGCGAATTGCTCACTGGCGTGGTGATGGAGCTAAAAAGCTTTGATGCAGAGGAAGAACGGGGATTTCTTGGGATTTTCAAGAAATCTTCTAATAAAATCACTGCCTTAAAGGCAAAATATGACAAGGCAGAGGTGAATGTCAATAAAATATGTAAAGTATTAGAGGGGCATCAAATGCAGTTAATGAAAGATGCTGCAATCCTGGATAAAATGTATGAGCAGAATAAAATATATTTCAAAGAGCTGTCCATGTATATCCTGGCGGGGAAAAGGAAGCTGGAAGAGGTGCGTAAAACGGAACTTACGGCATTAATTGAGAAGGCTAACCGTTCCGGCCTGCCGGAGGACGCCCAAGAAGCGAAAGACCTAGAAGCCTTGTGTACCAGGTTTGAAAAAAAGATCCATGACTTGGAATTAACCAGGATGATTTCCATACAAACAGCGCCCCAGATTCGGCTGGTGCAGAATAATGACACAATTATGGTGGAGAAAATACAGTCCACAATTGTAAATACCATCCCATTGTGGAAAAGCCAAATGGTCCTTGCCATGGGTGTGGAGCATTCCGCCCAGGCGGCTGCGGCGCAGCGGGAAGTGACAGATTTGACAAATGAGCTGCTTAAAAAGAATGCCGAACGGTTAAAAATCGCCACGGTGGAAACTGCCAGGGAATCAGAGCGCGGAATTGTAGATATGGAGACGTTGCGCATAACGAATGAATCTTTAATCTCCACTTTGGATGAAGTGATGCGCATTCAGCAAGAAGGCAAAGAAAAACGCCGGGAGGCAGAACAGGAAATGAACCGCCTGGAGGGGGAATTAAAGAAAAAGTTACTGCAGATTCAAAGGTAATGTTTTATATTTACAAAACATTTACAAAAAATAAAAGTTTTCTTTTCTAGAATCCCTTATAATAAAATAGGTGATAGGATGAAAAAGATATTAGTAATTGAAGACGAAACAGCCATCAATGATTTAATTTGCATGAACCTGGAAATTGTAGGGTATCAGCCTGTCCCATTTTTTGATGGGAATGAATTCAGCCGCCATTTAAAGGGGCAGGACGACTATGCGCTGGCATTGCTGGATATTATGCTTCCTGGCAAGGATGGGTTTGAGTTGCTGGAAGAATTAAAAGGGCATAATATCCCAGTGATATATCTAACCGCAAAAGGGGATTTGCCCAGTAAGGTAAAGGGCTTAAGGTCTGGGGCGGAAGATTATATTGTAAAGCCTTTTGAAATGTTAGAGCTTCTGGTACGCATAGATAATATTTTAAAGCGTTGTGGAAAAGAAGAGCCAGAGGAAATACATATCCGGGATGTTGTGGTCAATGAGAAGAAGAGGACTGTAAAAAAAAACGGGGTGGACATACCCATGCAGCCTATGGAATTTGACTGCCTGCTGGTATTCTGGAAATACCGCAACCGTGTGATTTCAAGAGACCAAATACTCAATATCCTCTGGGGCGTGGATTTTGAAGGGGAAAGCCGGACAGTAGATGTGCATGTGGGGAATATCCGCAAAAAACTAGATTTTTCAGATGTGATTATTACAGTGCCAAGGGTAGGCTACCGGATGGAGGTGCCTGAATGGATATGATAAAGAAAATTGCGCTTACTGCGTCAACCATGTTATTTGTGTTGGCGCAGGTTTTTTCTTTTTATGTGATCTTTACCAGCAGGCAGGAAAAAATCGAACTGCTGAAAAAAAAGGAATATGAAATTTTTGAGAATGCTATCTTAAATTTAAACAAGAAATTTTATAAGGGAGCTGGCCGGATGGAAGTGCCAGATTATATGATGATTTATTTTTTTCGGGAGACTATGCCGGAACATTCCGCTTTGTATAAAGGGGAAAAAGAATTATATAACAGCAGCCCTTATGAATTTGATACCTCCAAGATTGATTTAGACCAAGCGGCGAAGCAGGGTTACCCTTATAACTTTAAACTGGAGAAAGTAGACGGCAGGCATATCCTGATTTTTTATGAAAATTACAGTGGGAGATATTATGTTAACAGCCATGAGGGCTATATCCTGCTGTATGGGGTGGATGTCACCCATATATATGAAAAAAGCTGGAACCTGGTTATGCAGGAATTGCTGGTATCTTTTTTGGCGTCCATGGGCATGGCGCTGGTGTTGGTTTACTTGATTAAGAAAATAACGAAGCCCCTGCAGGCAGTAAATGAGGCCCAACGTCAGTTAATCGGCAGCCTTTCCCATGAATTAAAGACGCCCCTGACCGCCATCAAAGGATATTCAGAAACGCTTTTGCGTGTGAAATTATCGCCGGGGCAGGAAGAGAAGTCCCTGAATTATATCTATCAGGAAAGCGGGAGGCTGTCCCGCCTTTCGGAAAAAATGATGGAATTGGCAAGGCTGTATGAGCCGGAATGTAAGGTTGCCCTGCATGAAGCGTCGGTAGGGGCGCTTTTTGAGGAAGTGGAAAGCAGTGTGAGGCACAGGCTGGAAGAGACAGGGATAACTTTAATCTGGGAGGGGGATTGCCAAGATAAAAACAAAACCCTGGACGCTGATTTAATGGTAAGTTTTTTGATTAACCTTATTAATAACAGCATTATGGCGTCAAGGCCAGGGAGCAATATCTATATGGGCGCCGATGGAACTTCTCTGTGGGTACGGGATGAAGGATGTGGAATCCCGCCAGAAGAAGTGGATAAGGTCCGCAAAGCATTTTACCGGGTGGATAAGTCCCGTTCCAGGAAAAGTGGCAATATGGGGCTTGGACTTGCCCTATGCGACCAGATTGCAGCAGTCCACAATGGAAGGATGGAAATTGAGAGCCAGGTTGGGAAAGGCACAAAGATTTCGATTGTGCTGGACAGTTAAAAAGGGCGCCTGCGTCCTTTACGGATCCTTTACAAATGAATGAATATTTCCAAAAGATAAGGTGTTACCATTAATCTATCAACAATTTAGGAGGGACTTATGAAGAAAAAATATAGGGCGGCCCTTGCAGCAGGGCTTTGCATGGGTATCCTTGCAGGCTGCCAGCAAACACCGGAAAATTCAATTGTAAAGCAAAAGAACGCGGACAATATCAAAAAATACGAGACTTCCAAAGGTTCCATTCAGGAAATGGTGCAGGCGCCAGAACGGTATGTAAATAAAGCTTCTTATGAAGACGGCGCACTTGTGATTGATACAGACGCAGAGGTAATCGTGCCAGAAGTAGAGGCTATCCATACATATAAAGTGTCTGCGCAGGAAGCAAATCAAGAACTGATTGATAAAGTTACAAAGATTTTTTTCGAGGGGGATAAGATTTACCATACCTATTCTTACGACGAGCCAACAAAGTCCTGGTATCAGGAAGAGATTACAAGGCTTAAAAAGTATAAGGCAGAGGGAAACATGGACCCGTATGAATATGGGACCGATGAGAACGGAGAATTACACTTTAACATTGACGAAGTGATTGCGTTTGATGAAGAAAAAATGGCAGATGCGCCAGATGAAGTGCAAAAAATAGAAGTGAAGCCAATGTTTGGGCTGGAATGGGAAAGCGGGAAAGGAGAAGAAACAGAGAAAATAGTAGATGAAACAGAATTTCGCGGCGTAGTGGAAACAAGCCAGGGGATTTACAATTATAACATTATGGACGAAACCAATACCAAAGATTTAAAAATTTCGATTGAAAAAAGAAGGGATGATTTGCCAGACCCAAGAATGTTTTCCATTTGGACAGAAGCGAGGTTCCTGATGGATATGGAGGGGGAAGGCTCAAGCCCAATATCTGAGGATACTATAAAGAAATTATTGGGTATTTCTTATGAGGATGCCGAGCAGGCTGCCAAAGAAAAAATAGAGCAGTTGGGATGGGATTGGCAAATGACAGACTGGGATTATTCTGTATTCCGTTACGGGGAAGGGGATATCAAGGAGGAAAGCCTGTTGGATGGCGGGTATATATTCTATTTTTCCAGGGTCATTGACGGAGTGCCGATTACTTTTACAGATTCCTATGGCGGGGCTTTGGAGGATATGGACAGCACGGTAACCCCTTGGAGTTATGAAAGATGCGAGGTAATTGTAGGGGACGACGGCATACAGAAAGTGGAAATCTATAATCCTTATGTGGTGGATGGCATACAGACAGAACATGTAAAGCTGATGGATTTTGACAGCATAATAAAAATATATGAACAGATGATGGAAGTGTCCAACGCCGAAGTAACAGAATTTGAGAAGCAAAGGACTTACCATATCACTAGGGCGCAATTAGGGTATAGCAGGGTCTATGACCCGAACGCAGATAACACATCAGGCATATTAGTCCCGGTTTGGGACTTCTTTGGAGGGTTTGACTCAGAGATAGATGGGTATGTCAGAAAAAATACTGGCGAACATTCCAAACAGAGTTTTATGACAATCAATGCCATAGATGGAACGGTAATTGACCGTGACCTTGGTTATTAAGATAAAAGGAAAAGAAATGGGAGAAGGAAAACAAAAGGCAAAAGCAGTTAGGAAGCGATGGATTATTATTTTTGCAGCGGCGCTTTGCATCAGCTATTGCTCAGGCTGCCAGAATACGCCGGAAGATACGATTGTAAGGCAGAAAAAATCGGACAATATCATAAAGTATGAAAGCAATGGGGATGGTGCAAAAGGCAGCCAGGAGGGCAAAAAAGATGGGCAGGGGGCAGAGGTAGAGGAGAAAGAAGCGCCAAAGGTGTTAGAGGCGCCAGGGCATTATAAAAATACAGCCTCTTATGAAGACGGCGCCTTAGTGATTGATACAGATGCAGAGGTTATTGTGCCAGAAGGCGATAGGATGAATACCTATAAGGTGTCTGCAGCAGAGATGGACCAGGAATTAATTAATAAAATTACAGAAGCCTTTTTTCCAGGGGCTGAAATTTATGATGGCCATAATTATTTTCGGTGGACGAAGGAGCAATACCAGAAAGACCTTACGTTGCTAAAAAAATATAAGGCGGAAGGGAATCTGGACCCGTTTGATAACGGGGTGTATGACGACACTGGGGAGCCTGTTTTTGACATTGACCTGGCAATTGCAGATGACGAGGAAAATATGGAGCATGCGCCGGATACAGTTGAGAAGGTAAAAGTAACCCCTTCCTTTGGGCTGGAATGGACAGATGAATCAGGTGAGAAACAAATAGACGAAGGCCGTTTTGAAGGGGTGGCGGAAACAAGCCATGGGGCTTACAGCTATATGATCCAAGATAGCGATAGCCATACTGCAGATGTAAGGGTGCTGATTCAGAAGGTTACAGAGGATACCACAAATTTCCGGATGTCCACGCACTGGACGGAAGGGAGGTATTTTATAGACAGTGAGCATGAGTCAGCAGAAGAAGGCAAGCAGCCTACTTTATCAGAAGATGCCATTTTAGGGCTAATGGATGTCCCTTATGAAGAAGCGGAGAAAACAGCAAAAGAAGAAATTGAAAAACTTGGTTGGGATTGGGAATTGACAGACTGGGATTACGCTCTTTTAAAAAGCGTCCATGTGAACCCTACAAAAGATAATTTGCGGGATATAGGGTATATTTTTTACTTTAACAGGCTGTTGGATGGAATCCCCGTAACGTTTACAGAATCTTATGGGGGCGCTCTGAAAGATATGGACAGCACGTTAATCCCTTGGAGTTATGAGAGGTGCGAAGTAATTGTGGGGGACGACGGCATACAGAAAATAGAAATCTATAATCCCTATAAGGTAGAAGGGATTGAGATGGAGAATGTGAAGCTGATGGATTTTGACAGCATTATGAAAATATATGAGCAGATGATGGAAATATCAAATGCAAATATGCTGGAATATTCCAATAGTTACACCGTCCATATCAAGAGGATACAGTTAGGCTATACCAGAATATATGACCCGACCGTAGACAGTACCACAGGGGTTATGGTCCCCGTATGGGATTTCTTTGGGGGAAGCGATTCAGAAAACCAAGAGTATATGGATAAAAACTCTGGGGAGCATTCTAAGCAAAGTTTTTTAACTGTCAATGCTGTGGATGGGACGATAATTGACCGTGGGCTTGGATATTAATGTAGCCTTGCGGGAATGGCCCTAGGCGTCAGCGCCGCCTGTATTGAATGGGGAAAAAGAATGGCAGGGAGGGCTTACGCCCAAACAGGGTTACGCTAGGAAAGGAATTGGGAAGATGGGAGCCGTAAAACAAGTGGCAGCAGCAGTCAGATGGAATTTTTTAGGGTTTTATAAAAATCCCAGGGTAGTTGCATCATTTATGTTTTCTTTTATCTTATGTTTTTTCTTAAGTGAGCGGGCGATGATGGTGGCGGATTATTATGATTCCTCCATGCAGGCGTTGGAGCCTTTTATCTGGACATTTGGGGACGCCACCGCCATCCTCTTGTGTTCCCTGCTGTTGATTTTATTGTTTTTGGATTTGCCAAAATTAAGCCCATTTACTCCATATATGTTGTTGCGCATGAAGAAAAGCCGATGGCTGCTGGCACAGTTTTTCTATATTTTCCTAGTCACTGTGCTGTATATGCTCTATGTGGTTCTGGCCACCAGCATTCTTTGTATGCAAAAAACATATGCAGGGAATATCTGGAGCAAAACAGCGGCGCTTTTGGCTTACTCCAATATGGGGAAGGACCTGTCCATCCCCTCTACGGTGAAAGTAATGGAAAGCACCAGCCCTCTTTCCTGCAGTATGCAGATTACTGCGCTTCTTATCTGTTATGCTTTATCCTTAAGCTTCTTGATGTTATTTTTCCAGATGAAGCTGGGGAAAAAGGCGGCTGTGGGGGCAGGGCTGTTTTACAGCTTATTTGGGTTTTTGCTGAACCCGGATGTTTTGGCAAAAATATTGCGCAAAGAGGAATATGAAATGTTCCTAATGCGCAGGGTCGCCGGGTGGCTCAGCCCCCTGAACCATGCCACCTATGGGATGCATGATTTTGGGTATGATGTGCTTCCTTCCATTGGGCAGTCCTGCATAGTATTTCTGGCGCTTCTTCTGCTTTTATTATCCCTTTCCTTCTATACGCTTAAAAAATATAATTTTAATTCCTTTACAGGAGATTGAAATATGAAAGAATTATTAAGGGAAAAGGGGTTTTTGGCTGCTATGGTGGTCAGCTTTTTGGGCTTTGCCATGGGGTTCCCCTTTTATCAAGTTGAATTTCCATTAGGCTCAGGGAGTTTCATTCAATTTTACCAGGCTTCCTTGGAGTCCCAAGTGACGCTGTTTCTCATACCTATTGCAGCAGTGTTGCCGCCAGGGGGTTCTTATGTGCGGGAATCTGCCAGTGGATTTTTAAAATTATACCTTTCCAGGGTTAGCCGGATGGATTATATCAGGGCAAAAACGTGCTTGGTTTATGCCGGGGGCTTCCTCCCTTTTTTCTTGGCAGGGACCCTTAGCTTCCTATTTTGTTTTTTCTTTCTCTATCCATTGGAATTGAAAGGGGCTGTCTCCTGGGAAGAAGCCCGGGGAGCCGTAGAAACTCTTCTTCGCATTAGCTTTATAGGCGGCATAATTGCAGAATTTTCTGGAATTTTCGCGGCGGTGTTTCGGAATTATTATATGGCTTATGGGCTGCCTTTTGTGGTTTATTATATGATGGTAATTTTAAAGGAACGGTACTTTCCAAAAATGTATGTGATGTACCCTGGCGAGTGGGTGTTATGTAAAGAAAGCTGGGGGACAGGGAATGCAGGCATTTGGGTATTTTTTCTGGTGGTTTCCCTGGCAGTGATGTTGTCCCACAGCCTGATTTTGTATTGGAGGCTGCAGGAAGTTTAATTTTTTAAAGATTTGGGGAAAGTGGAATGGGCGTTTATATAGAGATAAACCATGTGACAAAAAAATTTGGGGATGACGTTATCCTGCATGATATTAATATCAGTATGGAACAAGGGAAAGTCTATGGGATTTCTGGCAATAATGGTTCTGGGAAAACAGTCCTGATGAAATGTATCTGCGGCTTCCTTCCAGTAACAGAAGGAGTGATACGTGTTGGGGGAAAAATTATAGGGGCAGAGGTCGATTTTCCAGAAAGCGTCGGCGTGATTATTGAGACGCCAGGTTTCCTTACAAACCTTACTGGAATGCGCAATCTGGAGATCCTTGCCGGCCTGCAGGGGAAAATATCTAAGAATGAGATACGGGAAGCCATCTGCAAAGCAGGGCTTGACCCGGGGTTAAAAAAGTCTGTGGCAAAGTATTCTTTGGGGATGCGCCAGCGCCTTGGGATAGCGCAGGCAATCATGGAAGACCCAGAATTTTTAATTTTAGACGAACCCTTTAACGGGTTGGATAAGCATGGGGTGGAAGATATTCGGAACCTTCTGTTGGGATTAAAAAAAGATGGCAAGACGATTATCCTTGCAAGCCACAACAGTGAGGATATCCGTATTTTATGTGATAAAGTCTATGAAATGGATGGAGGGAGGATACAGGAAGTATGAAGTGCAAGGGATTGTTTATTACAAAATTAAAACAGGGCTTCCTTCTGTTTTGCTCCATCCTTTGGATGTCCTTATTTGTGCCTGCCCTTGTTAGGGCAGATGGGCTTGTGGTTCCAAATGAGGGGGAAAAGGGCGGCAGCCTTGTGACAATTGACGCTAACCGGAAGTATGATGGCATGAACGCGCCTTTTGCTAAAGGGTATGAGCCGTCTATCCAAAAAGACACTATGCTCCTTATCGTCCCGTTTATGGTGGAGCAGGGGGAACCGGATAAAATCATTGTCGGCATTTCCTTTGAACGGGAGGAAAACAGCCCTTTTTATTATAAGAATTACCAGAAAAAAGTGAAAAAATCAAAAGACGGCGTTTATTTGTACCAGTGCAGGATTCAGTTAAAGGAAAATCGCGTAAATGGGCAATACCCCCTTCATTTATTTGTGCAGGCACAAGCTTTGGGAGAACGCATGCAGCAGGAATTTACGGTGTATGTGGAAATTACAGATGGCGTCCCCAAGGCTCCTTCTGACGGCCAGTTAGGGGGGGCTGCGGAACTCCCATCCGAGGATATGCCAATAGAGCCAGAACCTACCGCCCCTGTGGAGGAAGGTGGCGCCCAGCCTGAGGAGCAAGCTGCCCATCAGCCTAGGGCAATGATTTTTTCAAACAGCTTGCAGTCTGTACCTGTCCAGGCAGGAACCCAGCCTTTTTGGTCATTGGCTGCAAAAAACTGCAGCAGGAATCAGTCTATGGAGAATGTGAAAGTGACCATGGTATCGGATCATACGGATATTTCTTTTGAGAAAAATTCCTGGTATTTTGAACGGGCAAAAGCCGGGGAAACTATGGATTTGTCCCAGAATATCACTGTTGGGAAAAAGGCGGCGGCAGGCTCCATATCCATACAGTTTCAATTTGAATATGAGGATAAAAAGGGGACTGCCTACACTTCCACGGAGACGGTCAATTTATCTGTTGTGCAGGTTCCCCATGCTGAACTTACAGGCCTTTCTTTTCCAGAGGACATTTATGAAGCAGATACGGATTTGCTGACCTTCCAGGTTCAGAATACAGGGCTTGCAGTAATTTATAACGCCAGGGTGCGCTTCGATGGGAAAGGGCTGTTTTCAGAAAAAGAGCTGTTTCTAGGGAACCTTGAGGCAGGCGCTTCTGTGGACGGGGAAATTTCTGTATTTGCTGGGAACCTGACCATGGATAACGAAGGGAATGTGATAGATGAGGAAGGGAAAAAGTATGGCAAGACGACAGGCACGGTGGTATTTTCTTATGAAAATGAGCAGGGGGAGTTGGTAGAAAGCAGCCAGGAACTCCATATAACCATAAAGAAACCACAAATTGTGGAATTAAAAGTGGAAAAAGAGGTCCCAAAGACCAACCAATGGTGGATAACTATCCTGGCAGGCGTGTTTTTGGTATTAATTTTAGTGATTGTATGGCTTTACCTTCGGATGAAGCATTACCAAAAGGTTTCTGACTTACGAAGAGGTTCCCAGCAAAGTGAAAGGGGGAGGCATGAAGGAGCGTAATCTGTACAAAGATATTGTGGTTGGTGCATTTATCCTTGCCCTTGTTGTGGTTTGCAGTAATCTATGGAAAAAATATCTGAGGGAGCAGGAAACCTATAGTTTTTCTATTCAATCTGACCAGGAAATAACAGAACATACAGCAGGGCAATTGCAGAATATCACTGGCCTTTGCCGGTTTGAGCCGGAGGCTTCTGTTATGGTGGAAATCAAATTAGAGGAGTACACGCTGGAAGCAAAGCTGGCAGGGGTTGATTTGGAGAGACGCCCTTTGGGATGGAAAGAAGCAGGGCAGGAACTTGCGCTGGGCAATACTTCCGCACTTTTTTTTGGGGAAGATGTATTTGGCATGTTTTGTGATAAACATGGGTACAGGCCAGATAAAAAACAGATAAAGCTATGGATGGACCATTACCAGGAACTTTTACTGTCTATAGCTGACGGGGCGGGGCATACAAAAAGAGGGAGGGTTTGCGGCATACTAAAAAGCCCGTCTGGCAGGATATTTATGGACAAAAACCAGATGGAAGAAGTATTCAGGGAATCCTTTGAGGTTGCAGGGGGCTATATGGAAGTGTATGGTTACACAAATATGGAAAAGACAAAAGATGCGCTAGAAAGCGGCGGCTTCCTGGTTGAGGAAGAAAAGAATTAATGGCAGGGTGGTTGTGCGCCATGGCAGGGTTATGGATTGAAAAAGGGACTGTCGGAAAGTGGAATATACAAGCAATATATAGTAGTGAAACTTAAGGAACTACAGGCATATATTGTAGAAAACTGCCATTTCCCAACAGACCCTTTTCAATTATTTTTGGTTAGGCCTGCCTTGCTAAGCGTGAATGCACCTTTTGGTAGGATAAGCTAATTATCAATACTTTAGGTCCATCGCTGAAGGGAGGCGGCCATATAGCCGCGTATATCCATATGATAAATCTTGTCCAGAAGGGAAAGGTCAAAATCTTTCAGTTTACTATAGCTCTGCACTTGCCCGTGGTTTAATAATAAAATAGAGTCTGCGAAAGATAATGCCAGGTTCATGTCATGGAACACGCCTACTACACAATGCCCTTTGGCATTAGACCAGGATTTTAGGCTATTAATTAGTTCCACCTGATAACGGAGGTCTAAATGGTTGGTTGGCTCATCTAGAAGAATGGCTTGGGGTTCCTGGGCAAAGGTGCGGGCTAAAAACACACGCTGCAGCTGTCCTCCGGAAAGCCTGGTGACAAGGCGTTCCCGAAGCTCCCAGGTACCGGTCAGCCGCAGGCTTTCCTCCACAGCCCTGCGGTCAGCGGCGCTTTCTCCCCTTAAAAAACCATTTGTTTGGTGGGCGTAACGGCCCAGCATCACGGTTTCGTAAACAGTATAATTGAAAGTAACTGGGGAAAATTGGCTCATTAGGGCTAATTTCTGCGCGCGTTGGCGGATGGGTAAGGTATGCAGGCTGGTTCCCATCAGTTCTACAGTCCCATTGCTGGGCAAAAGCCCTGCCAATGCCCGCAGCAATGTGGTTTTCCCGCAGCCATTAGGGCCGAGGATGCACAGTTTTTCCCCTTCCTTTACCTGGAAGGATATATCCTGAATAATTGGCGGCCCGCCATAGCCGCAGCTTAAATGTTCAATGCGTAACATAATAGCCTCCAATCCTAACATTTTTAGGGGTAAATTTTGCTTAATGGCCCTTACGCCCTGTAAAGAAAATGTACAGGAAAAAAGGCGCGCCCAACAGCGCGGTGATAACGCCGATAGGGATCTCCCGAGCTGGGAGGAGGACTCTTGCCGCTAGGTCGCACAACACTAGGAAAGTGCCGCCAAACAGGGCGCTTGCAGGCAATATTTTTTTATGGGCCGCGCCAAACCAACGGCGTACTATGTGGGGCGCGATAAGGTCTACAAACCCAATGACGCCTACAAAAGCTACAGCGGCGCCAGTCAGGGCTGCGATAGCGGCCAGAAGGGTACGCTTAAGTTTTATCAGGTCAACGCCCATCGCCTGGGCTGACTCTTCCCCAAAGGCCATTACGTCCATTTCACGGGCATAAAACAGGAAGAAAATAAGGCCTATTGCAGTAATCAGGGCAAGCACGCATACTGCGTTCCATTCTTTCATAGAGAAGCTGCCCAACAGCCAGAGCTGTATACGTTCGCCATAAGCAGGAGAGCTGGCTGCCAGGAAATTCATGACGGCATTGCAAAACATGGAAAATACAGTGCCAACCAGGATAATGGTCACATTTGACACGCCTTTGTCCAGGTGGGAGGAAATGAAAACCACCAGAAACACAGTGGCCAGGGAAAACCCAAGGCTTACTCCAGGCAGCAGGAACGTGCCAAGCTCTACTGCAGTCAGGCCGAAAGTAATCACAATGGCTGCCCCTAGGCCGGCTCCTGCAGATATGCCAAGCCCAAACGGGGAGGCCAGCGGGTTTTGAAGGATGGATTGCGTTACTGTGCCGCCCATTGCCAGCGCAGCCCCGGTGAGAAACGCCAGGATCACTCGGGGAAGGCGCATGTTCAGCACCATAGCCGGATAGCTTACAGGCAGGCCTTTTGGCAACGGCGTGTGAAGAAGGTGGTTCGCTAAAATGGATAGGATATCCCCAGGAGCCACATATACACTGCCTATCCCAATGCCAAAGAGCAGTGCAGCAAGCGCGGCAAAAAGCAGCGCGGCCATTTTTGTTTGGTATTTCATTGTACTTTATAATAATCTGGATATAGAATCTCTGCCATCTGGCGCATGGCTTTTATGATGTTATGGTTTGGCTGGGAAGATGAATTGCTGTCAATGCTGAAGACATTTTTATCAGCGATTGCGGAAATTCCAGCCCAGCCATCCCGGCTTAGGATTTCCTGTACGGGGTTGTCCGTGTAATTTGCATTTGTAAAGATAACGTCTGGATTGGCGGCGACAACTGTCTCTCCTTCCACAGTAAACCATCCAGATTGGCCGGAGAGGACGTTCTCTGCGCCGATGTATTCTATCATTTCGTTGAGGAAAACACCGCTGCCAAAGCTATACATATTTGGGGCGGGGGCAACTTCAAAATACACCCGTTTGCGTTCTTCCTGTGGGATGCCTGCCGCGATGCCCGCCAATTCATTTAACTGTTTATCAAAATCATCAATTAGGGAAATGCCTGCTTCAGAAGCATTCAAAGCAGTAGCGAGGAATTTGATATCGCTTTTGATGTCTTCTATACTATCGCTGTTTGGGATACGCACTACGCAGGTTCCTGTTTCAACAAGGGATTGGTAAGGGGATTCCTGGTCGTAGAGGGTTTCGTTTGAAATTAATAGGATATCAGGGTTCAAAGCTGCGAGCTGTTCCGTATCCGGGTTGGTAATGTCATTGAAAACCTGCGCGTCTTTGGGCAGCCCTTCCAGGCTCACGCTATAGCTGTCGTAACCTATTACTTTATCTCCCATGCCAAGGGCTGCCACAAGTTCAGACAACGAAGGGGCAAGCACAACGATGGAATTTATCTGTTCGGGCAGTGTGATTTCTGCGCCGCTTGGGTCGGTCATGGTTTTTTGAGCAGGAGAGCCAATATTTTCAGCGCTGCCTTCCTGATTTCCGTTGCCGGCTTCCATGGTATTATCGCTGGTTTTTTGCGTATGCCCGTTACCAGGGCTTGCGCAGGCGCAAAGAGCCAGCATTGCAGCAGTGATAAGGATAGAAATAAATTTCTTTTTCATTAGTTATTTTCCTTTCATGTTTGAATTGTTATAGGAAATTGCGAACTTTCACGCTTTTGCGTGACAAGGCTTCTCCTATAGAATAAAAAAGCGCCCGTTCACTCCGAAAGGGCGTCCATACAATTTACATGCTGTGGAAAATGGCTGCTGCAGCATCAGTGTATGCACAAGTCCATCGATCGTGAATTTGCACCAAGAAGGCACAGCGAACCAGCTTAATGTAGCCGGCGGAAAAAGCAGTATCTTTGCCTGGCGCATATCACGGTGGCGGGACCGCGCGGGATTCTCACCCGGCTTCTCTGTAATTTGTCTTCCTGTTTGTTTTATAGTAGTTTAGTTCTACCCTTCTGTCAACCTGTAAATTTTTGTCTGTAAAATTTTGCTATCAAAGGTTGCCTTATATATTTTTATGTATTCCATGATGTGCATAGCTTATATATCGCGTATATTTATGCATAATTAAAAGGATTTGCACGGCATTGGGGCAGAAAGCAAAAAATGTGTACCAAGAAAAAAAGAATTGTGTGGATGGGATTATTTTGTTATAATTAAAAATATCAGCAATGGCTATATAAGCTGTGGCATAGACTGCCATAGAGTAGATTTTGCATATGATGCTGGGGGTTTGGGAATATGGTGAAAGAATCAAAAAAAGTATCAAAAAAGATATCTGATTACCTTGATATTGGGTTTCTTCAAATGTTGCAGGATAATTGTTCCAAAGCCATGGGGCTGGCTTTTGTGACAGTTGATTACCGGGGATGCCCGATCACACATTATAGCGGCTTTACCCCTTATTGCAAGCTGGGGAGGAAGCACGAGAGTTTTTTTGAGATGTGCAAGCAATGCGACGCCCACGGCGGGCTTCAGGCCGCAATTACTGGCCAGCCTTATATTTACCAATGCCATGCGGGGTTAGTGGATTTTGCGCTGCCGTTGATTTGCGACGGAATTTATATGGGTTCTTTGATGGGCGGGCAGATTCGCCTAAGGAAGGATGAAAAGGAGGAGCTTGAGCTTATCCTTCCAGTAAAAACTGACTGGCGTAAAGATAAGGCTTTGGATGAAGCATACCACGAGACGCAGACAGTTTCTTATGAGAAAATTAAATCCGCAGTCACATTGCTACATGATTTGATTTTATTAATGATGCAAAACAGCGGGCAGGTTGACCAGGCTTTAGAGAGGGCTGGCATAGAGCCTATGGAGTGGAAACCTTGCCCGAATACGGAGTTTTCTTTTCAAAAGCGTGAGCTTACAAGCATAAAACAGCAGGGTAAGCTTCGCTATTTTTTCTTTGTGATGAATGTAATTTCCCGGCTTGCTTTCCAGGAAAAAGCAGCTAAGACGGAAGCTGTGGCTTATGATTTTGCAGATATTATGCGATATGTCACTGAGTCTGACCATGAGATTTCCACGCTTGGGGAAGAATTGAGTTATGCCGGCGCTTTGCTGCGCATCCAAAAGGCTTGGGTGGGGGACGCGCTCCGTTACAATATTTCGGTGCCAAAGGAATATTGGGGGGCTAATTGCCCATACATGGTCTTAGAGCCATTGGTTGGGCTGGCTGTTCAGGGCTGCGAGGCTGGGGAGGTACGTGAAATAGAAATACTTGCTGAAGAAAACCAGGGAGACGTGGTTATTCAGGTTGTCAGCGATAATGAAAAGATAAGCATAGAGGAGATGGCTGCCCAGCTTGGCGGCTTACCTCAGGAGGAAGGGTTTTCACTGTATGATTCAGACCGTAATTTAAAACGGATATTTGGAAAGAGGTATGGGCTTTCTGTCGGGCCAAGGGAAGACGGGCGGGCAGGGACCATGGTATGCTTCCGTTTGCCACAAGAGAAGAAAGGGTAAGGCAATATAAGGAACAGTAAGGAGGTTGTGGCGGATGGACCAAATTTTAGTGTTAAATGAGAATCAGTTAGAGCGCGGCATTATCCAAACCATTTTGTCGAATGGCCTGGAGTGTGCAGAGATTATCCTTGCACCTGAGGAAGGGGCGGCAATGGAGCTGCTTCGGGAAAGGGATGTGGACCTTTTGATTGCGGACGTGCCTCGGTTTGATTTGCGCCACTGCAATATGATGGCGCAAGCCAGGCAGTTATCGCCAGACACCCCGATTTTAGTGACATCTGTAGGTGTCCGTTCTGATATTGCCCCGCATGTCTGGCGGCTTGGATTGCAGGATTATTTGCTCAAGCCTTGCCGCCCGGCTTGGTTTTTGGCGGCAGTCCAGGCATTGAAACGGGATAATTCCATTGTGTCGGATAATAAGGAGGAACAGCGCAGGGAACGGTACCTAAAGCTTCTGGCTGAACAGATGAGGGTGTTTTGTTATAAAAAATGCACAGATGTTGCAAAAGATTACCTTGATTCTCTCCATAAAGATATACATAATAAAAGTGTAATTCGGTTCCAGGCGCTTCGGTTCGCCGAAGGCCTTGTCCAACTGGGCGATCCCCTGGGCGCTGCTGCCCAGATAAGGCTGGCCTCTATTATGGAGCAGCTTAGGCTCCGGTTTGACCAGCAGGTACAAAAATACGACACATATCTTGTGCTGAAAAAGATGCTTAACGTGATTTTTGATGTATTCGATGAGGACTGCAGCTATCAGGTCAGCAGTGAACAGAAGGTGCTTAATTATATTGACCGCAACATTAGGGATGGCATCAGCCTGGATCAGGCCGCGGAGTATGCGAATATGAGTTCCTATTATTTCAGCAGGGTTTTTAAAAAAATTACTGGGGTAAATTTTATTACTTATGTTACGGATTGTAAGATTGAAGTTGCCCGGGAAATGCTTGTGGATACGGACATGCCTGTCATTAGTATTGCCTATGAGCTTTCTTACAGTGAAGCCAATTATTTCAGCAAAGCTTTTAAACGGAAGGTGGGGATGACCCCCACAGAGTACCGGGAAGTGCATTGTGGCGCGGCTAGCTGTCTGATAACTTAAATTCAACGGAGTATGCCTTGGGACCATGTGGCGTGTGTTTTTTGCCGTGGTTTTCGCCGCAGGAGCCAGCGGCAGAATGGAGGTTAAGATGCAGGAATTTAGTTTCAGTACCAGGATATTTTTCGGGGAAGGCGCCCTAGAGCGCTTACGCCGGGTGGAGGATCGGCGGGTCCTTATTGTAACAGACCGCTTTATGGTGAAGATAGGGGCAATTGACAGGGTGGTGCCTTATCTGACGAGATGTGAGGTCAGCGTATTTGACGGCGTGGTACCAGACCCGCCGATTGAAGTGGTGGCTGCCGGGGTCAAAGCATTTGAAGAGTGCCAGGCGGAAACTGTAATTGCTGTGGGCGGCGGGTCCACGATTGACGCGGCAAAGGCAATCCGGGCCATTGCCAAGAAGGTGCTGCAGGTTGAGACAGACAAAATGGAATGTTTTGCTATCCCTACCACAAGCGGCACCGGTTCTGAGGTTACAGATTATGCCGTGATTACAGATAATGTGCGGGGGGTTAAGTATCCTTTGGACAGCCAGGCTTTGCGCCCTCCGGTAGCGATCCTTGACCCATCCCTTACAGCCAGCGCCCCGCCGACAGTGACGGTGGATGCAGGCATGGATGTGCTGACGCATGCTTTGGAGGCGTATGTTTCAACTAAGGCCAATGATTTTTCAGATGCCATGTGTGAAAAAGCAGTATCGTTGGTTTTCCGGTTTTTGCCCCTGGCCTTTCAAGATGGGGAGGATTTACTTGCGCGGACAGAAATGCAGAATGCGGCTTGTATGGCTGGATTGGCATTTAATTCGGTTGGCTTGGGCATTAACCATGGCTTGGCCCATGCCATTGGCGGAAAATTACATATTGCACATGGGCGAATTAATGCAATGCTTTTGCCAAAGGTCCTGGCATTTAATGCGGATTTGTCCCACTTAGCTGGAGGGGAGTATTCCCTGGCAGCAAAAAAATACCAGAGGATTGCAAAAATTATGGATTTTCCAGCAGCCACAGTCCGGCTTGGGGTGTCTAATTTGATTAGCGAGATAGAGCGTTTGAACCATATGTTAAAAATACCTTCCACACTCAAAGAGTGGGGGGCTGATTTGGCGGAAGTAGAGGCAATGCGCGGGGAGCTGGCGGCAGCGGCTTTGGCGGACGTCACATATGCGACCAATCCGCGCAGGGCAGATGAAAATCAGGTTTTTGAATTGTTAGGCCAAGTGATGGGTTAAAGAATATTGGGGGTATCCTATGAAGTTTGCCATGTCATATAGCTGTGGGAAGGACAGTACGTTAGCCCTCCACAAAATGATAGAGCAGGGCCATGAGCCGGTATGCTTGGTTGTTATGGTGAACGAGGCTGCCAGCCGTTCCTATTTTCACGGTGCTGATGGAAAAATGCTGGAACATTACGCAAAGGCCCTTGACCTGCCTTTGGTGGCATGCCCTGCAAATGGTTCAGGTTATGGCGCAGCTTTTGAGAAAGGGCTTATGGAGGCAAAGAAAATGGGGGCTGAGGCAGCCTGTTTTGGGGATATTGATATTGAGCAGAACCGGCAGTGGGAGGAAGGCCGCTGCAAGGCGGCCGGGTTGGTTCCCTGTTTTCCGTTATGGAAACAGGGACGGGAGAAAATTGTTTATGAGATTGTCCGACTTGGATATAAATGCCTTATCAAAAGCGTGAACCAGACAGTGTTGCCGACGGGCTTATTGGGAACAATCATTGACAAAACGTCTATTTCAGTTATGGAGTCGGCAGGCATTGATATCTGTGGGGAAAACGGGGAATACCATACGCTTGTTGTGGATGGACCTATTTTCCAGGAACCGCTTTGTTTTCAGTTAGGGGGAAAAATTGAATTTGGGGATTATGCAGCTGTGGACATAAGATAACAAGAAAGCGGCTGTTAAAAGGCCAATTGGCAGTAAAAGCTGATTGGCCTTTTCTATATATTGGAATAGTATCATTGGTAAAGCATATTCTGACAAGTATGGTTGCCTAGTTTTTTCCAAATCCAAAAGACCTTCTTTGTGAAAAAATATCATTGTGCAAATTAAACAAAACATTAGACAAAAAAGTCTCTGATTAGGACAAGAAAGTACAAGCATGCATTTAGTATAATAAGAAATAGCAACAAATTAACCAATTGCGTGTACGCCGCAGCCCATCCCTAGAAATGCAGTGGGGCGTCTAAGTAGGTTTTATAGTATGTATTGTTCCAAAGGCCTATAGAGGAAGAAGGGTTGGCGAGTGCGCCGCAGAACTTGACAAGGAGGAATCAAAATGCAAAAAGAAGCCCTTGGTATGGTGGAGACGAAAGGTCTGGTCGGCGCCATTGAGGCTGCCGATGCTATGGTTAAATCTGCAAATGTCGCTTTAGTAGGCTATGAGAAAATTGGCTCTGGTTTAGTTACCGTTATGGTACGCGGCGATGTTGGTGCAGTGAAAGCATCCGTAGATGCTGGTTCTATTGCCGCTGAAAAAGTAGGCACGGTTGTCTCCTGCCACGTTATCCCAAGGCCACACACAGATGTGGAGAAGATCCTTCCTCATATGGAATGATTTTGGGATTCTTGGAGGAAACCCACCACCTTTATGAAAACGCTTAAAAGGCAGAAAAATTGATATTGGAGGGAAAACACATGGATGAATTGAACAACAACATCATGGAAGAGGTTATGAGGAGGCTTAGTGCTGTTGCTTCTTCTTCTGAAGAAAAGTGCTGTGAGGAAGCTGCCGCAGCTACTTCCCCAACATGTAACTTGACAGAGTATGTTGGGACAACAATGGGCCACACAATTGGCCTGGTTATCGCAAATGTTGACCATCAGGTACATGAAGCACTTAAAATTGACCCAAAATACCGCGCTATCGGTATTATTAGTGACCGTGTTGGTGCAGGCCCACAGATTTTTGCAGCAGACGAAGCTGTAAAGGCAACCAACAGCGAATGCCTTTTGGTAGAATGCCCACGTGACACAGAAGGGGGCGCAGGGCATGGCTCATTAATTATTTTTGGGGCTGAGGATGTATCTGATGCACGCCGTGCAGTGGAAGTTTGCCTTCGTGAGATTCCACGTACTATGGGTGATGTATATGGCAATAGCGCAGGGCATTTGGAATTCCAGTATAGCGCCCGTGCTTCTTATGTATTAAATAAAGTTTGGGGCGCCCCCATTGGCAAGGCATTTGGCATTACAGTAGGCGCGCCTGCAGGTATCGGCGTAGTTTTAGCGGATGCGGCTTCTAAGGCAGCAACCATTGACGCTGTAACCATCGCAACGCCTGGCAATGGTGGGACAAGCTTCTCTAACGAGGTGAATTATTTCTTCTCTGGAGATTCTGGCGCAGTGAAGCAGGCAATTATTGCAGCACGTGACGTTGGGCTTCAGTTATTGAAGGCATTGGCGCCGGATGAGGAACTGAAATCAACCACTACCCCTTACATTCTTTAATCAGGAAGGAGCTGTAAGCTATGAAATCAAAACGTTTTGAAGTATTGGCGAACCGCCCGGTGAATCAGGACGGTTATGTCAAGGAATGGCCGGAAGTTGGTCTGATTGCCATGAACAGCCCTTTCGACCCAACCCCAAGCATCAAGATTGAGAATGGGCGCGTAACAGAGTTAGACGGCAAATGCCGCGCTGATTTTGATATGTTGGATACTTTTATTGCAGACCATGCAATCCGTTTGGAAAATGCAGAAAAGGCTATGGCGCTGGATTCCTTGGAAATCGCACGCAAGATTGTGGATATCAATGTTTCACGTAAGGAAATCTTAGATATCACGCTTTCTATCACCCCGGCAAAATTAACCGAGGTTGTAGGGAAAATGACAATTGTGGAAATCATGATGGGTATGTCTAAGATGCGTGCCCGCTTGATGCCTGCAAACCAGTGCCATGTAACAAATGTAAAGGACAACCCAGTTCAGATTGCGGCTGATGCAGCAGAAGCTGGCGTACGCGGCTTTGCAGAAATGGAGACGACAGTTGGTATTGCACGTTATGCGCCTTTTAATGCTATTTCTATTATGGTAGGCGCTCAGGTAGGGCGTCCTGGCGTTATGACGCAGTGTGCATTGGAAGAGGCTACAGAGCTGATGCTTGGTATGCGTGGCTTCACCACTTATGCTGAGACAATTTCTGTATATGGGACAGAGCCAGTATTTATGGACGGTGACGACACTCCATATTCCAAGGCATTCTTGGCAAGCTGCTATGCAAGCCGCGGCTTGAAGATGCGTTTCACATCTGGTACAGGTTCAGAAGTTCAGATGGGTTATGCAGAAGGCAAATCTATGTTATACCTGGAAGCACGCTGCCTTGCAATCACCAAGGGCGCAGGCGTACAGGGGACACAGAACGGCTCTGTATCATGCGTAGGCGTTCCGGCTGGCGTTCCAGGCGGTATCCGCGCGATCGCTGCTGAGAACTTGATTGCTATGTTGCTTGACCTTGAGTCAACAACTTCTAATGACCAGACCTTTACCCATTCAGACCTGCGCCGTGTAGCCCGTAGTGTGCCGCAGTTCTTCTCTGGAACGGATTATATTTGCTCTGGTTATTCTGCTACGCCAAACTACGACAATATGTTTGCTGGTTCTAACTGGGACGCAGAAGATTATGACGACTGGAATATTATCCAGCGCGATATGAAAATTGACGGCGGCCTGCAGCCTGTACGTGAAGAAGATGTAATTAAAGCCCGCAACAAGGCGGCGCGTGCGCTTCAAGGGTTGTTCCGTGAACTGGGCCTGCCGCCAATTACAGATGCGGAAGTGGAAGCAGCTACTTATGCAAACGGGTCTAATGATATGCCAGACCGTAATGTAAACGAAGACTTAAAAGCTATTGAAGATATGATGGCACGCAATGTTACGGGTGTTGATTTCGTAAAAGCTCTTGACAAAGCCGGGTTCCCGGATGTAGCACAGAATATCTACAACATGCTCCGCCAGAAAGTAGCAGGGGATTATCTGCACACAGCTTCTATTTTTGGGGACAATTTCCATGTATTGTCTGCTGTCAATGCGCCTAATGATTACCATGGGCCGATGACTGGCTACCAGATTAGTGAAGAGAGATGGAAACAAATCAGTGATATCCCGAATGCAATTCGGCCGGAAGACATTTAAGAAGGAGGTGTTACAGTTATGACTTTTGACGAGAAAACACTGCGTAGTGTCATTGGGGAAGTAATTAAAGAAATGACTAGCCAGGCAGCGCCTACGGCATCCGCGCCTGCAGCGCCTGCTCCTGCAACCCTGCCTGTAGCCGGTAAGATGACTTTAACAGAACAGGGCGACGCACCTAAGGGAGTGGCGCCGGATGAGGTTGTTATCGGCTTAGCGCCAGCTTTTGGCATTTATCAGACAGAAACAATTATCCACCAGCCGCATGATAAAGTGCTGCGAGAGATAATTGCAGGTATTGAGGAAGAAGGGTTGAAATGGCGTGTGGTACGTGTATACCGCACCTCCGATGTTTCATTTATTGCCCATGATGCGGCTGAATATTCAGGTTCAGGCATCGGCATCGGCATCCAGTCTAAGGGTACTACGGTAATCCACCAGAAAGACCTTCCACCCCTTAGCAACCTGGAACTGTTTTCACAGGCTCCATTGATTGAGATGGAAACATTCCGTCAGATTGGTAAGAATGCTGCCAAATATGCAAAAGGCGAAGCTCCAACTCCGGTGCCAGTGCGCAATGACCAGATGGCCCGCCCTACTTACCAGGCAATTGCAGCATTGTTACATATTAAAGAAACCGAACATGTTGATAACGATAAGCGACCGCAAGCTGTCGCAGTTTCATTCAAGTGAAAGGAGGCAGAATCATGGATCAGGAACTTTTAATGAAACAGATTGTAGAACAGGTCATGCAGGCCATGAACAACGGTGGGTCCGTATCAGCTCCTGCTGCCTCTGCCGGCGGCAAAGTTACGGCTGAAAATTACCCTCTGTCAGAGAATATGGCTGATAAAATCAAAACGCCTACTGGCAAGCCTTTCACTTCCTTGAGCTATGAGAAAGTGATTTCTGGTGATATTACCGCAGACGATATGCGTATTTCCCCAGATACTTTGGAAATGCAGGCTCAGGTAGCAGAATCCGTAAACCGTGAAGCATTTGCAGGGAACTTACGCCGTGCGGCTGAGTTAATTGCAGTGCCAGACGACCGTTTACTGGAGATTTACAATGCATTGCGCCCTTACCGCTCAAGCAAACAGGATTTAATTGATATTGCCAATGAGTTGGATCAGAAATATGGCGCTAAGACAGCCGCTTCCCTCGTGCGTGAGGCTGCTGATGTTTATGAGCAGCGAGGCAGGCTGAAGAAATTCTAAGATTCTGCAAAGTTGGGAGGTTCCACTATGAAAATTGTTGCAGGCATTGATATTGGGAATGCGACAACAGAAACAGCCCTGGCAAGGATTGACGGAAATCGTACAGAGTTTCTAGCCAGCGGCACAGTACCAACAACAGGTATCAAGGGAACCCGGCAGAACATCAATGGCGTCGTCCATTCCTTGACCAGCGCAATGGAAAAGGTTGGCGTTGAGATAACAGAGCTTTCGGAAGTATGCCTGAATGAGGCGGCTCCGGTTATCGGCGACGTAGCTATGGAAACCATTACGGAAACCATCATCACAGAATCCACTATGATTGGGCATAATCCATCTACGCCTGGCGGCATGGGCGTCGGCGTAGGGGAGACTATCCTGGTCACCCAGCTTGTTTCGGCAGCGGGAGGGAAAGACTATATTGTGGTGGTGCCTGCCAGCGTGGACTTTGAAGACGCCGCAAGGCTGATTAACGAAGGTTCTATGGGGACGCGGCAGGTAACCGCGGCAATTGTCCAACGGGATGACGGCGTACTGATCCACAACCGCCTGCACCGAAAGATTCCTATTGTGGATGAGGTGGCCTTGGTGGATAAAGTTCCATTAGGCATGCGCTCTGCAGTGGAAGTTGCCGGTGTTGGCGGCGTGGTAGAGGTGCTTTCTAATCCATATGGGATTGCAACGCTTTTTGGATTGTCCTCAGAGGAGACACAGCAGGTAGTTCCCATTGCCCGTGCATTGATTGGTAACCGTTCTGCAGTGGTGATTAAGACTCCTGCAGGGGATGTCAAGGAGCGTAAAATCCCTGCAGGCCTCATTGAATTTTACGGTCAGAACCGGACGGTGAAAGTGGATGTGGATGCAGGGGGCGAAAAAATCATGCAGGCCGTGGAATCCCTTCCTGTCCTAGAGGATGTTCGGGGAGAGCCGGGGACGAACGCAGGCGGCATGCTAGAGAAAGTCCGTCAGGTAATGGCGAATTTGACAAAGCAGCATCCAAAAGATATCCATATTCAAGACCTGCTGGCAGTAGATACATTCACACCCCAGAAAGTCCAGGGCGGCCTGGCTAATGAATTTTCACAGGAAAACGCTGTGGGAATTGCCGCTATGGTGAAGGCGGACCGCCTTCAAATGGAGGCAATTGCAAAAGAGTTTTCCGAGCAGATTGGGATTTCGGTTCAGGTTGGAGGCGTAGAAGCTGATATGGCTATTCGGGGGGCGCTGACAACACCGGGTACCAATAAGCCTTTGGCAATTCTGGATATGGGCGCGGGTTCTACGGATGCATCAATTATTAATCAGGAAGGGGTAATCCACTCCATCCATCTGGCAGGCGCAGGCAATATGGTAACGCTTTTAATCCAGTCGGAAATGGGGTTAGATAGCTTTGATATTGCAGAGGATGTGAAGAAATACCCACTGGCTAAGGTAGAGAGTTTTTTCCATATCCGGCATGAGAACGGGACAGTAGAGTTCTTCTCTGAACCGCTGGACCCAAATATATTTGCTAAGACAATTATCCTGAAAGAGGGAGAAATGATCCCATTAGAAGGCGATTGGTCTATGGAAAAGATACGTCTTATCCGACGTCAGGCAAAACAGAAAGTATTTGTAACAAACGCCCTGCGTGCATTGGCCAGGGTCAGCCCTACCGGAAATGTCCGGGATATCCAGTTTGTAGTGCTGGTAGGCGGTTCTGCTTTGGATTTTGAAGTGCCGCAGATGGTTACGGATGCATTGTCACAGTATAAGGTTGTGGCAGGACGTGGCAATATCCGTGGGACAGAAGGCCCTCGCAACGCTGTGGCAACGGGGCTGGTGCTTTCCCTGACTGAAAGGGGGGGACAGATATGAACCCTGCCCAAATTGCAATGACAAAACCTACTGTGCATGTACTTTGCAGTTCGGATACCCCAAAGAATGCTATCCAGCAATTGCTCTATGGGCTGGAAGAAGAGGGGATCCCCTGCGAGGCCTGGACAGAGGAAGAAGGGAATGCATTAGGCCTGGCATGGAAAGGCGCACAAGCTTCCCGCTTAGAGGTAGGCGTTGGAATGGACGGGCAGGCTGCTGTTTTACATATTTCCAAATTGGAGTATGAAAAACCTTTGTTCCAAATTCCAGTCCGGTCTATAGGCCAGGTACGCATTTTGGGGGCTAATGCAGCGCGGTTGGTGAAAAAGCTGCCGCTTAAACCTTTGGAAGGGAGGTGAAGGCATGAAGAAAAGTTTAGGGCTCATAGAGACAGAAGGCTTGGCTGCCGGCGTTGAGGCGGCAGATGCAGCAGTGAAGTCAGCAAATGTGGAGCTGATTGGTTATGAGCTGACAAAAGGCGGAGGTTGGACAACTATCAAAATTCAGGGTGACGTCGGGGCAGTGAAAGCTGCTATAGATGCGGCTCGGATGGCAGCCGCCAAAGTAAACCGGGTAGTAAGCACGCGCGTAATCCCGCGCCCTTCTGCCGGGCTTGATGTTCTAGTTCATAATCAGGATACTGTAGGGGATGCACTGTCGCTAAAGGGGCCAGATACGCCAAAGCCTCCCACACCGCCAAAGGGCCCGAAAAAGGTGAAAGAGGAAGAGAAACTGCCAACAGAGCCAGATGGGCACAAGGCAGGTAAGACGAAAGAAACGCAGCCAGCCCCAGAACCACAGCAGGAGAGCGGGGCAGGGCAGAAGGTCCCTGAACCAGAAGCAACAGTAGAGAGTGCGAAAGGGGAAGGGCCAGACAGCGTGGAAGCGCCAAAAGAGACAGATAACAAGGAGAAGGCTCCTGTGCCAGAAGCGCCAGCAGAACCAGATGGCATAGAAACGCCAGAAGAGACAGAAGAAAAGGAGAAGGCTTCTGTACCAAAAGCGCCAGAGGATGATTCCAAGGCAGCTAATTTGGATGGTGGGGAAACGCCAGAGGAGGCCGATGAAAGCGCAGGCCATCCCGAAACGGGGGATGGGGGTAATGCCCCAGAGCAGGAACATAAAGAGCCTGTGGTCCCAAAGCCCATTAAACGGGCGGCATCCCAAAAGGGACGTAAGGGAGGAAAACGAGGCAATAAGCAGGAGCCTGCTGATACAGAATAAGATAGATTGGAGGTTATTGTTATGGGTGAAGCTCTTGGCATGATAGAAACGAAAGGTCTTGTTGGAGCCATTGAAGCAGCCGATGCCATGACAAAATCAGCAAATGTTACGCTGATTGGTTATGAGAAAATCGGTTCAGGCCTTGTGACCGTAATGGTCCGTGGTGATGTAGGTGCAGTCAAAGCATCTGTAGATGCAGGTGCCGCTGCCGCTGAAAAAGTGGGTGAGATTGTATCACAGCACGTTATTCCACGTCCACACACAGATGTGGAAAGAATCCTGCCTAAGGATCTTTGAGAGGGGGAATAAGCCGTGGAGAAAAGCCAATACGCACAGGAAGAGTTCCTGCGCCTTGTAGTGAAATTAGTGGTGGATGAACTGTGCAAATGGGAACGTTCTGTCCCCATCGGTATTTCTAACCGCCATATTCATTTAAATCGGGCAGATATGGATATCTTGTTTGGGGCAGGCAGCGAATTGACGCCAGTGAAAGATTTACAGCCAGGCCAGTATGCTGCTGCAGAAACAGTGACAGTCCAAGGCCCAAAAGGCGAATTGAAACGTGTACGTGTGCTTGGCCCTCTACGCAATGAATCCCAGTTGGAAATTTCCATCAGTGATGGTTTTGTGCTTGGCGTACACCCTCCAGTCCGGGAATCGGGCAAGCTGGAGGGAACGCCTGGCATAAAAGTAATTGGCCCTAAAGGGGAAGTGGAGATGAAAAGAGGCGTAATCGCCGCTCTTCGCCATATCCATCTAGATCTTGTAACCGCAGAGCGCATGGGCGTACACGATGGGCAGATTGCCCAAGTGGAGATAGACGGCCCACGCGGCGCGGTTCTGAACAACGTGTTATTGCGCGTATCTGAGAAATTTGCTCCCGAGATGCATATTGACGTGGAAGAGGCTAATGCCCTGGGCGTGAAAAATGGCGACCGGGCATATATCATACTAGATTAAAGGCAGTGGAGGGAGTGCATATGGGTTTCGATATGGCACAGTGCAATGAAACATTGCTGGAATTTGAACGCCTAATAGAGAACGGCGAGAAAAAAGATTGGGAAGGGCCTTTACGCACAGGGGTGGATTTGGGAACGGCAAATATTGTCCTGGCAGTGGTGGATAAAGATAACCGGCCAGTGGCCGGCGCCACTTTCCCATCCACTGTAGTCCGTGACGGCATCGTGGTAGATTACATAGGCGCTGTGCGGGCTGTGACAGAGCTAAAGGGGCAACTGGAAGAATTGCTGGGCGAGGCATTGGATGCAGGCGCATGTGCAATTCCACCAGGGATTATGGCAGGTAATGTAAAAGCTATTGGTAATGTGGTGGAGTCAGCCGGGTTTCGGCTGACTGAAATTATAGATGAACCTACTGCCGCAGCGGCTGTTTTGGGCATTACAGATGGCGCTGTTGTGGACGTAGGCGGTGGAACTACCGGGATTAGCATTTTGGAAAATGGGAAAGTCATTTATACTAGTGACGAGCCTACGGGAGGCACCCACATGACCTTAGTGCTGGCAGGGTTTTACGGATGCAGCACGCAAGAGGCTGAAAAAATGAAGCGCGACCCAGCCGAGGAATCAAATGTTTTTCCTGTGGTGAAGCCAGTAGTAGAAAAAATGGCAGCAATCGTCAAGCGGAGTTTGGAAGAATACCCCGTAGACACAGTATATGTAGTAGGCGGTGCATGCTGTTTTACTCAATTTGAGGATGTCTTTGAAAAATATCTTGGCATCCCTGTGGTGAAGCCAGTGGCGCCATTGCTGGTCACACCTTTGGGCATTGCCATGAATTGCAGTGAGTAAGGGGGTGGAGGCGTTGACGGAACAGGAGCAATATATCCATAGTATCGTAGCGCAGGTGCTTGCGGAACGGGTGGTGCAAAAGCTTTTGGACCGCCAAAAACAGGCATTGGTAGTTTATACAGGCTCAAATATGGGGATTGAGCCTGGACTGAAATGCTTGCAGACACTGCGCCGTCAGGAAGGTTTTACCTACCGGGTGCTGCTGACTAGGAGCGCTGCCGAGATATTGGATACATCAGCAATCCGTTCTGCCTTGGAACCGGAAGAATTTTGGATAGAAAAACCCGGGGATTCACCAGAGGCTCTTACCGCCCGATATGACACAATTTTGGTCCCCACTATGACAGTGAACACTGCAGCCCATGTGGCTGCATGCATGGCGGACACCCCAGCCTCTGCCATTATCCTGGATGGGCTGATGCGCGGGAAAAATGTGGTAGTGGCAGTGGACGGCTGCTGTCCAGACAATCCCGAACGCATACGCCGGGGATTTCGGATGGCAGAGGCCCTTAAGGGTAAGCTGCGGGAAAATAAAGATGCCCTAAAAAGCTTTGGCGCGTTGTTGACGACTTCGGATAAATTGGATGAGGCGGCTCGAAAAGCGATTATGAGTTTTGCTTCTGTCCCTTCTTCTGTGAAGCCAGAACCAAAAACGCCAACAATGGGAAAGCCGCAAGCAGCAATGGGTGCAGGGACATTCCGGGCAGAAATGGAAGGGCGCGTGTTTAGTGGCAAGCATATAAACCCTTATCCAAATAATGCTACGGTGATTGTCCCTAAGAGGACAATTATTACCCAGTTGGCATCAGATGAAGCCCGTCGGCGGGGTATTTGCATAAAGATTGAATCATAAGGCAGGTGGGATAAATGTATCTAGGAAGAGTGATTGGCACCGTGGTTTCTACCAGCAAAAATGAAAATTTGATTGGTATGAAGCTTTTAATGGTTGAAAAACTGACTGAACGCCTGGAGAGGGAAGGCTCAACTGAAATTGCCGTGGATTCTGTAGGGGCTGGTACAGGTGAGATAGTGATTGTCTGCAAAGGCAGTTCAGCACGTTATGTTTTTGGCGATGGCTCGGCTCCGGTGGATACGTCCATCGTGGGCATTGTGGACAGTGTGGAGGTGAGCTGATGGCAAATTTGTATACAAAAACTGGTGATAAGGGCCAGACCAGCTTGGTAGGCGGATCGAGGGTCAGCAAATCCGACCTTCAGGTCGAGTGCTATGGCACCATCGACGAAGCAAATTCCATGTTGGGGCTGGCCTATTCCAATACAAGCCAGGAGTATATAAGGACCACCATACATACCATCCAGGGGAGGTTGTTTTCCCTTGGGGCAGAACTGGCCAGCGACAAAGATGGCGTTTCTAAGTTAAAAGGCTTGATTTCCGAGGAAGATGTGGTTTTCTTGGAACATGTGGTGGATACATGTACGGAGACAACTGGGAAAATGACACATTTTGTAGTTCCTGGCGTGGATCCGGCGTCATCTGCCCTTCATGTAGCACGGACGATTGTAAGGCGTGCAGAACGGCGCATGGTGGAGCTGGCAAGCGGCCATTTTGTCCGTGAAGTAGTGATGCGTTACGTCAACCGTTTATCTGACGCCACTTATGCTATGGCACGCCTCCAGGAGGAGACAGTGGCTCAGGAAGAGATGCGGGAGAAGGTGACGAATATGGTAAAGGATGTATTAGCAGGGCATAAAGGCAGCCTGCCTCCGATTTCCTTGGAGGTTCTTGAGCATATGGCAGGGAGGGCTAAGGAAAAATCACGGGAGCTGGGCGTTCCGGTGGTCTTTTCTGCCGTTGACAGCGGGGGTAACCTGCTGCTGCTTGAACGGATGGAAGGCGCGTTCGCAGGCAGCGTAGAAGTATCTGCTGGAAAAGCATATACCGCCAATGCGTTCCATATGCCAACCCATGAATTGGGCGCGGCAGCACGGCCAGACGGCCCACTCTATGGGATTGGGAATGCTGCGCCGGGAAAAATTATCCTGTTCGGAGGCGGTTTTCCTTATATAGTTGATGGACAGACCGTGGGAGGCATCGGCGTTTCCGGCGGCACGGTAGAACAGGATATGGAGATTGCACGTTATGCAATGTCCTTGTAAGGAGGGAAAGCAATGAATATTGATGAACGCGTAGTAGCGGGCATAGTAAATGCAGTTTTGGACCGGCTGGAGGGCGATTCTAGCCCCTGCACAGAAACAAGCGGCGGGAATTGGGGCATTTTTGAAAACATGGATGATGCAGTAGAGGCTGCTGCTTGTGCGCAGCGGCAATATTTAAACTGCACAATGCATGACAGGGCTGCTTATGTGCAGGCTATCCGCGATGTGGTGCTCAACCAGGAGAACCTGGAGTATATTTCCCGTCAATCCGTGGAAGAGACTGAAATGGGAAATTTTGAGCATAAAATAATAAAGAACAGGCTTGCAGCCACGAAAACGCCAGGGATAGAAGATTTAACAACAGATGCAATGACAGGCGATGATGGGCTTACTCTGGTAGAATATTCTCCTTTTGGGGTGATTGGGGCAATTACGCCTACCACAAACCCTACAGAAACAATAATCTGCAATTCCATCGGAATGCTGGCTGCAGGCAACAGTGTTGTTTTTAGCCCCCATCCAAGGGCTAAAAATGTTTCCTTACATTTGGTTCGGCTGATTAATCGCGCCTTGGCTGAATTAGGCGCGCCGCCAAATTTGGTGGTCACTGTATCCAAGCCTTCCATTGAAAATACAAACGCTATGATGGGGCATCCCCTAGTGCGTATGCTGGTGGCAACGGGCGGGCCTGGCATTGTAAAGACTGTCCTTTCTAGCGGCAAGAAGGCTATTGGGGCAGGTGCAGGCAACCCTCCTGTGGTAGTGGATGAGACTGCAAATATTGAAAAAGCAGGAAAAGATATTATTGATGGCTGCTGTTTTGACAACAATCTTCCTTGTATCGCGGAGAAAGAGGTTATTGTTGTGGATTCTGCAGCAGATTACCTCATCTTCAATATGAAGAAGCATGGGGCTTATGAATTAAAGGATCCAGAGCTTATTGACAAGCTTGTGAAATTGGTGGTTCAGGAGAGTGGCAAAAGCCCTGTGACTTCTTTTGTAGGCAAGAGCGCTAAATACATTTTAGGGCAGGTAGGGGTTCAGGTAGATGATTCTGTGCGGGTTATCCTGGTGCAGGCTGATGAAAGCCATCCTTTTGTACAGGTGGAATTGATGATGCCTATCCTGCCTGTTGTACGGGTGCCAGATGTGGATGCAGGGATTGAGATGGCTATCCGTGTAGAGCATGGCAACCGCCATACAGCAATTATGCATTCACGTAATGTAGATAAGCTGACCAAAATGGCAAAACTGATCCAAACAACAATTTTTGTGAAAAATGGCCCTTCCTATGCCGGAATCGGCGTAGGCGGTGAAGGTTATACAACGTTTACCATTGCCGGACCTACCGGAGAGGGACTGACTTCAGCCAAATCCTTTGCCCGGCGGCGCAGATGTGTGCTTGTCGGAGGGATGGATGTTCGCTGATTGGGGAGGTGGCTCCTATGCAAGAAAATTTAACAGCCTTAGTGGAAAGCGCCGGCATTGTCGGCGCAGGGGGCGCAGGCTTCCCTACCCATGTGAAGCTGAATGCCAAAGCAGAAACCGTAATTATTAACGGCGCTGAGTGTGAGCCGCTCTTGCGGGTAGACCAGCAGCTTATGGCAAAACAGGCCGGGCGGCTGCTTGAGGCCTTAGATAAAATTGTTACACATTTGGGGGCAAACGAAGGCATTGTGGCATTGAAAGAACATTACCATACTGCTGCCGAAGCCTTACAACGTGAGTTGGCAAACTATCCTAAACTGCGGCTGCATTTGCTGGGTGCATTTTACCCAGCAGGCGATGAGCAGGTGATTGTCTATGAAGTCACGGGCAGAGTTGTCCCAGAAGGGGGAATCCCTATTAATGTGGGCGTTGTGGTGACAAATGTAGAGACTGCTTTAAATGTATTGGATGCCGTTGACGGGCAGCCAGTCACAGAAAAGTATGTCACGCTTACAGGCGCTGTGCGTACGCCAAAAACGGTCAAGGTCCCTCTGGGAATTACCGTGGCAGAGGCATTGGAGCTGGCAGGCGGCCCTGCTGTCCTTGAATACCGTATTATTAATGGCGGGCCTATGATGGGACGTTTGGTTCCTCCAGAAAGCGCAATCACAAAAACGACAAAAGGGCTTATTGTGGTTCCGGCGGGCCATCCCCTTTTGAACAGCCTGGAACGTCCTTTGGGGCTTTCCATGCGGCAGGCGGCGACTGCGTGCATGCAGTGTTCCCTGTGTTCTGAGGTTTGCCCGCGGGGGTTGCTGGGGCATCGTATCCAGCCGCACAAGCTAATGCGCTTAGCGGCTTATGGAAGCATGTGTGACCCGGCGCAAACCCCAATGAACGCCTACCTCTGCTGCGGCTGCCGACTATGTGAGTATGCTTGCGTAATGGGGCTTCAGCCTTGGAAATTAAATGGGAACCTTAAGGGCATTTTAGGCGGGCAGGGTATCCGTAACAGCTTGAATAATAAACCGGAGCATGGCGCGCCTTTCCGGGAATATAAGCGTTATCCGGTGCATAAGCTTATCCATCAGCTTGGCCTTGCAGCCTATGATGTGGACGCGCCTATGGAGGAGCATAATACGCCTGTATACGGAAAAGTCACGCTGCCGCTTCACCAGAATGTAGGGGCGCCGGCAGAACCAGTGGTAAATGTGGGCAGCCAAGTGGAGAAAGGTGATTTGATTGCCCGCATCCCGAAGGATAAATTGGGGGCGAACCTCCATGCAAGCATTTCTGGGACTGTGGCAGCTATTGAAGATGGCAGCATTGTGATTCAGGCATAAAAGATAGATTTGTTGTCAACCTGATTAAGTTTGGCAGAAGGTTAGAAAGGATATGCGTATGGGAAAGTCAATTGGATTATTGGAGCTGAAAAGCATCCCTGCAGGCATACAGTCTGCAGATGAAATGCTTAAGGCTGCGGACGTGGAGTTATTGGTGGCATCTGCTATCTGCCCAGGCAAATATATTATTATCATCAGCGGGCAGGTGGGGGCAGTGAAAAGCTCCATGGAAAAGGGCAGGCAGGTTGCGGGGACTTTCCTTATCTGCCATCATATCATCAATAATGTCCATGCATCTGTACCATCGGCTCTGGTGGGTACAGTTGATGTAGAACATGTGACTGCCCTTGGTATGTTGGAGACAATGTCGGCGCTGACTGTGGTACAAGCTGCAGATATTGCGGCAAAGGCGTCCAACATTACCCTTATGGAGGTTCGTGTGGCCAGAGGGCTGGGCGGCAAAGGATATTTGATATTTACGGGGGAGGTTTCTGCCGTGAAATCAGCATTGAATTCCTGTAACACTCAGTTGGCGGAATTTGGCGAGATTACAAGTAGCTGCGTGATCCCGTCACCACATAAAAAATTACTAGAAAAGTTGATGTGATGCAGCAGTGTAAGCCTGTTTGAGAAATATAACTGGATGGAACAAAGATGGGCTGCTGCCCGTACCCTGTTAAGGCGTTTGCCTGTTGGGGATATAGAATAGATCAAAGAAAGGAGTGAGTCGGCAATGGATATGAATCTTTTGGATATTGGCGCGTCTGCAGAAGGTAAGCTGCGCATCATTCAGGAAACAGTCCCTGGTAAACAGGTCACTTTGGCACATATTATTGCCAGTCCTGGCGAAATTATTTACCAGAAGCTGGGCTTAAATCCGGAACTGGATTATCAGCAGTCGGCAATTGGGATTTTAAGTATGTGTCCATCTGAGATATCCGTTATTGCCGGCGATATCGCGCTGAAAACCTCGCCGATAGAGATTGGATTTATTGACCGTTTCAGCGGGACGCTGATTTTTACAGGACGGATTTCCAATGTCCAGTCTGCAGTTTCCAATATCCTGTCCTATTTAAAAAACCGTTTGGGCTTTACAGTATGTGAGATTACAAGAACATGAAAAAAATCATTTTAATGGGGCGTAGTGAATGCGGGAAAACCACATTGACACAGGCGCTTAAGGGTGATGTGATTTCTTATCACAAAACGCAATATATTAATCATTATGACGTTGTCATTGACACGCCAGGGGAGTATGCGGAGACTTCTACACTGGCCCGTGCTTTGGCATTATATTCCTACGAGGCAGATGTGGTTGGGCTTCTGCTTAATGCGGCAGAGCCGTATTCCCTTTATCCGCCATGCTGTGCGGCTGCCTGCAATCGCCCTGTGATTGGGATTGTCACGCAGATTGACCGTGAGGACGGCAATCCAGACAGGGCATACCATTGGTTGGAGATGGCTGGGTGCAGGCCAGTGTTCCAGGTCAGCTCTTATACAGGCGAAGGTATCTGGCAGGTACTCAATTACCTCCGGGAACCAGGGGATGTATTGCCTTGGGAATCGGAGGAGGATGCTGACCAGCCGCGTACAGTTGTCTCCAACAAATTTGGAAAAATTTGATGTTATCCGTTGTTTTCTATAAATAGTTGGGATACAATAAGGAAGTACAGTCCATACAAAAGAAAAAGAGCCGTGAATCTGTTATCAGGTTCACGGCTTTAGTCAAATACCACACAGCAAGCTAGGTCATGTCCCGTAGCTTGCTGCGGGGTATTTGGCCTGCACTCCGTTTCGGTCGGCGCTGAACGTGTGCCGGCGGCACACAGCGCCCCTCGCGGCATTCGCCAAATATCCGCGCTCGCGCGGCTGCTTGGCTCATTGCTCGCGAGAATAATTGCTGCATGGATCTTAAGTATTTTCATTGTTCAAAGGGTTTTCTTTTGGTTCTGCTGCATTCTCTGCTGCCCCCTGCTGCTTTTCCAATGTATTGGGATTGCCGCTGGGTTTCTCTTCCAATGCTTCTGGAAGGATTTGGCTGTCGTGGAGGCGTGGGAAACGCCGGCTTCCGTTTGAACGGTAGAAAACAGCAGCCCCTGCAGTTAGGCCTCCAATTAGGACGCCTCCTGCAACGCCAATGACTGGGCTGACTGCCAGAAGGCTCCCAAACATAAAGTTTAATGCCACAGCGCCCAAAGACACTAGGGTTAAAAGCCGCGTGTTGCGGTTAATATTGTTGTTAATGATAGAGGTATAGGTGTCCAGGTCTTTGATTATGGTATTTTTGTTTAGTTCATAATGTTCTTCCAAAAATCGAAAATCCAGCGCCACCTGCCCTTGAAGCACATAGCTGTTCTGCATTTGGATTGGATAGTAGCCTTTGTCAATTCTGGCAAGTATTTCCTTAAGGGCAATGATTTGATTGCCATATTCCGTATAACGGCGGCGGAAGTCCAAAATTTGGTAAGTGCCGCTATTGTCAATGCTGTTATCCAGAGAATCTTCTAAAACCTTCATTTCTTTGATGCTGTATTCAATAATCTCGCCTAAGTTGGCAATTTTAAATAAAAGGGCATACATATAAGCCTGGCCTATGTATTTTATTTCTTTCTCCATCAGGAAATTTTGGAACAGGCCTATAGGGGATTCTTCCAGCACAAGGTTTGTGCCGTCTTGCCGGAGACGGAAATCGCTCATCAAATCCCCTTCCCCATAGTTGAGTTCCAAGGTTAAGGAAGTTTCGTCCCCAAAAATACGCTGGCGCAGGACTGGCTCCTGAATAGGGCTTGAAAAAATGCAGTAAGAGCTATTTTCAATGCCCGCACCCTCTGGGTGGCGGCCTCTGCCCATAGTTTGAAGAAAGGTGTAATTTTCCATAAAATGCCTCATTATGGGAGCTTAGATACGGCTCCTTTTTCTTTTCTTGATGTGATGTAAACAGTGTATTTTTCCTAGTAAAATCATACCATATTTTGATATTGTTGTCTATAATCCAATAAAATTGAATTTCCCCATTTTGCAATTCATAGCGCCAAAAGGTTTCCATCACTTGTGAGGGAAGCGCTTTGCACATAAAAGCGCTTTGGAAAGCTGCTTTCCAGATACTTTTTGTGCATTTTAATGTCTGTAAATGTAATTTCCATATCCTTTCCTACAAGTTGATATATATATTAAAAACTAATAATTATTTATTGTATTTCGATAAATAATTATTGACATTTATTTTATTACAGTGTATTATGGACGTAGGTGGATGACAATCTGGCAATTAAGGAGGTATTTTATGGCTCAAGCAAGTTTCAGTAAATGGTTAAAATGGATTATTGGTGGAATTGCGGTTTGCGGCGCCGCCATGTATTTTTATTTTCTCCCTATGTTTGGAAGTGGGATAGCTAAGGATAATCCAGAATTATCCTATTGCTACCTGCCGTGGTTAATTGTAATTTGGGTTTCTGCAATCCCATGCTTCCTAATATTATATTTTGGATGGAAGATTGTGACGGAAATAGGCAGGGACAATTCCTTTTCAATGGATAATTCCAGGTTTTTAAAGTATATTTCAATTTTGGCATTTGCAGACAGTGGGTATTTTTTCCTGGCAAACATTGTGTTATTGTTGTTAAACATGAACCATCCTGCAATTTTCTTAGCTTCCCTTCTTGTCGAATTTGCCGGAGTGGCAGTATCGGTTGCGGCGGCGGCCCTTTCCCATCTGGTGCAGAAAGCGGCGGACATCCAGAAGGAAAACGAGCTGACAATCTAAGGGAATAAATATATGTGCCAAAGTACGCGCATATCACGAGGCGATTATGGAATAACAGCAAACGGAGGGAAAGATGGCGATTATTATCAATATAGATGTAATGCTTGCGAAACGGAAGATGAGCGTGACAGAGCTTTCTGAAAAAGTAGGGATTACAATGGCAAATGTTTCAATTTTGAAAAATGGCAAAGCAAAAGCAATTAAGATTGATACTCTGGATAAAATCTGCAAGGCGTTGGATTGCCAGCCAGGGGATATTTTGGAATGGAGGGATTGGGATGGGCAATGAAAATAAATTGGGAAACCAACAAGTAGGGCAGCAACAAAATGAGTTTGGGGATTTGCCAGGGAACCAGGCGGCAAACCCACCATCCAACCCTGTAGTCAGGGAACACGCGCTTTATTTTATAAAGTTGTCACTGATGTATGGGATTTGTTTTACTTTCGCATTTTACCGTAATTTTATTGGGGTCACTTATCCAGCCATTACAGCTGTGACATTTGCAGTCTGTTTGCTGTATTTGAAAAAATGTGGGATATCCTGGCATAAGGCAAATTGGTATTACATAGGGGGTTGTTTTTTATTGGGGATTAGCACGGTCCTTACAGCCAATTGGTTTGTGATATTTTTTAATACAGTTGGGATCCTTCTGCTAATCACTGCCTTTATGGTTCAGCAGATTTATGATGGCCGTGGATGGAGCCTGATGCAATATATCTGCAATATCTTATTTTTATATTTATGCATGATACCAGAGCTTGCAAGCCCTTTTGTCCATTTTGCGGACTATCAGAAAAAACATAAGAAACATGGTAAACTAGATAAAAATACCCTGCATATTTTTATAGGGGTTTTGATTGGGCTTCCAATGCTGCTTGTGATGACTGGGCTTTTAAGCAGTGCAGACCAGATATTTTCCAAGTTCATTGGAAATATATTCTATCATTCATTGGGGCGGGTAATTTTTTCGTCTAATTTATTCCTTGTTTTATTTTTACTGGCGTTAGGATTTTTTGGAATTTACTGTTTCTTGTCTGCGCTATCTTTGAATAACATGCCAAAATGGAAAAAAGGGCAGGAGAAGAAAAATCCTGTCACAGCTATTACGTTTCTTTCCATGGTCACAGTGGTATATTTGGTTTTTTGCGTGATTCAGGTTATTTTTTTGTTTACTGGAGGGAGGCTGCTGCCAAAAGGCTATACTTATGCGGGCTATGCCCGCCAGGGATTTTTCCAATTGCTGTTTGTCAGTGTGTTTAATTTCGCGCTTGTGGTTTTATGCCTTGCCGTTTTTCATATAAACAAATTGCTAAAAATACTGCTTATGTTTTTTTCGGGATGCACCTATATTATGGTTGCTTCCAGCGCTTTCCGTATGTTTTTGTATATAGGGGCATACCATTTAAGTTTCCTTCGGGTGCTGGTTCTGTGGTTCTTAGCCATGCTGGTGTTCCTTTTAGCGGGCGTAATGGTGAATATTGTGAAAAGCGAATTTGGGCTGTTTCGTTACTGCATGGGAGTTGTAACGGTTTTTTATCTGCTTTTTTCCTTTGGAAGGGTAGACTGCCTGATTGCTTCCTATAATGTGGGGCAACTGGGAGATAAGATTGGGTATGAGGATGTCCTGTATTTGGCAAATCTATCTATGGATGCGGCCCCTGTATTGAGTAGGTGCAGATTTGAACATATGCACTCCCAAGAAACAAGGGATGGTTATTCCTATGGCAGTGATTCAAAAGATGGTGTTTACGGTAAAGGGGGAAACATGTCAGGCTATGCCACGGAATGCAAAAGATGCAGGCTGGATTTGGAATTTCAGAGAATTTTGGACAATACAGAGCATATGGGAATACGGACATTCCACTTTTCCAAATATTTTGCACGGAAAGCGGCGCAGGAATATTTTGCAGGTTATGGGAATTGAGAAAGAAAAGGATTTACAGAAATACAGATATCCATTATTATAAAAGCAAGGATAGTATAATATGTTAAAGGAGTGCATCATGATTCGCAGGGTTTCAACAGAAGAAATAACAAACCATATAAAAGAAATGTGCATAGAGGCAAACCATTACCTTTCGGAAGATATGGAAAAGGCTTTGGTGTCTGCGGCGGCCAGGGAACAGTCGCCAGTAGGGAAAAAAATATTAGGGCAGCTTCAAGAAAACCTGGATATTGCAGGGAAGGAAATGATCCCAATTTGCCAAGATACTGGGATGGCGGTTGTATTTGCGGAAATTGGGCAAGATGTCCATCTGGAAGGGGGGCTGCTTGAGGATGCTATTAATGAAGGCGTCCGCCTTGGGTACTTGGAAGGGTTTTTAAGGAAGTCAGTAGTGGGCGACCCGATAATCCGGGAAAATACCAAAGACAATACACCAGCGGTCATCCATTATGATATCGTGGCAGGGGACAAGGTGAAGCTTACCTTGGCTCCAAAAGGTTTTGGCAGTGAGAATATGAGCAGGGTGTTTATGTTAAAGCCTTCCGATGGCATAGAGGGGGTCAAGGATGCTATTTTAACGGCAGTAAGAGATGCAGGGCCAAATGCATGCCCGCCAATGGTCGTGGGCGTAGGGATTGGCGGTACTTTTGAAAAATGTGCGCTGCTTGCCAAAAAAGCTTTGGCAAGGAGGGTGGATGAACGCTCCCCTGTCCTATATGTTCGGGAGCTTGAAGAGGAAATGTTAGGGAAAATTAATATGCTGGGGATAGGGCCTGGCGGCTTAGGAGGCACAGCCACGGCCCTGGCAGTCAACATCAATACATATCCCACCCATATTGCTGGTCTGCCAGTTGCTATTAATATCTGCTGCCATGTGAACCGCCATGTGGTGAGGGTACTCTAAACCAGCAGGGGAGCGTATCAGGAATGGGATGCTAATAATATAGAAGGGATGAGGATAGGCCATGGATAAATATATCAATACGCCAATAAATGCAGAAATTACACAGGGACTCCATGCAGGTGATTATGTATATATTTCAGGGACAATTTATGTAGCCAGGGACGCGGCCCATAAACGTATGGCAGAAGCGCTAGACAGAGTGGAAAAAGATTTTAATGGGGATGGGAAGCTGGGGCAGGAAGAATTAAGCCATAAGTTAAGGGAGGCGTTGCCATTTCCCATCGTGGATTCTGCAATTTATTATATGGGGCCCTCCCCGGCAAGGGAAGGTAAGCCTATTGGTTCTGCTGGGCCTACAACAGCAAGCCGTATGGATAAATATGCGTCCCGTTTACTGGATTTAGGCCAAAAGGCAATGATAGGGAAAGGGAAGCGCGCCCCAGAAGTGATTGACGGGATTGTACGGAACCAAGCAGTTTATTTTGCGGCAGTCGGAGGGGCTGGCGCCTTGCTTTCTAAATGCATTAAAAAATCTGAATTGGTCTGTTATGGGGATTTGGGGGCGGAAGCCATATTAAAATTGGAAGTGCAGGATTTCCCAGTTATTGTGGTAATTGACAGGGATGGAAACAACCTCTATGAATTTGCAGCTAGGGAATATGCAAAATAAATAGCCAATGTGCCGGCCGCTTGGCAGATAATTTTGGAGCCAAGCAAGTGATAGAAGGGAGCGAAAATGTAATTTTTGCTCCCTTCTTTGTTAATATTGCTAAAATTTGGATATTAGAATGGAAAAGCAATAGTTAATCTTGACTAGAGAAGCAATATAAAGTAAGATATTAGTAGTCAAAATTGTAGATAGACATAGAAGGATGTGAGGAACAGTTATGGAAAAGAACAGCCAATCATTTCAATTAAAAAAAATAATTAAGCAATCCGTGGCTGCAGTTGTAGTAGGAGCCGTGCTGCTTCTGCTGTCAATTGGGACAAATGTTTGGATGAGCAGGGTAACAGATGAAGAATTAGAGACTACTACATACTTAAATCAGTATCGGATCGGCTCAAAGAATTTGACCCATGCTGTGCAGGCATATGCAGCTACAGGGCAGCAGGAATATTATGACAGATATATGAAGGAATTGAATGAGGATAAGAACCGTGATATTGCCTGGGCTGGGTTGGAAAAGAATTATATTACCAAAGAAGAATGGGAGAAGATGAACCAAATTGCAGATTTTTCCAACGGCTTGGTCCCAATTGAGGAAGAAGCCCTTGCGCTTGCGGGAGAAGGTGATATCCAAACGGCAATAGAAAATGTATTTGGGGAAGAATATGCAAATACAACACAGCAGATTACTACATTAACGGATGAGGCGATTAGTGAGATACAAGCCCGTGTCAGCGCTTCTAAAGCGAAATTAAAAATGTTCCAGGCCATAGTCGAATTGATGTATGCCCTTTCGTTTGCGTACCTTATTTTGCAAATTGTGAAAATTGTGAGATTCTCAAGAAAAGAATTATTGGAGCCTATTATAAAGGTTTCTGACCAGATGCTTATACTTGCAGGGGGGAATTTCCATACAGAATTTGACCTTATGGAAGACGATAGTGAAGTAGGGAGAATGGCAGGCGCAATTTCCCATATGAAGCGAAGCACCACAGATATGATCCAGGAGATTTCAGATATTTTGGAGAAGATGGGGGATGGGGATTACAATTTCCAGATGGAACAGGAGTATGTAGGGGAATATGGCCAAATTAAAGAATCACTTTTGAAAATCAGCGAAAAAATGAAGGAAACTTTGGTTACAATACGGGAAGTTTCACGTCAGATAGATAGTGGGTCTGAGCAGTTATCATGTGCTGCGGTTGATTTGGCGGAAGGGAGCATGGAACAGGCGGGGAAGGTGTCTGATTTAGTGAGCCTGATACATAATATGTACGAGAGCATGGAGCATAGTGCGTCTGAGGCGGCGGAAACTGTGGAAATTTCCACCCGTGCAGGCCATGTGCTTGAAGTAGGCAATAATAAAATGCAGGAATTAAAGGAAGCAATCAGTGATATTAGCAATTGTTCTGAGGAGATTGGTAAGATTATCAGCACAATTGAGGATATTGCTTCCCAGACAAACCTCTTGTCATTAAATGCTGCAATTGAGGCAGCGCGGGCAGGGGAAGCAGGAAAAGGGTTTGCAATTGTGGCAGACCAGGTAAAAGGCCTGGCAGACGAATCTGCAAAGGCAGCGGGCGAAACAGATAAATTAATTGAAAGGACAATTCTGGCTGTAGATAAAGGGATCTCAATTGCTGATGAGACTGCGGCAAGTATGGATGAAGTAATGCTAGGGGCGAAACAGGCGACAGAGAGAATGGGTGAGATGTCTGGAATCTTAACGGGTGATGTGCAGAATATGCACCAGATTAATGAAAGCGTAATGAGGATAGCGGAGATTGTAGATAGCAATTCTGCAGCTTCTGAGGAAACAGCCGCGGTAAGCCAGGAACAAAAAGCCCAAGTGGAAACAATGGTAGGGCTGATGGATAAGTTTCATATATAAGTTTATTAAGGGTTCTTGTATAGTATAAGGAGAAATTTATTAAAGTTAAAAAAAGGTATTGACAAAATAGTTTTTATTTAGTAAAATAGGCAATGCGTTACGGCGCAATTGATAATTTGAATAGAGATAATGTCAATTCGGAGAAATACTCAAGAGGCCGAAGAGGTGCCCCTGCTAAGGGTATAGGTCGGGTAACCGGCGCGAGGGTTCGAATCCCTCTTTCTCCGTTCCATATTTTTTAAGATTTAAAACATTTTAAAAAATATGAAAAAAATCCAAAAAAGCCATTGACAAAAGGCGGCAGGCATGGTAGTATATACGAGTTGCCGCACAGGGCGGTGGCAAGCACCTTGACAGCAGAACAGTGGAATGACCTTGAAAGTTCAAAGATTTGAGCGCCATGCCCCT
>CAJUDE010000051.1 GCA_910585295.1 uncultured Lachnospiraceae bacterium | reverse complement strand
TCAGGAGCCGTCAGACATGATTATTATGGATAACATCTGATGAAGGAAGAACCCCTTCTTCTGTTATCTGATTTATAGAAAGAAACATATTAACCAAGTAGTCTTGATTGACTACACCATTATTATACTAGGAGGGATTATTATGGGAACTACAGATAACATCAATATGGAAAGCCTGGATTTTGTGGAAATGGAAATTGAAGAAATCCACCGCCTAGCAGAACAATTGCTGAAAGAACGAAAATATTCCCTTTTAAGGCAGATGCTTAATAACTTAAACTCCGCCGACATCGCGCTTTTATTTGATGAAATGGATAAAAAGGAGATCCCTTTGCTCTACCGCCTCCTGCCCAAAGAGGAAGCGGCGGACAGCTTTGCCTATATGAGCCGCGAAATGCAAAAAACCTTAATCAATACTTTAACTGACCGGGAACTAAGGGAAGTTATGGACGATATCTTCCTAGACGATACGGTGGACATGATTGAGGAAATGCCCGCAAACGTTGTGGCAAGGATACTGCGCAATACAGACGAAGTGACCAGGAAAATGATTAACCAGGTACTAAACTACCCAAAAGACAGCGCTGGGAGCCTGATGACCATTGAATATGTAAATATCAAAAAAGAAATGACGGTTGGCGCCGCAATCAACAGAATCCGACACACTGCCGTAAACAAAGAAACCATTTACACTTGTTATGTCACGGAACACCGCAGGCTGATTGGCATGGTCTCAGTGAAAGACTTGTTGATGGCAGAAGACAGCATGCAGATTGAAGACATTATGGAGACAAACGTTATTTACGTTGACACCCATGAAGACAAAGAAGAAGTGGCAAAAATCTTTAATAAATACGACTTCCTCGCTATCCCTGTGGTGGATAAGGAAGAACGGCTGGTAGGGATTGTAACCTTTGACGACGCTATGGACGTTATGCAGGAGGAAAATACTGAGGATATTACCAAGATGGCGGCTATGACGCCTACCGAAGACAATTATTTTAACACTTCCGCATTCTCCCATGCCAGGAGCCGTATAGCCTGGCTGCTGGTATTAATGCTTTCGGCAACGGTCAGCGGCTCAATTATCACCCACTACCAGGAATCGTTTAAGCTTTACCCGCTCCTTGTCTCTTTTATCCCTATGCTGACTGGGACAGGCGGCAATTGTGGGTCCCAAAGCTCCACCTTAATGATACGCGGGCTGGCGTTGGATGAAATTAAGTTTAAAGACATTATAAAAGTTATGTTTAAGGAGTTCCGCATTGCGCTCCTGGTCAGCACAGTGCTTGCCATTGTAAATGGCTTACGGATTTATATCCAATACAAAGATATGCAGATGGCAGTAGTGATTGCCATTGCACTGATTGCTATTGTCATCCTGTCAAAATTTATTGGCTGTACCCTGCCCCTGGTTGCAGAGCATGTCCATCTGGACCCCGCGCTAATGGCTGCTCCCCTAATATCCACCATTGTAGATATCTGCTCTATCTTAATTTACTTTAAGATAGCCACAATTGTGCTTCATATTTCTGTTTGAGCCATCCCCCATATTACCCTTAGGCGCGGCATCCATGCCATAGCGTGACGCATTGGCTCCCTGTTATTTCCCATATTCCCTAAAAAATTTACTTAGGTTTTGCAAAGCATGGACTAGGACTTTTGTCTGTTCCTGGTCCATGCCCTCTAATGTGGCCTGAACCATTTCCTCATGGAACCTTTCATGGTGCCTGTACGCCCTCTGCCCTTTTTGGGACAGGGAAATCAAGACCACCCTGCGGTCTTCCTCGCTGCGCACCCGGTTCACATACCCTTTTTTCACCAGGTTATTGACCGCTATTGTCAATGTGCCTACAGTGACAGACAATGCCTTTGCCACTGCAGACATGCTCCTAGACTCCCCTATCCCTATCGCTTCTATAATATGCATGTCATTATTTGAAATATCCTTGAACTCTTCTGTAATAATCGCTTTTTCTTCTATATCCATAATTTCATTGAACAGCTTTACCAGAACCTCATTGATTGTATTATAGTTATCCACAAAGATCCCTCCTTTGAAATTCGTTATCCCCAATTATACTACACAATATACAAGAAGTAAAAACATTTTGCCTGGAACAGGAAACCACGCACACTTTTTGTTCCTTTGCATATGATACAACAACTGTATCTTTTGGAGAACTGATTCTATGCTTAATTATTTATGGGGCTTTATGGTCGTAATTGGCATATTCTATGCCGCGTTCACCGGGAACCTGCCGGCTGTCACCACCGCCGCCCTGGACTCTTCCAAAGAAGCCGTTGCCCTTTGCGTCACTATGTTAGGCGTTATGTCCCTGTGGGTAGGGCTTATGCGGATTGCGGAAAATTGCGGCATAATCTCTGGGGCTGCAAATATGTTAAACCCGTTTTTGCGCTTTATGTTTCCAAAAATACCCAAAGGCCACAAGGCAAATGAGTACATTTCCACAAATATTATCGCCAATGTATTTGGGTTAGGATGGGCCGCGACCCCTGCAGGGTTAAAGGCAATGGAAGAAATGGGGCAACTGAACTGCCACAGCAAAATTGCCAGCAAGGACATGTGTACGTTTTTGATACTTAATGTCTCGTCCTTCCAATTGATCCCAGTAAATATGATTGCATACCGCAGCCAATACGGCTCCGCAAACCCCGCCTCCATCTTAGGGCCGGCGATGGTAGCCACCTGTTTTTCCACCCTGGCAGGAATTATTTTTTCCAAATTTATGTATGCCTTGCCAGAAAAACAGCCGCTTACATATAAAAAGAAAAAAGGAGGGACTTTCTAATGAAAATTCTCCTTTTTTTATCAGACGCCATGATCCCTCTGCTTATTTTTTCAATTGTAGGGTATGGGCTTTTAAGCCGCCACAATGTATATGATGATTTTATCAAAGGCGCAAAAGACGGGTTCCAGACAGTGATTGGGATTATGCCGACCTTAATTGGCCTAATGGTTGGCGTAGGCATCCTGCGCGCTTCAGGCTTTTTGGATTTGCTCTCCTCTGCCCTTGGCGTTATTACGGAGCCGCTGCATTTTCCAGCAGAGCTTGTGCCTGTTTCCATTGTAAAAATGTTTTCCTCTTCCGCTGCCACAGGGTTGGTCCTGGATATTTTCAAAGCATACGGGCCGGATTCCTACTTTGGGACCATCACCTCTATCATGATGAGCTGTACAGAAACCATTTTTTATACCATGAGTATTTATTTTATGACTGCCAAAGTACAAAAAACCCGTTACACCTTGGCAGGCGCATTATTCACCACTTTAATTGGGACAATTGCAAGCGTAATCCTTGCCCAGTTTTTGTAATTACTTCCCGTCCACTTTTTTTAAGTACTGCCTGGTCTCTGCCGCAACCACGCCGCTTAAGGCAATAATCGCAATTAGATTCGGGATTGCCATAAGCCCGTTGAAAATATCTGCAATCGTCCAGACTGCAGAAACAGTCATAAATGGCCCAATAAAAACGCATAGGATATAAATCCAGCGGTAGGCCTTCACTGCCTTCTGGTTTCCATTAGTAAGGTATTCCAAGCATTTCTCGCTGTAATAATCCCATCCAAGGATTGTTGTGAATGCAAAACATACCAGGCAGACCATAAGAATAAAAGAAGATACCGCAGGCTCAAAGGGAAGCCCTATCTGGAATGCCTTTGTGGTTACATCCACCCCATCCAGCCCAATGTCCCAGGTGCCGGTAATTACAATGGTAAGCCCAGTCATGGTACAGATAATAACCGTATCTATCACTGTGCCTAACATAGACACAAGCCCTTGTGACGCCGGCTCGTCTGTCTGCACTGCCGCTGCGGCGATAGGCGCGCTACCAAGCCCTGCCTCATTAGAAAAAATACCCCTGGCAACGCCTTTTTGCATGGCAACCATCATAGCCCCCAAAGCGCCGCCTGCTGCAGCCCGCAGCCCAAAGGCGCTTTGTACAATGGTGGCAAAAGCCGCTGGGATTTCCTTATAATGGAACACAAGGCTTAAAACAGCAGCCGTAATATAAGTAGCCGCCATAAACGGCACCAATACCTGGGCAACGCCAGAGATCCTCTGCAAACCGCCTATCAGCACAAGCGCCACGCAGGCTGTCAGGATAATTCCGGCAAGAATGACTGTCCAAGAATATTTCTTTCCAAATAGCAGTACGCCCCACTGGTTATTTGGGTCAAAAAAGCTGTTGACTGCACTGGTAATCCCGTTTATTTGGGTAAATGTCCCAATACCAAGAAGCCCCGCGCCTACGCCAAAAAAGGCAAACAGCTTCCCAAGCCATCTCCAGTTTTTCCCCATTCCCCGCTCTATGTAATAAAAAGGCCCGCCAACAATATGCCCATCCTCTGCAACCACACGGTATTTTATCGCCAGCAAACATTCTGCATATTTTGTCACCGTACCCAAGACAGCGGCCACTACCATCCAAAATAATGCCCCAGGCCCGCCTGCAACGATTGCAGTGGCAACGCCAACGATATTCCCTGTCCCAATCGTGGCGGACAAAGCCGTGCAAAGCGCCCCGAATCCAGATACCTCCCCTTCTTCCCCTGACGTGTCATTCGATACCAGATTGCGGATTGCCAATGGAAGGCGCCGTATCTGCAGCCCATACAAGCGGATTGTTAAAAATATGCCCACGGTAAGGATCAACACAATTAACGGGATGCCCCAAACCAAATCGTCCACTGTTTTTAATATTGCATTCACATCCATAAACCCACTCCTTTTCCTTTAATCTAAATACCTGCCAAACTGTGGCAGCCAGTCCCCGATAAATATTTCACCCCTTGAGACCACATCGCAAATCGGCGTAAAAAATTTAACCAAAAGGCCAATTACCTGGCTCCATTCTGGATATTCCCCTTCTGCACGCTTTCCCAAGTTTTCCCATCTTTTTTGCATATAAGGATAATCTTGAAAGCTGTCAATAATCTCTAAACGTCCAGACAACGCAGGGATGGCGTTATCCAAATAGAGCCTTCCAAAACTCCGCGATGCTTTTTTGCCTTCCAAAACCTCGCTGACAAGCAAATCATAACATTCCTTATACCAGGACATATGTTGGATTAATTCCAATTCATCTAATATTTTATAAAAACTCCTGGACAAATATTCCTCTGAGGAAAACATACAGTAAGAAAAAGTTTCTTCAAACAAATCACTTTCCAGTATATTCTCTTTTAACGGAATCGTGTCCCCCTCAAACGGTATCAATTCCAACTCAAAAGGCACTAAATAAGGCGGATTGATAATTTTCAGATAAATCCTGGGATTGATTCTTTTTTCCTCCCACCCCTCTTGCTGTTTTTTATATAAGATAACCCTGTAATCTTCCTGTTCTTCTTCTTTCTCCCCCCAAACCCCATTTGGCTCTTTTGGGGCTTCTTGTCCCTCCTGGACTTCCCCCACTCGGGTTTCTTGTCCCTTCTTCGCTTCATCCTCAATTTGGGCTTCCTGCCCCTTCTGGTATTCCCTCTCTTGGGCTTCCTGCTTCTCCTGAAACCCTTCCCCTACTTGGGCTTCTTCCCCTAGTTGAGCCTCTCCTGCCTCCACTTGGGCTTCTTGCCCCTCCTGGGACTTTTCCCCTATTTGGGCTTCCTGCCCCTTTTGACCGTCTTCTAACAGCTCTCCCTGAGGGTTCTGTTCTTCCTGAACTGCTTCTATCCCTTCCTGGCCCTCCCCCAGCCCAAAATCCTGAACAAATAAATTTTCCAAAGATTTGACTGTTTCAGCAAGCCCGTCCTTCGGAGAAAAAAATTCCAAAAAATTTACCAAATTCTCTTTATACCAGCCTTGTTCGAGAAATTTATTACTGCGCAGCAGTAATTTTTCCCGTAAAGAAGACTCGGCAATTCTTTGTAAAATTTTCTCTGCTCCATATCCTGCTGCCAGATTTATTTCCTGGATCTGATACACTCCACATTCTTTATCCATCTCGTCCATCCCTAAATATTGTTATTTGCTTTTCGCAATTCAGGCAGCTAGTTTCAAAAGCCTGAATTTGAAAGCATAGCCAAGCCTTGCTGTTCACGGAAGTCAAATACCCCGCAGCAAGCTACGGGGCATGGCCTGGCTTGTTCTTTTGGCCCCAAGGGGCGGGGTAATTTAACCCACAAGGCTTTTACCCTCGCGGCAAGCGCCAAATTTCCGCATGGGCGCGGCTGCCTGGCTCGCTGCTCACGGGAATAAACATGCAATTTCATTATATTCTTATCCAGTTTCCATGTCAATTATGAATAAAATGAAAAGGAACCCCATGCCTAAGGTCCCTTTCCCATCTATTTCCGGTGCTTCCTCCTCTTAAATTTTATTTCCTTAAAACTCATCTTTTGCTGCTTTTTGCATTCCAGCTTATATTTAATTAAATAGAAATTATCAACAAACTTATAAATTCCAAAACCAACCCCAATGAAAAGAAGCACTGCCAAAACGCCCAAAAAAATATATTTTACATTAATTTTGACAACTTTCTCTTTCTTATCCTCTTGTTTCTCCTTTTTTTCTGCCTTCTGGAACTTAAATTCTGATACTTTCGCACCAGTTATCTCAATGTCTGCCCCACCTACCTTACGTCCCGCATATGTGTATTGGATATTCCCTATCACATCCTTGGAATCATTAATTTCCACAATCTTAGGGACAGCGTCTGCAAATACTGCTGCTTTTGGAAGTACAATATGCCCATCTTTATTTAACCCTACAAATGACTCTTCATTTTTAAATATTTTATTCTCTTTTATATTTTGAGTATAATTTTTCTCATTTTCCGCCACATTCCATAACTGGAAATTCTCAAAACAATAATCAAAAAGCGCCCTCGTGTCCAGGTAATGGTTTGGGGACTGCTCTTTCATTACCACACAGATTAAAGTCATCCCATCTTTTTCTGCAAATGTAGCCAATGTGCTGCCGGCTACGCTTGTATACCCAGTTTTGCCGCCAATGCAGTAATCATATAAATACCTGGTATCCCCCTGATAATTGGTCAGCATTTTGTGGTGGTTTACAAGATATGTCTGCTCCTCATGCTTATTTGTCGGCGGGATGGTATGGCGCTTCGTATTCACTATCATACGGAAAACATCATTATTCAAAGCTTCCTTGGAAATCAACGCCATATCATAGGCGCATGTCCAATGGTCTTCATCTGGAAGCCCATGGGGGTTGTTAAAATGGGTATCCTTACACCCGAGTTTTTTGGCTTTTTTATTCATCATTTGAATAAAATCTTCATAATCTTCCCCCACATGCTCTGCAATCGCATACCCACATTCATTGGCGGATTCCAGCATCAGCCCATACAGGCATTCCTCCATGGTCATAACTTCGTCCACATCCCTGGAAATCCCAGAACCCTCCGTCTGATAGACAGAATTTTTTGAAAATGTCACTTTTTCATCCAAGTTGCAGTTTTCCACCGCCAAAAGGCTGGTCATAATTTTTGTAATGCTTGCAGGATATGACTGTAGATGTGAATTCTTTTCGTACAAAACTGTCCCTGTGGATGCCTCCATAACAATTGCTGACTCCCCTGCAACTTGCGGGCCTTCCGGCCAGTATTCCTCTGCCTGGACTGGCATAACGCTTACCTGAAAAAAGCAGATTGCCGCCAATACTAGGCCCATCCATTTGATTTTGTTTTTCATAAAGATTTCTCCTTAAGTCCTTTTTCCATACCTCACGGGGCTTCCTAGCCCTCTCAGCGCCCTTTGCTAATTATATCATTTGTTTTACAATTTTGTTACAATTTCTATATAGTATACCATATCAGCAGTTGTGTTGCAACTTTTGGTATGGTATAATCGCTTGTATAGTATCGCCGGACATTATTATAACTATCTGTGGAGGTATTTATGAGACTACGGAACATACCTGGCTCCAGGGAAGCCATTGCCAAAAACCATTGGTGCATCCAGGAACCGGAAAAAATAAAAGGAAACTGGCGTCAGGTTTTTGGGAACAATCACCCAATCCATATAGAAATTGGCATGGGCAAAGGCAGGTTCCTTATGGCCTTGGCAAAAGAAAATCCTTTGATAAATTATATAGGTATTGAAAAATATTCCAGTGTGCTGCTGCGCGCCCTTCAGAAAATGGAAGAAGAACCTCTGGAAAACATCCGGTTTATCCGAATGGACGCCGAATCTATCACTAATATTTTTCAGAAAGGGGAAGTTGGGAAAATTTATTTGAATTTTTCCGACCCATGGCCAAAAGACAGGCATGCCAAACGCCGCCTGACCTCCCGCCAATTCTTTTCCCGTTACCATGCCATCCTCCAACAAGAAGGGCATGTGGAATTTAAGACAGATAACCAAGATTTATTTGATTTCTCTTTGGAAGAAGTAAAGGAAGCTGGATGGAAGTTAAACGGGCATACCCGCGACCTCCACCAAGACCATGTTATGAATAAGGGAAATATTATGACTGAATATGAGGAACGTTTTTCCGCGATGGGCAACCCCATATTCAAATTGATTGCATCCAGATAAATATGCTTCATTTTAGCTGCGATATGCCGATGAATTAAATTTAGGCAGGAAAATACATTGATATTTATCCATACAAGTAATATAATAGGACTGTATCCCATAACAATATGCATAGAAGAGGGCAGATTATGAAAAGCACAAAATTACTTGCACCGATATTTATTACCATAGTAGTCCTAATGGCTTTGATGGCTTATTTTTTCCTATGGACCATTATGCCGGTGCCTGCTGCAATAAAAATCATATTCCTTCTGGCTTTGATAGCTCTTATGGGCGTTTCAATTTACAATTTAATCGAAAGGGTACAGGAAATAGAAAGTGGTGAAGAAGATGATCTTAGTAAATACTGATTACATTTCTGGCAAAGAACTTGAAATGCTCGGGCTGGTGAAAGGAAGCACCATCCAGTCCAAAAACATTGGAAGGGACATTACCCAAGGCTTTAAGACACTCGTAGGGGGCGAGCTAAAAGCATACAATGAAATGATGAATGAGGCACGGGCCCTGGCTAGCAAGCGGATGGTTGAAGAAGCAGAATCCCTTGGAGCCGACGCAATAGTGAACGTACGTTATGCTTCCTCTGCAATTATGCAGGGAGCCGCTGAAGTCATTGCTTATGGCACAGCAGTGAAATTTACCAATTAATGCCTAACATATATTTGATGGAAGGCACGGCAGGGATGATTTTCCAAACATGCCTTCCATCAAGTATCCTCGTGAGGGCGGCTGTTTGTTTCGTTGCCCACGGGAGTCAAATACCCGCGCGAGCGCGGCTGCTTGGCTCATTGCTCGCGGGAATAAAAAGGGATTCGGCGCAACCGGGTCCTTTTTTGCTGGGCAGGAAAACTTAAACAAAATTATATATTGACAATACTTATTATAATGATTATAATAAGTATTGTCTTAATGAGGAGGAATTATTAACATGAATAGTTCTGCAGATATACGCAGCCAAAATACCAAATCCATTTACCGATTTATGCTGGATGGGAACCAATATACCAAGCAACAAGTATCCCATGGCACTGGATTAAGCGTAGCCACCTGTAATACGTTACTCAATAATATGCTAGCAAAGGGCATTGTATCAGGAGGAGACAAATTATCCAATGAAGTTGGGAGAAGGTCTGTACTATACCAGATAAATGAAAGCCATGAATACTACCTGGCAATTCATTTTGTGGTAGAACAGGGAAATAAAATGGTGGAAACAATACTATTTTCTGCTACAGGGAACATTGTTTTCCAAGAAAAAAGGCAATATGATATTGTTGATTACGGGCAGGTAGAAAAAATTATCGCGTCCATCTTGGAGAACCACCAAAAAATTACACAAATTATTGTTGGAACCCCAAGCATAGCAGAACATGGCACTATAAAGCACTGCGATATCACAGAACTTGAAAATATCCCTCTGAAAGCCAATTTAGAAAATAAATTTGGACTGAAGACCTCCATTGAAAACGATATGCACCATAAAGCGTATGGATACTGTAAAAGTACTGACTTTGATAATGAAGTAATTACCCTTGCATATTTCCCAAGCCATATTTTGCCTGGGACAGTTACCATACATAAAGGAGTAATCATCAAAGGAGCCAATAATTTTGCAGGGATGACAGGTTTCCTTCCCTATGACATGAGCCGTAAAAAACAGCTTGCAATGCTGGAAAAACAATCCTGCATCCCATTTATCAGCAAGTCCATCTCTGCCATTATAGTACTCCTTAACCCAAGCCGTATTGTCCTGACCGGCGATTTAATAGATAACAATATCATAAAAGAATTAAGGGAAACGTGCTTGGCAGAAATACCAGAGGAATATATGCCAAATTTCTATGCAGTTGAAAATTTTGATGAATATTATTACATGGGCATGTATCAATTGGCAGTTGATAACAAAGAAATTTAACTATCGTCAAATACCCCGCAGCAAGCAATTGCGGATGGACTAGCTTGTCCTTTCCCTCCATGGGGGCGGGGCATTTAACCCTCGCGGCATATGCCAAATATCCGCGCAAACGCGGCTGCTTGGCTGCATTGCCCGCAGAAATAAAGGAGAGTGATAACTTATGGAATTTAACACAGCACAATTACAATGGACAAGAGAACCCAAAAAGTACACAATCAATGAAAATCAAATCCGTATTATTACAGAGCCTGGAACCGACCTTTGGCAGCGGACATACTATGGTTTTCAAAATGACAACGCACCAGCCCTGCAAATGGAAACAGATGAAACATATTTTTCGTTTATTGTCAAAACAGACTTCGCAAGTAAGCGCCGTTTTGACCAATGCGGCATTGTTATGTATTTAGACAGTGAAAATTGGCTAAAGGCGTCCATTGAATATGAGAATGAAACATACCAACGCTTGGGAAGCGTGGTGACAAACCATGGCTATTCCGATTGGGCAACTACTGATATCCCGGCATCAATTAAATCTATGTGGTACCGATTGAGCCGCCGTGAATCTGATTATTGCATAGAGTATTCTGAGGATGGCGCAAATTTTAAACAAATGCGTATCTGCCATCTGTCAGAAGGCGCAGGAAAAGTTCGTTTTGGCATCTATGCCTGCTCTCCAGAACAATCTTCCTTTGAAGCAATTTTTAGCCATTTAGAAATTACAGATTGTAAATGGAAAGAACATATCTAAAAGGGCTAACCCCTGCAGCCTGTCATTGCCATATGAAACACTTATCTCACGGCTGCAGGGCATTGTTACCGCTTATTTCCAATGCTATCCTGACCACATGGAATACTTATCTCACGGCTGCAGGGCATTGCCTGGACTCATTTACTTTATAGGAACTTGACCTCCTGCCGTTTTGCATCCACCCGAACTTTCGCCCCATAAGGCAGTATGGCTCTTGGCAAGGCATGCCCAAAATTTAAATTATACAAAACGGAAATATTTTTGCCCCCAAACATTTCCTGGTAAACTTCCTTATATTTTTCGTAATATTGTTCATCCTGGGGCTTTCCCACAATAATCCCATTAATTACCTCAAAGGCTCCCGTCTTTTCTACTGTTTTTAATTCCTGATACAAAAGCTCTGGTTCTGGTTTTTCCTCACAGGTCTCCAAAAACATTATTTTCCCTTCCCACTCCGCTTGCTCAGGGAAAATACGGTACTTTTTACAAATTTCACTTTCCTCTGCATACCTTGTAGAGGACAACATATCATAAAGTGATTCCAGGCACCCGCCAAGAAGCTCCCCTTCCACAATTGGGCTGCCGCACAATAGTTCATAGCCATGGCTCTCCTTATGGGAAACCCGATTAATCCCAATAGCAGCCCTGGAAAAATCTTTCCGTTCCTCATACCACAATTCACTGGGCTTAATAGAGGTAAATCCATGGAAACACCCCAGAAAAGCTTCCCTAGAATAAGGCAGCATTTCTTCTGCAATTTCGGCAAGTTCACTGATAAAGCTCTGCCCATAAAAAGTCTGTAACCCAATCCGATAAAACATCAAATGGTTTACGGTCGTATCGGAAAAGCCCAAAAACAACTTCGGCGACTTTAGCACAGCCTGAAGGAATTCCTGGTCTTCCATCAAATATGGCAGCAAACGGTAAGTGTCATCCCCTCCAATCGCGCAGATTATCCCATGGATGGAATCATCCAAAAAAGCTTGTTTTAAATCTTCCGCCCTTTTCTCGGGATGTTCTTTTAGAAATTTTATCCCTTTTCGGGAATTTGCCATAAATACAGGCGTAAGTCCAAATTCCTCCATCCTCTTCGACCCAATTTCAATATTATGGCTGCAGAATTCCTCCCCTAGCTTCCCGCTAGAAAGGCTTACAATCGCAATATTGTCTCCAGGTTTTAATAGTTTAGGTTTCATCATGGTATTTCTCCTTCCCTATTTGATTTTCTAAATACCTCCTCCGATAATATTCCATGGTCCGATATTCCAAAATGTCCTTCATATGGAATCTTAACGCCCCATCCTGAACCCATTCCCTCAATTCCTCCCGGATTGCAATGGCATACCCTTTTTTATCAACAAAAAAGCCTTTCCCAGAAGCTTTTAAGAATTTTATAGGCATAGCTTTCGCCTTACTGATATGCTGATTATCCGTCATACGCTGATACTCCTCTTTGGATATCCCTGGGGAAAAATCTTTCCAGTTTGTCCCAGTATTGAAAAACTCTTTCCAGCTTTCCAAAACTTCCTCTTCCGTAACTTCCAAACGTAACTTCCCATGGTTGTAAAAACTATACAAAACAGGCATTTTATATACTTTCTGCATATCTGTTGCCTCAATCAGGGAAAGAAATTCCCGGGCAATCCCTGCATACAATTTTTCTTCTTCCTGGGTAAGCTCCTGTAAACTATGTAAAAATTCCAAATACTTGCGGAAAGGATTTTCTTTGGCGTGCTTGATGCAATATTGGTAAAGCGGGCCGTCCATATGGGTAAACAATTGCATCCTGGACGGCGCTTTCCCATCCAGCAGCTCTTTCACACGATAAAATTCCCGAACAATCTGTTCCCGGATGGATAAAGATTTTTTCTCCATCTCCTGAAACAAATCTATTAATCGCATATCAAAATCCACAATACAGCCATCGGGATATTCTTCCTCACAATCAAAATCCCTTTTCCCGCCCAATAAGCTGCCGCCGCTTAGCAACCCTTTTACATTCCCTGCTTTCTCGTAATTCCCTATAAAATCGAGGACATTTAGATATTCTTTCCCCTTATAAGTACGGAGGCCGCGCCCCAACTGCTGTAAAAATACAACGGGGGACTCTGTTGGGCGCAAAAACAGAACCATATCCAAAGACGCAATGTCCAGCCCCTCATTAAACATATCCACAGAAAAAATTACTTTAATTTCCTGGTTTTTCAGTTTATTGACCGCAATGTCCCGATCCTCAGAAAATTCTCCCTCTGCATTGCTGTACACTGCAGCAGACGGGACGCCCCGCCTGCAAAATTCCTTTGCCATTTCCTCTGCATGCTGCCTAGAACAGCAAAAGCCCAATGCCCGCCTGGATTTATATTTTAAGTAATATTTATAAATCAAATCATATCTGTTGCGGCTGTTCCTATAAACCTCCGTCAGCTCCCTCCCATCATAACGCCCCTTTACAACATGCAAGCCGGAATAATCTGTTTCATCATAAATCCCATAATAGTGGAATGGGACAAGCATACCTTTATTAATTGCTTCTTTTAGGGAAAGCTCATATGGCACATTATAATCGCAGATTTCATAGATATCTTTCCCATCCATCCGCTCTGGGGTCGCTGTAAGCCCCAGCATAAACTGAGGCTTAAAATAATTTACAATCCTTCTATATTGCTCGTTTACTGCATGGTGGAATTCGTCAATTACAATATAATCGAAATAATCTGGGGCGAAATATGCCTCTTTTAGATATTTTACCCTTCCTAAAGTTGCGACGGATGCAAATATCATAGACTTTCCTGTCTCTTTTTGTTTGCTATGAAAAAAACCATAATCATCGGAATTCCTTACATTTTGGAAAGAGGCTGCCGCCTGTTTTAAGATTTCATCCCGATGCGCCACAAACAAAACCCTCTTATAGTTCACAGAGTCAAATGCCGCCAGGTATGTCTTCCCAACCCCTGTTGCCGCCTGGACAAGGCCTTTTACCGCTCCCTCCGCCCGGCTGTCCTCCAATGCATACAGGGCTTCTATCTGCGCGCCCCGAGGCTGAAACAAAGGCAAAACCTTTGCATCTTCCTCCTCATTGTCATATTTTGCCAGATCCTTTGCTACTGCAGGCTTGTGCCAGTGTTTGGAATATTGTTTCAATTCCCTATCATCCACCACAATCGAATGGTGGTAAAACAATTCTTCAAACGTATGGAAAAATATTTGGAAATTCTTCCTGTCCAATTTATTGTTAAAACGGTAATTCCATTCAATCCCAGAAGTTAGGGCGCTTTTCGAGATATTAGAAGAGCCGATATAAATTTCACTCAGCTCCCCATAATGGAACATATAGGATTTCGGATGGAAGGACCTTGCTTTGTCGTTATAAAAGCGCAAATCCACACGCCTTCCCAACTCTTTTTTAATGAGGTACAAAGCGGAAGGCTGGGTAATCCCAAGATAATTGCCAGTTAAAATGCGAATCTTTGCGCCCCGGTTTAGTGCAGATTTTAAATCTTTTAACAGCATCCTCACGCCAGATTCCATTAGGAAAGAAACAATAATATCAATCCTTTCTGCCTGCCTTATGCTCATTTTGAGCTGATAATATAAAAACCTGCTTTGGCACCTGTCCCCAGTCATAACATCCGTAGGCCCTATCGCCGTATATCCTAATTCTTCCTCTCCAATTTTGCTGCCTGGGATGCCTATTTTTTCCTGAGTATGATATTGAGCCATCGCTCGCCCTCCCGCCCTGGGCGCACATCTGAGGTAACCCACTGCTTTTCCTGTTCCAATTCTGGCATACCTTTTACCAATTCGTGAAAAGTGTGTTCTGTCATATCTGTAAAATGCCGCCCATTCCGTTCTCCCTCAAATTCGCCATATTTGTAAGAAACATAGATTATCCCGTTTTCTTTTAACGCCAGGGACATTTTATGGAATATCGAGCTTTGCGCAGCCATTGGCACATGCAAAATAGAGGAACATGCCCAAATCCCATCGTATTTTTCCAATTCATCTAAATCCTGAAATAATGCCTGTTTCACCGTTATCCCTGTATATTCACTGGCCATTTTGCAAAGTTTTGAAGAACCGTCCATCGCCTCTACCTGGAATCCTTGATCCATAAAATACTTTGTATCCCGTCCAGAACCGCATCCAAAATCAAGTAGCAACGCATCCGTAGGTAATTGCTCAATAAAAGTTTCCTGGATAGCCTGAATATTGGCAAAAAGAGTCCCTGCATAAAATTCCCTGGCATTCTTATTGTAGTATTCTATTGTGCTTCCTTCATCCATAGCCTTGCCAAACCCTTACTTATCTACGGGACGTTGCACAATCCCTTTTATGATTTTTACCGCTGCTTCCATCCCTTCCACTGTCACATGTTCTTTGGGCCCATGGAATGCATAGCCGCCCGTCCCAAGGTTCGGGCAAGGAAGGCCCATAAAGCTTAACCTCCCTCCGTCTGTGCCGCCCCGGATCGGGCGGGAAATAGGCTCCATCCCGGCTGCTGCAATCGCTTCCTTTGCTTTCTCCACCACATAGAAATTATCTTCCATCACTTCTAACATATTCCGGTAGCTTTCTTTTAGCTCCAATGTAACGGTCTTAGCCCCATACTTGCCATTTATCTTATCCGCAATCTCACGAAGGGCCTGTTGGCGTTTCTCAAACATTTCACTGTCATGGTCCCTGACAATATAATCTAAGTGGGCTTCATTGACGTCCCCATGCATTTCCTCCAAATGGTAGAACCCTTCCCGCCCTTCGGTATGTTCCGGCGTTTCCTGCGCCGGCAGCATGTTCTGGATTTCACAGGCGATAGAAGCTGCATTTACCATAATATTTTTTGCAGAGCCAGGGTGTACATTTACGCCTTTTATCGTGAAATGGGCGGAAGACGCATGAAAGTTCTCATATGCCACCTCACCCTCATAGTCTCCATCCACCGTATAGGCATACGCCGCCTGAAAATAATCTAAATCAAATAAATCTGCCCCGGCGCCTATCTCTTCGTCTGGGGTAAACCCAATCCATATATCCCCATGCGGGATTTTTTCCTGAATAATTTCTTCCACAGACGTGACAATTGCCGCTATCCCAGCTTTATCATCCGCCCCCAGAAGGGTTGTCCCATCTGTAGTAATCAAAGTCCTTCCCTTTAGGGTAAGTAAATGGGGAAAATCACTGACTTTAATCACATCCCCATTCCCTGGCAGCACTACATCCTGCCCATTGTACTCTGGTATTACTTGTGGTTTCACATCTTTCCCAGAAAAAGAGGCTGCAGTATCCATATGGGCAATAAACCCCATAGGCTTCTTTCCCTCAAAACCTTCCGTTGCCGGAAGCAGCCCATATACATAGCAATGGTTATCCCTTTTTACTTTTGTAAGCCCAAGCCCTTTCAGTTCTTTTGCAAGCTCATCTGCCAAAAGGAATTGCCTGTCTGTACTTGGAGTTATGCCCTTCCCATCTTCTGAGGTCGTCCAAAAAGACACATATTTTAAGAACCTTTCTTCTACTCTCATACGTTCCCTCCAATCTAAATATCGCGCCCTGGTTCCATTCCTGCATGTCGCTGCCTTTCTTCTATATTACTCCATTCCAGGCGGCGCCATCCCTGCCGCCATTATGATACCTAATGGCGGCTGTCACAAGATCACCTTGCAGATATCCCCAGGCGTTTCCACAAGATAAGCAGCCCCAGCGCTTTCTAATTCTTCCTTAGCGCCATAGCCATACAGCACGCCAATGGTGTCAATGCCAAATTTAGCCGCCCCAAACACATCATGTTCCCGATCCCCAACCATAACCACGTTGGAACAGTCTGTAATCTGGCAGGATTCCAGCGCAAACGCGATTACTTCGTCTTTCTTTGTCCTGGCGCCGTCCATATTTGCCCCAGCAACAAAAGAAAAATATTCGGACAGATGAAAATGCTCCAAAATCTGATTCGCAAACAACTCTGGCTTTGCTGTGGCAACTACCAGCTTTTTGCCGGACGCCTTTAACTCTTTCAGGGCGTCCTCCATCCCATCATAAACTTTGTTTTCAAAAATTCCTGTTTTCCTATAATGTTCCCGATAATAGGCTACTGCCTCTTTCGCCTTTTCCTCTGGAAAACCATAAAAGATTTCAAATGATTCCTGCAGCGGAGGTCCGATAAACTTATATAATTCTGTTCTGTCAGAGACATGAATCCCATACTTTTTCAATGCATAAACCACAGAATTAGTGATTCCCTCCCCTGGGTCTGTTAGCGTACCATCCAAATCAAACAACACTGTCTGATACATCATATCCTCCCTGTTCTATCCACTGTCCATTTCCTTCGTTATTGTTTTATTTCCGTTACCTTTACAGGGTTTTCCCCTTCCAGATAAGAGATATGCACAACATCCCCCACCTGAAATTTAATAATATCAAGTAATTCTGTGTTGGACAAGTCAATATCAAAAATTTCCTGTTTCCCTTCCAATGCAAAATAAATATGGGAAGTCCCCTCAATAGTCACTGGCATCAGGCTTGCAATTTTTCCAGACGCCGTTTTCCCTTGCTCGCTGGCCGCCCCGTTAATGCCGTTTGTCTTCAATAATTGGCTATAAGCCTTTTCACATTCCTTAATAGAATCCCCGGTCGCCACCCACTGGTACTTTTGAATATTTACCATAGCATACATTTTTACAAGTCCCGCGTCATCTTTCAAGGCAATAAAATAAGTAGGCTCGCCTGAAATATTTAAGAGCAGTGGGAATGTCGCCAGGTACCCCAAGTTCTGCACTTGCCCTTGGGCAGAAGACATTGCAGACTTCTCAGTCGCCCCTTCAATCTTATAGAAACGCGTCTCCATTGTACGCTGGTTCATTAACACAAACCCAACGTTGGACTGGTCGCCGCTCACGCTGGTTACGCCAGAATATACCCATACGTCATCCTCAAGGGCAATATAATTATAACCGTCGGTGGTTTTCAGGCAATCTTTCTGGCCCAATACACTGTTAAAATATCCATGCTTCAAAGTTCCGTTATAGTCATAAAGCTCCATTAACAGCTCAGCCTGGAATACTTTATCTACCCATTGCGGGACATCCTCAATTTTATAATCTGTGCAATCCCCAGTGACTGCGTTGCAAAGGACAACATTTCCAATGGTTTCACCGCCAAACAGCCCAATATTGAATTTCTTTACTGGGCAGATCCAGAAAGGCGTCCCCTCGTCGTCAATTTCAAAGAAAATCTGTTCACTAAAAATGTAAGTGGGGTAATGGAACCGCAAATGCCGATAAATATTCCGGTTAAAATATTCTGACTTGGAATATTTAATCCCTTCATTTAATTTCACGCATTCTGTATCCTGCGTCGCCATATCAATTTTAATATAAGCAGGGATCCCCTCTTTTTGGTTCGTAAACCATTTGATAGGGCTGGCATATACCAAAGGCGATACACGCACTGGCCTGTTATTCACATTAATCTGGCTGTAATCATTGGCAACCTCAAACTGAGACACCATATCCACCATGCTTCCCATTTTCCGATCCCCTAAAAGGGCTGCCGAGTCTTTATCCAGAATTGGGATTGTGTTATAGTCTACCTGGCTGATATCTTTTGTGAAATCCCGTTCCTCCACAGCCATTAATTTTTGGTACCTTTTGGCATTGATGACAGGAGACGACAAAAATGCCCCAACTGCCAGTATAAGAAATAATAGGGCTGTAATAAGAAATCCAATCTTAGCAATTCCTGTGGATTTTAAGTCCAACATAACAATCCCTTTGCCAATTTTGACCTTATTGTTCTCTTTCCATGCTTTCCTAGCTGAAAGCAATACGGTCAATACGATTGTCCCTCCAATAATAAACCACCAGGTCCCAATGGAATGGATATTAAATGCTGGAATCGTAATATAATAATATAGGCAAGCTGCCAGCAATAGCAATACTACGATTAATATATTTTTCCCTGCTTTTTTCATAGTCACTTCTCCTTATTGTATTATTTGATTAGTACAATTCTACTCTTTTCTTATTCTTATGTCAATATTACACATTCTTAAAAAAATATTAAAAAAACACTTGCATTTCTAAAATTTTTATTATATAATATATCTCGTGTTAAAGATATAACGAACGCGCTTCTAGCTCAGTTGGAAGAGCACCTGACTCTTAATCAGGGTGTCCAGGGTTCGAGCCCCTGGAGGCGCACTGAAAGCACTGTTTTTGATGACTGTGAGCATCGGGGACGGTGTTTTTTTTGTCTGTTTTTGATAACTTAAATTGTAAAAATAAGGGCAACAAATAGCATACTGGGTTCTTTTCCAGTATAAACAAAAAGAAGAATCCCTCAACTATGGTCGCATCACGGTTGAGGGATTCGTTCTTTGATTTCATGCTATACTCATATCTTTTTGCCTAGTAGCACTATATCATATGCAGATAATTTCTTCAATATACTTTTTATTAAATTTTCCTGCATGTATTAGGCGCGAATCTGGCCGCGAGCCGCTTCTTCTGATTTTCTTTGAAATTGCACATTATATGCCGCCTTTATCTAATGAGCTATTGACTTAACCAATGATTAACATTATAATTAACAAAGATCTGATAGAAAGCGAGGTGCTTCATTATGAAAAATAACAGAACTAATATAAAATCTGAATTTCTTTTGAGAACCTCGGTTGCATTATAATAGTTTTTATAGAATTTTTTTGCCGTGGTTTATTTGCCACGGCTTTTTGTTTGCTTTTTGATGCAATCTTCTGTTCTTTAAAGATGTTCATACAAGACCAACTTACCAATTAAGCCAGGACAATTTATGGAGGAATCTATGATTAATCTTATTCAAATTACAGAAGAAAACTTTATTGACGCGTTTAGCCTAAAACTTGCACCAGAACAAGAGCGCTTTGTTTCACATCCAATCCGCAGCCTTGCACAGGCTTATATTTATAGGGAGCAGTGCCAGCCTTTTGGAATATATAAAGGTAATACTATGGTTGGCTATGTTATGGTGATTTATGATTATGATATCCCTGAATATGATATATGGCATATGATGGTTGATGAATCAAATCAGAAACAGGGTTATGGCAAAGTTGCATTGGATCAGCTGCTTGATTATATCAAAACGAAACCTTTTGGCTCTTCAAATCGAGTAACCTTAACCTGTAACAGAGATAATATCCAAGCACTAAATTTATATAAAAGCAGGGGTTTTACAGAGACCGGAGCAGTGGACGGAGATGAAATAGAACTATCATTGATGATGCAGTAACATCTTCTGACAAAACCAGGGCAATGCTTGCGGCTCCACGCCATGCAGCTACGGCAACAGAATATAAAACACATTGGGGCTGCTGCATTAAGGAATAACAAGATATCATTCCGTTCAAAAGGCTTTTCCGCTTTAGTAGCAAGGCCTTTTGAACGAGTTAAAATCTTATTGCGACAGCCCCCAAAGGATACAGAAACTCTAGACAACAAAACAGGCTGAACCTCGTACACTTCTCTGGTATGTGACTCTCAGCCTGTTTGTTTTCAGAAGTCCATTTCTTAGTCTTCGTGCCGTTCCTTGTAGATTGGCTTAAGTTGAAACGAAACAAAATAGGGAAGCCACCCCAATCTATTTTTTGTCATTCAATATTTTAGACACTTCTTTCATGGACTTTTCTAACGTGCTGACTTTTTTCCCTAGGGATGGATTTTTATAGATCATCTCTGCAAGTTTCTGCCTCATATCTTTTTTATGCTTCATGCCGACCAACTGACTTTTCTTTTATTATATGCCAAAACAGTTATAATATGCAGTTATTTTGCCCCAAAGCATTAGATTGCAGTTACAGGTCAGGAAGTGCTTTGTCCCATACTTGGCAAAGTAAACCAAAACTCCACGCCAGTTGGGAAATTCTCCACGCCATATGTGCCTTTATGCATCGTTACAATGCTTTGGACAATATACAGCCCAAGGCCCGCATGGGAAAAACCATTTTCCCCATATTTCGGTTCCTTCTTATTTCTGTAGAAACCGCTCCAAATATGTTCCAAATCTTCTTTTGGAATCTGTTTCCCCTCATTATAAACGCTGACTCTCACTGATTTCTTATGCTTTTTCAATGTAATACGGATATTCCCGCCAATCTTTGTATGCTCTAGGGCATTTGTCATAAAATTATCTACAATCTGCTCAATATATTCCCGGTCGCCTTCCACATAACAATTATCAGATAAAAAGGTCTCTAAATGGAGTTTTTTCTTCTTTACCATTCCTTCGTATTTGATGATAATATAGTCCATCACTTCCCGCATATCCAGTTTTTGCTGGATCATATTTTCCATCTCATGTTCAATCACAGAACTGTCTAAAAGCTGGCTGACCATATCCGACATCTTAGCCACTTCTTCCTGTATGGAGGCGATATAATATTCCCGGTCCTCCTCTGTGTAGCCAAGCATTTCAGCCTGGCTGGAAATAACAGCCAGTGGCGTCTTTAATTCATGGGAAATTTTAGCGACCATTTCTTTGCGCCGTTTTTCTGCCTGGTCCTTATGGACATTGTGGTGGAGCATCTGCCTTTTGCCTTCCTCAATTTGAACATCCTGTTCTCGCATATGATGGGATATTTTTTCAAAACTTTCAGACAAAGACTCTAATTCCGTATATTTCTCTTCCTGTAATTCTAATTTATAATTTCCTTCAGCTAATTTCCCAGCTTCCATAACCAGTTTGTCGAAAGGTAGTAAAATATGCTTCCACAATAGGACAATAACCAAGCTTCCAGGAATCATAAGGAATAAAAATATCATAATATAAAAGTGTTCTGCTATACTAATGCTCCTTCTGACTGAAACAATATCTTTAATTACAATATAGTAATCTTTCCCATCCTGAGTGATTATGGCTCTGTACCTGGCTTTCTCTAACATTCTCTGGTTGCTACGAATAATTTTCGGTTCTCTGGAAAACAGGTCTAACCTTTTGGCAATATTGCGTTGAACGGATTTTTTTTTATCAGTTGGCTCCGTAACATATACTGGCTCCATATCCTCGTCCGCAATGCAAAAACTTAAATTTTCATTTTCATAGTATACAAATAAAGAATAGTCCGTCTCTTCCAAGCTTGACAAGTCCAATTCCCCAATATCATAGTATGCCTGCATAATCTGGTCGTCCTTCACATATTCATAATATATAGGCATTAATATCGTATAAAGAAGGACAGATATTCCCACAATACCATAAATAAATACAAATTGCAGAATAAATATTTGTGTGCTAAGCTTTCTTTTCATTTCCTTTTCCCTCAAAACAATAGCCTACGCCATACACAGTACGTATATAAGAGACATCCCCCAATTTCTTGCGGAGCTGCTTGACAATTGTATCAATTGTCCTGGTATCCCCCACATAGTGATATCCCCAAATGCTGTCAAGTATATGGTCCCTTGTCAAAACAGTCCCTTCATTTTTCATAAAGAACTGCATTAACTCAAATTCTTTCGGCGTCGTCTCTACAAATACATCTTTCACAAAAACTTTCTGAGACTTCACTTCAATCCTAATATCCCCTACAGACAAAAACTCCTGTTCCTGCCGAAAGCGCTTTAACAAAGCTTCAATATGCATTTTTACAACAGCCAGGGAATATGGCTTCATAATATAATTATCAGCCCCATAGGAAAGGCTCTTTAACTGGTCTTCCACTTCTTCTTTCGCCGTCAACATAATGACTGGGACATTAGAAGAAATGCGTATTTGTTTTAACACCTCATTCCCATCCATAAAAGGCAGCATCACATCCAGAAGCACACAGCTTATCTCTTTGCTATGGAGCTTAAATTGCTGTATCCCTTTCAACCCGTCATCTGCTGTATAAACCTGGTAATCATTCATCCTTAAAAAATCTGCCATTGTCTTTAACAGTTTTTCTTCATCTTCTATAACTAATATTGTAGTTTTCTCCATTTTTAATTACTTCCATTCCCATCATTAAATATTTTCATTATAATTTTCAAATGTGATAAAAATTTGAGATTATAGGAAATATAGGCTATACATAACAACAGAGCGTGTTTAAAAGAATTTTTAAACACACTCTGTACTATGTTACATATTTGCAATTAAAGCTGCTATATCTTCTGGGCCCATCATTTTACTTGGGTCAGATATGCTTGGCATTGGGGGCTTTTCTTCCTCCAGCTTATGAACCATGCTTGGAAGTTCTTCTACAGCAGAATTGCCAATTAAAGCCGCTATATCCTCTGGATTTAGCATTCCACTGGAACTGTCTATCATAGGCACCGGGACAGGTTCTGGCTCTGGTTCTGGTTCCGGTTCTTCTATGTTTGCCAGCAAGGCTGCTATATCCTCAGGGCTCATCATCCCGCTTGGGAATTCCATTACTGGCTCTGCCGTTGCCTCTTCTACTGCCTGGGGTTCTGGCTCTTCTACCTCCTCACTCACCACTTGCGGTTCTGGTTCTCGCAATGTTTCCTCCACTGCCTGGGGTTCTGGCTCTTCTACCTCCTCATTCACTGCTTGCGGTTCTGGCTCTGGCAATGTTTCCTCCATTGCCTGGGGTTCTGGCTCTTCTACCTCCTCACTCACCACTTGCGGTTCTGGCTCTGGCAATGTTTCCTCCACTGCCTGGGGTTCTGGCTCTTCTATTACCTGTTCTGCTGGCTGGGGTTCTTCTTGCGGCTTAGTTTCCTTTACCTCTTCTGGTTTTGCCCCTAACTTAAATCCATCTAAATTTGCAAGCAATGCTTCGATGTCTGCCGTACTTACCACTCCATTTGAAGTAGTGGCTCTTGGCTCTGGCTTTGCTTTAGGCTCCATAATTGGTTCTGGCTCCAGCTCCATTTTGAGTTCCTCTGCAGGTTCTAATTCTGGCTCCATTTCAAGTTCCTCTGCAGGTTCTAATTCTGGCTCCATTTCAAGTTCCTCTGCAGGTTCTAATTCTGGCTCCATTTCAAGTTCCTCTGCAGGTTCTAATTCTGGCTCCATTTCAAGTTCCTCTGCAGGTTCTGGCTCCGGCTCCATTTTAACCTCTGCAGGCGCTGGCAAATCCATATTTTCTAATAAAGACTCTATATCTTCTGGACGAAACCCTTCCTTAGGGCTTTCCATAACTGCTGGTTCTGATGAAGGCATTACTTCTTCCATTGCCTGAGGCTCTGGCACTTCTTCTTCCATTGCCTGGGGTTCTGGTTCTGCAAACATTTCTTCTATTCCTTGCGGCTCTGGTACAGATTCCTCAATTGCCTGCATTTCTGGTTCTTCAACTGGCTCTGGTACAGATTCTTCGATTGCCTGCATTCCAAATTTCTCAACTGGCTTTGGGTCTTCTGTCTCCTGTACTTGCTTCATTTCTTCCATTGCCTGAGGCTCTGGCGCTTCTTCTTCCATTACCTGGGATTCTGGTTCTGCAAGCATTTCTTCTATTCCTTGCGGCTCTGGTACAGATTCCTCAATTGCCTGCATTCCCAGTTCTTCAACTGGCTCTGGTACAGATTCCTCAATTGCCTGCATTTCTGGCTCTATAACTGGCTCTGGTACAGATTCCTCAATCGCCTGCATTCCCAGTTCTTCAACTGGCTCTGGTACAGATTCCTCAATTGGTTGTGTCGCTGGCTCCTCAACCGCTTGTGGAACTGCAGCTGGCTCAACAAACCTGTCTTGTTCCAATTGCGGCTCCGCTGAAAATGGCTGCCCTGGCATTGGAAACCCTTGCGCTGCCGCCTGGGGGATTTGTGCTATCTTATCTGGAATAACCTCAATAATATCTTTGATTAAACAAGAAGATTCTTGGATCTTATCAATGATTTCCCTTTGGTTATCATCCATTTTCTGAAGCTTCTTATTATATATCTCATTCTGCCGATCCAAAACCTCTGCCTTCATCTCCAAAATGGACTGCTGGAATTCTTCCATCTGTTTCACCAACTGGTCATTAGAATTCATCAAAGCATTGGCATTTTCTTTGCTTCGGCTGATTGTCACCTTCGCAACTTTCTTCTGCCCATCCATAAGGGTCTCTAGCATAGAAGCAATTTTTTTCTGGTTCTTAGCGCTTGCCTTCTCCAAAGGCATAATTTTCTGCCCAATAAAATTCAGCTTTTCATCCATATCCTGAAATTTTTTCTGGGAAACAAGATGTGTGGATTTCTCAGCCTTCATTATATCCACATAATGCTCTTCTGCACGTAAGCTCTCTTTCTCTTTCCACTTCATCCATGCATTCAGCATTGAAATAACAGAAACCAAAGTCAATAAAGCGGCGATTCCAAGAACGGTATAATTATCCTTCATATTCACAATAATATAAATATCCACTAAAAATAAGAACATCGACATTACTGAGAACATTTTTAATTTTGTCTTTTGCGAATTACCATTATCCATAGATCTCCCTCCACCGCACAACAATATATAAGTTACATTAATAGCCTAATCCAATAAAATAATATCATAAAATTTACATCATTGCAAATAGAACCCTTGCAATCAGGGAAATTTTTCTTTCCTTTTCTTTATCGTTTCGCCTTGCGGTACCCTGCGTCCACTGCCTCTTGTTCGGTCTGGAAAATAACAAGGTTTTTGGAATCCCCCATTTCATCATAAGCTGCCTGGCCTGGGCAATGGTAAATCTTTGACCTGGAATTCCCGCGTATTTCCCCTTCCTGCACCTTCTCCTGCACCAATTCACTTTCATCCAAAGAACTTTCCCCAGTGGCATAATCTATATAAATACCTGGCTGCACATTATAGACAAAAACATTAAAGGAAACCCCGTCCCCCTTATCTTCCACAGACATTGCCTCCATTTGCACGCCATCCGCCACCAAATTATCCCCTTCAAACACTGGCGTCACCCGGTACAATACATGGTTGCCGGTTTCTTTCACATAATCTGCAACAAGGTTCTCAAAGGGCAGCATGCCGTCCACATTCATATAACGGGTGCCTGTAATCAAATTCTTTTCATTTGCATTCTCCCCTGACAACTGATACCCAATCAAATGGCAGCGGTTGTACAGATGTTTCCCATCTACATTATCATATTTTACTGTTTGCCAGCCAGTAGGCTTCACCTGGCTGATGCTGCCCCTTTCTTCTGTTGGCATCAGGTCCTCCCCCACATTTGCAGAAGCTATGCCGCATCTTCCAAGCCCATCCAATTCACTATAATTTTCATAAGATTCTTCTGTAAGCTCCTTGTCTGAGAACCCTGGGACATTGCCATTTACCTCCACATATGGGTTCCCAGAATACTCTGGGATATCAGTAAGGGAAGCTGCCCCTTGCGTTCCCTGCACGCCCGTCCCCGGCAATAAATCGGTACAAGCCGTTAAAAATAAAAATGAACAGCAAAATATAATCAATTTCCAATTAATTTTTCTCATAGTATCTTTTTATAAACCTCCTTCGTAATTTTGTCATGGGAAAATCCTTTCAGGTCCTCGCTTTTTTCTAATTGCCATTCCCCATTTTTTAAATCAATTGCAAAATATACATCTGCAGGGTATTTCCTATTCCATTGGTACAAAATAACTTCCTGCACTTTTTCAATATAAGGGCTAATATCCTGTTCAATAAAACAGAAATCCCCTTCCTTAGCCTGTGCTAAAAAATCTTCACAGACCAGGGCTGGAATATTTGTATATTCTTGAAACATTTTATAAGAATAAAAATTCATATATAGCCTGCCAGCACCGCATACATCTGCCAAATCCTCCAGCACCGCCCGGTCACGGCTTTGGCGGCGATGGTTAAACATAAGGCCATTGTTTTGGCATACACAAACTACAATAACCATCCTTTCACCTCCATCCATATTTTGTTATTACATTTTCAGTATGTGAAAGACGTTTCCAAACTGCAGCCTTTCACCTCCATCCATATTTTGTTATTATATTATCAATGGAACAAAAGCATTGCACCTTTGAGCCTTCCTCTCCCTCCACAAGTCTATTTTAAAGCTGGATTTTCCAAATCTGCCCTAATTGATCCAAAATCCTTGGCATAATGTTTATCCAACTTATGCAGTGGTTTAAAATAATGGCGTCCCCACTGATTACCCCTTCCATTTGCTCTAGCATCCGATCCACATCTGGAATAACCTGCACCTGTACATGGCTTCCTATATCCTCTGCACACTGCCGAATGAAAGTGGACAGCCTACCAGAATTTGAAACAGGGGCGTCCAAATAAAAAACCGATTCTGGAATTTTTAATATTTTCAATTGCCCTAATATCAATTCAATTGCTTTTTGCGTTTTGTCAATTACCCGGTATGTCCCCCGCAGCCCTGCCAGGTCGCGGACTGCACCGTCCCTGCAGTAAAGGATAGGGGAGCCAGACAACGCCACTTCCAGGGTGATAATTGTATTGAACCCATCAATACGTGCAGTTTTTATCAAATTTCCTTGTTTTAATAATTCCTTACCGCTCCGTTTCCCTATCCATTCTTTAGATGAAACAGACCTTGCCAAAGCCAGCCGCTGCCGCTCAGAAAACATATAATGGTTACCGACAAATGTAGTCACGGGCTTCACATCATACCCCTGGTCCAAAAGGAATTGCACTTCATCTGCAGCCTTTTGCAACAGCCCTAACTGCTTTCCTGTAAATTGTTCCCCATCTTCTGGCACAAATCCCCGTTTAGCCATAATTAACCACTTCCTTACTTATTTAAAAGTGCAATTCAAAGATCCATCCCTGCCCATTCAATAGAATCCATAAATTCCACACTTTGAAAAAAGCTTAACAGTAATTGCCTTGCCACATCCTTTGTCAAAATTTGGCTCTGTTTTAATCTTACAGGATTTCCTGCAATGGTGACAGCCCCTTCCTCACTTACAATTTCCATATCTGAATACTGGGCTTTTGTATGGACATAAGCCGCAGGGGATGTATAAATTCTTTTTTCTACTGTATAGGAATCTCCATATCCGCCAATTTGAATATAATTCCCAACTTGGTCTGTTATATAGAAATAACTATGCCCATTTTTGTCCATATCGTCTAACTTTTCGCTGACACTTTCAAAATTATCAATATAGCGTGGATGGAACCATTCCCCTTCCAATAGCATAGGGAAAAGGCTATCAAAAAACATTGGCATGCCCTTGCCGCTAGGTTCAAAAAACCCAACGTCTGCAAAATAAGCAGCCCGCTTTATAACATCATAGGCAAACCTAGATACCGAATAAGAAAATGTCAGATATATGATATCCTCCATAATGCTATAACCGCAAAGGTATTTTTCCATTTCAGGATTTTCCATTGCCATATTATCTGGGGCAAACGGGCCGTCCATAGGCGGAAAAATATTCCGAACTGAATGGAAAAAAGTTTGCAATTTTTCGGATGCATAAGAAATGCCATTACCGCAGCCTGATTCTATTTTCTCGTTATACCAGCCCATAAATTTTTGCTGCTCCACTGGGGCTTTGCCTTTTTCAAAAACCATTAAATCATAACCCATAGCCATCTATCCCTTCCTTTCTGTTTCACGTTTGCCTGCCAGCCCCCACATGTGCCGCAGGATTTTTTCTTTGATTTCTTCTGCGGTATAATAATCCAAAATATGCGTCCCGCCATATATATTTAAATATTGGCTGGCAAGGTAATAGATATCGCGTTTACTAGTACCTAATGTAAACCCATGGCTCTCTAACTCTATCAATGCGGAAATAAGCCCTCTTGTAAGTTGTTTATTTCCCATAAAATTGCTGGAAAATAAAATAAGCGACTTTGTGGAAAAATCCTTTTCAAAGTATCGGGTTAATTCAAATGGGTCTTTTCTCCCTTCCTCATAGGTAAGCCTCCCAAGCCACCATAACCTTGACAATGTATTCCGAAACAGCGCCCTGCGGACACTGCTCTTCGTATGAAAAAAATATCGCCACAACAAACTGGATTCTGGGTCGCCTTTCACCTTGTTTCCCTTCCAGCGTTCATGTAAAAAACCCCAAAAATCATTATGGCATAAGCCTGCCCACAGACGTTCGTCAGCCGCCTGGGTGTCTGACAGCCCCTTCATTGCCGTATACAGGCAGATTGCATTCTCTACATCGTTTTTTTGATTGCATAATTCAAAATCTTCCATTTGCAGTTTAAATTCCACAAATGGGTCCTCGCCATCAAAATATTCATAAATCCAACTATTTGTTGGGCATCCATACCATTTAGAATTTCCTTTTACATTTATTTTTAAAGCAGCAAGAGCATTCTCTTTTATAAAATGCACTACCATGCTATTCCTCCTCGCTGTCATCCAATGCCGTGATTGCCTGCAATGCCCTGTCTATCGGGAAATCCAATAACTTTTGCGCCAAATCATAAGACGCCATATCTGTTAAACTGTCATGGTTTAAGGCAATCTCATATTTTGCCAAAGTTTTCTTAATTGCGGTATACCACCTTCTGTTTTCATATTCTTCTATGCCTTCCCGCCGCATAACCTCAAACACAAAAATAAGGGCTGGGACAATAATCATGGCATGGAATACAGGCAGCAAACTTGGCATATTGGACAGCATTTTATAATTTTGGAAACTGCTGTCGGATAGCGCTACCACAATCTTATCCCCATCCATATCAATTTTCATGCTTTCCTCTGCATCCGCAGCATATTTACAGATCGTAAATATGGATGGTACCTTTGCCAATTCCTCTGTATCCTTTACAATATTCACATCATATTGCCCACCAATGGCCATTATGCCGCCCCTGTCAATAGAAAATGTAATGCCTCTGTAATCTGGGTTAAAATCCTTATTTGCGTAAGCTGTAATATCTGTGCGGGCAACGACAAAGGCACAAATAGATACTTTCCCATTTAGGTATTGCTCATGTATTTTTTTAGTAGCTATAGGTTCCCCCGTTGCCACCACAATGCGGTAGCAAGTTTGCGGGCATTCAATATGTATCAAGTATTCAGCTAGGCCTTCTTTTATCTTTTCTTTCATTCCTTTATTTTCAAGTTCCATGGTAAAAGTAAACCTCAACTCATGAATGCCTTTTTTTACATCCACCTTGAATTGGAAGGAACTATTTACATAATCATCTGTACCGGAAAATAAAACTGGATACGGATAAAGTTTATATCTGATATCCATATAAGCTTACCTCCATTGAGCTGCTCTCGCCATAATCTACATTGAATTCTACAGACATTTTCTCTTTTGCAACAATATGTTCTAAATAAATCGTATTTTTCGATGTTTTTAACAAAGCGCCAGTAACCAAATTAGAAGCATTGCTGACATTGACACTCATATTGCTTTGTTCCCCAGACAATTTAAACTGCAGGTAACCGTTCCCAGAGGTTTCTTCTGGGATAAAAAATAAACAATAACGGTTATTCTTTGCATCTACAAGGATCAAACGCACAGCAATCGCGTGAATTTCAAATTTTTTCTTTAATTTTGACAGAGTCTCCCCTTCCATGCCAATGCTGTATGGATTGCCGCCTGCCCCGTTCGTCCCTGAATGGTTCCCCTCATTACTCCCAAACCCTAAGCCGCCTGCCATATGGCCGCCCCCATTTGTGCCATAATCTTTGTTGCCAGTATCTCCATACCCTTCCCCATCAGGAACCCCTTCCCCATCTTCCATCTCTAAGTCGCTGCCATCCGTAGCAACCTCAAAAACTCCTTTATGGTATTTTAAATCAGATACTTCTATGTCCATAGCAGCATCCACCAGGCTCTCAGATTTATAGTTTTCCGCTTCAGGTACTGGCTCGTCTGGCAAATATTCCCCAACACCTTCTGCGTCTGTTTCTGCAACAGTTGTTTTACGCCCAAAAGCCAAAACATATTCTTTGATAAATCGGAATAATCCCTGCCTAAACCTTTTCGCTTCTGTTGGCTTCTTGTGCCGCTCTGGCTGCCATGCGTCATGCTGAGGATTTTCCATTTCGCGAAAATAAGAATTAATAGGCACATCTTTCAAAATGCATATGCCGGCAAATTGAATGGCGCTTGGGAAGTTTTTCTGGTCAAACACCTTCATGCCGTTCATACGGCTCATCAGAACCCGCCGATGTAAACCATTTTGGATTAATATATGCAACTCCACATCGCCAAGCCCTTCATAGTTTTCTGTAATTACATGGGCTTCTGGTGAAATTAACGTTTGGTAATAATTATAAGCTTTCGCTGCAATATCCTTATATTGATCCATAACTTTCCCAAGGGTCTTCTTAGAAATCATGGTATTGCCTACTTTTACCTCAAGTAACCCAAGGTAAATAGAAACCAAAAAATCCTCCAGTATCGAAATAATAATTTCCGTATCCCATTCAGGTTTTTCCGTAAAGCCAAGGATAAATACGTCGGTGCCAACTTCTTCCCTCTGAAATCCCTTTTCCAAGGAACAACATTCTTGAACCGCCTGGTTTTGCCCCATCTTGCCATAATATCCAATACCCATGCTAAGATTGCCTTCACTCTGCCCCATACCCATATCTTCTAAGGCAAATGAGACAAGCCGGGCAATGCCCTGAGTTGCTTTCACCCCATCTTTATCCTGTGTGGCATAAAACACAGTACGCAAGTCAGAGCAGGCAAAAGGCGCAGATTTCCCAATCCCAAAACTGCCGCCCGAACTTCCATCCTTATCCGAAACACCAGAAGCTTTTACAAGGTTCTGCCATGGCGTGTTAAATTCCTGGTTGGAACCGAGTAGCCCTGTCGTATTAAAATCACTGACCCGTAAAAGCGGTATTTTTTCCTGTCTGGCAATTCCTACGGCTTTTTGAAAGAAATTTACAGTTTTTTCATTCTTTTGTTTTCTCCAAAAATAAAGGCAAGATTCAATTGCTTTTCTCAATATTTGGAAACCTGGAACCTTATCCGTATCTAGCTGTGTAAGGGAAAATTCGACGAGAACAGGCTTATCTTTCGTTCTTTTCGCATCTAAAGAATTTTGGCATATTTCCCGTGCCAATGACTTATATGGCGTCCCTTTAAATGTTTCAATGCCAGCTTCCCCAATGCCATAAACCATTCCATAATTATTGCTTGGAAAGTTCCATCCAATCGACATTTTATCTTTCTCCTCTGTACTTATCTTATATCATCCATTGTTTTCCATATTTTTCACTGTTTAAATTATAACATACTCTGTTCTATTCTAATAGCCATATTCTATTCCTTTGGGTATGAAGAATTTATAATTTTAGAAAGAACCTTAATCTTTTGTACTTTTCTTGTGTGTGGTTTAGGATACATTTTATGGTATATGTCGCTTCGCCTTATTGTATCCCCATTTGCAACACCATTTTCCTGCAAAAATTCTTTCTTTGTAAGTTCAAACATTTCATCTTTTATACTGTCTGGTATAGAGATAATCCTGTTTTTACTCTCAATGTTTTTATCCGTTACTGTAAGTCCTGATACCCCGAATACCTGATTGATATGGTTCCCTTCTGCATCATAATACTGCATTCGGTTCTTAATCCCTTGAATATTAAAATATCCGCCGCCACGGCCTGCAGCCATCATACTTTTCACAACATTCTGGTAATGCTTGCTGCTTGTGTCAATTCCTGCTGCTTTTAACTGCGCCTGTACTGTAGGGCTTGACAAATCTGACATCTTAACCATTCTTCCCCCTGATGCTGTATTCTTCCCAGTGTTTGCTACTCCAAACATCTGCTGAAATAGATAACTGTAATCCATATTCATCGTCATTATAATCTCCCTTCCGTCGCCAAATCGGCGGCACAAAAAGTAATGAAAGTTTTCCAATCCTCTACGTTGCTGATAAAATAATTTGTAAAGAAACTACACTACAAAGCACGGGGAGGTAAGTCATAAAGACTTTCTTCAGTTTTAGACAGCATAATAATCAGTGTAAGTTTCATCTTTCAAGCACAATAAGTGGTTCTATCAGACCGTACAGTAAGAATTGTACAGGGATTATATAACACCAGAAAAAAGCTCTTTGAACGAGTAACTTTTACCTTTTCAATTAGCAGACTTTTTAGCATGATTTTTGCTACAATTAGCAGGAAAGGCATTTTGATTAGCAAAAACAGCTTCTGCTAATCGCACATTGCTATGAGTTCAAATTTATTTGGAAAATTAGAAACGCCGAAAACCTTGAAAAATCAATGTTTTCGGCGATGTTTTCAGCGTCGCTAAGAGGATTTGAACCTCCGGCCTACCGCTTAGGAGTAGAACCATTTGCTAGTAGGCAGCTCCCTCTTAGTGTTATCTAATCCCTTTATTTCCTTG
>CAJUDE010000050.1 GCA_910585295.1 uncultured Lachnospiraceae bacterium | reverse complement strand
TCTATACTTTTCAAATTCACTTTCTGCAAAACTTTTGGCAATTTCAGCAGATACCTTTCCTTTATTTCTCAATATTTCTTCCTCATTGAATTCAAGAAATATATCCAGTCTTTTCGCCCAATCTTCCATTGTCATGGGAATCTTCCGCCTCGCCTGTCCTTCTGCATAATCAAGATACATAGTAACAAACTGGTTTAAATCCTGCAATTCTTCACTCGTCAAATAATTTTTTTCGATACTTACATCTGCTTTCACTATTTTACCCGTTGGGGCATTTTTCCAGGAGGTCAATCCCATATGCTCTTTTCTATGGTCTGCACGCTCTGCAATTACTTCTGCAGCCGTATGTTGATGGACTGCATAATGCAGCTTGTTCTGCACCATAGCAACAAAACTTTTGAAGTAGCCGCCATAGGCGAATAATCCACTGCAGTCGCATAGATATCTGTTATCTTTTGATAAAACTTTCGCTCACTTGCGCGAATCTCCCTGATTTCATCAAGTAAATGCTCAAAATATTCCTCATCAAATATCTGACCATTTTCAAGACGCTTTTTATCCAGCACATATCCTTGGACAGTAAAAGTTTTCAACACTTTCGTTGCCCACTGCCTGAATTGGGTTGCACGAATCGAATTAATTCTATAACCCACAGAGATAATCGCATCAAGATTATAAAATTTCATCCTATATTTTTTACCATCAGAAGCAGTTGCCGAGGATTTCTCGGTAACTGCTTCTGGACTCAGCTCTCCACTGGCAAAAATATTTTTCAAATGTAAGCTAATATTATCTGTTGAGCAGTCGAAAAGCTGAGCCATACTCTTTTGTGTCAGCCACACATCTTCATCATGAATCCTGACCTCTATACCATCTTCCCCATTCTGTTTTGTAAATACAAGAAAATCAACAGTACTGTTTCTAATCTGAATTTTTTTGTCCATAAAATCACCTATCCTTATTATGGCAGCTTTATTACTGCTATCTTAATCTTTCTAATCCATAAACTACTTATATCGAAAATTTTCAATAATTTTCTGAACTGCATAAGGCTGCGCATATTTAATACAGAAATCGCTAATATGTATCACACCTTCTTCGAGGGGTTCAGCCCACATTGCCGGATAGACCATAATTTTCTTTTGAATTCCTCTGTTTTTGACCGTAATAGAATCTTTTCTTCGTGCATTATCGGAATTAGTATAACAGAAACCATCTACTAAAATAATTCTAAAAAGTCTTCATCCTTTACCCAAACATTATCTGGTATATCTATTTCTCCTCTCTTCTGGATTTCTTTCAAGAAATTATCAATTTCTGTTTTCATATGCTCTGAATCCAATAGACAGATATTTTTCCTTATCCTTTTCCAAAGTGATTTGTATCGTATTGCCAAAAACTCTGCATTCTTCATCAACCAAACTGAAAACGGATGTTCTGCGTTCAATGCGCATCTGCCCATGTTATCTGCATTGGTTAATAGTGTGGTATTGTTATTGAAAGAATGGACAAACGTCATCGGCAAAAACTCTTTTTCCGCCGCCGAGACAGGGGTTTCCCGCATTCCTGTTATAAAATATTCTATCGCTCCATTCCTGTTAAAATCCCAGCTTATTTCAAACTCTGTTTGCAATAATACTCTCTTAAAAATTTTCAGAAAATATAATTTGGGTTCATCGTAATCATAAAATATATCCCGAAATCCTGTAACAGCTATTTGTTCTTTTCCAGATGATAAAGCCATTTTATCTTTCATATCTTTGATACTCACTCCAGATCTGCATTCCAATATTTTTTCAGCTTGTAAACAAAATTCTGCATCATCTAGCAAGTCTGTAAATCTGCCGTATTCCATATTCCCATAATAAGAGGGATACTGACAGCCCAATCCGTTGCTAAAAATTTTTCTTCCCACTAATTCTATGTAACCTGCCGCTTTCATTGGAAACCACCGCACATTCTCCCTGCTGATTCCCAAAGCAGGCTGGAATTCCCCTGACAACAGAAGAACTGTATACTCAAACCAGCTTTCCTCCAATCCATAAACATTCTCCCATGCCGTTTCAACACATATTCCGTTATATGCTTTGTCAACTCTGTTATTATCAATATATTTCGCCCCGGAATCACATCTTGGCAGAATAAATCGTTCCATGGCTTTATTTAACTCCTCATTTACCATAAAAGGAATAGCCGCCTCCACATGGACTTCATCTGAATTTATCCTCTGGAAAAGATTTTTTAAATCCTTATAATCATTCCGATCACCATACCGATGTTCAAACTCTGTCAATCCTATCATATCATGGCAGGAATCGACAGTTCTGCAAATCATCTGAACTTCAATTAAACTTTTGGTAATCTTCAGCATTATCACCAATTCCTGTTGAATCTTCATCTCATCGATCACAATCGACTGTAACTCGTTATGCTTTTCTACAATGCCAATCGTGAACTTGGCCCCGCTTATAAAAGGCGATTGTGATATTTCATCAAATGGAACACATGCCATACATATATAGGGAGGTTCCTCCCAGATTATTTCTGGCATTTTAGCGCAGAGTTCCCGGAGAAATTCCTCTGGAAGCGGAATCTTTATCTCTTTCTTTTTCCTCACAAACTCCATTAATTCCTGCTCCGTCGGGAATAAAAAAATCTCAGCTCCTTTTTTATAATAAACTGGAACATCTGGATAACATAGATATGACTTTAGCGAGCTTTCAATATTTTTTGAAAGGGGCTCCTTTATCCTGACTGCAATAGAGGTGCCAACGCTCTGACGAAAATTTTCCACTTCCTCAACATCTGCACATGGCATAGACGTTCCCCTGTCACCCTTTTCTTCCACTGCAAGGCTATAATAGCCTTTCGTTCCTTTCATAGAAAAACGAATACCTTCACCGCTGTTGAAGCGTCTCGTACTGACCTCCATACGGTCTCCTTTCAAAAAGCAAGAAAGAATTCCAATTCCAAACTTGCTTATGGGCGTAAAATCATAATTTTTTTATTATCATACTTTAATTTCTTAAACTCATCAGACTGATAATAAGAACGCCCGACCCTGAGGAAATAATTCATAATCGCCGGTTCATCCATACCTATCCCTGAATCATCTATCCTAAACCATTGATTTTCCTCTTTGTCACTCCAACCGCTTACTATTATCTGGTTTTCTTCTTCCCAGTTCCATCTGTAATCCACCGCTCTTCTTGCCCTCACAGCATCTAATGCATTTTGCAGCAACTCTCTGATAAAGGTTACATCCGCGCTGTATAAATCGTCTCCCATCAATAAATCTAAGACATTGTCTGCTTCCAGTGTTAAGCGATATTCTCCGGTCTGATATCCCCGCCTTTCTATATATCTTTCAGCTTTCATGGGAATATTTATCAACTTCCACTTTGCATGACCGTATTGTTTTAATTTTAAACTACAGTTTTCCAGTTCTTCATCTACATAATCCAAGAAATTCATTATCGTATACTCATCTTGCATATCCTCACAAACGGCGCGATAGACCAGCGTTCTGTTTTCCTGCATCAGCTTGAATCCATTTGATGCCTGATGCTTTTTCCATTCTGTCTCTGCTGATGGATTTCCAGTTGTACTTATTTTCTGAAATTCATATAAAATATGGGGCGCCCTGCTCATATCAAAGTCCAGAACATCTGCCAGCCTCAGCAATATTGCACACAAAACGTGATCCGTTTCCAGAAATCCATCATATAGTAATTCGTCTTTGCAACTTTCAATCTTCTCTCCATGGCTTTTACAAATTGCTGCTAATTTATCTCTTCTTACCGTATTTATTTCCCAGTTCTCAGGTAATAATTCATCTACTCTTTGAGGATGTATCTTTCTGAAATACTCTATTTGAATTCCTTGGGGAATCTCTTCGCCAGTTTCTTTACTCCTTTTTACCATTAAATATTCCTTGGGATTTTTCTCAAGATACTCTGTAAAACGGTGGCTTTTTAGTTCCTTTTCTCTTTGCTCTTTCGTATAACACATACCGACATCATGATAACATGCCGCTAAAATCAGCATGGAGCATTCTCCGGCCGATAACATCTCAATCCCAGAGTCACCCAGAATCTGCTCCATCCAGTTGATTACATTACAAATATGCGTTTCGTCATGTAAAGTATAATCTGGAAATGTATCTCTGATTGTTTTCACCAATTCAATGGCGCTGTCACACATTTCTATAATATTTCCCAGTTCGCTAGAATTGACACAGATCTCCTCTAATCTTTTCCATATTTTATTCTCCTGATACCCCATCGCCTTTCTCCTTTGCACATTATTTTTCCAATATTATACTTTAGTTTACAAAATATGTCTAATGATATATCCTGACTCCCCCATCCGTACATCCTATAGAAAAATGTTTGAAATACAACATTCCCTATAATAACTATATAGATCCAACAAATCTCAAACCTCAATCTTTGCTGGATCTATATGGCATTTTTCTTTGGAACACAAATTATCCCGGCAGGCTGTCCCGTAAGCACAGCACGCCCCAGCCCAACGCCGGATTGGGATACTCCTGCAAAATAGGGAGATGCTTTGCACCCCTGATCAGATAGGCTTTCACTTTCTCCCCATACAGATAGGGGTCATTCCCCTCGACAATCCCCTTTGGTGTTAAATGCCTGCAAGGGAATTTCCCCATATTTTTGCGCCTAAACCTCCCCATTTCTATAGAAAATTCTTGTATCCCCCCTGCCTGTGCCACACCATTGCCTTATATTTTTTGTATTGGTGTTACAGAACTGCAAATTAATATGCAGGCAAACTTCCCGGCTGCCTATTTGAAAACCTCCATGCCACCTCAATCTCCGTTTCGCCATATACCACAATTTTTTCCACCAGCCTGGCCACCTCTTCCTGGGTGGCCTCTGAAACGCTGCCTATCCATGACTCCTGACGCATCGCGAGCCTCTCTGTCTCTTCCTGCAGCTTAAACAGCAAATATTGCTCCATAAACTGGGCATTCACTTTGATTGCACACCTCCCTTTATGCTCCGCATACCTATTGCCACAATAAAAATAAGGGTTTTTCGTATGTTCCATTTGCAAAGATTTATGGCACCGCCCACATTCCATCTTCCCAACCAAAGGATGCCTTTTGTTCTTTCCCGGGCTTTTTTTCCTCCTGCCCTTTTGGACGCGGGCAAAGGTATCCCTGTCAATAATGGGCTGATGGTGGTTTTTATAGACCTTCCACTCGCTTTTCGGCTTTAACTTTGCCTTTCCGCTGATTTCTGGCGTTTCATATTTTCCATAAACAAAGTCGCCCACATAGGATGCATTCCCAAGCATCCGGCAGATTGTGGAAGCGCTCCATGCAAAACTGCCATTTTTGGGCATAATGGATGAGGTCCCACGCCTAACCCTGCGCTCCATTGGCGTTTTTATGCCCTCTGCATTCAACTGCCGTGCAATTTCCAAGGAAGGCTTCCCACGCTTCGCCATCCCAAATATCCTTTTTACAATCGCCGCTTCCTCTTCATCCACCAGCAATGTATGCCTGTCCTTGGGATCTTTACGGTAGCCAAAGGCACAGTTTCCATTTGCATAAATTCCCCTTTCTTTTTTTGCTGCCAAGGAAGATTTCACTTTTATCGAAATATCTTTGCAGTACAGGTCATTCATAAGGTTCTGAAAAGATATGCCCAACCCTGCTGCATTCCCTGAACCATAAGCGCTGTCATACCCATCCTCCACTGCAATGAACCTTACCCCGGCAAATGGGAAGATCTGCTCCAGATAGGAGCCGATCTCTATATAGTCCCGGGAAAACCTGGAAAAGTCTTTTACAAGGATACACCCTACCTGCCCGTCCCTCACCCAATGTAAAAGCTCTGAAATGCCAGGTCTGTCCATATTCGCCCCTGAATACCCATCATCTTTAAATTCCAGCAACGGGCAGCCTGGAAAATGCTTTGCGGCATAGGCACAGAGCAGCTTTCTTTGGTTGGCTATGCTGTTGCTCTCTGCCTCTTGCCCCCCGTCTTCCTGAGAAAGCCGCATATAGATTGCAACGGTATCTTTCTTCGCCATTTTCTCCCCCTTTTTACAACTCCCACTGCTCGGCCCCAAAGCCTGGCGCTAAAATACCCATGCCAGACACTGCGTGTTACATCGCCCACGGCTTAATCCCTGAAATGGAACCGCAGTTCCACACGCCTGTCCTTGTATATAACAATCTTTTCCACCATGCACCGTACCGCCAGCCCATCCAGCTTTATACCCTTTTCCCCCTCGCACAGGCGACGGATAAATTGGTTAAATTCCTCAGACACTTTCTTTATATGCTGAACCCTATCTATTTCTCGGCGCAGCTCTTTTTCGACATTCTTTTTTTCTTGTTCTTTTTCTGCCTTCAGGGCAAAAAACGCTTCTTCTGCTATGGAACCTGCTTTATATTTCCTGTACAAAGAACTCAGTTCAAGCCCTAGCTTCTTAAGGCGTCCTTGGGCTTCCGTTATCTTTTTTTGCACCTCCTTTTCCCTCTCGCCCTGCTGCCGCCTGTTCAGCCCCTGCCATGCTTTCCATGGCGCCCCTGCCAAAGCGATTGCTTTTTGCAATGCTTCCAACACAATCCTGTCCACCATATTGGACGAGATAAAATGGCTGCCGCACCTAAGGCTGTCAATCCTCTGGATATTTGGGCATCCGTAGGAATATGTCCTTACTGACACCTGATAAGACCTGGCATTGGATGTACAAGTCCTTTTTAGCCTGCTTGCGCATTCCCCACAGCAAATGATCCCCTTATAGATATCTTCTGGCGCCTTTTTTCCTGCAATCCCCTTTTTTTTCACCCCTTCCAGCCTGGTGGAAACGCCGTAAAACAAATCCTTCCCAACAATTGGCTGATGGGCATGTTCTGCCAGAACCACACCGTCTGGCCCAACGCTGCATGGTTCCCCTATGCGGTATCTTTTTTCCCCTTCCTTGATTTGCGCTAATGTGCCAATATATACAGGGTTTGTAAGCATTGCCCGGATTGTCTGGCTGCTCCATTGCCTGATTGCCTCCCCTTCTACACACTGGACATGCCCCGTACGCCTGTATTCGCTTGGCCTGTGGATGCCTGCCCCATATAGCCAGGAAATAATATCGCTGACGCTTTTCCCCTTGCAAAACAAAGCAAATATGGCTCTAACCACATCGCTTGCGCCTTCCTCAGGGATAAGGATTTTTTTCCCATCCACCCGCTTTGCCGAATACCCATATGGAGGCACCCCTCCCACATAACACCCCTGTTCCAGCTTTAATTTCTTAACCGCCCGAACCTTTTGCGCGCAGTCCCTTGCATATAGCTCATTTACAATATTTTTCAGGTTGGTGGCAAGGATGTCGTTCCCCTGCTGGGGGCGATGGCTGTCGTAACCATCAGACACAGAAATAAACCTGACCTGGAAAAACGGGAAAATCTTCTCCATGTAATTCCCTGTTTCTATGTAATTGCGCCCAAACCTGGAAAAATCTTTCACAATGACACAATTAATCTTACGGCGGCGGACATCATCCATCAGCCTGCCAAAACCTTTTCTTTGAAAATCTGTCCCTGTTTCCCCCAAATCTGTATAGCAGCCTGCCAGCACAATATCGCTGGATTGGTTAATATAGTTTTCTGCCACTTGGACCTGCGCTTCTATGGATTCATTTTTCTGATTATGGTAATCTACGGACAGCCTGGCATAAATCCCTGCATTCCAGGCCTCCTCAGGAATTTTTTCCGCCTTATCCTTTTCTTTTTTTGACGCCCTTGCCATATTTGCCGCCTAATAATTAATCTCAGCGGCTTTCCTGATATACTGCTCCATCCTATCGTTCAATGTCTCCTCGCAATCAGAATAGCCAATTTTCACCACATACTCCCCAACCCTTACAAGAAAAGGGTTCCCTACTGCCTCCACATACGCCTCCACCCTTTCTGCAATAGGTTTGTTCCTGTCAATTTCAATCTTGCTGATATCCGTCAATGTGTCTAAAACTGCGTCCCTGATATCTGCCTGCTCCATATTTTGTAACATTTCTTTTGACAACTCCATATCCATACCTCCAATAATACAGTATATTTTGCCCTCAGTATGTCTTATTCCCAAAAAGAAAGTCGAAATTTTTATTGTGTTACTTGTGAAATCGCGATACAATAAGAAAGAAGGACGAAGATATAGTTAGGGAGGTTTATTATGAAACATACTCAAAAAGGGAGCAGTTCCAGAAAAAAGATCGCAGATGAAATCCTACGGCAGATTGGTGGCAGCGTGATTCTGGTATTCCTGCTTATTGCGGCTGTTGCAATCTGCATGGTGGGATGGCTAAGCGTTACATCAAGAAAAACGGAGCTGATACAGGAATCCAACGCTGCTGCAAACCAGCTAACCGGTTTTTTAGAACAGTATACAAAAAGTGTAGGGCAGCTTGCCGCTAACCCAGAGATTAAAAGCGTTATGTTAGAGACAAAGGCTGGGGACGACCTTTGGAAGGCTGAAAAAATGGAAACGGTAATGGACAACTTGGTACATATCGCAGAAACCGATGCAGAAAATGTCATGGCTGTTTGGATTTCCGACTTAGACACAAGCGCATTGGCCCAGTCTGATGGTTTTACCAGTGAGGAAGGCTGGGACATTACAGGGCGCGGGTGGTATGGCTGCATTGAAACGAAGGAAACCATACTGACGGAGCCATATATTGATTCCTCCACTGAGAAGATGATCTTAAGCGCTGCATGCCCAGTCATTGACGACGCTACGGGCGAGGTGCTTGGCGCAGTGGGCATGGACATTGCCTTAGACCACATGACAACTATTATGAGTGAGTACAAAATCGGGCGAAACGGATATATGCTTCTGCTGTCTGAAAATGGCACGTTCCTCTACCACCCACAGAGCGATATGGTGCAGCAGAATGTCAAAGATGCAGGCATGTCCCAGAATGTAATTGATGCAATCACATCCCAAAACAACAAATTTTTAAAATATAAAGCAGACGGCGCCACTAAATATGGCTCCCTGCAGCATGCCGGGGACACTGGGTATGTCGTGCTTAGCAGCCTGCCCATGTCAGAGTATTATTCCATATTGGCTGCAATGGTCGTTGCGCTGGCGCTCCTCTTTACCGTTGGCATACTGCTGATAGCAGTTAGGATTAAGAAAAGCGCTGCCAACCTGACAAAGCCCATACTGGAACTGAACCATACCGCGCAAAAGCTTGCCGCTGGGGACTTGGACGTCGACCTGCATATCACTAGCGAGGACGAAATTGGGGAACTGGGCGAGTCTATCCAAAAAACGGTCAACCGTTTGAAAGAATATATTGTATACATTGACGAAACCGCGGAAGTGCTGGCGCAAATTTCTGATGGGAAATTAAGCATCGACCTGAAAAATGATTATGTAGGCGAATTCCAAAAAATAAAAACTGCCTTGCTCAATATCTCTGGCTCCATGAACCAGGTGATGGAAGGGATCAACGAAAGCTCGGAGCATGTATCTGTTGGGGCGAATGAACTTGCCCTTGCCTCCCAGGTGCTGGCGGAAGGCGCGGAAGCCCAGGCCTCCTCTGTACAGCAGCTAACGGCAACAACCAACACTGTGGTTGACCAGGTGGAACTCAACCGGCAGAAAGCAGAAGATTCCGCGAAAGCCACTGCACAGGCGGCCACAATCATTGAGCAGAACCAGGAAAATATGAAAATGATGATGGACGCCATGGACAAAATCCACCAGACCTCTCAGCAGGTGGTTGGGATTATCCAGACAATCGAGGACATCGCCTCCCAGACAAACCTTTTGTCATTAAACGCCTCGATAGAAGCCGCCCGTGCTGGCGAAGCAGGGAAAGGCTTTGCCGTTGTGGCCGATGAAATTGGGAAACTTGCCTTAGAAAGTTCCCAGGCAGCCAGCACTACCAAAGAACTGATTGAAATTTCCATGGAAGAAATAAATAAAGGCAATTCCATTGCTGAAAATGCCATGAACTCACTGATAAAATCAGTGACCGCAGTGGGGCAGGTAAATGAAATGATCCAGGAAACCTCTGAAAATGCCGCTGTCCAGGCAGAGAGCATGAAACAGCTCCAGGCAGGGATTGAAGAGATTTCCCATGGGATACAAGATAACTCCGCTGCCTCACAGGAAACCTCTGCAACTTCAGAAGAACTTGCATCACAGGCAGAACTGTTGAACAAAATGGTGCAGAAATTTGAACTCTGCCAGCCAAACGACGCCATAACAGAGTAAATGATTTTAGGAAAAGCCCACAATCTTTTGGGCTTTTTCTAATGGAGCAATAAAATAACACGTTCCCCCCATTGCATCAATAGCGCCGCGCTCCCTGTGACAAATGGAGTCGCCATGGAGGTTCCGCTTCGCACTGCGTAGCCCCCGCCTGGAGAGGCAGAAAGGATATCCACCCCTGGCGCTGCAATATCAGGCTTAATTTGGTTGGTTTGCCTGGTATATCCCCGACCGGAAAAATCTGCAAGCTGCCCATACCTGGCATCGTACGCCCCCACTGAGACTACTTTCTCTGCTGTGGAAGGAATGGTCAGCGTTGTCTCCTCAATCGGGTACAAAAACCCTGTCCCTTGGTTCAGGACCGCCTGCCCTGGCAGCCACAGGTCATAATTCCCACGCACAATCCTTTCCGGTATCAAGGATATTTTCCAAACCCCTGCATCAATATAGGAATTTGCTGGAAGGAAATCAATGTATATTTCCTGATAAAGGTTATACGGGCTTGGTTCCCCATAATAGACCAACAGTTCTGTCTGCCCTATCACAAAACGCTGGGGGCCTTGCACTTGCCGGATTGGCCCTATCCTGGCTCCAGAAGGATGGACTAACGCCACGTCATATTGGTCTACATACGATTTCCAAAGCTGGACGTTTAAGGAAGCCTCATATTCCCCCACCCCAAGCTCTACCTCCTTTTCCTCCCCTTGGCTGAGGATTCCAGAAGTATGCCCCCTTGCCGCCCCCTCATTCCCGGTGCCAATTGCTATACTGGTCTTCCAGTAATTAGAAATATCATTAATATAGCTTTCTAGCAAAGCGCTTCCACTATGGGAGCCATAGGTATTCCCAAAGCTGATATTCACTGCCATTGGCATCTGATATTCCAGCGACTTTCGCACCACATAATCTAATGCCTGCATCAATTGGGTAGTCCTTGGGAACCCATCTGGATTTTGGGTCCCAAGCTTTACCACCAGCAGCGGGCTTTCAAATGCAACGCCCCGGTTCACCCCGGCGGAAGCCCTTCCATTGCCTGCTGCAATGCCTGCCACATGGGTGCCATGCCCAGAAGTATCCCGGCTGGGGACGATACGGAACCGCTCCTGCTCATTGGGGGCTTCCAACGCCTGGTTAATTTCCTCCGATGTAAATTCCCGCCCAAGTGTTTCATCGTAAAGGGCAAGGATCCGTGTGCTGCCATCCCCATTCCGAAAATCAGGATGGCTATAGTCAATGCCCTCTTGTGTCAATATGCTGCAAATGCCTACGGCTCCCTGTTATAAAAATTCAGAAAATTCTTCCCTTGCCCAAAACTCCACATAAATTCTCTTCCCTTCATAGACCTCAACCTTGGCGATAAAACTCAAAAGGGCATCCCGGTCCAGCCCTTCCAATTCTATTTCCCCTTTCATCCTTTCCAATTCCATCCCTGACAGTATGCCATTGCAAAATAACTGCTTCACCATTGCTTCCTGCTTCTCGAAAGACGCTTTGGCCGCCTCTTGCTGTTTACAAAAAATTGCCCCAAAGTTCTTAAAATCTTCCTCTGTAATCAACCCCGTTTGTTTGTCTTCGTACAGCCCTGCCCGAAGCTCCTGGTATTTCTCCTGCTCTCGGTTCAGCCTTTCCACTTCTTTTTCTAACCTGAAAATTTCCTCAAAATCCACCTCCATACCCTGTATGTACTCCATTTGCCGGGACATATTGAGGAAAACATGCAACTGCGCCTGCAGTGTTTGGAACACCGCCTCTTTCAGCCCATCCTCTAAAATACTATGCCTGGTACAGCCCTGCCCTTTATTTCTGGTAGGGCAGATAAAATACACTTTCGACGCCCCTTTGCAGCGGTTCACCCGACGGACCATCGCTTCTTTACAGTCTGCGCAAAACAGTTTCCCGGAAAATAAATGGGCGCATTTTGACCCAGCTTTTGCCCTTGTGTCAACTGCCAGCAATGCCTGCACCAATTCAAAATCCTCCTTTGGGACAATGGCTTTGTGGGTTCCCTCCACCCGAACCCATTCTTCTTTTGGCTTTTCCACCATTTTCTTTACCTTGTAATTCACCTGTTCTTTTTTCCCCTGCACCATGGTCCCAGTGTAAATTTCATTTGTCAGAATCCGTTTCACTGCGACTGCCGACCATTTGGCGCTTGCATTTGTATAGAAACCTGTGGAAAATTTCTCCCCATGGGCTTTTTTATATTCCATAGGGGAAAGCACACCCAACCCATTCAGCTTCTGGGCAATTGCCAGCGCGCTCATGCCTTCCAGCTTCCAGGAAAATATCTTGCGGACAATATCCGCCGCATAACCATCGGGGCATAATTTATTTTTATCTTCTGCAGTTTTGCAGTAGCCATACATAGCAAAAGCGCCTATGAACTTCCCCTGCTCCCGTTTTATTTTCTGATGGCTCTTTACTTTACAGGAAATGTCGCGGCAGTAAGAATCATTGATAAAATTTTTGACTGGAAGCACAAGCGACCTGGTATTATAGTCCGCGGTCAAGCTGTCAAAATTATCCGTCACTGCAATAAAACGCACATGGTAAGCTGGGAAGGCCTTCTGGATTAGCCGCCCGGCTTCAATATAGTCCCGCCCAAACCGGGACAGGTCTTTTACAACCACGCAATTCACGTCCCCTGCCTCAATATCCGCCATCATCCGCTTGAATTGCGGCCTGTCAAAATTGGTTCCAGAGTAACCGTCATCTATATAAATATCATACAATTGCATATCATTCTGTTTTTTTATATAGGAACAGACTAATTCCCTCTGCGAGCTGATGCTGTCGCTCTCTGATTTTATGCTTCCATCTATGTCACCATCATCCCTTGACAGCCGCAAGTAAGCGGCGGCTGTATAGACGCCTTCTTTTTGCAAATGCATCTCCCTCCCTTCTAGGTTACATTGTATTTCCTCCCAGGAATGTCCTATTCCTGCCCACAAGGACGGCATGGCAATAATATGGCACGTTCCCCTGAATCCAACACCGCCACAATTACTCCTTTCCCTGTCAGGTGATGCCTGGCGTCCTGTAAAGGGGGAATGCATGATTCCTGCTTCCCCCTGCGGACTGCAAAATACATCCGTTTGGGTTTCTCTACAAACTCCACTTCCTGAGCCGCCGCCACTTGCCCCATGGCGCTTTCTGGCACATTAAGGATTGCATATTCATTCATCAGTTCCAATACCCGAATCTGTGGGTTTATCTCTTCCAGGCGCATAATATTCCCTGAATATTTAACAATAAGCTCCCATCTTTTTTCTTCCGGCTCAAAGCCAACTCCAAGCTGCAGGGATTTTTCCCGTTCCCGCTCTGTGGCGTCCAGCGCCAGGTTTAACAAGTTTTCAAATTTTTCACTGTTTTCTGCCATATTTTCCCATTGCCCTTTCCTCTGTTCCCTATAATATATACAGGGGGCGGCGCCAAGGTTCAAAGCCTGGACAGGAACCCCATCTTAATGGCAAAACCCCCAAAGCTTCCGCTCTGGGGGTCCTGCTGCCATCCCAAATACACAGGTTGGCGCCTTTTCATTATTTTACAGTCACGGAAAGTTTTGCTTTCTTACCATTGAATGTCTTAACTGTAATGACAGCCTTCCCTTTCTTACGTGCCTTTACCACACCTTTATCGGTTACAGTGGCAACGCTCTTTCTATTGGTAGAGTAGCGCAAATTATGGCTGTATGTATTTGCTGGGAATTTTGCCTTAATCTTAAAGGTTTTTCCTTTCTTTAAGGTTATCTTCGCTTTATTCAGTTTCAGCTTGCTGGGCGCTTTGCCAACCCGGATCGTACAGGTGGCTTTTTTGCCTCCCACAGTTGCTGTCACTTTCACTGTGCCTTTCTTCTTCGCAGTCACCACGCCCTTGGAAGATATGGTCACAATGCCTTTTTTGCTAAGCGTCCATTTCACCTTTTTGTCAGTTGCGTTCTTCGGTGTGATGGTAACCTTTAAGGTGAATTTCTCTTTCATCCCCAATCCTAATGTTGTCTTATTCAACTTCACCTTATTTACCTTAACCTTTACAGGCTGGGTCGGTTTGTCTGGCTTAGGGGTTGGTGTTGGGGCTGGCGTGCCTGGATTTGCAGCATCTTTTGGATTTACTGTCACGCTGCATACGGCTGACTTGCCGCCTGCAGTTGCCATAACCTTTGTTACGCCCTGTTTCTTTGCTGTCACCTTCCCGTTTTCATCTACCGTTGCAGTGGTTGGGTCTTCTGACTTCCATTCCACCTTGGCGGCATTGTCTGGCGATACCGTTGCCTCTAAGGTTTCACTTTGGTCTACTTTCAGCGTCAGAACCGTTTTATTTAGCGTGATGCTGTCTACTGGCTTCTGCCCTGTCCCTTTTGGCTCAACTGTAACCTTACAGGTAGCTGTCTTATTGCCTTCTGCTGTCACAGTAATCACTGCCGCGCCTTCCTTGAGGGCTGTCACTTTCCCGTTATTATCTACGGACGCGGTCTCTGGCTCGCTGGATTCCCAACTTACTTCCTTGCTGGCATTGTCTGGCGTTACGGTTGCCTCTAAGGTTTCGCTTGCGCCAACTTCAAGGGTAAGTTCCGCCTTATTCAAGGTTACGTTCTCTACTGGAACTTCGCCTGATGTTTCTGACGGCACTGTTACAGTACATGTAGCTGTTTTGCTGTCCTGCGCCCTTACTGTAATTACGGCTGTGCCTTCTTTAAGGGCTGTAACTTTTCCTGTTTCATCTACAGACGCTATGCTGGAAGCGCTTGACTTCCAGGTTACAGACTGGTTAGCGTTTGCCGGAAGCACGGTTGCCTGAAGTGTGTCAGTTTCGCCAACTTTCAAGGTCAGCTCTGATTCATTTAATGTAACGCTCTCTACATCTGGGATTATCCCCACAATTACGTCACAAGTTGCTTTTATCCCGTTTGCTGTCGCTGCTGTGATAACTGTCTTCCCTTCGGACTTTGCTGTTACAATCCCATTGGAAACAGTTGCCACCGCCTCATTGTCAGAGGTCCATGTAATTGCGCGGTCTGCTGCATCTACTGGCGTAACGGCTGCCGTTAATGTTGCAGTTGCGCCAATTGTTTTAATGTTGAGTGAGGTTTTGTTTAAAGTAACCTCCTCCACTGGTTTCCCGGATACCGTTACGATGGTCTGAAAAGCTTTGCTCTTGCCGCCTACGGTAACGGTTGTGGTGACGGTTGAAACCCCATTTGCCAACCCAGTGATTTTGCCTGTTTTGTCTACCTCTGTCGCCCTTGGGTTGTTCGCTGCATAAGTTACGCCAGAAGTAAGGTTTGCCGCTGCCACAGCCTCTTCATACCCTTCTGGATAAGCCAAACTGATAGATGCAGTCCCGCCAATTTCCAGAGCAACTTCCGCTGCAGAAGTTAAGGATACATTATCCAATGCTTCCTTTGCCGCCGCTACCTTGTCCTTTTCATCCTGGGAAAGGGTTTTCTCAACACAGAGGCCGGAAATAGCTGGGTCTGGGTCAGAATTTGTATTTTTTACCGCTAGGAAATGTACTTCTGCTTTTTCCCCCTCGGCTATGCCTTCCACCGTAAAATTTATGGATCCACTTTTCTTTGTATCGCTATTTGTAAGAGAAATCAGGGTTTCCCCGCCTTTTACTGTGCTGCCATCCTTGGTATATTCCACATAGAACTTAATTGGGCGTTGTGCTGTACTGCTAGCCCACCATTCTGCAAAGTACCCTGTCACTTTATAGGTGCCATTTTCCAATGGGATAATGTATTCACAGTTCTTACCTGATTTTGCATACCAACCGTTGGCATAAATGTCATCTGACGTAGATGTATGGGTTCCGAGGTTGTCGCCATCCCCATCTGCTGCAGTGTCCACATAACCCCAGCCGCCTTCCTGGTACATCTGGTCAGGAATTGTATTACGGAGTGATGCTAATTTGCCCACAGCCTTGTAAGTAGCGGACTCCTTTTTATCGGCATTCCACTCACCAACACAGGAGTCAATATAATAAATGGTATCTTCAGACGCGTCAATTACTTCAACGTCCTTCGTTACTGTTTTACCATCTAAAGTTGCATTGTTAGTTCCACCAATGGTTCCTGACACGGTTACTTTCCCAGGAGTATTCAATGGGTTGTCACCGCTCCATGTCATATCTGCCTCAATCATTTCCCCAGCATAGTTGATCTTTGCCTTTGCTGGAAGCTGATACCCCACGCTCACATAATCTGGAACGCTTTCCGCACTTAAAATCGGAGTTACCTCATACTTTGCCAACAACCTGTCATATTCTTCCGCAGTGACGTTCAGCACAGTGCCATGGCGCGGCTTCTTCACCTTCGGCAAGGTTGCAGTTGTCAGTTTGCTAAAGTTTGCAGATGCAAAGTCGTCTGTGACCAGCGGATAATAGCCAACACCGCCAAAATCATCTAACATTACTGCCCATTTACCGCCAAATGCAGCGACATCATCATCATTTACCCTAAAGGAGCATGGCCCTTCTACCCATTTTTCCTGTTCTAAGCTTGTGGACGGCACGCTGGTCCATCCTTTTAACAGGGCGTCGGATTTCTCCATAAAGATATACTTTCCATCCCCATTTTCATTCTTAGTAAAACGGTAGTAAGTCCCGTTATCGTCACGCACTACTGTAGTGTCAATCACGCTGAAATCTTTCTCAATCCACATTTTAGGCTTAGTAAAGGTATAAAAATCCCTGGTCTTGCAGTAATATAGCCTCTGTTTGTCGTAATTCTTGCCCTTCACTTTAGAAGCCCAGAATACTACATATTCCCCGGTCCTCTCATCGTAAAATGCTTCCGGCGCCCAGGTGCATCCAGCATCAATCCCTTCACTGACGGTGACCATCCGCTGTTCGCCCCAGTTTACCAAATCATCTGATTCCCAAACCATAATTGCCTGGCTGCCCTTCTTCTGAGCGTCGCCCCAAACATCTGCCCCGCCTTTTGCTATCTGCAAATCTGTTGCGATCAAGAAGAATTTATCGCCTTCGGCAGACCTTATAATATAAGGGTCGCGCAAGCCTTCTTCCCCTAAAGTGGAGGTAAATACTGGGTTGGCATTGTTCAATTCTCCCCAGTTCAGCCCGTCCCTGCTGGCTGCAAAATAGACACGCTCCTGCGTGATATTGTCCACAGGGTCTTTGCCATCGCCTACAAAGTAAGCAAAAAGGTAATCTGTCTTCTCGCCTATTACAGGCTTTGCCTTTACGGTGACTGGAATCTCTTTGGTTTTTTGTTCAGTTCCCTGTGTGAAAGTTGCTGTTAAAGTTACATTTATGTCTGTATCCTGTCTGGTCACTACCCCTGCCGGAGTTTTGTCATAGCCTGAGTTCGCCACTTCCTTTGTGCTGATAACTGCTTCATTGGAAGATTCCCAAGTAATGGGGGAACCATTTTCACCTACTGTTGGAAGTGTGATATTCCCTCTGATATTGTCCGCATTTGGGATAACCAATGCATCAATTTCTGCCTGGTTCCCGCTGATAAGCCTTACTGTAAAGTCCTTGGTTGCAGTAGCGGACCCTTTTGTTGCAGTCGCTGTTAATTTCACTGTGGCATCCACTTCTTCATCTGCAAGTGTTGCCATTAATTTCCCATCCACTTCTGCTATTTTTAATGCCGCATTGTCAGATACCCATGTAATCGTGCTTCCGCATACGCCTGTTGTCGGAAGTTCTATCTGGTCTTTCAATACAGAAGGAACGGAAAGCTCCGCAATCGTCTGGTCTGCCACTTCCTGCTCCGTTAATGTAGTGATAGACAAAACTGGGGCTGTATTTGTGCCATTTTCATATACAAAATATCCGCCAATTACTGTTTGAAGACGGTAAATTGCATAGGTATCCCCATTTGTAATAGACCCTTTGACCCAATCTGTCACATCAAAGTTCACTTTCAAATCTTGAATAGCATTTTTGTGGGAAATCCATTGGTCCCCATAAACCGTCTTATCTTTCGTGTATCCATCCTTTGCAGGGAAAGTTGCGCCTGGCGCATTCGTAGCCCCATCCGTTGCCAATTCAGCATATTTACTAGAATCTACCTGAAAGATTGCCGCCTTTGATTCTTTTCCAGCCTTCAATGTATCGTTTCCATCAGATACTGTGATTGTTACTGTTGCTTCCAAAACCAATTCTGGATCCATATTGGTAGGTAATTCAAATCCCATCGCAGCCACCCTGCTGCTGCCAACATTTACTGTGCCGCCTTTGTATGTCTCATTAAGCACACCTGCGGCAGCAGTTTGGTCTCCAGTAGCATTGTTATTAGCTGTGCCAACCAAATATGCTTCTGCATTATCTGTACCAGTTTGTTTACTTTCCGCCCCAGCCCGCACAAATTTACTGCAATTAATTGTACTTGTTGTCCCAGCCGCCCTTGCCGTTCCCCCGGCTGCTTCCGCCATGGAAGCAGGCAGCAGTGAAACCACCATGGCAACTGCCATAATCACTGCCAGATACCGCTTTATGTACTGCTTCATAGAAAAACCTCCTTTTCCCTGATACAGGCATGCAAACGCTGGGAAAGGGTTATGAAAGCTAAACCCTTAATTAGCCCCAAGCGCCTCCAATGCAGCCTGCTCTAATATTTCCTCCCGAAAACTCACTTTTGCTTCCTGGATATTCCTTTCAAGTTCCTCCCTTGCCAGCCGTGTACGCACTTCGCCTTCCAATGTCCCCTTAATATCCTCAAAAGGCTCCACTGCCTGTTCCTTGCGCTGCAAACAGCGCATTACCAGCCAATGATCCCCTATCTGGAACGGTTCACAGACCTGCCCTTCCTCCATGGAGGAAGCGGTCAGCCACCGCTGCATATACACCCCGGATTTGCCCTCTTCCATGTTCAAGGAGGACATCTCTAATTCATAGAATGATATGTCTGGATATTTCTCTGCCAGGGCTTCCATAGAAACTTCCCCTGCCAGGTCCTCCACTGCCTGTTCTTCCTGCTCTAAGCCTGTGCCTGCCTCTGCTTCCCCAACCAGCATCCGCACTGAAACATCACTGGTGTATTGCTCCAGGTTTTCCTGGTATTGCTGCCTCAACTCTTCCTCCGGCACTTGGTAAGTTCCTTTCAGGCTTTCCATAAGTTTTGCTTCCAGGTCTGTATATACGTAGGTATAATAATCCTCCAGCGTACGGGACGTGGGGCCGTAAGTGACGTCCCCAGCCTGCATCCCAGTTTCCCTCTCTTCTTTTTCCATTTGCCCTGCAAGGGTAAGATAATCTGGCTCCCCTGGAATCCCGGCGTCTTTTGCAAGCTTTGCCACGACCTTTTTATGGGTCAAGTCCTCTTTGGCAAGTTCCATCACTTGTTCAAGAGGGCGCCCGCCTTCCAGGTCCATTGTCCAGAAATCTTCCCGATTGGCTTCTTCTGTGGTGTAGTTCCCTTTCACCCCAGCGTCGTACTGCCGCAATACCATCTGGTATTCCGCTTTTACCACGGGATACCCTGCAATTTCCATCACTGTGCCGCTATCCTCCACTGCCTCCCTGCCGCAGCCTGAAGCTGTGGCAAGGAGTAAGGAGGCTGCGGCAAAGAATACGCCGCGCCAAGGCGCCTGCCAAAAGGCAGGCTGGGCGTCCAGGCTGTTTGCTTTCTTTGTCCTGTTCCCCATAATGGCTATTTTATCTTTTTACTTGTCTTTACCGCGCTCCATGCCCCATTGAGCTTGGCCTTCTTATCTACTGTCTTGTATGCGCGTACCCTGACATAATACTTCTTGCCTTTTTTCAACTTTTTAATCGTAGTGTTCTTTGTGCTAATCTTCTTAATGCTTGAAGAGGATGGGTCTGCAACAGATACCTTCCCTACCTTGGACTTAAATTTCTTATCCAGGCTGTACTGCACTTCATATCCAGAAGCTTGCGCCGTCCGCATCCAAGTCACCTTCATTTTCTTTCCTGACAAGGATTTAATGCTCTTGATGGTTACCTTTTTCGGGCTGACCTTCACAGTCACTTTTACAGATTTCTCCTTATAGGCATCTGTCTCTTTTGCCGTAATAGTGATGGTGCAAACCCCGGTACCTTTAATCGTCACCTTGCCGTCCTTAACAGTTGCAACTTTTTTATCAGAAGATTTATAGCTTAACGCGCCGTCCCCTTCTGTCACTTTTGCATTCAATTTAAATGCTTTGGCCCCAAATGTTTTTTTATAAGAAGAAGTGTATGAAATCTTCTGGCCTTTTTTCTCCACTGGATCCTGCGGCCCTGGGGTCGGTGTTGGGGTCTCTCCTGGCGCCGGGGTTGGAGTTGTACCTGGTGTTGGGGTCGGTGTTGGAGTCGGGGCCACGCCTTCCTTTTGGATTTCCTGTAAAGCATCCCTCGCCTTTACCAGATTTTCACGCGCCGTATCCACCTCCGCCTGAAGGGCGTCTTCATTATCCAGCACATCTTTTGCCGCTTTTAGGGCTGTCTGGAATGCCGCCCATCCATCTGCCAGGTAATCCTCCCGCTTCCATGTGGAGCAATAACTATAAACGCCTTTCAACGCATATTTATTGCCTCTCTCTGTTAAAGCATTATATGCTTCCTGCAGTGCGGACGCCCTCTGGTTCACATCTTCTTGTGTCAGGGAAATATCCACCCGTGCCAACTCAGCCGCTGCCGCTGCATCCTGATATGCTTTCCAGGAAGCTGCCGTATAATCCGCTTCTTCCCCATCCGGCACAAGGGCAAGGGCTTCTTCCAATGCCGCCTTGTCTATCACAGGCATTTCCACATTTACCTGGGTGGGGTAGATCACTACTTCATCCAGATGCACAGGCCCCGTAGTATTTTCCAAGTTAATGCTCACGCTGACCTTATCGTATTCTTGGGTGGTGAATTCCATATGGAACTTCTGCCATCCATCTACAGCCTCTCCTTGGGCAATCGCTGACAAAGGCTGGTTATTCAGCAGAATATCGTTCTCCCCGCCTACCACATTGTGGTGGTGTTTTGCTTCCATTTTAATGTTGGAAGCATTTTCTTCCCCGGCGTCAATCCAGCCTTCAAAGATATAAGTTGTAGATGGCTGCACTGGCACATTGCCAAGTTCCGAAGAGCCGGATGTATTTTCTTCATCCAACGCAACTTTCAGGCTGCTATGCCCTGCCTGGAATTTTTCCTTTGTCACTTCTACAACGCTATGCCATACGCCCCAGTCTGTTGTCGTGGTCTCAAACCCAGAGTTATCGCGGATAGCTTCCCCTGCATTTTTCAACACATTGTCTTCTTCCGGCGTTCCTGGACGGACAGAACCTGCAGGCTTCAGCCCTGCCACTGCCTGTTTCAGCTTACTCTCTGCAGAGTCCACTGCTTCCTGGCTGACCGTAGCGTCTTCCAAGATTTGTTTCCCTTTCTCCAATGCGCTCTCAAAACCCTGCCATGTCTCGGCCGTATAATCTTCTGCTTTATAGGAAGATACTACGTCCACGAGGCTTTGGAGCTTAGATTTATCGGTATCTTTTACAGACATTTCACCCTGATACTGGAACGCCCCAATATCCATGCTCCTGCTGCCCTCTGAGCCATTAGGCACTGTATTTCCTTCGTAATCTTTGTATTCCAGCGTAATATGGGTCGTTACTGGGTCTGTCTCATCTTTTACTGCATCAAAGGTTTCGTTTGGCACTGGCAGGTAATCCCTCGCCGCGTTGATGCAAGGGGAGCCGTCCTGCAGCTTAAACCCATCGGCAGCCCCAAGGGTTACCTTGCCGCCTTCTGCCGTCATTGCAAAAGCCCCTGCGGTATAGCCTAACGTGTCTGTAAATTTGGGGTCTGCCAATACCGCATTGCCGTCTTCCTCTACAGGATACAGGTCTTTGCCGCTGCCCCAGACACAGTTGTTGTCATAACGGATGCCCTCATTATTTGTAAACATCACGCTGTCGCCACAGAAAATATTGTTAAAAATATCGGTTCCGCTGGTCTCCCCTTTCTGACCAGTGTTAATCCAGCTTCCTTGCTCTACCGCACGGATCTCATATCCGCCCTTCCAGAACATTGTGTTATTGTACACCTGGTTCCCGATACTTCCGTCTTCCCCTACATGGATAATACGCGAGCCGTCAAACAGCCCGTCGTTTACGCTGACATTATAGCGGACAACAGCGTTCACGGTATAGTAAGGCCCTGGGCATGCCATCCAGAACCCGCCTTTGTTGTCATGGCTGTAGTTATACTGGTACATCACGTTTTGGTTGCCGTAATCACAGTCAAACGCCATTCCGTCCTGGGTGCTTTCCGTGTAACCAGCTTCGTTGTACTGCATGGTCACATTATTGCAGTCCCACATCCAGATTGCCGCATGGGCTGGGTTCCTGCCATAATACCAATCCTCGCTGGCGCTCTTTGTCACAAGGTTGTGCTCTGCCACGCCGCCGTCTGCATTGATTAGCACAATGCCATCGCCAGCCACGTCATTCACATAGTTATGCGCCACATATACGTTTGGCCATCCAACCCATTTGAGGCTCCCTGCCTGCTGGCTTCCCGCGCCGCCCACTAACTTGCGGGCTGCCCAGCAGCTCTCCATATAAATAGCCTCATGGCAGACTTTTTCTACTTTATTGCCAGTAATCTTTAAATCTGTAAAATAAGACTCCGTTTTACCTCCAGTTACCAGCGCCATAATCCCGCCGGAACCTTTTTTGTCGCCTTCTTTCCCATTCTGGGACATATAGCCATTGACGTCGTGGACATAATTATCCTTAATGACCACGCCTGGCAAGTCGCCTGCGTCGCGGTTCTCTACCAGGATGCCCGTAAGCATTTTCTTGCTCTGGTCATACAAAATAGCCCTGCCTGTGGGATTTTTATGTACGTCTTTATTCTGGTTCCCAGTTTCCCCCATCAAGTCGCTGCTGTCATTTTCCCAGTTTGTGACCTCCAGGTTCTGAACCGTAATATACTTAGAATTCTTGATATGGACTGCCGCCACATCCTCTTTCTTCAGGCTGCTTGCGCTCTCCATATCCAGCCATGGGCTTCCCTGGCCATTGATTACAGGGTCGTCCCCCTCCCCATACCTGCCAAGGACCACAGGGTTTTCCGGGGTTCCTTCTGCCTCTACCAGCATCAGCTTTTCCCCATTCCAGGTGCAGCCTGCCTTTAGCAGCACTTTCTCCCCTGCCTTTAAGCGTAAGAGCTTTAATTTTTTTAAGGTCTTCCATGCTGTCTCTGGGGACTTGCCGTCATTTTTGTCATTCCCATTTGCCGCGTCTATATACCAGGCATTCCCGCTTATTTCCGCTGCATCGCCCGCCTCTGTTGTCCCTTCTGTCCGCGCGCCAGTTGCAGCCTGCAGCGTCATTGGGGTAGCATACGCCATGCTGCCTGCTGCCAGCGCCGCTGCCAAAACAAGGGAAAGCTCTGATTTCCATCTTCTCTTACCCATATATTTTCTTCCTTTCTTCACTGTGCCATGCAGTTCTGCCAGAATATCTGGAAGCTGGGCGGCGGCGCCGCCCTATTTGCTCCCAAATTTATTTTATTTTGCCACTGGCTTTTACATTGCTCCATTCGCCAGGAATCATAAATGTTCCATCTTTCTGATGCACAACCTTATAGTAACGTACACGTACATAATATTTCTTGCCTTTTTTCAGCCCCTTGATGGTCGTGGAGGTTGCCTTTTGGTTCATCACCCGGTACCTCTTCACGCCAGATTTAAATTTCTTATTCAGGCAATACTCAACTACATACCCAGATGTCCTTGAGTCTTTCTTCCATTTCACCTGCATCTTTTTGCCTTTCACTGCCTTCACGCTGATTAACGACGCTTTTTTCGGCGCTACCTTTAAGGTGATTTTCACAGTCTTCTTATTATAACTGCTTGTGGCGGATGCAGTGACAGTTATCGTGCAAAGGCCTGTATCCTTAATTGTCACTTTCCCAGCCTTAGAAACAGTCGCCACTTTCTTATCGGAACTTACGTATGTCAGCGTCCCGTTCCCTTTGGTAAGTTTAACGTTTAACATAAACGGCTTTGCGCCATATGCTTTCTTCACATTCTTGGTGTAGCTGATTGTCTGGTTCGCTTTCCCATTCACTGGTTTGTCTGGTACTGGCTTACTGTCGTCTGGCTTGCTTGGGTCTTTCACCTTCTCCTTTTTCAGTTCCAGGCTGTCTTTGGAATCGCTTAACGCTTTCAGCGCCTGTTTCACATCTTTTTCCAGGATCCGGTCTTTCTTCAAGAGGTCTTGCGCTTGTTTCAATGCGTCCGCATAAACCTTCCAGCTTGCATCTGTATAACTGGATTTGTCTTTCTCCGGCACCTGATTGTCCTCAATCCCATTCTCCAGGACAGTCTTATTCTTCACCAGCAGCTTCATCGCCTGCTCTATCTGCGCCACAATGGTATCCACTTCGCCCTGGGTCGCCCCTGGGTCCTCTTTCAGGGCAAGGGCGTCTTGCTCTATCCCTTTGTAGAAGTTCTGGAATTCCTTCCAGCTAGCGGATGTGTAGATTCCTTTGTCAAGGGCTTTGACATCTTCCAATACCTTGTTCAACGCTTCCTTATTGGCAAGGTCGTCCCCTGACTTGCCATTCTGCAGCATTGCAATCCAGCTTAATACTGGGTCAGGGCTTCCTGTCTTGCTTACCCTTACAATGACTTTCCCTGCTTCTTTCAGCCTAAACTTCACAGATTCCTGGCGGCTTGTGTCTGTCTTTGCCAAGGTAAACTCTGTGGAAGCCAGTTCTTCCTCCTGCTCCCCGGTGGATAGTACGGAAACTTTGGTAGCCCTCGCCGTATTCCACCATTCCTGGTATCCAGTAATTACCGTGTAGGAGCCTGCCTCCAAATCAAAGGCATAGTCAATGTTTTTATTGCCTTTTGCATAATATCCCCGGTCATAAATGCCAGAGCCTGCAGATTTCGTCCCTACATCCACGTCCATCACCCCGGCGAACCCGGCATGGTTCTCTGTGGTATACGCCTGGTCTGGCGCTTTGTTGCGCAGCTTATCCCCAAGCTTTGCTTTTACTGTCTCTAAATAAGCAGATTCCTCTGCAGTTGAGTCAAAGAAATAAACGGTGTTCTCATTTACCACTGATACCGTGTGCTGTATCTTCTGCTCCTGCTCCCCATTTTTAATCACGCCTTCAATGGTTACAGGCCCAATGGTATTCCAAGAAAGGCTGGTAGGGATGGTCCACTCCACGTCTACTTTCTTGGTCCCTCCGTCTGGGGTCTTTACTTCTATTACGTCTGGCAATGCGGTTATGGTTTCCCCGATTGTCCCAATGGTATCTGGCAGCTCGGTTATGATTTCCATCATCCCTTTGCCTTCTAAGTCTTCTAAAGTCCAGTCAGAATACCGCCGCAGCGCAATCTGGCCATCCCCAATAAATTCTACTGGAAGCCATACATAACGGGAATCTTTCAATGTCCCCGGCCCATTTTCTGGCACTTCACTATTTTTCCATCGGTCGCCCATGTAAATAAATTTCCCTGCCTCTGCATCTACTGGGAATACGCATGTGCTCTGTGTATGGTATGTAGTGTTGCTTTCTTCATCGGTACATGGGTCGCCCACCATAGTCCACGGCCCTAATGGGTGGTCTGCCACCGCATACCGCGCCGGGTTCGGGTTCCATCCGGTACACCCGGAAGTCACAAGGTAATACTTATCCTTATACTTAAACATTGCCGGGGCTTCCCTGGATTCCCCTACAAAGTTCCTGGTGAAGTCCACGCCCTGCACTGCCTGGGAATTGTCTGGCTGCGCCACATTGGTAAATTCATCATTCAATTTCGCAATGTGCATGGTCTCATTCCCATCGGAAGAGTACATAACATAACCCGTGCCGTCGTCATCTTTAAACAGGTTCATGTCGCGGACATGCCCGCCTACGTCGCCGTCAAAGCCATGGCTTGCGTCCGGGTCATAGTTCAGCAGGTAGCTGCCTAACAATTTGTAAGGCCCGGTTGGGCTGTCTGAAATTGCCACGCCAGCCTTTGCCTTGGCGTAATTGCCGCCGCCAGAGCCAAATGGGTCTTGCCCGTCTGCATGGAACCAAATCACATATTTCCCTGTTTTGTCGTTATAAAGCATCTTCGGGCGTTCAATGACGCACCCTTCATCGGAGGATTCGCCCTGCCAAATATCAGTGAATACCCTCTTCTTCTCTTCTTCTGTTGTTAAGTCACTATAAAGGTTTGTAAAATATTCATCGGTCAGGAACTCTTCATAAGTCTTTGCTGTTTTCAGCACAACCCCTTCGTCGTCCCAGTTATATAAGTCATCGGAAGAATACATATGGATCCCTGGGCATGGACGGTAATCATTCGTCTTGTCCTCGCCAATCCAATACCATTTCTTCTTCCCATTTACTTCAAGCTGCTGAATCTGCCCGCCATGGGCCTGGATTACCTTGCCATTGGTATCATACATTACATCCCCGTTCACGCCAGTAAATGAGGTGTTGAAAATAGATAAGCTCTGGTATGCCAACAGAAGCTTCTTCCTTGCCGCTGTTTTTGCCGTATCGTCCGCATTGTCCGCAACGGCTTTCTTGGCTTCCGCCATTGCCGTATCATACCTCTGCTTGCTGGCTTCGGAATAATTCTTCCCCTGGGTCTGTTTCTCACAGTAGGCAATCAGTTTTTCCAAGGTATCTGGAAATTCTGGAAGGGAGGCGCCTTCTTTTAACTTATACAGCTTAATCTCTGCAATATTGCAATTATAGCCTTCCCCTTCTGGAACCGCATACTTAATATATTGGTAAGTTGGCGTTGTATTTTCAAACTGCATTGCATAAGCGCGGGTAATGGAACCAGCGGTTGGTGTTTCTGTAATGGTATATAGCTTCTCCCATGCAGACCCATCATTGGAGCCATAGAAGGACGCGTCCACACATCTGTCTGTATAACCGCTTCTAGGGGCATACCCAACTGCTGCAATGGTCTTCTGGCTTCCTAAATCAATCTGCACATATCCATTGCCAACGCCGTCAAAGAATGTGCCATAATCTCCATCCACTACATTCTGGACGCCATTCGTCTGGTCATTATTCCATGGGTCGCTTCCGGTCACCATATCAGAAGTCAATGCAATCTCTTCCAGGTCAGCTTCCATAGACTCTGCAATTTCCTGTTGGAGCTTTTCCTCTGCCGCTTCTTCCGCTTCCTGCTCTGCCTTATTTGCAGCGTCTTCCTCTGCCTCTTCGTCTGCTTTTTCTTTGTCAAATTTCACATCTGGGATCACATAGGTGACAATGGAGTTTGCAGCCAAGTTGGCTGTGAAGCTATTGTCTGCATTTGGGTTCACAGTTGCCATGGATACGTCTTCCCAACGTTCGCCCACGCAAGTACGGTACGCTTCAATATCCTCACCCATCGTCTCAAAAGCGCCCAAATCAAATTTCCATGTCTGGTCATTGCCTGTCTTGTTCATTGCAACAACAACCACTTTCTTCCCCTTCGGGTCGTAAGCCGCCAATGTGTTGGCATTGTCTGTGGCAATCAGGGAGTACCCTGGGCGGATATACCTGGAGAACTGGCCAAACGCATCGTATTTTTTGGTCAGTACAATTTCTTTGTTATTGTGGTCGCCAATCGCGATCCCCCAATAACCACTGTTTACTTTGGAATCCCAACCCAATGCATTTAGGTCGTCTTTGTCCCATTTATTCTCTGCATCCACGTTCATGTCCACAGCATTCCAGAGAATCCATGCGGAACAGCGCATGCCGTTTAAGTCTTTCATAATCCGTTCCGCCAACCCAAGGGCTGCGGTCATTTCGCCTGCACCTGAGCCTGCGGTATATGCCCCGTCTACCTCGGACATCCACAGGTTCTTGCCTGCCTTCTGCGCCAGCTTGCTCAACTCTGTACGTTTGGAGCCGCCGTATGTATGGGTATCAATCCTGCTGATGGCATTTTTCGCCTCTGTTGTCATGGCATTGTAAGAAGTGATGGCGTCGTCAATGCTTGTTTCATCCGACCCAGAATAGATCATATTCTCAATTGTTGTTTTTGCAGCGCCTTCTTCCATCTCGGCTGCCTGGCGGTCTAATTCTTGTTTCATCAATACAATAATCTTAGACTGGGACGCGCCTGGGTCAAAATGGCACCCTTCCTGCTTGTTGCTGTTTGCGCCCCAATAGCTGGTTGCCGGCTCATTCATCGGCGTAGCGCTTTGGAAGTTCACAACCCCTTCTTTCGCCCAATGTACAATGACGTCCGCCATATAGGAGGCAAATGCCTCATAGCAGTCAGAACGCAGGTTGTTCTTGCTGGAATCTGTATTCCCTGAGCTGCACCCGCTGTAAGTCATAAAATAAGGCGGTGAATTGGAGAATGCCTCTGCAATAAAGTCTTCCCCGCTTGCAGCCATTGCCGCTTTCAATATATTCATCTGGTTTGCGTCTGCATCCCAGTCGTAATTCCATGCATAGCCGCTGTCAATGTCCACCCTTGTAAATTTTTCCTCATAGTAAGCAAGGTCATGGGTGGAAACGTCTATTTCTGTCACATCCACACAGTACCCTGGCACCACAGAATCGGAACGCTGGATATGGGAATAATGGGCATATTTATCCCCTTCTGGCAGCCCGTTCTCTTTGGGGCGCACTACCATTTTAACGAAATCCAAAGTCCAGTTATTCTTACCAGCTACAATGACCTGGTTGTCGCCGGCGTTTAACGCCACGCTTGGGAAGGTTACTAGAAATAAAGTTTGGTCCCCGCCGGACGCAGCGACAATCTGCCCTGCCTTCACCTGCTCATTGTTTGCCACATATTCCTGTTCGCCAACCTTAACCGCAACGTCTCTGTCTGTATTTGCATTATGGCATAGCAGAAGCTTCACGGTATACTCCCCTGCCTTATCCACTTTCACTGTATATTTAAGGTTATCCCCTGAACCTGGGCTGTCGCCCAGCTTGTTGATCCAACCTATTTTCTTAAATTCCCCTACGGTACCCCCAGAGCTTATCCCCAGGTCGGCGTCCGAAGCAGTATATTTTTTATCTTTTAACGCTGTTTGACTTTCCACCTTCATGTTTGTCCCGGAATAGGATGGCGCCCTGCTGCCTTCCAGCCCATATTCCTCAACCCCCAGTTCAAACACATGGTCGCCGCCGCCTACATTATAGCGGCCGATATTCATGTCCAAACCTTCGTCGCTAAAGAAAACCCTTGCGGCTTCCTGGGTCAAAGTCTCATCATACCCCAAACGGTTCGCCCACCAGCAAAGGGATGTTCCCCAGCCTTCAAATTCCCCAAAGCCATCCCCGTCTGTGTCGTTAAACGGCGAGGCGTCCGAAGGGTTCAATTTGACGCTGACGTCTGCACTCGCTGCTTTTCCAGCCGCCTGCACTTCGGCAAGCCCGCCTCCGCCTGTAGGCAAAGCCGTCAGAAAAAGAGCTGCTGCCGTAACCAAGCTGATACTTTTTTTCAATCCTCTCATTTTCCTCTTCTCCTTTTCATTTTATTGAGTATTGCGCATAATATCGCAGCTTCCCACAGCCCATGCTGCCCTTCCATTGGCTGTCGGTTTCGCTGTTTTTCCGCCAATACGCGAATACTATAATGTCATTTTATGATTTTTAGTAAAATTTTTCAACTGTTTTTCGGCATTTTCCTGCGTCAGAATCCCTTTTCAGCATTATAAATAAGATTTTGACCGAAATCTTGGTAATTATCACATTTTTTTTGTGCATTTTTACCGTCATACTTTTATCCTATTTAAATAAAAAAATTTTTTTGTAACAAAAAAAGAGCAGCTTTCTGCCCAACACTAAATTTTTAATAAATATTTAGTAAAATTTTAGTGTTAAGAAAAAACTGCTCATTCCTTCGTTTTGTTGCGGTACCTTAGTGTGCAATTCCTCCTATATTACTGTTAAAATCCCAATCGACTTTAACAGCAGCACGACCAAAAGCACAGGCGCAATATAGCGTAACATTACAATATACAGGCGCTTCCTGCCAAACTTGCATCCTGTCTTTTCTACTTCTTGGATTACAGTTTTCGGCCCTGTCACCCATCCTATCAAAACACAGGTCCCAATTGCCACAAGAGGCATCAGGCAGTTATTGCTGATATAGTCCATAATATCCAAAATCTGCGCAACAGCGCCATTTGGAAGCTTTATTTCAAAATACAGCTTATTGTAACCCAGGCATACCAACACCCCGCCTGCTAATGCAATGGCGACTTCCACCACTGTCGCCTTGGTTCTTGACATCTGGAACTTGTCCATTAGGCTGGATACTACCGCTTCCATTACGGATACCGCGCTTGTCAACGCCGCAAACAGCACCATGGCAAAAAACAGGCAGCCAATCAGGTTACCAACTTTCCCCATAGACGCAAATACTTTTGGCAAGGATACGAACATCAGCCCTGGGCCTGAGGCTTCCATCCCTTCCCTCCCCATAAATGTGTAAACTGCAGGGATAATCATAACGCCTGCCAAAAATGCAACTGCTGTGTCAAAAATCTCAATCTGGTTAATGGATTTTACTAAATTTGCGTCATCCTGCACATAAGAGCCATATGCTATCATAATGCCCATTGCCACGCTCAAACTGAAAAACAACTGCCCCATGGCGTCCAACAGCACTGTGAAAAACCCTTTTACTGTCAGCCCTTTTAGATTAGGCACAACATAGATTTGGAACCCTTCCATGCCAGTCCTCTTCACCCCGGCGTCATCCGTAAACTGAATAGTCAGGGAAAATACCGCAATCCCTACCACCATCAGCAGAAGCAGCGGCATCAACACTTTGGAAAAAGACTCAATCCCCCGGTTCACGCCGCGGAATATAATAAAAGCCACAACTGCCAAAAATGCCGCCATAAACACCAACGGCTGCACTGTCCCTGTAATATAGCCTGTAAAATATCCGTCTGCCGCAGCGGCGGCGCCATCCCCTGTCAAATAAGCCAGGAAATATTTCACAACCCATCCGCCAATCACGCAATAATAAGGCATGATTATCACTGGCACAAGGCACGCCAACACCCCAAGGAAGCCCCACTTTTCCTTAATCTTGCCATATGCCGTCAGGGGGCTTTGCTTAGTCTTCCTCCCTATGGCAATTTCTGTGGTAAGCAGCGCAAACCCAAACGTCAGGGCTAAGATTAGGTAAATTACCAGGTACAGCCCCCCGCCGTCCTTTGCCGCCAAATAAGGGAACCTCCAGATGTTCCCCAACCCTACCGCGCTTCCTGCAGCCGCAAGCACAAAGCCGAGCGACCCGGAAAATGAATGTCTGCTTTTTTCTTTTTTCATAAATATTACCTGGGGAATCCCCCGCTCCCTTCTAAAACATTTTTAGGTTCATTATAGCACAACCACTTTCGTTCCACAACTCAATCTTCCGCGGCAAGCCATCCTCCCCAATATGGGCGCCATAATCCAACCTCGCAAACATGCCTTGATTCCCGCAAGCAATAAGCCAAGCAGCCGCGCTTGCGCGGATATTTGGCGAATGCCGCGAGGGTCAAATACCCCGCCCCTTGGGGCGGGAAGAACAAGCTAGGACAGCCCCAGCTTGCTGCGGGGTATTTGACTTTTGGATGGATCAATGATACAATGTCAAAGAAAAATTTGAACAAAAGGGAGGATTCCTCATGGCAACATGGCAGATTGTATTAATTGTGATTACCGTTCTTATGCTTGCGGCAGTAATTGCGCTTTACATACTGGGCAGAAAATCACAAAAGAAAAAAGAAGAACAGGACGCCCAAATTGCCGCATCTGCACAGACTATATCAATGCTGGTAATTGATAAGAAACGGATGAAGCTAAAAGACTCCGGGCTTCCCGCTGCCGTGCTGGCGCAGACCCCCAAATTGCTGCGCGGTTCTAAAATGCCAATTGTAAAGGCAAAGGTGGGGCCGAAGATCATGACTTTTATCTGTGAAGGAGAAATTTTTGACAGCATCCCTACAAAAAAAGAGGTAAAAGCTGTTGTCAGCGGATTGTATATCACATCTGTGAAAGGCATCCGCGTCTCTAATGTCCCTGTTGCAAAGAAAAAGAAGTTCTGGGACAGGTTCAAAAAACAGCAGGCGGAATAAAAACACCCAAGCCCTGGGATAAGGGGCTTGGGTGTTTTTGCGCCCTGCCGCAAAAGCATGGACGCCAGCCCCGCCGCCCCAACAGATACGGACGTGGCAGCCACAATAGTATGGATACCGGCCCCGCCGCCCCCTTAAGGGCAGGCTTGTCCATGCAAGGGAATGTCCATTTTGTCCCACTTATGTATTTCAAGAAAGGGTAAAATCCCTGGCTTCTTTTGACTTAATGTTCATGGTAATGGAACAATCCGCCAAATGCTCATAATTCACTTCCAGATTATATTTCACTTTTACATCAATGTTATCTTCTGTCTCTGCAATATCCACGCTTTTCGCATCAATGCCAATCAACAAGCTTCCAAAAGGCGTATTGTAATAGGATACATTCTTCCTATTTTTTTCAAAGACCATATGGACATTGGACACGCCCTTCTTGGTAATATCAAGGGAATTTTCTGTAAATTTGATGACATTCTTCGTGTTGCCGTCAAACCCTTCCATGACCTCATCGTACATAATGTAATGCTTGCCATTTTTCTTAAAGTAATCGCCCGCCGTAATAACCTCCACCGGCTCCGCGTCCTCTTCCTCTTTCGCTGCAAACTGCAGCCCGCTGATTGATAACAGTACATCTCTTGTCATATGTTACTCCTCAATATGTATTAATTGTGCTTTTTTGATCTCACAGGGCAAAATGGAATTCGCAAAGTTCTTAAATTTCTCCGCTGCATCGCTGACGTAGAATTGATAGCCAGCCGATGTGGACGGCCCTTTGCCGTCATTGGCGATGCGATACTGCCCAAGCAGGCGTTTTAAGCCCTGGGCCGTCTCATAGGCGGGGTTCACCAAGTTCACCCCGTCGCCCATAATGTCCCGGATTGTAGACCGCAGCAGGGGATAATGGGTGCATCCCAAAATCAAAGTGTCAATGCCCGATTCCTGGAAAGACGCAAGGTACCGCCTCGCCACTTCTATCGTGACGGAATCCTTAAGCCAGCCCTCCTCCACCAAAGGCACAAACAGCGGGCATGCCTTCCCCAGGACCACCGCATTGGGGTTATGCCTGTGGACCATCTCTGAATAAATCTGGCTGCCTACTGTCCCTTCTGTGCCGATTACGCCAATCCGCCCGTTCCTGGTAGTCTCAGCAGCCACCTTTGCCCCTGGCTTTACCACGCCAATAATCGGCATCTTCATTTCCGGTCGTATTTCCTCCAACGCAAAAGCGCTTGCCGTATTGCAGGCAACCACAATTGCTTTTACCCCCATAGATTCCAGGAAATGGATAATCTGCCTGGAATAGCGGATAATGGTTTCTTTTGATTTGCTCCCATAAGGCACGCGGGCAGTATCCCCAAAATATATAATACTTTCCTTGGGGAGCTGGCGCATGATTTCCCTTGCCACAGTCAGCCCTCCCACGCCGGAATCAAAGACCCCCACAGGGGCATATTTCTTATCTTCAAAGGATTCTTTCATCTTATTATCTCCATCAAACAGGTCATACACATGTATATTACCTGTTTTGCGGCAAAAATGCAAGGGCTGCCAGAAATTTTCAAGTTCTTTCAAACCCTCTTAGCTTTTGTGCTTCGGACCCCTTACAGCTTTTCTTTTATCCAATCCAAAAAAGCAGACTTTACTTTATAATTTTTATTCTCCATCAGGCTTTGATATTCCTCCTGGGTCAGCGCCCGCGCTAAAGATTTCTCCGCCTCTTCCTCCACCACTTCGTAGGCGCTGTTAAAAAAGCAAAGGTTTGGGTACATCACGCACCACCAGTTCCTGCCCGCCCCTTCTCCAATCACAACCTCCAACGCTTCGTATTCCCCTGCGGGGAATGTGTAATCCCCATATGTTTTTTCTGGGAAATCTGTGATTGCCAGCCTGGCATTTACGGTATAATCAAATCCTTCTTGCCCTATTACCTGTTTTGCTTTCGCTTCAATCCCGGATAAATTCTCCATCACAACCTTGCGGCTTTCCTGTATGCTGGAAACATCGGCAAACATCGGCTGCATATAGGCGCCTATGGCGTCCCGGACTTTTAATTTCAATTCCTGGTCCACCTCTGCGTCGCTGTTCGCCCTGACATGGAACCGGATAATTTTTCCTGCAATTTCCTTTGCCATAGCCTGGCTCTTATATTGCTGATACCCATAGAAAAACAACAACCCTGCTGCAAAAATAATCCCTGCCTGTATCATTTTTTTCATAGCAAACCCTCTCCTTAACCTCCCATCCCTTATGTATGGGATCCTTTTCCCGCGGGCAATGGGCCAAGCAGCCGCGCCTACGCGGATATTTGGCGAATGCCGCGATGTCAAATACCCCGCCCCTTGGGGGCATTTGGCTTTGCCGGCTAAGGAAAGTATTGCCAGAAATTCCCATCTTATACCAAAAGAAACTATTTTTTCGTTTGGTTCACTCCCAATTCAAGATTGTAATGTCCACTTCAAACACCTGCCGCACCTTGCGGTTATAAAGCTCTGGCACCCCCTGGTACAGCCGGTACAGGGCGCGGTTCTTCCCGCCCAGGGAAATATAGCTGTTTGCCATGTCAACCCCAAGCTCCTTTCGCATCCCTTCCGCCGTCTCAGCGAGGTCTGCCGTAAGCTGTTTCTCAATCTTTTTTTCCAGTTGGCGCTGCTCCGACACAGAATTGAGCTGGCCGGACTTAAGCCTCCCTTTTCCAGTAATTTGCACTGTCGCCACAGGGGTTTCCCCTTCCTGCGCAATGGATTTTTTTACCTTGATGCCTGAAATTTCCACCGTGATATTTTTCGCAGGCTCACAAGTGTATTTTTCCAGAAGCCCCTGGCTTAAAAATGACTTCATGGCGTCCTCCACAGAGACCATCCCCTGGTAGTCGAAATCAGACACTACTGCATATTTCGTGATAACCGGACGGTTGCCCTCCCCTTCTAACACCGGGATAAGCAAAAGCTCATCCTGGTTATGCCATTGGTTCATCAAATTCCCAACTGTGGCAATCTTGCCCTGTTTAAAATCCTTCTGGCTCTCCAACATTTCTTCCAGATAAGTCCCCATGGAACCTTCTGTCTCTTCTGTCAGGCTTAAAATTTCCGCCGCGGACTTGCTTCCAATCAGCAGGCTTGTGTTCCGCGCAGAAGCCTCCCTCTGCTCCCATGCCATCAGCAGCGACCGGAGCTGGCTTTTATCCGAAAAAACATTTTGCCCCAACACAACAGCTTTCATATGGTTGTAATCCAACACCCGGTTTGTGTTGTTTTCATATGATTTTTCCACATGATACATATCCGCCCCCTCCAGGGACAGCCCCATGGCGGTCTCCACCGTCTTGCCTTTTTCAGAAATTTGGGCTAGGTCTGGGAAATCATAACTGACCACCAGCCCCAAACCCTTCCCTTCCCGCCCCTTGGGCGCGCCATCCTCTGGGCTTTCCTTTAGGTCAATCCCAACCGCCAATGGGAAGCTCCTATGCTCCAGTTCTGTGGAAGAGCATCCCACTGCATGTAACATTGCCCCTGCCGCCAGCAGCAGGGATACGCACCTTCTTTTCATGCCCCTTTTTCTCCCCTTTCCCTTCCTGCCCTTCCCTTCCTGCGGCGGGCAAACAGCAAAATCAATAAAATCAACGCCATTCCAGGCAGAGCAACCCATTTCTGGTAAATGCCGTATACTTCCGTTAAAAATGTGTTCCGAAAAAAACCAATGCCTGCCACAAACGCCAACGCCAGCGAAATGCACATGCTGTAACGGTTCCCGGTTTCATGGAACAGGCTCTTTAGAATCAGCGTGCTATGGAAGGTCCCTGTATGCATCAAGGCAAACAAAGCAAAAAACCACACAGACGTCATCACCACATCCTGCCTGGTAAAAAAGCCGCCTGGAATGTTCACCATGCTCATTAGGGTAATTGCCGGACGTTTCAGCACGCCCATGGTATTTGAGCCAAACACCCCCAGGAGGATTAAGTAAACGGCCCCATTTAACAGCGTAACGCCCAGCAAAGCGGCGCCCCCACAGGCGGCAAGCTTCTCCGGCTTCCTGCAAAAAGGCTTTAAGAACAAAATGGCCGTAAGGGGCAGCAGGAACAAAAGGTATGCCACGCCCCCCTGCAAAAAGCCTCTCCCCCCAGAATACATGACGGGCGCCCAATAATCGGTATGGACGTCCCGCAATGCCAAAGCCAGCATTGCCAGCAGCGGAATTCCCAGGAACCAGAAAATAATTTCATAGACCCTGGCCCTGCCTTCTATCCCCCGCACAGTCCCATAAGCCGCCAAAAGGAGCAGCAAAGCGCTGACCCAGAAATAAGACCCTTCGGGCAGCAGCCACACCAGCGCCAAAACTGCCGCCTGATACAGCACAAACCCACAGAGCAGCACAAAATACAGATAATAAAATACCATAAAAATATCTGCCAGCCACTGCCCCACATGCGTTTCCATATAATGGTAATAATCCCCCTCCATGCCTTGGAGGTTTTTCTGCATCAGCCAGAGCAAGGCTATTCCCCCAGCCATCCCAAGGGCCAGGCAGAACACGCCGTCTGCCCCTGACATAGAGGACAATATTCCTGGAACCATCAGGCTGCTTAACCCAAACAAGTCCAGGACCAAAATCCTCCTAACCTGCCGCAATGATATTTTCCAATTCTCTGCAAACATACTCTATCTCCTTATCCCTTGCTATTGCCGCCGCCTTTTTTTTGCCCCTTAACCTTTAGCCTGGTACGCGCCCCTTCCCTGGTGTAAATCGGGCGCTTTTTCAAGAAATCCAGCGGCAGCCTGAAAAACGTGTCCCGCTCGTCCCGGTAACCGTTTAAGTCCGCCCCTACAAAAGGCGCCAGGTACGGGATCCCAAAGCTTTCCAATTGGGACAGGTGGATTAAGACGCCAAGGATGCCCACCAAAAACCCAAAGAACCCCAGATACCCGCAAAGGAAAATAAACAAAAATTTCAGTATTCGGAACGCAGTTGCAAATTCTTCATTCGGCACGGCAAAAGAACAAAGGGCAGTCAGCGCCACTACAATCACTACAATAGGGCTTACAATATTTGCATCCACCGCCGCCTGCCCAATAATCAGCCCGCCAACAATCCCAATGGTATTCCCATTAGCTCCCGGAAGCCTCACCCCGGCCTCCCGCAGCAGCTCAAACGCCAGCTCCATCAATATAATTTCCACCACTGCCGGAAATGGCACGCCCTGCCTTGCCGCCGCCAAAGATAAAAGCAAATCCGTAGGAAGGATTTGGGTATGGAAATTTGTCATGGCAAGGTACAGACCTGGGAACACCATGGCAAGGAATGAGGCAAGGTAACGCAATGCCCTTGTAAAGGAAGCGATTTCCCACCGGCTGTAATAATCGTCGCTGGTCTGGATAAACGTATTGTAAGTGGCGGGAAGAATCAACGCCACCGGGGAATTATCAGACAGCAGCACAATGCGCCCTTCCAAAATCGCCATCGCCGCCCTGTCCGGCCGCTGGGTGGTCTGGAACTGGGGGAATGGGGAATACTTTCTTTTTTCGGTAAGCTGCTCAATAATCCCGCTGTCCAACGCCCCGTCAATCTCAAATTCCCCCAGCCTTTTCTCCACCTCTTCTAACATCCCTGGGTAAATTAAATCTTTCATATAAACCAAATCCACATTGGTATGGGTCCGCTTCCCTGCAAAGCTTTCCCTTACCTTCACATGGGGGCTGCGCAGCCGTTTCCGTATCAATGCGGTATTCAATTTAACCGATTCTGAAAACCCCTCGTTAGACCCGCGGATTACTTTTTCCGACTCCGTTTCATACACGCCCCTGCCTGGGTAGCCTTTGTCCGGGATTTTCAGCGCGCTTGCATACCCTTCTAGGAAAAACAGGGCGTCGCCGGTGAGCATCCCCTGAGCCGCGTCCTCAATCGTCCTAAAAGGCTGGGAATCGGAAATATCTTCCACATTCTGCTCCACATAATGGACAAGCCCATCCTCTGGAAGGCTCCGTAATGTCTTAAGGAGTTTGCCCACTGCCGAGTTTTTCCAATCTGTATTGCTGATCGCAACCTCAATGTATGCAATATAGCATTCTTTCCCTAACTTCTGCCCAACCTTAATCCTGCGTTTCTTTATGTCTGCGCAATCGGAAAATAATGTTTCAAATTGCCTGATATTTTCTTCCAAATCTGTGCTGACCTGAACTGCCATGCCACCCTCCTTATCATTAACTTTGCTGCGCCGAGTGCGGTCGCTTTCGCGGCGTCTTCCTCCCGCACGAGCGCGCATATTATTTTTATTCTATTAGGAAGGCATTTTCACGCTTTTGCTTGGCAAGGCCTTTCTTATAGAATAAAAAAGGATAAGCCCACATCGCTTATCCTATCTTGTATTACTATTATATTTTCCCGTATTTTCCTTTTTATTCCTGTTCCAGGATAATATTTTTCACCACAATCTCCTGGTTCTCCACATGGTGGCTTACAATCTCCACCACCGTCTCCTTGTCTTTGCGCCTTAGCCCCTCATAAATCTCTTGATGCTCCTGGACCAGCCTGGGGTATACGCTTTCATTTTTCAAATATTCTACCCGGTAACGGTACATCTGTTCCCGAAGGTTGTTTAACATATTTACCAGCTTAGGGTTGTCCGCCGCCTGGTAAATGGCGTCATGGAACTCCACGTCTGCCTGGGCGATTTGCTTCACATCGCCGCTTCGGGTGCTTTCCTCGAAATTCTTCAATGCTGCAAAAAGGTCCTTTAGCTCCCCTTCGCCCATATTGTCACAAGCAAGCCCCACCGCCAGCTCATCCAATGCTTTCCTGATTTGCAGGACATCCTCCATATCCTTTTCCGTCATCTTAGCAACCTCTGCGCCTTTCCTGGGCATAGTCACCGCAAGCCCTTCTAACTCCAGCATACGGATTGCCTCCCGGATTGGGGTACGGCTCACCCCCAGTTTGGACGCAAGCTGCAGCTCCATCAACCGCTCCCCTGGCTTTAGCTCTCCCTTTAAAATTGCCTCCCGCAAGGTATGGAATACCACGTCCCGCAATGGAAGGTATGCATTCGTATTTAATTCCAGCTTGTCCGTCATCCTCTACCTCTCTTTTCCAAAATTATTGTAAATATCCGTCAGGTACACCTGCCTGGCCATATCCCCCTTCCTGAATTTATGGTATGCCTGTTCCGCCAGCTTTGGCTGGTCAAACAGCCCGAATACCGTAGGGCCGCTCCCACTCATCATGGCATTTAACGCCCCTTCCTTGACCATCTCTTCTTTTATTTGCGCAATCACCGGATAATTGGGGATTGTGACAGTCTCTAGCATATTCCCCATATGGGAAGCCACCCCCGGTAAGTCCCCCCTGTTAAGGCTATCCACCAGGGCATCAATATCTGGATGCACGGCTGCGCCATCCAGTTTCAAGTTCTCATACACAAATTTCGTGGACACGCTGATAGGGGGCTTTGCAACCAGCACTTTACATTGGGGCATAGGGGGCAGCGCTGAGAGTTGTTCCCCTATCCCTTCTGCCAGGGCAGTCCCCCGCATGACACAGTAAGGCACGTCCGCCCCAATGGCCACCCCCCTGCGCATCAGCCCTTCTTTCGATAATTTCAGATGGAACATCCGGTTCATCCCAAACAGCACTGCGGCCGCGTCTGAACTCCCCCCTGCCATCCCTGCCGCCACCGGGATAAATTTCTGCAGGTCTATGGACACCCCTTCCTGGATGTGGAATTCATCCATCAAAAGCTTTGCCGCCTGCCAAACCAAATTATTTTCATTTTCTGGAAGATAATACAAATTTGTCTTTACCCGAATCCCTGGCTTCTTCGTCTTACGCAAGATAATCTTGTCATAAATGCCAATCGTCTGCATCACCATTTTCACTTCGTGGTACCCATCTTCCCTGCGCCTTATAACATCCAGGCCAAGGTTTATTTTAGCAAGCGCTTTCAATCTCAATTCAAACATTGTACTTCCCCTGTATTTTGTATACATTCTTTCTTATTAGTTAAACATTTTTTTGTTGAAAAGTCAATCATTTCTGCCCTGGGAAACGAACTTTTTCGAGCCATTTTGACATATCCCATAATATGAAGCCTTGCGAAATTCACCTCTTCCTGCTATACTGGATCTGGAATATATTGTCCGCGCATAGCGGCGTACTTTGATGGAAGGGAACGAGTGATTTGTTTAAAAATTTTTTAACGAAACAGAGCCAGCCGCAGCAGGATACCGCGGCAAAACCCCAAAAACATGTTCTTTCCATGGAGGAACAGCAGAAGACAATTGCAGAAATCAGCAATATGCTGGAAACCCTTGGGTTTGACACCGAACACCTTCTTTGGATTGCCAAACAAAACAAAGAAGCTTTCTCCACTTTAGTCAGCCACAACCAGAAAATTGTGGACTCTTCTGCTGAGAACCTGGAACAGGCAACTTTTGTAGAAGAAAAGATCCAGCAGGTGAACCAAAACAGCGAGACAATGAACGCCCATATCCAGTTAGTGGAAGAACAGGCGGACACTGTGCTTCACCATATTACGGAAAAAAACGAAACCATCAAAGACACCTACCGCATGCTCCGTGATTTGAATGAAACTTTGCGGATTACCCAGGAAACAAACCTAAAGCTCCTGGAGTCTTCCCAAAATATCCATAAGATTGTGGAATACATTAAAAATATTTCAGAAGAAACCACCTTACTGTCGTTAAACGCCTCCATCACTGCCGCGCATGCAGGGGAAGCTGGCAAAGCTTTCGCCATAGTCGCAGGGGAAGTGGGGAAGCTTTCGGATGAGACGGATTCTTTTATCAATGAGATCGAAGAGATTGTAAAAGAACTAGAAGAGAATATCCAAAACAGCCATGACTCCGCCAAGCACTCTGAGGACACAATCCAGAAGCTCAACGGGTTTGTGGAAAGCACTGTAAATATCCTTAAAGGGACCCATGGTTCCCTGACAGATATCAAAAAGAATATGGAGGACCTGACTGCTGTTTCCCAGACAAACGTGGAAGTCTCAGCGGATGTGAAGGACGCCCTAGACAAGCTGGCAGACACAATCTCCACTTCTGCCAACCAGTCCCATGGTTCCCTTGAACTGATTGCCCAGCACCAGAAAAAAACAGACACCTTGCTCTCTTGCTGTGACAATATAAGCTCTATGTGTGAAAACCTGCAATACAGCATGTGTTCCATCAAAGGGGAAGATGAAATTGTAATCGGCATCAATCCTTTTACTTCCCCCAACGACATTAAGAATATGTACCAGCCCGTACTGGCGCGCATCTTTGACAGCCTGGGCTTAAAGATTAAGATTATTATCGTAAAAGATTACCATTCCCTTGGGGAACAGATAAAAAAAGGCATAATCGACGGCGGCTGGTTCTCCCCGTTCGCCTATATTACTGCGGCAGAGCTTACGCCGCTCGTCCCAGTCGCAACCCCGTTAATTAACGGCAAAGACTATTACAATGGGTACATCATTGCCAGAAACGATTCCGGCATTAGCTCTTTGGACAGCCTGCCGGGCAGGACTTTCGCCTATGTGGACAAAAACAGCGCTTCCGGCTATCTATACGCACGGCACAGCATCAAAGAAGCCGGCTACGACCCAGAATCTATTTTTTCCAGCGTTTCCTTTGCAGGCAGCCACGACCAGGTAATCTTAGGCGTTATCAACGGTGAATTTGACGCGGGCGCAACTTACAATGAAGCGTTTGAGAAAATGCAGCATTCCGGGGCAGACATGTCCAACATAAACATTATTTCCACTACGGGGAATATCCAAAAAGACGCCATTGCCTTCAGCAAAAATATGGATCCTGGCAATATTCAGCGGATCAAGGAAGCGTTCCTCCGGTTCCAAGATTTTTCTGGAATCACGACCCCGGTCACTGGGTTTGTGGAGGCAAAAGACAGCAATTATGATTTTATCCGGGAAGTGCAAAATGCAAAATAATGAAAACATGTGTTAATTTTTTCCTCTTATTTCCGATATAAATGACAAGAGCAACCATAAATAGGTTAGGGATAACCAGATTTTTTCTGCCAAGGAGGGGCAAGACTATGAGCGTAAATAGTGTAAATAACGTAAATAACAGTACCGCGGCTTATCAAACCACAGCAGCTCAGCAGAACACTCAAGCTGCTGACAAGACAAACACTTCCAACACAGCTACTGCTGACAAAGGCGTTGTGTATGAAAAGGGCGACACCACCAAGCCATCAAACAACGGCATTTATTCCAAAGATGAAATTGTTTCACGTTTAAAGAAAGACGCTGAGGCCAGGACTGCACAGCTTAGGAGCCTGGTAGAAAAGATGATGACCAGCCAGGGGACAAAAATTGGCCAGGCTGACGACATGTGGAAATTCCTTGCAAGCGGCAAATTTACCGTAAGCGCTGACGTAAAGGCACAGGCAAAGGCTGACATTGCAGAGGATGGGTATTGGGGCGTAGAACAGACCTCCGACCGTATCGTTGAATTTGCAAAGGCTTTAACTGGCGGCGACTCTTCTAAGATCGAAGAGATGCGCAAAGCTTTTGAAAAGGGCTTCCAGGCTGCTACAGGGGCATGGGGTTCCAAATTACCCAGCATTTCCCAGAGGACATACGATGCAGTTATGAAGAAATTTGACGATTGGGCTGGGGAAAGCGCCAAGGTTGATACCGAAACAAAGACAGAGGACGACGGCACCAAATAATAATTCTACGAAACATATAAAAAGAAGCTGGGGATTCCCCAGTTTCTTTTTATATTGGATAAAAAACAGTTTTCGCAGGGGCTGCACTATGGTTTGCGTGCAGCCCCTGAAAAGCTTTCTTTTTACTATGCAATTACTGAAGCAATGACAATACGCCCTGGGTTGACTGGTTCGCCTGTGCAAGCATGGACTGCCCTGCCTGCGCAAGGATATTGTTCTTGCTGTATTCCACCATCTCTTCTGCCATGTCAGTGTCACGGATACGGGACTCTGCGGCCGTGGTATTCTCTACAATATTATCCAGGTTGGCAATTGTATGCTCTAACCTATTTTGTACCGCGCCAAGGGCGGAACGCTGTGCGGATACCTTAGAGATCGCGTCTGCAATGGCGTCAATTGCATAAGTTGCAGAATTCCCGCTGTCGTCAGACACATTTAACCCTTTTACGCCAAGTCCTGCTGCATCCATGGCATCAATGTCAACGGTGATTTTATTGGTCATATCGGCATCTGAACCTACATGGAGGTTGAAGGACAGGGACTCTTTCACTTCCACGCTTCCTTGTGTGATAGTGAATTTGCCATCGCCATTGTTCGTTACTGTAGCCGCCACATCTGTGCCGATGCTGGAAGCTTTCTGTAATTCTTCTTCCATCATGGCATAAGCTTCCTTGGCGCTGATTACCTTATCATTATTTTCTGGCAGGGCAATGTCGCCGATTACCGTAGTAAAATTCGTTCCGCCATCTGTGCTAATTTTGTCCCCATCATGGATTTTAGCTAAGATCGCATCCTTTGTAAGCTTAAAAGCTTCTTCATCTACATCTGCTTCATCTACAATCGTATAAGTAACCTGTTCTGTGCCGCTTCCAACGGTTACAGTGCCTCCAACTGCCAAAGCATTCACTGCATCATAGGTATCTTTTGCAGATGCTGGAGCTGCTTCAGTAGCTATTGTAGTAACGCCGCCTATTGTTACGCTGTCACCTGCGCTCAAAACTGCCCCTGTTGTGCCGCCTGTCCCTGCGCCAGCTTTGGCAAGGGTTTCTACATCCACATTTTTAAGCTGGGCAGAACTTACCTCACCTTTTTCCAAAGAAGCGACAATTGTAGTCTTATTTGTTATAGCTGTGTCCGTAGTTGTGGCAGAGGTTTTGTCTGTAACATCAGTATGGAATTTAGTGCTTGTAACCTGCTTTCCTTCTGCCAGAGCGTCTGCAACCAATTTTTCTACATTATCCAGCCCAACCGTACCGGTTGTAGGATTGGTAATTGTAGGCGCCCCATTCCCGGCAGCAATGGTGTAAGTAGTTTCCCCAATTGTTACCGTATCGTTTGCCGCCCAGTTAATGTCGCTGGCTGCAATTTTATCTGTCAAGGTATAAGTATTTCCAGCATATGACACACTGTCGCCTGCAGTTAATGCCTGTGTTGTAAAGAGCGTATTTGTAGATATTTCATACCCATCGACGGAAGTGTTCAGCTCGCCAGCTTCCTTATGGTTTTCGGATGTGCCAATGGTGTATTCTTTTCCACCAATCGTAACCTTATCGCCATTCTCCAGAGCTTTTTCTAATTCAAAGGTCGTCGAGCCGCCGCCCATATCTGTCAACTTGCCTTTCAGGCCTGCATCATGGGCTGCAACGGTCTGCGTCTTGGTAGCCCCTCCCTTATCCCCTTTCAGCAGGTAAATCTCGTTGAACTTGGTTGTCTCAGCCACACGGTCAATCTCTGTGGTAAGCTGCTCAATCTCTGCCTGGATGGCGTCCCGGTCAGACTCAGCGTTGGTCCCATTGGAAGCCTGGGTTGCAAGCTCGTTCATGCGCTGCAGCATGGAATGCACCTCTGTCAGCGCCCCCTCCGCGGTCTGCACTGCCGACACGCCGTCCTGCGCGTTGGTGGAGGCACGGTCAAGCCCGCGTATCTGCTTCCTCATCTTCTCGGATATGGTCAATCCTGCCGCATCGTCCGCTGCCCTGTTGATCTTATACCCAGATGACAGCTTCTCCGTTGACTTTGCCTGCGCGCTTGTGGTTACCCCAAGCATCCTGTTTGCGTTCATTGCCTGCATGTTGTGTTGTACTACCATAATATTTTCCTCCTTGTCATTTATGGCTTGCGCCGCAAGTCCGTTTGCGCGCGCCGAACCCTTCCTTTGGGTTCTGTTTATAATAAAGCAGCCATTTTGGGTTTTGCTGCATTATTACCTTGCCGCCATTTGCCGCCCTTCCCGGCGCGCCTTCTTGCGCTCCGCCATGAGGATCGCCTTGATTTTTGCTTTTGCCTCTGGGGAAAGCTCCCTGTCCCGGTAATGCTCCACCTGGTTCCCCGGCCCTGCAGCCATCCCATAGCGGTCCAGCGCCCCGCTGCGGACAATGTTGTATGCCCTTGGGGCGTCAATCAAGACCCTCAGGTTGTTGGAGCTGCCCCCGGTGAACACCAGCTTAATGTCGTCCCCAATCAGGACATACTCCCCCGGCTTTACTGATAATTTCAACATAATGGACCTCCTGTTCCTCTTTATGGGTTCCCCCATGGTAAAATTTGTTAAGCACATTCAGAACCAACGGCTGGCTTAGGAAACTTTTACAACAGTTCTAGCAATAATGTTGCAGAATGGAGGAATTGAATTATGGGAACAACACAACCGATCCGAGAAAAAGAGGAACTAAGGAAGTTTTTAGATTACTATCAGAATCTCCACCCTAACTTACGGAATTATGCATTGGTCACATTTGGGCTGCATACCGCGCTTCGCATTAGCGATATATTGAACCTAAACTGGGGGGATGTGTATGACTTTGAGAGGAAATGCTTCCATGGGCATGTATCCCTAAAAGAAGGCAAGACGGGAAAAGAGAATATTGTGGCATTAAACTGCCAGTTACAAAAAACGCTGGATCGTTACCGCAAAAGCCGCAACCCCAAGGCGTCCGACTATATCTTTACAAAGGCGACGAATTATACCAAGCCCCTAAGCCGGTCCCAGGCGTTCCGCATTATGAAAAAGGCTGCTGAGGAGACATTGCACACCTCCCATGTAAGCTGCCACTCCCTGCGCAAGACTTTTGGCTACCATGCCTGGAAGCAGGGGGTCCCGCCTGCCCTTTTGATGGAAATTTTTAACCATTCTTCCTATGCTGTGACAAAGAAATATTTGGGGATTGCACAGGATGAAAGGGACTCCATTTTTATGGGGATTGACTTACTATAAACTGATTTTAATGGGGGATTAAAAAAATGATTTTTAGGGGTAAAGTTTTTCAGATTGTCTCCGATATAAGAACTGTAAAGGAAAATGCAACATTATTGCTAGAAATGTTGCATTTTTCTTTTTGCTTGTGATACGAAACTGTAAGGATAGCATACCCTATATCCAGGAATTTAAAAAAGAACCCGCGCACGGGTTCTTTTTATAGTGGGACACAACCGACACATCCCAATTTTTATTCTTTCATAGACTCAATAATCGCCTCTGCCAGCGCGTCCAAATCAACGTTCTTGTCTGCGCCCATAGAGGAGGCAATGCTTAACCTTTCATTTAGGACAGTCATGTCCTTTAACTCCTCATCAATAAATTTCTGCATCAAATCCCCAGACTTGCATGCCCAAGAACCATTTTCAATCAGGGCAAAGGTACGTTTTTGCAAGTTCAGCGCCTTCATGTCCATAAGGAAGTTATGCATCACCGGGTAAATGCCCAAATTGTAAGTAACAGAAGCCAGGACAATATGGCTGTATTTAAATGCCTCCGAGATCAAATCGGACACATGGGTGTTAGACACATCATACACCGCCACATCTGTGCATCCTTTTTCACATAGCCTGCTTGCCAATGCCTGGGCTGCGCCTTCCGTATTCCCATACATAGAAGCATATGCAATCATAACGCCTTTCACTTCTGGCTCATAACGGCTCCATTTGTCATATTTGTCTATAAAATACCCTAAGTCCTTACGCCACACAGGCCCATGGAGCGGGCAGATATACTTTATCTGGTCTAATATGCCCCCTGCCTTTTTCAAAAGGAGTTGGATGTGCGGGCCATATTTCCCTACAATATTCGTCAGGTAGCGGCGGGCTTCATCAATCCAGTCCCGGTCAAAGTCCACTTCATCTGCAAACAGCTTGCCATCCAGCGCAATAAAGGAGCCAAAAGCATCTGCTGAGAACAGCACGCCATTGGTAGTGTCAAAAGTTACCATTGCCTCCGGCCAATGCACCATAGGAGCCTCGACAAAGGTCACCGTATGGCTCCCAAAGCAATGGGTGTCCCCTTCCGCTACTGTAATGCATTCATGGGCATCTGGATGGAACCCAAACTGGCGCATCAGCATAAAGGACTTCTCTGTGGAAATCACTTTTACTTTGGGGTAACGCAATAAAATTTGTTCGACCGAAGCCCCATGGTCCGGCTCCATATGGTTGACTACCAGCCAGTCCAGCGGGCGCCCATCCAGCACATGGTCCAAATTCTCCATCAACTGGCGGCATGCCGACCAGTCCACAGTGTCAAAAAGGACAGTTTCTTTATCCATCAGCAGATACGCATTATAGCTTACACCATAAGGGATTGGGTGGATGTTTTCAAACAGGTGGAGCCTATGGTCATTGGCGCCGACCCAGTACAAGTCTTCCGTAACGCTTCGTACACAATACATATTCTTTCCTCCTTTTGCCTTTTCACTGCATCCTATTATTTTCCTGCCCGCATGTTAACTCTCGATAAACTGGCCTTTGCCCTCTGCGCACTCTGGGCATACCCAATCATCTGGAAGTTTTTCAAAAAGCGTCCCTGGGGCTGCGCCGGAATCCTCATCCCCCTCTTCTGGGATATACTCATAGCCGCATCCGCTGCATACATACCTTTTACCAATTGGCGTTGGCTTGGGGACTGGCGGACGTTTCATTTTTACCATAGGAGGCGCTGGCTGCTTCTCGCCTGTATCCAATGCCTCTGCCAAAAGTGGAAGGATTTCATTCACGTCCCCCACAATTCCATAGTCGCAGTTTTTGAAAATCGGGGCATTCCCATTTTTGTTGATTGCCACAATCGTGGACGCGTCCTTAATCCCTTTCAAATGCTGGACTGCCCCGGAAATCCCGCAGGCAATGTAAAGGTTCCCTCTGAATTTCTGTCCAGACATCCCAACATAGCGGCTTAACGGCACATATTTCAAAGTCTCCGCCACTGGACGGGAAGAACCGATTGCCGCTCCTGCCGCTTTTGCAAGGTCCTCTATTAATTTCATGTTCTCTTTGCTGCCAATGCCTTTGCCTGCAGAAACAACACGCTCCGCCTGGGCAATGGGCGTATCTGCCGGAATGCCTACAGTGAAGTCATGCCCATCTTTTTTCAGGGCTTCCACCAAGGCGTCTACCCTTTCTTTCGCCCCGCCTTCCCGGAACATATGCCCTTTGCGGACCCCTGTAATTGGCGCTGGCTTTTTGGCTGCAGAACGGCCGCCGCCACCCTTAGAATCCTTCGGCATCCTCCCAATTAGGTTAGACGCAATTACCACACGCTGGATTTCATTGGTCCCTTCATATATTGTAGTGATTTTTGCATCACGGTACATACGTTCCACATCCATGCCCTTCAAGAAGCCAGTGCCGCCAAAAATCTGCATTGCGCTGTTTGTAACTTCCAATGCAATGTCAGATGCATACATTTTGGCCATAGCCGCTTCCATCGCGTATGGGCTATGGGCTTCTTTTAATTCTGCCGCGGAATACACAAGAAAACGGGCGCAGCGCAGTTTTGTCGCCATATCCGCAAGTTTAAAGGAAATTCCCTGCTGGGCAGCAATCGGCTTCCCAAACTGGACGCGTTCTTTGGCATAATCCAAAGCCTGCTCAAAAGCGCCCTGGGCAATCCCAAGCGCCTGGGCAGCAATCCCGATACGCCCGCCGTCTAAGGTTGCCATTGCAATTTTGAACCCTTCCCCTTCCTTGCCCAAAAGATTTTCCTTGGGAACTTTTACATCATTAAATATCAGCTCCGCCGTAGTAGAGGAACGGATGCCCATTTTGTCATAATGGTCGCCAAATTCAAAGCCTTCCCAGCCTTTCTCCACAATAAAGGCAGATATCCCGCGGGTGCCGATATCTGGCGTAGTCACTGCAAACACCACATAAGTGTCTGCCTTGGGCGCGTTAGTGATAAAGATTTTCCCTCCATTTAAAAGGTAATAGTTCCCTTTGTCCAGGGCAGTTGTCTCCGTACCCCCTGCGTCTGACCCTGCATTCGGCTCCGTCAGCCCAAACGCTGCAATCTTCTCCCCTTTTGCCAGGGGAATAAGGTATTTCTGCTTCTGCATTTCATTGCCAAAAGCAAAAATTGGGAATGACCCCAGGGAAACATGGGCGGACAATATTACGCCGGAACCCCCATCTACCCTTGCAAGCTCTTCCACTGCTATAGCATAGCTTGTGATGTCAAGCCCCGCCCCTCCGTACTCTTTGGGATAAGGGATGCCCATAAGCCCCATTTCGCCAAGCTTTTTCACCGCCTCATCTGGGAACTGGTTTTCCTGGTCCAGGGAAAATGCAATAGGCTTGATTTCCTCTTCCGCAAAGGCACGGATTTTCGCCCGTAACGCTTCGTGATCTGATGTAGTCTGGAATAACATATGTACTACCTCCTTTTCTCTATATATTAATTCGGTTATTATATATTTTAACTGATTTCACTATAACAAATACTACTTTTTCTGTCAATTATAACAATTACTTTATTTTTATTTTTTACAAAAGCAAAGAGTCTGGCTCGCCGAAGCGCGGCTGCGGGAACAAAGAATGCGCACAGCGCATTCTCCGCGCGCGAGCGGATTGCGTAGCAATAAATTCCCTCTCCGCGAGCTGCGCATAATTTTTTATCTTATAGGAAATTTATATACTTTAACACTTCACAGTAACAAGGAATTTTCTATAAGATAAAAAAAGAATCCCGCAAGCGGGATTCCCTACTCATAGGCAGATTGCAAAGCGATAAACTTTCATTTTGCAATCTGCGCCTCTTTATATTTCACACTATCTCTTACGGTTCACGAACTGGATTGCCACCAGCAGCACGCCCCCTGCCAGGGCAAGCCCCACAGTTGTCCCCAGAAATACATTCCTGTCCTGCTCCGCCCAGCCAAACAGCCCTGTCTCAACCCGAAGCACAGATATTAGGTTCGCCCCTATGTGCGCAAGCAGCGCACCATAAAAATGCCCGGATTTCTCCATAAACCATGCCAGCAGGATGCCCAACGCCCCTGCATAGACAAACTGCACTAAGTTCATATGCAATACGCCAAATAAAAGCGCGGAAAAAACCATGGCTAACATCCGGCTGTTCTTTTCCCGTTTTGTCCCTGCCTCTGTTTTCTCCTCATTGTTCAGTATCATCAAATCGCAAAGCCTTCCATACACCACGCCCCGATAAAGAAGCTCTTCCAAAAATGGCGTCAAAAGGCATGCCCCCAGCAGTTCAAAAAATATCCCGCCAGAAAAGAAATGCCCCGCCGCTTCCTGGTACCCCTCTGAAATTTCCTCTAAGGCAGTCAAAGCAAGGGCGTTGTTCAATGCCATGCCAAGGATTGCCCCTGCCAGAAACATCAACAAACCGTTTACGGCTATCTGGGCAGTGGACTTCCCAGAGAATTCTTTGCCCATATGCTCCCAAAACACCGTAGGCTCTTTTCGATCCCTCTGGTAATAACGGACAATAAAGGGGATCGTCACCGCCACTGTCGCTGTCTGCAAAGCCATATATTGTTTCTGGATGTCCGCCCCCAGAAAAGACGCCAGCATGGCAAACAGCGACATTGCCAGGTTTGTCACCACAAAATAGATAAACACTGGGTAAATTACATTCCACGATTTAAATATCGCGCTATTGCTATAGGGGTTATTTCTCTGATTCATGTTCTCCTTCCTTTGCCCGGTTCAGCGCCTTTGCCCCTCCGGGTTCCTTATCCTTACTTGCCAGCACCTGTTCCCCGCTGGTTTTATCCTCAATCTCATATTTTACCTGCTGCAGCTTGGCGTCCTGCGCAATCGCCCGCATAATCCGGTTGACGTCCCCTGGGGAAAACATGCCGATTGCCTGGATAAGCCCGTCAATATTATCCCGGTTCACCAACAGGCAGCCGCCTTTTTCCAATGGGATATTCAAGCAGTTGTCTGGATTTGACACATCCCCCAGGCACAGCCTGTTCTTTTCAAAATCACACTGGAACATTACCCCATTGTAGCTTATCTGGCCGTTTTCATCCGCCAGGATAGAATATGGCGCATTCCGGTCCCCAAGCAGCTTTTTTACCACCTCATCCTTCATATCTTCTGGTATGCTGTCCATAATATCCAGATTCCCAGATTGCCCAGCCTGCCCGAAATGCCTGTCAGCGCCATGATCCTCTAAATGCACATTAGGGATACTGCCATTCCACATCCCATTTGCCCCATACCCCTTGTATTCCTCCGGGGAACGGCCCACCTCGTCCAAAAGCTTCTCTTTTTCCTTCTCAGCGCATTCTTTTTGGAACATCCCGCAAAAGCTTCCCGCTCCCTTTGGGTCCATCCCATTTGCGTATTCTGCCGACGCCTGTGTAAAATACCCGTTCCTTGTATTGCCCTGTACCTTGCTTAACATAATTTTTCCTCCTTTAACAAAACAGGCATTTATTTCCATTTTCCATAGAAATAAATGCCATCCTTAGCTATGGTACATATCGGCAACTTTCGGGGAAAATTAATAACCGTTTCTATTTTCAGGCAATATGCCCTACAGCAAGTTTTTCCGAAGCTCCTCCCCGCTTTCCATGCTCAGGTAAGCCGGGGCAATGTCAAATACTGTCTTGCACCCGCTCTGCCCTTCCTTAGCCAAACGGTAAGCAGCCCTTGCATATGCCACAATCACGCTCGCTGTAAATTCTGGATTAGAGTCCAGCTTCAAACTATACTCAATAACATGGCTATGTTCCTGCCCCCATCCGGTTTTCCCAGAACGGATGACAAAGCCTCCATGGGGGATGCCGCTATGCTCCTTTTGCAATTCCTCCTCGCTGATAAAATGCACGGTGGTGTCGTAATCTGCAAAATAATTGGGCATCGTTTTGATTTCCTCTTCCACCTTTGCTCCGTCAGCCCCGTCTTCTAATACAACAAAGCATTCCCTCGTATGCTTCTGACGGGTAGCCAGCTCTGGATTTTCCCCTGCGCGTACCGACTCTAAAGCGCCCTCCACCGGGATTGTGTACTGTTTCGCATTTTTCACGCCTTTAATCCGGCGGATGGCGTCCGAATGCCCCTGGCTGACGCCCTTCCCCCAAAATGTATAATCTTTCCCTTCTGGAAGGATAGCGTTGGCATACATACGGCTTAAAGAAAACATCCCTGGATCCCAGCCTACAGATATAATTCCAACCGTCCCATTTGCTTTTGCGGCTGCATCCACATTTGCAAAATGCTCTGGAATCCTTGCATGGGTGTCAAAACTGTCCACCACATTGAAGCACTGCGCATACTTTGGCGTCTGTTCTGGCAAGTCCGTCGCGCTTCCGCCGCACAAGACCATCACGTCAATTTTCCCCTTCCACCCTTCTACTTCCGAGACCTTGCACACCTTTGCCTCTTTTGTAAGGATGGAGACAGTTTCCGGCTCCCTTCTGGTAAACACGGCCACAAGCTCCATATCTGGATTCTGCTTAACCGCGCACTCCACGCCCCTTCCAAGGTTCCCATAACCTAAAATCCCAATTTTAATGCTCATCTTTTGCACTCCTTTCCAAATAATCCACTACTTCCTCTAATGTGTCAAATATTTCTGTTACCCCAGCCTGGCGCATCTGCCCAAAATCCTCCTCAAACCCATAAGAGACCCCTATGCATGCAATGCCAGCTTCTTTCGCGCCTATTGCGTCATACCGGCTGTCGCCAATCAGCACCACTTCCTCTTTGTTGGAAATGCCAAGGCTTTTCATTGCGTCCCGAAGGACTTCCACCTTAGTGCCTATATTTTCTTTCAGCCTGGCCCCCACAATCATGTCAAAATACTGCGCCACGCCAAGGCGTTCCAAAATCTGGCGGCAGGGCAGTTGTTCCTTAGATGAAGTCACAATCAGGCGGTACCCTTTTTCCTTTAAGGCTTTCAGGCACTTTTCCACGCCTGGGAACAGTTCACACTCAAACAAACCAGTTGTCTCATAATATTCCCGGAACACGAAATCTGCTTTCCTGGCCTCCTCTTCAGAAAACCCATATTCCTTCCTTAGGGCGTCTGGGACCAACGGCCCGATAAACCGCCGGATGGAATCCCTGTCTGGCTTGTCCAGCCCATATTTTTCCATTAAATACCACAGGCTTTTGCCTACGCCCTCTTCCGTATTGACCAGCGTTCCATCCAAATCAAAAAAAATCGTTGACTTTTTCATATAACCTCCTTCTTAATTTCCACAGCTATTGCAGCCGTTCCAGCAATTTCCTGCGCTTTTCATCAAAAAGCAATTCCTGATTATACTGATAATACCGTTCACAGCTACAGTCCTGCAGAAACTTCACGCTATAGTAATTAGAATTTAATTCTGTAATAAACATAACTAATTCCTGCCCGGCGCCAAAAGCACCTTCTAAGAAATCAAAGGCATATTCTAATGTTTGGGAAGCTTTATCCTGCTGCTGTTCAAACTGGCTATTTTCCTGCCCAAACAACCCTTTCACATAGAGGAATGCTTCTTGTTTCCCCGCAAGCCCTTCCAGCTTTAATGCCTGCTGGAAGCGTTCCATAGCCTGAAGCAGCCTTTGGTATTGTTTATCTTCCTCCCATGTGAGCAATTCCGCCTTCTTTTGCTTTGTATATTCTAAATTTAATTTCTGGCATACATTGGAAAATAGCTGATGCCCATCCAACCCCTCAGGGCCTGCTTCTGTCAGCGACTTAAATTCCAACAGGCCAGACTGCAGCCGCTCCATATAGGATTCCCACTGCACAGCTTTTTTCAATTCTTCGTTTACCCTTGACAGGATTAGCCCAAGGACGCTAAGCCGTTCATCAAAGGAAGCATGGGCTATTTTTTTCAAAAGGATTTCATCTAACCTGCCTTGGAAAATCTCTTCTATTTGATAATCTGCCTGGTATTTCTTGTACAGTTCCAGATAATTGGCAAAATCTTTGGCTATCTTGGGAAATTGGATATACTGCCCAACCACCTCACGGTCCACAGCTTTCCCAAGCCCTTCATAAGCCTGGATAAAGCCAGATAAATCTTCCCATCCCCGGGGCGTGGCAAAATTCCTGCCATCCACCGTCGTCTCCATCTGGTAAAAGTTCTGCTTCCTGGCATTCAAATAAGAAACCACCGCCCCATGCATCCCCTGCTGGTAGGCATATTCCTTCCATACCCCAAAATCCGCTTCCACCATAATCTTTTTCACCCGATCCAGCGTCACCACATCAAATTCCCGGACAGATTTATTGTATTCCGGCGGGTTCCCTGCAGCGACAATCACCCACCCCTCTGGGATTTTATGGTTGCCAAAAGATTTGCATTGCAAAAACTGCAGCATAGCAGGGGCTAGCGTTTCTGACACGCAGTTTATTTCATCAATAAACAGAAGCCCCTCTTTCAGCCCGGTCTGCTCCATTTTCTCATAAATAGAGGCCACAATCTCACTCATGGTGTACTCTGTCACCGCATATTCCTGTCCCCCATACTGCTTTTTGGAAATAAACGGCAGCCCAATGGCGCTCTGCCTGGTATGGTGCGTAATCGTGTAGGCCACCAGCCCAATTTTACATTCTTTGGCAATCTGCTCCATAATCTGTGTCTTTCCAACGCCTGGAGGGCCAAGCAGCAGCACCGGGCGCTGGCGGATGGATGGGATTTCATAGCGCCCATATGCGTCCTTTTTTAGATAAGCTTCTATGGTGTTTTTGATTTCTTCCTTGGTTCTTCTGATATTCATACTCTGCTTCCTTTTCTTTGTTCCATCTTCTTACCTTGCCTGCAATTCTTCCCTGCCCAAAATCAGCTTAATTGCCCAGGGCGGCACATCCACATCCTGGTAATCCTCATGGAAAAACACAAATGCCGTGTCATACGCAGGCTTTTTCAACGGATACGCCCCATATCCATCGGTGAAATAAATCAATCCCCGCAGCTTGTGGAAGGACTTTTTCTTAAGAAGGGATTCCACATATGCAAATGCCGGGCGAAAGTCTGTGCCGCCCATCCCTTCCACTTGAAAATGTTCCATATATTCTGCAAGCTGTTTGCGGTTTTCTATCACCACATCAGAATGCACCTTTTCGTCACACTGGATAATATGGATGCAAAACCTACGGGTAAAAGACTCTGACTGGCTTAGGATACTATAAGTTTCTTCCAAAAATTTCTGCACCAGCTCTGCCTTACAGGACATGGATGTGTCTATCACAATCACAAAATCCTCGATTTTCTGCACTTCCCTGGTTTCCTGATGCTCAATTAATGGCATATTTCCATACAATTCCATGCCATAATTGTAAAAAATATAGTCAAAACTATCTAAATCCACCTGCATCTCTTCTTTCAGGATACAAAATTTCTTTAGGAATTCCCGGTAATCATACCGCTCGCGGTTTTCCACACGAAGCTGATCTTTTAGCCCTTTGGAACCTTCCGCCGCCTCCTTGGAAAACACATCCAGTTCCAGTTCCATTTTATCCCGGATATCTTCCCATCTGTTTTGCTGTTCTATCTGGGATTTCGGCCCAGAACCATCTTTCTGCCAGAGCATATGGCTGTCCACTGTAAATTCCTGCACCATCCTTGCCACAATACGCATATCTGGATTTGCATCCTGCAATAAATGGAATACGCCTTCCCCATGGATCACTGGAATTTTTTTTAACAGCCCCTCGTATACCGCCCGCCGGTAAGGCTTTGGCGGATTGCGAAGGCAGCGTAAAGGAAGCCCGTCCAAAATATATTCCACCGCAATGTCACAGGCAAGGTTCCAATAGAGAAGCTCCTGCTCTTCCCGCTTTTTCCAGACATGCCCGAACAGGCAGTGGAGGATACTGTGGAGGTAACAGCGGTTCACCTGCACATTCCCAACCTTATATAATTCTATAAGGTATTCTGGGTTATAGCAAAACGCCGCGCCATCCGTCGCCGCCCCCAAAGACATAGACGGCTCCAAAACCAGGCTATGGAGCGCAACATCCAGAAAACGCAGATTTAAATATAACTCATTCCTGCAATCCTTTAAAATTTCATTGCAGATATCCACTTTCTCCAATAATGCTTCCTCAAACATACCGTTCCTTCCTTATATAATAGCGCCGTTATAAAGTAAAACGTTTCCGTTTCCCTGGGAACCTTCGGTGCATTGTATCAAGCAGGGCGCTTAACTGTTCTGTATGTTCCATTTGGTTCGCCGCCTGCACCAAAATTTCAAGTTCTTCCCTTGTCCCTACAAAAGACTCCGCCAGCCAGCCCAGGCTTTCTTTACTTCCCTGTTCCAAAAAATATTCCGCTACTCCCTTAATATGCCCCCGCAGCCAGGAAGCATACGCCTGCCTGCTGGCCTCTGACAGTCCATAAGGAAAGGAAAGCCTTGCAACAGACATTTCTGCCATAGTTGTAAAATCCATATTATATTTTCCGGTTTCAAATAATTTGTCATATTCCGAAAAAACAATCTGCGTATTGCGAAACGTGTTCCGGTATTGAATGCCCATCCCGTGGGTTTGGGTGGATATAATCCTGGCTGGGGTATTCTCCACCGCTTCCTCATAAAATTCTGGATATACCAAACGGCAGAAAGGTTGGCCTTCCAAATTTACTTTTGAAACTCCTTGCATTTGCGGTTGTTCCCAATAGCAATCCACAACCACAGCCTGTTTCAGTTCCTGCAGCAATTCCCGCAAGCAAGAAACGCCTTCCTTCTGGTGCATGGCAAGATATGCCAGGTTCCCACACCCTGTAAACCCGCCTGCTCCCATAAATGCAATATTGCTGTAACAAGACAGGCTGTGGAACTGGGTGCAATTGTAAAATACATACCTCCCTAACCGCTTTATTGTATCTGGCAGGCACAATTCCTCCAAAGCCGCCCCACAAATGCAGGGCAAGCCGCTGGCATGCCCCAGCTCCGCTTCCTGACTTTCTGCAAAAGCATAGTCCGCAAGCTCCGTTACTGGAAGCCCTTCTAACTCCCTTGGGACCACCACCCTGCCGCTTATCCCATAGCACCGCAGGACGCGCATCCCATCTTTTCCATTTTCATAGGCAAAGCTTTGTCTATCTATCATTTTTACAGCCCTTTCCCATTTGATTTTATGGAATCCCTTTCCAATTCCTCCAACATCTGCCTTACTGTCTTGTGGTTTAAGGGATGGCAAAAATATGGCGCAAGCTCCGCCAAAGGCCGCAGCACAAACTCACGGTTGTGCATGTCTGGATGGGGAATTTGAAGTTCTTTCGTATCAACCACCCAGCCGTCATAGAAAATAATATCCAAATCCAAGGTCCTAGGCCCCCAGCGCACCAAACGCTCCCGCCCTGCTTTTTGCTCAATTTTGTGCAGTTCCTCCAACAATTCCCAAGGATTTAGCAATGTCCTTAGTTCCACTACGCCATTTAAAAAATCTGGCTGCTCTTTTACCCCGTAAGGTTTTGTGGCAATGATTTGGGACGCGCCCACCAATTTACAATCTTTGCAGGCTCCCAACCCTTCCAGCCCCAATGCAATATAATCTTCCCTCTCCCCTAGATTAGAGCCAATTGCCACAAATGCCTGATGCCAGCCCCGCTCCACTTCCACAGAGACAGATTCCAATGGAAGCCCAACGGGCGCCCAGGGCTTTTCAATTTCCAGTTGAATTTTTTCGATGGAGGGGAACTGCAGTAATATTGCCCGCGCCATCTGCTCTGCAGCAGACTCAATTAATTGAAATGTATGGCTCACCATAAAAGATGTGATAAAGCGTGAGGCTTCTCCATAATGTACGGTCTTTGTTAAATCGTCATTTAACCCTGCTTCCCTAAGATTGGCATAAAGGGTTGCGTTGACCAAAAACTTCTGTCCCAGCCTGTTCTCTTCCGGCAAAACCCCATGTTTCGCAAATACTTCTAAATGTTTAATGTGGATTTTATCTGACGGTTCCCTATTCATTGCTGCCACCCTTCCCGAATCGCTTCTGCCATTTGAATGGCACGCTTGTTCTCCTTAATGTCATGGACCCTTACAAAAGCGCATCCAGCCATAACGGCATAAACCGTAGACGCCAAGGTCCCTTCTAACCGTTCTGTTACAGGCAGGCCTAATGTAAGGCCAATGACAGATTTCCTAGAAACCCCTAACAGCAGGGGATGCCCTAAGCTTTGTAATTCCCCGATTTTATAAATTGCTTCCAGGTTATGCCTATAATCCTTCCCAAACCCAACGCCAGGGTCCAAGATAATTTTATCCTTTGCAATCCCAGCAGCATATGCAATTTCCAGCGTCTCACTTAAGTCTGATTTCAGTTCTTCCATAAAGTTATTGTAAACAGCCTGGCCCCTATTATGCATCAGGCAGCATGCCGCCCCAGAAGAAGCAATCACCCCTGCCAATTCTTTGTCGTACTTCAAGCCCCAAATATCATTTACTAAGTCCGCCCCTGCCTTTAGGCATTCTCTAGCTACTTTTGCCTTATAAGTGTCAATGGATACGGGGATATCAAACCTGCTTTTTACAAGTTCCACCATCGGGGCCGCCCGTTCAATTTCCTCTTCTTCACTAATTTGCTGATGGCCAGGCCTTGTGGACTCTCCGCCAATGTCAATGATATCGGCTCCCTCTTCCACCATCTGCTGGACATGCGCCAGCGCAAGGTCTGGGCTGTTAAACTTCCCCCCATCTGAAAATGAATCTGGGGTTACATTTAAAATTCCCATAATATAGGTGTGCTTCGCCGCCTCAAAGGTTCTGTTTCCTATCTTCATGTTATGCTCCATCCTTCCTGCCTCCAAAAACAAAATCCTTACCTTCCCATCATGCGCCAAAATTCTTCCTGCAAGAGCTTATCTTCTGAAAAAGCCCCTCTGGTGGCAAGCGTCACAGTCTGGGTGCCTGGCTTTTTCACGCCGCGCATCGTCATGCACATATGCTCTGCCTCCACCAGGACCAACACCCCTCTCGGCTGCAAATACTCCATCAATGCATCCGCAATTTGCACTGTAAGCCGCTCTTGAAGCTGTGGGCGCCTGGCATACACTTCTACCGCCCTTGCCAGTTTGCTCAGCCCCACGACTTTCCCTGCTGGCAGGTACGCAATATGGGCTTTTCCATAAAAAGGAAGCAAATGGTGTTCGCAAGTGGAATAGAATACAATATCTTTTTCCAACACCATGCCGCTTTCCTCTACAGAAAACGTCTTGCTTAGGTATTCCTCTGGCGTCTGCCCAATCCCTGCAAAAATTTCTTCATACATCCTAGCAATCCTGCCGGGAGTCTCCTTAAGCCCCTCCCGCCCGATATCTTCACCCATCCCTTCTAGCAAAAGGGTGACCGCCTGTTCTATTTTCCCTTTATCTATCATACCTTATATCTCCTTAAAGCCAGCTTTCACAGATTCCCTCAGTTCGCCCAGATAAGAAAGGGAGCCAAATGCCAGCACCACCGCCCCTTCCCGCATTGCACAAGCGGCGGCTTTTACCGCTGCTTCCCGGACTGTCCTGCAAAATACGGCGTCCGAATGCCACTGCATCGCTTTCTTTGCCAGCACGGCGCCATCCAAAGCCCTTGGATGGTTTGGCGTAACTGTATATACTTTCCATGCCAAAGGAAGCATGGTTTTCAGAATCTTCCCATATTCTTTATCTGCAAGTACCCCTATTATATAGATTATTTTTCCATTTGTAAAACCCATTTTTATAGTTTCACGCAATTTTTTCGCCGCGTCTGCATTATGGGCGCCATCCATCAGAAACAAAGGCTCCCGGCACAGCACGGAAAAACGGCCTTCCCATCTGGCTTCCTCCAGCCCTCGCCGAACCTGGCTGGCAGCCACTTCCCAGCCCATGCCTTTTAACGTTTCTATTACCTTAATAGCGCATATGCCGTTCTCTACCTGGTATGCCCCCGCCATGGACAGGCGAAGCTGTCCATACCCTGGATAGGAAAAGCACAAACGCCCTTGCTCCCAGTGTACCCCTTTTGCCTCGCTGGGTTTCGCATAGCAAAGGGCGGCATGCTGTTCTTCACACTTTTTTTCAATGGCTTTACGCACCTGCATATGCTCTGGCTCCACTGCCACCACCTGCCCATGCCCTTTAATAATTCCAGACTTTACCTGGGCAATCTCCTCAAGCGACTCCCCCAAAACCCCCATATGGTCCATGCTGATGGACATTAGTACGCTTACCAAAGGCTTCCTTATTATATTTGTTGCATCTGCAGCTCCACCCAGCCCAGCTTCCAGCAAAACAATCTGGCATTTTTTTTGGTAAAAATACTGGAAGGCCGCCGCCGTCTCCACCTCAAACAAAGTGGGAAGCCCCTGCCCTTTTGCCTTTATCCTTTCATATGCCTCCTTCACTGTCCCAAAAATATCCAGATACTCCTCCTCTGAGGCGGGCGCCCCATCCACTAAATACTGCTCCCTTCTCCCAAATACGGATGGGGAAGTATAGGCCCCCACCCGATACCCTGCTTCTTTTAAAACAGAAGCAACCATTGCACACAGCGACCCTTTCCCATTGGTCCCCGCCACATGGATAATGTTCAGCCTGTCCTGTATGTTACCCAATTCATCCATCAGCCTTTGGACGCTAGAGAGCCCTAAAACGCTTCCCGACCTCCCTACCTCTTCCAAAAACTCCTCTATCCCCGCCTGGCTTACTATATGTTCTCCCATGCTTTACAACCTTCCTTCCTATCAGGCAAACCTTCCCAAATATAGGGAGAATTGCCATGTTCCTATATTTTATAAAGAAATTCTTAATTTTTATTATCTTAAGTATAAAATTTACGTTTATGAGTTGACTTTTTTTCTAAAATAAGATAATCTTTGCTATGGAAATTCCAGATTCATATTTTGTTTACAATTAGTTCACAATATAGGATTTTCAACATAAACTTAAGGATGGTGACAAAATGTTTCATACTGCAAAACACACTTTACAAAAGTTTACAACAAAATACAAGGCTTTTCAGGAAAAAAGAAAGCCTCGTGAGAAAAAGCATTTTTTAAAGCCGGAGCAAAAAGAGAAGCTGGTGGCCTTCTTAAACCGCTACTCTTTAATTTTCCATTATCTGCTTGCCTGCAGCATTTGCTTTACCATTGAGACAATTTCCAGGCACTCTTTTGTCCATGCGTTTATCTTTATGTTTGACCGGAGCCTGGTATTTTTATACAACTCCCTGATTGTGTTCACATCACTGCATTTGGTGTACTTTTTCCGAAGGAGGGCGCTGATGCGGACGCTGATTAGCGTGGTATGGCTGTTTTTAGGGACTATCAACGGATGTATCCTTGCAAAACGCGTGACCCCTTTCACTTATACCGATTTGAAGCTTATCAACGACCTGTTTACCATGCAGAGCAATTATTTCAGCAATGGGGAAGCCCTTGCGGTAATCCTGCTGGTTGCCTCTGTTGCTGCAGGGATTATCGTGCTATGGAAGAAAGGCCCTAAATACCAAGGGAAGCAAAACAGGGTTGCAAGCATCCTTGCAATTGGCGGCTTCGCATTTTTTATCCCAATGGTAACCCAGGCGGCCGTAAGCAACAATGTGCTTGCCGACTATTTTGAGAATATCGCCCAGGGATACGAGGATTACGGGTTTGTCTATAGTTTCTCTGCCAGCGTGGTAGACCAAGGCATGCCGGCCCCTAGGGATTACTCACAGGAAAACGTGGACGAAGCCCTCTCCAAAGTGAAGGTTAGCCCTTCCGATTCCAGCGAGCTTCCAAATATTATTTGTGTATTGTTGGAATCTTTTATTGACCCAAAAGAAGTTAATTTTTTGAATTTTTCAAAAAACCCAACACCGAACTTTGACAACCTCTACAACAACTACTCCTCTGGCTACCTGACCGTGCCAGTTGTAGGCGCCGGCACTGCAAACACAGAATTTGAAATCTTGACAGGGATGGGTATGAAATACTTTGGCTTGGGCGAATACCCTTACAAGACCATCTTAAAGTCCACTTCCTGTGAAAGCATTGCTTCTGACCTTGGAAATAACCTGGGCTATGGCACCCATGTCGTACATAACAATGGCGGGAACTTTTACAGCCGCAGGAATGCCTTCACCCAAATGGGCTTTGATAGCTTTATCAGCAAAGAAATGATGAACATTCAGGAATACACGCCCCTCGGCACATGGCCTACAGACGATATCCTGATTGGCGAGGTAGAAAAAGCCCTTGACTCTACAGAGCAGCAGGACTTTGTATATACCATCACCGTCCAAGGGCATGGCGCCTACCCAACAGAAAAAGTAATAGCCAACCCAGAAATCACTGTGACTGGCGCTGAAAATGAGGCAAAGAACAACGAATGGGAATACTATGCCAATGAGATTTATGAAGTGGATAAATTTATTGCAAACCTGACTGACATGCTTTCCAAACGTGACGAAAAGACTGTCGTTGTATTTTTCGGCGACCACCTCCCCACAATGGGGCTTACCGATGAAGACATGTCAAACGGGAGCATCTTTCGCACCAAATATGCCACCTGGAATAACTTTGGCATGGAAAAAGTTAATCAGGATTTGACTTCCTATCAATTGCTTGCTGCTATAACAAATCAGGCTGGTATCCATGAAGGCACTATGTTCTCCTTCCACCAAAGCGGTGAATTCCAGGAGACAGACAGTTCCTCTCGGGATATGGAACTCCTTCAATACGATATCTTATATGGGAAACGCTATACATACCATGGGCAAGACCTTTACCCTGCATCCAATTTACAAATGGGAGTCCAGGATATCGTATTAGAGCGGGTAGAAGAGTTAGCCGACGGGCTTCATGTATACGGGAATAGTTTTACCCCTTGGAGCAAAGTCTTTATCAACGGGAGGCGGGTTTCTACTTCCTTTATCAGTGATACGGAATTGAAAATTTCCTTAAGCAACTTTACCGAAGGCCCAAATACCCTTGTGGTCAACCAAATGGGATCTTCTGAGACAATCTTCCGCAGCTCCAATGAAATTTCTTACCTACGGCCGTTGACAACAGGCACGCCCCCTACAGAAGAGATGCAAATTGATGATACTGTGGAAAATACCCCCAACAGCATTGACAAGGCCGTCAATGGGGAACGGGAAGAAGAATTAGGGCAACAGGACGGGCAAACCGAGCAGCCTGAGGCTGCGCCAACGCTTTAATTAACTTTTTGCCCATACAAAAAGAGAGTTCGCAAGATAGCGAACTCTCTTTTTCCTTCCATTAAAGGTTAAAATCTACTACAATCCCTTTGATTTCTTCTGGCAATAAGAATTGCTCTGCTAAAATCTGCTGGGTGTTCTCAAGGATTTCCTGTTGCTTCCCTAAGGCATCCTGGACATTTAAGTCTGGCCTATTGACATTTGGGCGGCTCTCCCTAAGCCTTCTCTGTTTCTCTAACTCTTCTTCGATTTCTTTGGCTTTCTTCTCCCGCTCCAATTGGGCTTCCTTCATGCTTTGTTCTACTTCTTCCTTCTCTTCCTTTGCCTCTTCTGCCTTCTCTACGGTTTCCTCTAACTTTTCTTCCACAGTATCTTTTGCTTCTTCTAGAAGAGCGCCAATAATTTCTTTGCTTGCTGCCTCCATGGCGTCTTCTTCTGCCTTCAAAGCGTCAGTCATCCCATGCTGCTTCACGATTTCCTGTTTCACTGACCGGATAGCTCCACTAGAAGAAGAGATTACAGACTGGCTGTCTTCCAATTGTTTCTGCCAATGCTTCTCCTGAGCATCCAGGTCTTTCTTATATGCCTGATAGTCTTCATTGTCCTTATCTGAATATTCTTCCTCTAACTGCGCTTTCTGCTCACGGATAGCCTTCAGTTCCTCCGACGCGGCGGCTGCTCCTTCTTTTCCTTCAGCGATTTGTTCACGGCATTCATCCATCACTTCGTCCACTTTGGAATCAGATGCAAATTGCTGTTTCACAAATTCCATGGCATCCTGCATTGCCTTCTTCCTCTTGTCCTCAATGCCATTTTGGAACAAATTCAAGGCAGAAGCATGGACGCTCTGCACTTTCCCTTTTCCCTTCTGCTCTTTTCCTACCTTGTCTTCCTGGCGCACATTGGCATAATTACTTTTTAAAGCCGCATCTTTGTCTGCTATGTTTCCTATCTTCATGCCTCTTCCCCTTTCCTGTATTTACTACTATATAATATATCGGTTTTTCCTGGGATTTCCTTATGGCTATCCTTTTCCCTAGCACAAAAGGGTTCTTTTTTGTTGTAAACGGAAACCAAATTTATCTTATATCCAGATAGTTTTTAGGAAATGCCATTAATCATATCCATACGGTTTTAAAGGAACGCCTGTCCCTTCCACATCACTTATTCATTTTCCCCTTCCACTTCCTGTTCCGTGGAACTCTTTTGGTAATTCATATGGGAAATTACCATTAATGCAATTTTAAACAACATTGCATCCTCAAATGTACGGATATCAAGCCCCAACGCCTTTTCTATCCGCTCCAGCCGGTATACTAGCGTATTCCGGTGGACATACAACTGCCTTGCCGTCTCAGAAATATTCAAATTATTTTCAAAAAACTTGTTAATGGTAACTGTAGTCTCTTCATCAAAAATATCTGGCACCTTTTCCCCAAACACTTCTTTTAAGAACATTTCACACAAGCTAATGGGAATTTGGTAAATCAAACGCCCAATCCCTAGATTGGCATAAGAGATGGTGTTTTCCTCTACGTAGAAAATATTACCCACTTCCAATGCCATCTTCGCTTCCTGGTAAGAACGCGCAATATCCTGCAGCAAGTCCACACGATTGCCATACCCTACCCGAACTTGAACCATTGCCTCTGTCTGCAGGTTAGCCACAATCATCTCTGCAAGGCTTGCCAGCCCATCTTCCGTCTCAATATCCCGCACATCCTTAACCAGAATTACAGACCTTTCATCCACTTCTGTGATAAAGTCCCTAGTAGTGGAAGCAAAGAGGTTCTTGACCGTTTCCATCACAACCCCATCTTTTTTCTGAGATACTTCTATAATATATACCACACGCTGGGCTGTCTCAATATGAAGCTTTTTCGCTTTATTGTACATATCCACCACAAGCATGTTTCCCAAGACTACATTCTGCATAAAGCTGTTACGGTCAAACTGTTCCCGAAAAGCGCTTACAATATTGCGGACCTGGCAGGCAGCAAGCCTCCCTATCATATACGCCTCTTCACTGCTGGCGCGCGCCAGCAAAATATATTCCAATTCATTCTCAATCAATATCTTAAAAAAATGGCACCCTGACAGCATTTGGCTCTCTGCCATTGAATCCGCAAAAAAACGGATGGCATCCTCCATTTCCTCCTCTGACTGGTAAGTGGAAGCCAGAAGTTTCCCTTTATCGCTATACAATGCCAGGTCTATCCTGGATATCTCTTTGATTTCTTCTAATGTAACTTGCAGTTTATGATTTGACAGCATATTTGTTCTCCATAAGATAAAATAAGGAAGCAACACATCGCTGCGCTGCTTCCAGACATTTGTGTTATGAAATTATATTATCGAATTAGTGGGTAATTGTCAATTCTGTTTCTTTATCAAATACATGCATTGCATTCACATCCATTGCCAACTTGATCGGATCGCCAAGGCGGGCTGGTGTGTTAGAGGATACCTTTGCTGTCATGCTGGTGCCATTGATTGTATAGTACAGAAGAACTTCAGAACCGAGCAATTCGTATCCGGTAACCTTTGTATTGAACACACTGTCTTTGTGAGCCTCAAGCGCTACTTTGGAGTCATCAATATCTTCTGGACGGATCCCGATTACAACTGTCTTGCCATTATAACGGCCATCAATTAATTTCTTCGCTTTTGCAGGAGGCAGGACAATTGAGTTCTCGCCAACCTTCAGGGATACCTTGTCGCCTTCAATTTTGCAGACTGCATCCAGGAAGTTCATCTGCGGAGATCCAATAAAGCCTGCTACGAACAAGTTGTTAGGCTGATTGTATAATTTCTGTGGGGAATCTACCTGCATGATAATCCCATCCTTCAATACAACAATCCTAGTCCCCAGCGTCATAGCCTCTGTCTGGTCATGCGTTACATAGATAATGGTTGCGCCAAGCCTATGATGTAAGGAAGCAATCTCAGCACGCATCTGCACACGCAGCTTAGCATCCAAGTTGGATAACGGTTCGTCCATCAAGAACACTTTAGGCTCACGCACAATCGCACGCCCCATAGCTACACGCTGCCTCTGACCACCAGATAAAGCTTTCGGCTTACGGTCTAACAATTTCTCTAAGTCAAGGATCCTTGCTGCTTCTTCCACCTTCTGTTTGATCTCTTCCTTCGGCACTTTCCTTAACTTCAATCCGAACGCCATATTATCAAACACGGTCATATGCGGGTACAATGCATAGTTCTGGAATACCATTGCAATATCCCTGTCCTTCGGCTCTACATCATTTACAACCCTGCCATCAATAGAAAGCTCCCCAGAAGAAATCTCTTCCAGCCCTGCTACCATACGGAGTGTTGTTGATTTCCCACATCCAGACGGGCCTACGAAAATAATAAACTCTTTGTCTTCAATTTCAAGGTTAAAATCTTTTACAGCTTCAAATCCGTTTGGATATTTCTTACAAATGTTCTTCAATGATAAACTTGCCATCTTCTTATTCCCTCCTGTAATGCCCTGCTATGCAGAAACTCTTTATGAAATTATAGTACCAGACTTCCCTGAGAAATACCACCCTCCAACTGTACAAAAAGGGATACGCTTTCTTGTGACATCCAACAAGAAAGCGTATCCTTTTCCTATCCCTTCGTCATTATAACAAAATTTAAAATTATTTTTATGCAATTCGACGAATTCACTTCACTCCAGTCGTGCCAAACCCACCTCTGTCTTTATTTACCAGAGACTGCCTTTCCTCAAACACTAACTCTGGCTGGTTTTCCATAATGCGGAATTGGCAAATCCTGTCATTTTTGTGGATGACCGTATCCCGAGTGGCATAGACTGGCATCCGCCACATATCCTGGTCGCCGCAATAACTCCCGTCAATCACGCCGCAGCTATTTGTCTGCAGCACCCCATAATTCTTAAACGTAGAGCTTCTTGGCACCACATGGGCTTCATACCCTTTTGGAAGCTCCATCGCAACTCCTAGCGGGACTAGCTTAAATTCCCCAGCCTTTAATTCTACTGTCTCACTTGCCCGCAAGTCAATCCAGTCTGATTTCCCGCCTATGTATGCAAGCCTGTCAATTTCCTGGTCAAAATACTTGACCTTGATTACCTCCATCAGACGCTGCCTCCCAGCAGGTTCACCGCTACTGGGCTGTACTTAAGGTCCTGATAAGCACGGTAGGAATCACTCTGCTCTTCCTGCTGTTGCTGCTGTTGCTGCTCTTCCTTCTCCTGCTGCACTTCCAGCATCTTTGTATACAGTTCGATAAACTTGAGATAATCCTCATAAGAAAATAACTGCTCCAAAATGCTCTCATAATATTTTTCTTCTGCCTCTTCCACAGAAGCAGCCTGAACGCCGCTGTTATTGGCAGCGGCTGCATTGCTGCCGTTCACTGTATAGGAAGCGTTTGGCGCAGAAACACCCTCGTTCATATATTGAGTAACTTTCACCACGTAATTCTGAGTCTCTTTAAAAGGCGGGATCCCACCATATTTTGCCACATTATTGCTGCCTGCGTTATAAGCGGCCAAGGCAAGGCTGATATCCCCATTATATTTCTCAAGCATTTGGCTGATGTACTTTGTCCCGCCCATAATATTCTGGTAAGGGTCATAAGAATCTGTCACGCCTAATTCCCTTGCCGTTGCGGGCATAAGCTGCATAATCCCCTGGGCCCCAGCCTTAGATGTAGCGTTTGGCCTAAAATCAGATTCCGCCTTGGCAATTGCCTTAATCAGGTTCTTCGGCACATTATACTTCTTAGACGCCTCATCAAAGATTTGCTCTAGCGAAGCTGTCGTTTGTAAATAGGAAGAGAAATCTCCTCCCTGCCCCGTTACAGAAGTCACTGCCTGCGCCCCTGTAGCGTCCATGTTCTGTATCCCATTTACTATCATGAATTGCGGCTCCCTTCTATAATTAATATCTATTTAGATAATTGCGAAACTGCCAAATTATCAAAATTTCCTAATTAATATCTATTGAACGCTTCTGCCCCTTCTGGCATATGCTTATAATTTTATTTTGGAAAGCAGGTCGCCAAGGCTGGTGGAAGCATTTTCATGGGACACATACTCTTCCACTGCCCTCGGCCTGTCCACATCCACCATCTCTTCTTCCAGCGCTTTCATGCTGAGGCTTACCTTATTGTCATTGGTATTCAGCACTTTCACTTTCACGCTTTGCCCTACGCTCAACACTTCAGAGGGCTTCCCAATCCTCCGCTGGGAAATCTGGGAAATATGGACTAACCCGCTAATGCCGTCCCCTAAATCCACAAATGCCCCATAAGGCATCAAAGATTCTACGGTGCCTTCCATAATGGTTCCCGGAGCCAGCATCCCAATCTTGCGGTTCTGCTCTTCCTGCTGCTGTTCCTTTAGGATTACTTTTGCAGAAAGCACCAGCTTCTTCTTAGATTCATCCACTGTAATAACCCTAACCTTAACTTCCTTCCCAAGCCATTCCTCTGTGGCTTCCACATAGGAAAGCGCCAATTGGGAAGCAGGGATAAACCCACGGATGCCTTCTACATATGCCACCACGCCGCTTGGCACAATCCCAGCCACCTTAACAGACAGCTCTGTGCCTTCCTCTAAGCAAGCCTTCAATTTATCCCATGCCAGAATATCATTTGCCTCTTTTTTGGATAATTGGATATTCCCTTCCCCATCGTCCACACGGACTACCGTCGCCTCAATCACATCGCCTGGATGCACTTCTTCCATCACCTGGAAATTAGGGTCATTGCTTAAATCCCCTACCTTGATGACACCCTGCGCATAATATTTCAAGTCAAGCGTCACTTCTTCTTCACTGACACCAATCACCGTGCCAGAAATAATATCCCCTTCACTCACTTTGCGGAAAGACGCTTCCAATTCATCCTTATAATCTTCCATTGTCTCTGCCATAATCAACACTCCTTTTTCACTTTAGCCTAGCTTCATACTACATAATTATTTTTATTTTAACAGAAATATAAGAAAAATGCCAGAAAAATATTATAAGTTTGCCATTCAATTTGCTTGTAAGCATGGAGCATGTTATAATGTCGTAAGACATTATACGCGCCGTAGTGCGCATAGGCACCATACCATGGATTGCACAGCAATCATGGTATCATGTCGTAAGACATTATACGCGCCGTAGTGCGCATAGGCACCATACCATGGATTGCACAGCAATCATG
>CAJUDE010000049.1 GCA_910585295.1 uncultured Lachnospiraceae bacterium | reverse complement strand
GGACTGTCTGACGGCAGAACCGCCCGCCTTATGGGTCTTGTGTCTTGTGTGTCTTGTCCCTGAGTCTTGTGTGTGTCATGCGCGTGTCTTGCGGAGCAAGTGGATACCCAAAACACCTGGATATCCACTCTCGCGGTATTCGCCAAATATCCATGCAAGCATGGCTACTTGGCGAATTACTCGCGGAAATCCAGCCCGCCCCACGCCGTCCCTGGACGTCAGGAATGCCCGTTTTTAGCGGTTTTCTTAGAACTTGCCAGCCTTAGCCGCTTCCTCGATGGAAACAGCTACAGCTACAGTAGCCCCTACCATCGGGTTATTTCCCATTCCGATTAAGCCCATCATCTCTACATGTGCTGGCACAGAAGAGGAGCCTGCAAACTGTGCGTCAGAATGCATACGCCCCATGGTATCTGTCATGCCATAGGAAGCCGGGCCTGCTGCCATGTTGTCTGGATGGAGGGTACGCCCAGTACCGCCGCCAGATGCAACAGAGAAATATTTCTTGCCCTGCTCATTACATTCCTTTTTATATGTCCCTGCCACTGGATGCTGGAAACGTGTTGGGTTGGTGGAATTCCCAGTGATGGAAACGCCAACATTTTCATGGTGCATAATTGCAACACCTTCCTGCACATCGTCTGCCCCGTAGCATTTTACTGTTGCGCGCAGCCCGTCAGAATATGGTTTTTCATACACAACGTTTAATGTTGCGTCTTTATAATCATATTTTGTCTCAACAAAGGTAAACCCATTGATACGGGAAATAATCTGAGCTGCATCTTTCCCAAGGCCGTTCAAGATTACGCGCAGAGGTTTCTGACGTACTTTGTTTGCCTTCTCAGCAATGCCGATTGCGCCCTCTGCTGCTGCAAAGGACTCATGGCCTGCCAAAAAGCAGAAGCACTCTGTCTCTTCTTCCAATAACATTTTGCCCAAGTTCCCATGGCCAAGCCCTACTTTCCTGTGGTCTGCAACGGAGCCTGGGATACAAAATGCCTGAAGCCCTTCCCCAATTGCCGCTGCTGCGTCTGCCGCCCTTTTTGCGCCTTTTTTGATTGCAATGGCAGCCCCAACTATGTATGCCCAACATGCATTTTCAAAACAGATTGGCTGGATTTTCTTTACCTGCTCATAAACGTCAAGCCCAGCATCTTTTGTGATTTTCTCAGCCTCTTCCACGGAGCTGATCCCATAATTATTTAAAACAGAATTGATCTGGTCAATTCTTCTTTCATATGATTCAAATAAAGCCATTTGAAATGTCCTCCTATCTTTTTGAACAATGGTACTTAAACTTAAGCGAACCTGCAAAAGCCTGCCTGTCCCTGCCTACTCTGCCCGTGGGTCAATAATCTTAGCTGCATCGGCAACGCGCCCATACTGTCCTTTGGCTTTTTCCCAGGCAGTGTTAGGGTCATCACCCTTTTTGATAAAGTCGGTCATTTTGCCAAGGCTTACGAACTGATAGCCGATCACTTCATTGTCCGCATCCAGGGCAATGCCAGTTACATAGCCTTCTGCCATTTCAAGGTAACGGACACCTTTTTCTTTTGTTGCATACATAGTGCCAACCTGAGAACGAAGTCCTTTTCCTAAATCTTCCAGCCCAGCGCCTACTGCCAGCCCATCATCAGAAAATGCACTCTGGGTACGTCCATAAACAATCTGTAAGAACAGCTCTCTCATGGCAGTGTTGATAGCGTCGCAAACAAGGTCTGTATTCAATGCTTCGAGAATGGTCTTACCCTGCAAAATCTCTGCTGCCATAGCTGCGGAGTGGGTCATGCCGGAACATCCAATGGTCTCTACCAACGCTTCCTCAATCACGCCATTTTTTACATTCAGTGAGAGCTTGCATGCACCCTGCTGAGGCGCACACCAGCCGATCCCATGTGTAAAACCAGAAATATCTTCAATCTTTTTTGAATGCACCCATTTCCCTTCTTCTGGGATTGGAGCTGGTTCATGTTTTGCGCCCTTGGCTACTGGACACATGTTTTCAACTTCCTTCGTGTAAATCATTTTAAGACTCCTTTCAATGTATACATTTTTTACCATGTTAAACGATTGTTATGCATTTAACATTCTTACCCATATTTAACCATATTTTGACGAAATAGTCTAGTGTTTTCCTTACAAATTTTACCTTAATCCAGAACTTCCATTTTCGCAAAGGAAACAGACGCGGCGGCAGCCCCGGCAAAAGTCAAAAGCCCCATCACCACAATCATAATAAAAAACCCTGCTTCCACAGAAATAAGGACTCCAGCCACAACCGCCCCAATAATCCCGATACAGATGGCAATCCCCTGAAGAAGGACTTTTATCAGGTTCCGCCCTGTGTTTCCAAGGGTATTCCCAACCAAAGCGTCTGCAAGCATTCCATAATAGAGCCGGTTTGCCTGCAGGCAGACATACAAAAGTATCGTCAGTACCGTCAGCACAGGGCCAAGCCCAAACACAAAGGCTCCTGGAAGGGTGATGAAAATGCCATCCACAATGGCGCGCATATGCTCAATTTTTGTCGCATACCACATTTTTTTGAAGGGCGTGTCTGGTATCAGGTAAGTATAGGGGTTTTCCAGCTCCTTAGACCACTTGGTGGCATACCCGCTGAAAAGAAATACCATATAGCTTGCAACTCCTGGGACAATAAAAACCCTTGCCGGGCCAAATTGACTGACCGCATCATTAAAATAACCTACCGCCCCAATCAAAACCCCAAGCCCCAGGCACAGCAATGTGTTCCATCCAAAAATAAACGTTGGGTTCTTCTTATATTCCAACATCTGCCTAAAATAAATGGCTTTTGCATAAGACCCTTTGTACTCCACGGAGGCTTGCTTGAATTTCCGGCGCTTTTCCAGCCAGGGGACAGAAGCGACCCCTTTTTTCTGTTTTGCGCGCCGCTCCTGGTATTCATCTGCAAATTTCATGGCGTCCTCATAATACGCCCCTGTGCATTCCATCCGCCAGGCAGCCGCAAACATCAATATGGTAGAAATCAAAAACAAGGCTGTGCCAATCAGGTTCACAATGTCTGGCCCAAGGAAAATCAGCCTGGTGACAGCCACATTCCATCCAACCACTGGAACCATCTGGACCACTGGCATGGCAAAGAAATTCTGCAAAAGCCCAAAATATGGCTCTTCGGTAATCATCAGGTAAGCCCCAATCCCAACCATCACTGCCATAAATGCATACATGGCAAGCACCAGCCCTTTAAAAAATTTCTCCGGCAGCCTTTCATTTCCATAGCAAAGGATAATGGCGGATAATTCCAAAATGCTTTCAAACACAACAAAAAACAAAAAATACACCAACATCTGCCACAGGCTGGCCTCAAACCACATCACGCCCGCCACGGCAATCACAATGCCGATAATGACATTTACTGCAAAAGATTTCACCCCTGCAAAAACCAGCACCATTTTAGGGCTTACTGGGGAAGAAAACACAAAATGCACTTCGCTGGGCCGAAATAACAGCCCTTTTCGCTTTGCGTAGCTGACCAAGTTCGCCGGGATCAGCCAGAATATAACAAGAGACAAAATCGTCACCATATTTTTTGGGGAATTAAAGCTTCCTTCCAAAATCATAACATGGAAACTATTGTAAATCATCACAATATAGAACAGGAAGAACACTGCCATAAGATATGTGACCGGGCGTTTCAGCGCTTTTTTTACCCGGTTTATAATCGTCCTTTGGTATAAGTATAGGAACCCTTTCATGGCTGCTCACCGCCTCCCGTAATCTGGAAGAACAATTCTTCAATATCCGTGTCTTTTGTCTGCTCCCTGGTAAATGTGCCGATAATTTTCCCCCGTTCCATAATAAACATCACATCCCATAATTCTTTCACCATTTCCAGCATATGCGTGCTGATTAAGATTGTTGTCCCTTGGGATTTCAGTTCCAGCACCACTTCCTTCAATTCCTTAATGGCCGCCGGATCCAGCCCCACCATAGGCTCATCCAGCAAAATCACTTTAGGCTGGATGGCAAGGGCGCAGCAAATGCTCACTTTCTGCATCATGCCCTTGGACAGCTCATTCCCTAATTTCCCTTGTTTGTCCTCCAGTTCAAAACGGGCCAGGAGTTTTTCAATCCCCTCATCTGTAATTGGGGAATTATAGGCGCGCCGCACATACTCAATATGCTCCCGCACAGTCAGTGCGTCAAACATGGCTGGTATTTCTGGCACATAGGCAAAGATCCTCTTTGCTTCCAAAGCCCTTGCGGGCATCTGCTCAATCCCAACGCCGCCCTCATAACGCAAAAGGCCTGCAATGCTTTTGATAATGGTGGATTTCCCGGCGCCGTTTGGCCCAAGCAAAATCCCTACCTGTCCGCCTGGCACAGTAAAGCTCACATGGTCCACTGCCAGTTGATGCCCATATTTCTTGGTCAGATTTTGAATCTCTAACATAACCCACTCTCCTTTTCCATTTGCCAAAATTGGCAAAACGCCATATGTTCATTGTATTATTTATGTAATACAATAGTACATATAGCGTTTTTTGTCAACTATGGCTATTTTCCTAAATTATTGTTTTTCCACAATATCGTTCTTCTTTTTGTAAATGGAATTGGATGGCACAACGCCGCGCACCATGGAAAGCGGGTAGATATTGCTGCCTTTCCCAACCACGGTCCCTGGGTTTAATACGCTGTTGCATCCTACTTCCACCCCATCCCCCAGCATAGCCCCGAATTTTTTTAACCCAGTGGCAATTTCTGTGCCCTTATCTTTCACCACAACCAACGTTTTGTCTGACTTTACATTAGAAGTGATAGAGCCTGCGCCCATATGGGATTTGTAGCCCAGGATAGAATCCCCTACATAATTATAATGCGGCACCTGCACTTTGTTGAACAGGACAACATTTTTTAGTTCTGTAGAGTTGCCCACAACTGCGCCCTTCCCCACGATGGCGTTCCCACGGATAAAAGCGCAATGGCGGATTTCTGCTTCTTCGTCGATAATCACCGGCCCATTGATATTGGCTGTCGGCGCAACTTTTGCGCTCTTGGCAATCCAAACCTGCTCCCCACGCCGCTCAAATTTCTCTTTGTCCAGCCGTTCCCCAAGCTCGCAGATAAACGCGCTGATATTGGGCAGCGCCTCCCAAGGATACGTAAGCCCCTGGAATAATTCTGAGGCGATTGTCTCGGATAAATTATACAAGCTGCTGATTTTACATGTCTCCATTTTATTTTCCTCCTTTTTTTGCGGATGTTTTTTTGCCAGATGCTTTTGGCGCCTTGTAATAAGAAGAAGCATATTGGAAATACCCTTGCAGGGCATACTGGTTGTTTAAGCCCAAAACGCCATTGGTACGGCTTTGGATAAAATGTTCCAATTTTTCCATATATTCCCTGGGGGTAATGCTCCCCTGCGCCACATAAGTAAGCCCTTTTTCCCAACTTGCAGTTAATTCTGGATTTAACAAAGAACGGATTGAGGCATTTACTACGTCATAAATCATCTCGCCAAGCAATGTAGGCGTAATTGCCTGTGTCTTTTTATTTAGGGCAAGGTATTTATTGTTTACCAGCTTTTTTAAAATCTCCGCCCTGGTGGCGCTTGTGCCAATGCCGCTCCCTTTTATCTGGGCGCGAAGCTCCTCGTCCTCAATCAATTGCCCGGCATTCTCCATGGCAAGGATAATGGAGCCAGAGTTATAACGCTTTGGCGGGGAAGTCTCCCCCTCCTTAACAGTTAATGCTGTAACGGAAAGTTCCATTCCCTTTTTCAGGGAGGAAAGGGCTTCCATCAAAGCGCTGTCACAAGTATTTTGCCCCCCTTCGGCGTCTTCGGCATCTTTCTTTTTCAGGAAAGAATATTCCATCACCTTTAAGTACCCTGGGTCTGCCAAAACTTTGAAAGAGGAAAAAAACTGTTCCACCCCGGACGGGCTGCCCTCCCTCCCCATTGCAGTGGCCAGGCTGGCTTTCTGATAAACCGCAGGCGGGAAGAAAATCCCAAGGAAACGCCTGACAATCACCTCATAGACATGCAATGCAGTCCCTTTTAGGCTTTGGGCGGCTGTAACCCCCTGCCCAGTTGGGATAATTGCATAATGGTCTGTGACCTGCTTATCATTGACATACCGTGTCCTTGCAATATTTTTGTAACTGCCCCGTTCTAAAATTTCCTCTGCAAACTCTTTTACCAACGGGATATTCCGCAAGCCGTTGATATTTTTATAGACCTCCTTCGCCACAGCTGAGGACAGCACCCTGGCATCCGTCCTGGGATAGGTGACTAATTTCTTCTCATATAGTTCCTGCACAGTCTGTAAAGTCTGGTCTGGGCTGATTTTAAAGAGTTTGGAACAGTCATTTTGCAATTCCGCCAGGTTATACAATAACGGCGGGTTCTTCTTTTCCTTTTTCTTGTCGATAGAAACTATGGTTGCTTTTAAAGGGGTTTGCCGCATTTTTTGAGAGTTTAAAATTAATTCTTCAATTAATTCTTCTGCGTCCTTGCGCTCTTTAAATCCATTTTCTTTGTACAGCTTGGGGGACTGGAAATACCCAGACCCTTCCACCGCCCGCCATTCCCCTTCAGTTTGGCTTCCCTGGACCTTCAGGGAACTTACCACCCGGTAAAATGGCGTCTTTACAAATTCACGGATCTCCCGTTCCCGCCGCACCACCATCCCTTGCACACAAGTCATTACCCTCCCAACGCTGACCACTGTATATTTGGTTTTGAGGAAACTAGAAATAGCATTGCCATATTTTAAAGACAGCAAACGTGAAAAGTTAATCCCCATTAAATAATCCTCTTTTGCCCGCAAATATGCAGATTCTGAAAGATTATCATATTCCGACAGATCCTTTGCTTCCCGAATTCCCCGCAGGATCTCCTCTTCTGTCTGGGAATCAATCCAAACCCTGCGGCGTTCTTTGCCTTTGACCTTTGCCTGGCGCTCCACCAGTCGGTAAATATATTCCCCTTCCCTTCCTGAGTCGGTACACACATAGATCACGCTTACATCCGCCCGGTTCAAAAGCCCTGCCACAATCCGGTACTGCTTCTTCACCCCTGGTATCACCTCATACTTAAATTCTTCGGGAAGGAACGGGAGTGTGGAAAGGCTCCATTTCTTTAGTTTCTCATCATAGGCCTCTGGGTAGCTCATTGTCACCAAATGCCCGACGCACCAGGTGACAATCGCCTCCCCAGATTCCATATAACCGTCATATTTTTTTAAATCTAGCTTTAATGCCTTGGCAAATTCCCTTGCCACACTTGGCTTTTCTGCTATGTACAAAGCTTTCGCCATAAATCTATATCCTGCTTTCTATCTTACATTCTGCCCATATCCACCAAAAGGATACGTGGGTCGCCGGCAACTAATTTTTGCAATTTCCCGCCAAAGGACCCAGCCGTAAATAAATAATAGTAATTTGCTGTAATCTTTGCCTGTTCCATGCTTTGGAACAATTCCTGGCACATTTCAAAGGTCAGTTCTGGCTCCATCCAATTGCATAGGCAGATAATGTTCTCCCGGACGCTGTTTTGCACAATGATGTCAATATGCCCTTTCTTCCCAATCCAGGTACCCATCTTATGGATTTTTAAAGGCAGCTTCCCTACCATCTCCTGCAATTCCAGGTATTCCATGCATACATTTACAAAATAACGTTTCAGGTAAGCCCGCAGGCCTTCTCCAATATGGGCGTTGTAGAATTCTTCTGGCTCCATTTGGTGCAGGTCTGACAGATACGGGTACACAAACTTAAACCAGAAATTAATAAATGTGTCTTTGATTTGGTACAAACCTTTCTGGGCATTCTGCCATCCGCCAGTCTCAAAGGAATACACCTTCTCCACCACGTCAAATTCCATTAAGTTCTTTAAATATACGCTGATTTTAGCCCTGGAGAACCCGGTAGCCTGGAAAATGTCATTTAATTTATGTTTCCCAGACGCCAATGCTTCGAGAATTGTGTGGTACACGGAAAGCTCCCGCAATTGGGTGCGGATTATTTCTTCTGCCTTACCATGCAAAAACCCACTTTCTGAGAGGATATGGGTACATATATTATACCGTATATCCTTCTGATCCTCCCACTGTTCCATATATTCTGGCACCCCGCCAATTACCCCATAAGCCTCCACGCTTTCTTGGACACTGTAATTTGGGAATCCACGCACCAAATCCAAAAAACGCATCTCCTGTATTTTCTGAATCCCATCAATTTTCTTCGCCCCATTCCCAAACACCTGGGGAAGCTCTTGCTCTACCCAATAAATGGAAGAGCTGCACAAAAGGACCAGCACTGGCCCAGGATACAGCTTTTTCCCTTTCAGCTTAAGGATGCTTTCCAAAAATTGGGTATCTTTTTTCAGGATATGGTGGAACTCATCAATGACCAGCACCAGCTTGCTCCCATCCCCGCTCTTTACCCGCTTAAAAAAAGTGTCATAAGAGTCCTCAGAAACCGTCACTCGGTAACAAGCTTCAACTTCTCGTTTCATCCGCTGCTTCTGGGCTTGAGGGGAAACCTCCGGCGCATAATAATAAAAATGTTTCTTATCTTTGCAAAAAGCGCGCACTAATTCCCTGCCGCCGTTCTCCTTCCTCCCATACAAGACGAGAAGCTGGTTCCCGTTTTGTTTGTACATCTGTTCCAAATATTTTAACTCTGCGTTCCTCCCTGCCATAATTGCCTCCTATCAATGCATGGCTTCTTCTTGCTTTACCGAAACTGGCTCTCTATTCCTTTCCTTATTTCTGTATCATATCATGATTTAACTTCTTTTACAACATCCTTCCTTGAATACAGCGCCCCTCGCGGCATTTGTCTAATATCCGCGCTAGCGCGGCTGCCTTGGCTCATTGCCCGCGGGATCAAAATCTATCTTTTTCAGTTCGTGTATCGCTTTATTTCTATAAACCAGGTCGCCCCTTACGGTAAACCCAACCTTTTCCCAGAACACATTGCCTGACGCATTTTTCTCAAACGCCACTAACGCTACTTTGTGTATGCCTTCTGCCTCCAAAGCCGCCATTGCCGCGCCAACTAGCTTTTTCCCAATTCCCCGCCCCCTGTATTCTTTCTTGACCGTTGTGTGATAGATAAAGCCCCTGCGCCCATCATGGCCGCTTAGGATAACGCCTATCAGCTTTCCGCCTTCCTCGGCAACAAAACAGGTATGGGGGTTCCGCAATAAATATTTCGCAATCCCTTCCCTTGAATCGTCTGTAGCGTTCAATCCCATTCCTTCCGTATGTATCCATAAGTCATAGATTTTTTCAAAATCTTCCATCTTCATTGCCCGAACCACCATTGCAACCGTCCTTTCCGATTTATATTATTAAATCAGGTTAATTCTATACTCATCATCAATTAACACATAATCTACGCCATGCTTTTGAGCAAGTTCTAAAAATCGCGCATTATCCTTTAAGACACTTTCCATCGTGCAGTATCTGTCATCTAAGCGCTTTTCTATCACGTTGGCATACCTTTTTATGCTTGTAAAATGATTTCTTATATAATTTTCACTCATTACTAGGCAATAATATTTGATATGCCCAAGATATTCCTTTTCAAAGCTTTTTGCCCAATCAAAAGGTATATAGCACCCTTCCACTATAAGGTTTTGCTCGTTCTCGATAGCGGTTTTGGCCATTTCACGAATAATAGGCCACAAATAATCTGTAAGCCCTTCATCGTCTTCGGCTGTAAGTTTCGTGTAGCCGCTGCGGATTAATCCCATCTTCAAATGGTCTATGGATAAATACGGATAATTATATGTTTCAAGCAGTTTTTGCGCAAGCGCTGTTTTACCTGTGTGCGAAGCCCCTGTAATCAAGACAACCATGGATGCTTTCCCCTTTCCTGTAAAGTTAAATTCTACCACTGTCCCAATGATATGGCAATTATTTTTCAGATTTTGTTTTTCTTCTTTCAGGGGCTTTTATTCGCATAGGCCGTATCATACATAGAATCCTGCAAGCTGTTCTGCTTCTGCCACGCTAAATTCAGAACATTCCGCAATCTCCTCGATTGTCAGCTTTCCCGTTTTCAACATCCTAAGCGCTGTCAGCCTTTTTGTTTCACTAACGCTTTGCTTTATTCCCTGATTTAAAATGGTTCTTGCTTCTGTTTCAATCAATGCTCCGCTCATCATATCACCTACACCCTTTTGTATCCTTGACGTTCTGGCAGGCATTCCTTACCGCTTTCACTTCCAGTTCCCCTCTTTTTTATTCATCTTCTTTTCCCTTCCTGATTTCTGTTTATAAATTACAAAATCCCATATTTACGAAAAATACTGTCCAAATCCACCCGGCTGATTTTCCCAGCCAGATAATATCCCTTGACAGTTGCCTCTACTCCCTCAAAAAAAATATCAAAGTTAAACCAGTCGCCCGCATCATAATATTCCCGCAACTTTGTAAAGTCTCGTTGCAGCCTCTCCGGCAAATCTTCCCGTAAGTCTATCTCCTCGTCAATAAACAATTATCTACACCCTCTTTCTTTCGGCTGTCTTTCCATTGCCATCTGCTGCCCCATGATTTTCTGGTATGACGGCTTCAATATTTTCTCATACCGTTGTTCCACAACCGCCAGATAAAATTTCTTTTGTATATCGGTCAGCACCGGAATCTCTAAAATCATCTTCTCTATCTCTGGCAATGCCGTTGCTATTTTGGGTGTGATATTCCTCACGGCCTCATTGCACCCATCATATTCCATCCTCTCTATCAGATGGTATGGATTCAGCCTGTCTCCTTTTAATTCAAAGATACACCTTCTCGCTGAAAAAGACTCTGATGCCAGACGTTTTCCATCTGATAAGACTGCCTGCATTTTTTCATCATCCCATTTTGAGTTCAAGCAGTTTCCATTGTCGTAAACAGGCGCCAGTTCCTTTGTTCCATCCTCCCTGATAATGACACCCCAATTACTGTTATTACGGTCTGTATTGCCAATCAGGGCATCCACTACAAACATATTCCAGAAATGCTCCTGTATGCCGCCCACGCCTTTTAAGAACGGATGCTCTTGTATCGTCATCAGTATTTCATATAAGTCCAGTCCTGTACCATTTGTTTCATTTCCACTGGAATCTAAAAATGGCGAGTCAAAGGTTACCTTTATCTTATCAAATTCATACAGCCTGTCGCCATCGGATAAAAAATCGCCACATGCCACGACTGTCTTTTTGTTCCTGAAACCCAACACCGTATCATGAACCGGAAATCCCAGGAGCCTATAGATTTGTGAACCAATATATTCACATACAGGACTGTTGGAATAGCTGAGCTGTATATTTTTCATCTGCTGTTCCTTCAAATTCCCCGGAAATTTCAGAATATAGTTTTTCCCCTCATAAACAATACCTATCTTCCTTCCGGCTGTACCGCCATACATTCTCTGGTTCTGCCCATAACGGTTAAAATCAACCATCTGCATTATTACCACCTCATATTTCCAGAAGGAATGGGACACCGCCCATTCCCACATTGTTTTTATATTTTTTACTTTTCATTATAAACACTTTTCCATAGAAGCACAATAAAGGATTTTATTCATACCGCCTGCGTATCTCCATCATCCTTACCACGAAGGGGCAGTCGGGAAATAACGATTTTTGCCCCTGATAGGTAAAAAGGAGACAGTTCCTTAGAAATTCAGGCTTTTTCATAGCCATGGATTTTTATCGGACTGTCTCTCTCTTTTAGCTGTCTCTATTTTTGGGCACAAGACCCCCTTGGTTGGATTTTGAGGAGTGCTCTTTTGCTTATGCTGCTTTCTGCTCCTTTTTTCCTTCGTATTTTTCAATTTCTTGATGTACAAACCGGTGGTATTTCATGATGTTCCGACCGATTGCATACAGCATAAACTCTTTATATACTTTTTTCGCCGATCGGTAGTGGAACCTCCGAAAATCCTCGTTCTCCTTTATATCCCCGAAATGTCCTTCCGTCTGGATGGAGCGTGTCTGGCGTTTCAGGATACCCGTCTCACTCTGGATGTTCGTATTGGTTTCTTCTTTCAGATCTTCCCACCGTTCGTTGATCTTCATGACCTTATTCCGGTCAGGGTTCTTTTCGGCATTGTATTTATAAAGGCACCTGGCTTTGTGCTCACAGCCGCTGCAGTTCGCACATCCATATACCTCATATGTCTGGGTATATCCATCCTGTTCTCTGCTTTCTGTCCGGATATGATGTAACTGTCTTCCATCATGACAGATATAAAAATGCTCATCTTCAAAGACGGCGCAGGTCATATTGTAATACTTTCCGATCTCTTCCTTGTATGCGCGGGTCTTCCGCTTTTCATGCTCCTGAAGCTTGATGTAGCTTTGGATTCCCTTCTCCCTCAGATATATCAGGTTCTTTTCGCTGCAGTAGCCGCTGTCGGCAGTAACCGCCTCCAGGGGATCTCCAAATGCTCTTTGATGCTTTTCTAAAACAGGAATCAGCGTATTGTAGTCCGTCCGGTCACTGCTCACATAACTGTGGACAATAAAATAATTCTCTACCGCGATCTGGACATTGTATGCTGGTTTTAACTGTCCATTCAGCATATGGTCCTCTTTCATCCGCATGAACGTTGCTTCCAGATCCGTCTTGGAGTAGCTGTTGCGGTCTTTCCCCATGATTTCAAAACATTCCTTATAGTCCATGAGGCGCCTGCCGCATTCTTCCAGTTCCTCATAAAGCTTCTGAAGCTCCGGCTTGTGCCTTCCCTTTCCGCTAACAAACGGGATTCCTTCGCCTTGCGCAATCCGCTCCAGATTTTTCTGCAGCCTTAAGATTTCAAGCGGAGAACAGTTATCAATCTCAATGATGGCATTGTTCGAGATTTTCTTATGCTTCGTTAGCTTCCGGCGCCTGTTTTCTTCAATCACCCTGCGGACCTTTTCCATCCCCTCGATCACGAACATCCGGGCTTCTCCAAGGTCGTATTTCGGTCCATATCCATTTTCGTGCAGAAATGCGTTATACCTTGCGTAAAGACCGTCTATAGCGTCCAGCAGACCGGCAAGATGATAATTGATGCTCCCGCGCCAGACAAACGTGTACCGATTTGCGTTCGCTTCCATCTTCGTTCCATCGACGTAAAGTTCCTTCAGTGTGATGAGTCCTTCCTTTTGCAGGCGGCGCATAAACTGATAGTTCAACTCGTCCAGGATTTCGCCCGTCAGCTTTTTTCCGATGAAATCATAAAAAGCATCCCTCTGGGGCTTCTGCCCTTTGGTTAGCCAGATAAAGGCAAGATCCCTTTGGCACAGGTCCACGATGCGGTCCACCGCCCTGACTCCCCGCATGTTTGCGTAAGTAACCACAGAATACAGCATGATTGGGTTATACCCGGTTCTTCCCTTATCTGAATAACAGGCCAGAAGACCTGAAAAATCTAATTCCTCCATCACTTTTTTCAGGGTATAGACTGGATCGTCGTCAGGTAAACGCAAGTCGAAGAGACTGAAGTTGATTTTTTGTTGACCAATATCAAAAAAATCGTTATAATAATCTTGTTTTTGCATAGTTCCATTATAACATGGAACGGAAAAAAGATGGTTGTCGTTAGCCATCTTTTTTCTTTTTTATGGATAAATTTCAAGGGCAGGTGTGATCCACATGGATCACACCTGCCCTTGTGTAGGGCTATCTATTTCCCGACAGCCCCCTGTTACTGCAACTATATTTTGTTATTCCTCTTCCTTAACCAGCTCCACCACATCATCTTACACCTATTTGGGTATGAAGTGTAAAATGGCATGGGATTTTTCCTATCCCATGCCATTTTGCACATAAAGCGCGCCAGTTACATTATTCCTTCCCAGAAGGCATATCCCATCCCAGATGGTCCGTATGCAGCAGCTTATGGGCCTTATGGGAAAGTGGTTTTTCCAAGTATTTGCTGTAAAGCGCTTGGACAGACGGGTTCTCATGGGAGAACCGGAGCGGGTTCTTCTTATCCAACTGATAGAGCTTACTGCCCCTTTCCCCTGCCATCTCGCGCCCTTCTGTAATTGGCTGCCCGCCGCCGCCTGCACAGCCGCCTGGGCATGCCATCACTTCCACAAAATCATATTCCAATTCACCAGAACGGATTTGTTCCATCAATTTCCTTGTATTCCCTAATCCATGGACTACAGCAGCCCGGATTGGGATCCCTGCAATCTCTAATTTCACTTCCTTGATGCCATTAAGCCCCCGTACCATTTTAAATGCGTCTGGCTTGGGGTTTTCTTTTTCCAATGCATAATACGCCGTCCGAAGGGCAGCCTCCATAACGCCCCCTGTGGCTCCAAAGATAACGGCTGCCCCAGAGCCAATGCCAAGGGGGGAATCAAATTCTTCTTCCTCCAAATTGGCCGGGCAAATAAGCTCAGACCGCAGCAAACGGTCGAATTCCCTGGTGGTAAGGGCAACATCCACGTCCTGGCCAACCCCTGCATCGTTGATATTCGGGATTGTACACTCCGCTTTTTTTGCTGTGCAAGGCATAATGGATACGCAGAATATCCTGCTGGGGTCAACATCCAATACCTTCTTGGCAAAATAGGTTTTTGCAACTGCGCCAAACATCTGCTGGGGCGATTTTGCCGTGGACAGTTGTTTTGCCATATCTGGGTACTGGGACTTGATAAACCGTACCCATCCCGGGCAGCAGGAGGTAAACATAGGCCACTGATGCTCTTCCCTATGCGCCATACGTTCCAGGAATTCATTCGCCTCTTCCATAATGGTTAGGTCAGCGCTGAAATTGGTGTCAAATACATAATCCATGCCCAGCGCGCGCGCTGCAGCCGCCATACGCTTTTCTGTCGCCATTTTTTCTGGAAGCCCAAGGCCTTCCCCCCATGCGGCGCGCACTGCCGGGGCAATCTGCACTACGACAATTTTCTCTGGGTCGTTTACCGCATCCATAACTTTACGCACGTCGTCCCGTTCCCGGAGCGCGCCTGTGGGGCAATGTGTGATGCACTGCCCGCATAATGCGCAATCCGCTTCTGTGATTTTGCGCATTTTAGAGACGCCGACGCTAGTCCGCTTACCTGTATTTACAATATCCCAAATCCCTAAGGATTGTATTTTGTCACAAGTCTGCACGCAGCGCATGCACTTAATGCATTTGCTGGCGTCCCGAATCAAGGGGAAGCTTAAATCCCATTCTCGTTTCTCATAATCCTGCCCAAACGGCACGTCGTTGATATTCATGTCAGCGCATATTTTCTGCAAAGAACAGCTTCCATTCCTCTGGCAGGCCGCACAGCGGAAATCGTGCTGGGAAAGGATAATCTGCAGGTTCATCCTTCTGGCATAATGGGCCTTCAAGCTGCTAGTATGTACTGCCATGCCTTCTTCTACTTTTGTATTGCAGGACGCCACAAGGGTCTCCTTGCCCTCAATCTCCACGCAGCAAATGCGGCAGGCGCCTATTTCATTTAAGTCCTTCAAAAAGCAGAGCGTTGGGATCTCAACGCCGGCAGCGGCGGCAGCCTTCAAAATCGTGGTGCCTTCCGGCACCTGCACCTTTTTATGGTCTATTGTCAAGTTTACCATTTTTCCTGTCTGCCTCCTCTCAACATGCTGCATCCATGGCGGTCGCACCGCAGGCACCGGCTCGCTTCCTGATATGCCTCTTCATCGCTCATTGTATACTCAATGCCTTCAAAATTATCTTTGCGCGCCCAGGATTCCTTTTCCCCTAAATTCACACGCCCGCATGGGATTTTGTCATTTAAGAGAGGCTCTGGGATTTCCACATCAACCGAAATTTCATGATGGCACCCAAAAAACTCATCAATGTTTGCCGCAGCCACTTTTCCAGCCGCAATTGCCTTAATCACTGTCGCAGGGCCGGACACGCAGTCCCCGCCAGCGTACATGCCTACACGGTTTAAGGAGCCGGAAGCGTCGGCTTGCAGCCTCCCACGGTTTGTGGATATCCCAGCCTTGGCAAAAGGCTCTGAAACAATATCCTGCCCAACAGCCATAAGGATAATGTCACATTCCAGCCGTTCCTCTTCTTTATCTGCTTTCCTGGGGGAAGGGCGCCCGCCCCTCACCTGCCCGATAATTTGCGGCTGCACCCACAATGCGCTGGCGTTCCCGGCTTCATCCTTTTCAATGCGAAGTGGCGCCTTTAAGGTTAACAGCTCAATGCCTTCTGCAATCGCCCCCTCTACCTCTGCCGGCAGCGCCGTCATGTCTTCCTTACGCCTGCGGTACACAATGCTGACTGTCTTTGCATTAGAGCGGATCGCTGTCCTGGCGCAGTCCATGGCAACATTGCCGCCGCCTACCACTATCACCCGTTTTCCTGTGAAATCTGGGTATTTGTTATCTCCAATTTCACGCAGCATTTCCACGGCTGAGATTACATTTCCGCTGTCTTCGCCCTCTAAATCCAGCCTTTTCTCTGCATGGGCGCCGATAGCGATATATACTGCATCGTAACTATCATTAATTTCCACCAACTCTTCTGTGCCAACCACTGTGTTGAGCTTCACCTCCACGCCTGTGGAAAGAATTGCGTCAATATCTTCCTGCAGCCTCTCACGCGGGAAACGGTAATTTGGGATTCCATAGCGCAGCATCCCCCCAAGCTGGGCCTTTTCCTCAAATACTGTAGCCTGATGGCCCATCAATTGCAGGAAATATGCTGCTGTCAGCCCTGACGGGCCGCCCCCGATAATTGCCACTTTCCTCCCAGTAGGCTCCGCACAGGACGGCACTGGGACTTCCCCTGCATTGGCTTTGTCCATTACATAATGTTTGATCCCCCGTATATTAATGGAGTCGTCAATCATATTCCTGCGGCACCTCCTTTCACAAGGATGCTCGCAAATCAATGCGCATGCGGTTGGGAATGGGTTGTCCTTGCGTATCAAACGCACTGCATCTTTGCACCGCCCTTCCCCAGCCAGTGCAATGTACCCTGGGATGTCCACATTCGCCGGGCACAGCGTTACGCACGGGATTGGCTGTTCAAACGTTCCGGTACACTGATGCTCCTTCACATGTGAAATATAATCCTCTTTAAACCCTTCTAGCCCCGCCAATACCATACGGGCGGACTCAAAGCCTATGGCGCAGTCTGCAGAATTCTTAATGTTTGTGGCTGCATGTTCAATTAAATCCAGTGTCTCCATGGTAGCGGTGTTGTCCAAAACGCGTTCCAAAAGCTCTTCTAAAATCCCAAGCCCGATACGGCATGGGACGCATTTCCCACAAGTCTGCGCATGGCAGACTTTTAAAAATGCAAGCTGCGTGTCAACCGGACAGACCCCCGGCGGATTGGCTATAATCCGTTGCGTAAATTCTTTCATCAACGTTTCCGTTGTGGAATTCACTTTGTCTGTAGAAATTACTGATAACCTGCTCATATTCCTTCTCCCTGATTATTTTTTACAGATTGATGAAAAACCTCCCAATTTCCCTCAACCTTACACCCATTCTAACTGGTAAGGGGGCAGATTGCAAGAATCGTTAATCTTTTCACAGCAAACACAGAAAATGCCCTGGCCTTCTGTTAAGAAAGTCAGGGCAGTCTGCCTAACAGGAAAATTTACTGTTTCACAGATATTTTCACTGTCCTTATGGTCTTATTATAATTTTTCCCTTTTGCAATTGTAACTTTAATTTTATATTGCCCAGCAGGCGCCTTTTTTTCAACCGTGACTTTCCCTTTTTTGTCTACTTTAATGTATTTTTTCAGCTTTGTAGCTGAAACGTTCTTATATGTAACCTTTGCACCTTTCTTCGGTGTCACGGTGATTGCCGTAGTTTGGGCTTTTGCGTTAACTGCAGATTTTTTAAAGGAAGCTTTATTTGCCTTTGCCTTTGGGGAAGCTTTTTTGATTTGAAAATCTTTTTTTACTGTCCCAGAATAACTGCCAATTCCTGTAATTGTTACAGATGCTGTCCCTGCATTGGTGTTATTTTTGTAGGAAACCTTATAATCCTCTCCGGCTTTCAGGGTTTTTCCATCTGCCGTAACTACCTTCTTAACCGAAGGCTTTTTCTTTTTGCCATCGTAAGTGTAGCTTTGTTTTGAGAGGGTCACTTTACATTTCCCAATGGAAACGCTGCCGTCAGAACCTTGCTCCTCCCCGTTCGCAAAAAACCCCACATGGTAGACTAACACTTGCTTTTTTGTCTCGTTTTTCACTAAAATTGTATAGTTTTTTCCAACCTGTTTACTAGTATCCCCTGGGAAAACCACCGTTCCATCCATTTCCAGAAAAACATTCTGTGCATCGGTAGAAAAGTTCTGCTTCTCCCCATTTTCTTTTTTCATTATGACGGAAATGGAATCCTCATAGATATCACTTCCCAAACTGACAGACCATTGCGCCCCAGCATGCCAGAAATTACTAGGCGTCAGGTTTGCGGGCCATGCAACCTGTGTGCCTTCCCTTATATATGCATCCACAAACGTTGCAGAATAATTGCTTGCCTGCCCTGCCGCGATGCCGATATCGGAGAGGGTATTTTTTAAGATATGTCGACGATGGCCTACTGTCTTTACCGTCCTGTCATCCATATAACGGATAATATCATAGTTGAGGCTTGCCCCTCCTGCTGCAAGGTTAGAATTGAAAGCTCCCTCGCGGGCATCTTCAATCAAATCATCGTATTGCGCATCTTCAAATTTGGAAGACCTTGGCAGTAAGTGTGAGAGCCTTTTGTCCACTGCCATGACTAATGCTGCAGAAGAGGCATATTTCTCATTCTCAATATTATAGGCCACGTTGGCATCCACCCCTGCAATAAACCGGATTTGATTGACCAGGTTGACCAATTGCTGCCGTGTTTCTTGCGAAAGCACGCCTATCCGGTATGGCGGTTTTATGGACGGCTTTATCTGGTATTTCACTGGCGCCTTGAGATCTGCAGGATGGTCATCCATGAACTTAAGGATCTCCTGTTTACTTGGCGTAGGCACTGTGAAAGGTACATATTCATAACCTACAACCTCTTCCCCTGCCGCAATGACATGGTGTTCCCTTGACATCACAATGCCGCAAGAAGCACAGTGTACTACATTATCAAAAGCCTGAACCTTGGAATCCCCTGTCTGCACATCCCCTTTCACCGGAGGGGACTGCTGATGCTCCATTTGCATGCACCCGCCCTTATAGCTGCAAAATGATTTTATTTCCTTTACAAAACGCTTAAGGCCATCATATGGGCTATATTCATATACTGGATTTTCCCCTTCCGTCTCAATCTCAGGATAGTAAACAGTGATCTGATTGCCTTCGTCTGTAAACTTGGCTCTATTAAATAGCCATACTGTTGTTCCCATTTCCTTTTTCCCATTGGCAAAAATCAACGCATTAAGTTTCGGGCAACCGTAGAAACATGCATCATTGAACTCAAGCATACTAGGCGGAAAAAGCACTTCTGTCAGGTTCACGCAGCCTTGAAACGCGCTTTCTGGGACTGCGGTAATCCCTTCCCCAAACTCTGCCCTCACAATTTTTTCTTTCTGCCCTTCCCATGGTATGCTGGAAGTTTCTATGCATCCTTCCTTTTCTGTTTGTATGGAGAGTATGCCTTCCTCTGTCAACTCCCAAGTTCCTTTATATTTTACTGCCTCATAGTCATAATACTCTTTCTCCTCATCCCACGGGGTGATTTGCAGCGTGCCAGAAGCAATAATGCCAGCTTTTTCTGATACTGCCGTCCCCTCTTCTAATGGATCCCCCTTTATTTCCTCCACAAACCCTGCTTCTTTTTGTAATTCCCCTTTTGGCTCCGCCACAGGTTCTGCTTCCCTTTGTAATTCCCCCTTTTTCCCCCATACAGATACCTCTTCCGCTGATACCTGCCCCACGCTGCCCAAGAACATAGAGGCAGACAGCATCCATGCAGACAGCAGTCGAAGATATCTTCTTTCGCCTTTTTGCATAATAACACTTCCTCCCTTTTACCACCTGCGCATTATTTTGCAGAAATATATCCTTGCGCCTTCAGCAATTCCGCACACAGCACAGCGCCGCCTGCAGCGCCCCTTACGGTGTTATGGGACAATCCGACAAATTTCCAGTCGTAGACTGTATCCTCACGCAAACGCCCAACGCTGATGCCCATGCCATTTTCGTAATTTACATCTTCCGTTACCTGGGGACGGTTGTCTTCCTCAAGATACTGGATAAAATGCGCTGGCGCGCTCGGCAGTTTCAGTTCCTGGGGCGCCCCGCTGAAATTCCGTAATTTTTCAATTAACTGTTCTTTGGTAGGCTTCTGTTTAAATTTCACAAACACTGCCGCAGTATGCCCGTTCAGCACAGGGACACGGATACATTGGCAAGTAATCGCAGGGCTTTGGGCTGGGACAATCACGCCGTCCTTAATTTCGCCCCAGATTCGCAAAGGCTCTTTTTCTGACTTCTCTTCTTCCCCGCCAATATAAGGGATAATGTTGCCTTCCATTTCCGGCCAATCCTGGAATGTCTTGCCTGCGCCAGAAATTGCCTGGTAGGTCGTAGCCACGACTTCATATGGCTCAAACTCTTTCCATGCAGTCAAGACAGGGGCATAAGACTGAATGGAGCAATTCGGCTTTACAGCCACAAACCCACGCTCTGTCCCCAAACGCCTTTTCTGGAAGTCAATGACTTTCATATGCCCTGGGTTGATTTCCGGCACAACCATAGGCACGTCTGGGGTCCATCTATGGGCGCTGTTATTGGAAACCACTGGGGTCTCTGTCTTTGCATAGGCTTCCTCGATGGCTTTGATTTCTTCTTTTGACATATCTACGGCGCTGAACACAAAATCCACCTGGGACGCCACCGCCTCCACTTCGTTCACGTTCATTACCACAAGGCCCTTCACTGCCTCAGGCATTGGGGTATCCATTTTCCAACGCCCGCCCACTGCTTCTTCATAACGTTTTCCAGCAGAACGGGGGCTTGCCGCAATTGTAGTCACTTCAAACCATGGATGGTTTTCCAGCAATGCGATAAAACGCTGCCCCACCATTCCTGTCCCACCAAGTATCCCTGCTTTTAATTTCTGGCTCATTCCATATCTCCTCACTTTTCCCATATTCTTTTGAACCTTCTTGTCCGTATTGCACAGACAATTGTCTTTTCTAATAATACTAATACAGAAAGTAGAAAAAAACAATCCTTATAATATACAAATTTCATAAAATTACCGGATTCTTTTTATGCAATCAAACATCCCGCAGCAAGCCTACTTCCCACTCCTTAAGCCCTGCCTTCCAATCGCTGCCCAAATATTCTTTTTCAAGGGCAAGTACCTGCTTCATGGCCTCCTGCCCTGGCGCGCCGATGGTAAGCCGTTTCCTGACGCAAGTTTCCATAGAGACCGCATCATAAAAATCTTCTTGGAATACTGGGCTGATGTCTTTTAACTCCTCCAAAGGCAGTTCGTCAATTGCAATCCCCTTTTCTATGCAGCAAAGCACCATCTGCCCCACAATCCCGTGGGCGTCCCGAAACGGCACCCCATGGTTCACAAGGTAATCCGCCGCATCGGTAGCGTTCGTAAAACCATTCTTTGCGCTGGATTCCATGTTCCCTTTCTGGAATTTCATGGTAGAGAGCATCCCAGTAAAAAGCGCCAGGCACCCTTTTACGGTATCCATGGCGTCGAAGGCAAATTCTTTGTCTTCCTGCATGTCTTTATTGTATGCCAGGGGAATGCCTTTCATTGTGGTGAGCAAAGAAACCATCGCCCCGTACACGCGGCCTGTTTTCCCGCGGACAAGTTCTGCAATATCCGGGTTTTTCTTCTGGGGCATAATGCTGCTCCCAGTGCTGTAGGCATCATCAATCTCCACAAACTGGTACTCATTGCTGTTCCAGATAATAATTTCTTCTGAAAACCTGCTTAAATGCATCATCACTGTGGACAGGGCAGACAAAAATTCAATTAAATAGTCCCGGTCAGACACCCCGTCCATGCTATTTAACGTAGGGCCATAAAACCCTGTCAGCTCCGCCGTATATTGCCGGTCCAACGGATAAGTGGTCCCAGCCAGCGCCCCAGACCCAAGAGGGCAGTAATTCATCCTGTGGTAAATGCTTTCCATCCTCTGGCGATCCCGTTTGAACATTTCAAAATATGCCCCAAGGTGGTGCGCCAAGGTGACAGGCTGCGCTTTCTGCAAATGGGTGAACCCTGGCATATAAGTGTCCAGGTTTTGCTCCATAATAGCCAAAAGCACATGTAGCAATTCCTTTAATAACCCATCCGTTTCCAGAAGCTCCTGCCTGGTGAACATGCGCATATCCAGCGCCACTTGGTCGTTCCTGCTCCTTCCAGTATGGAGCTTCTTGCCTGTATCCCCCAGCCTCCGAATCAATTCTGCTTCGACAAAGCTGTGAATATCCTCATATTCATGGGAAATGCTAAGCGTCCCCTCTTCCACTTCATGCAATATGCCCTTAAGCGCCCCTACCAGGCCCTCCACTTCCTGTCCCGTCAAAATGCCTTGCTTTCCCAGCATTTTGACATGGGCTATGCTGCCCTCCATATCCTGTTTGTAAAATTTCTTATCAAATGATATCGACGCATTGAAATTATAGACTAATTGGTCTGTCTCTTTCGTAAAGCGCCCGCCCCATAACTGTGCCATATCGTTTCCCTCGCTTTTCTTTCCTGGTTATCTATACAGATTCTTCCTGAATCGGCTGTTTCCCCTGCCTTTCTCTCAGTGAGAACACACATCCGCAATACTCCTGCCGGTACATCCCATATTCTCTGGACAATTCAACTGAGCGTTTATATCCATCCCTTTTCTTAAAATCAGAAACTAAATATGCCACGCCGTATTCCTGCGCCAGGCTTTCCCCAATTTGGTTTAGTTTTTCCGCATTTTTCAATGGGCTGATGGACAAGGTTGTGGTAAAGTAATCCATCCCAAGTCCTTTTGCCTGTTTTGCCGCTTCCTGCAGCCGCAGCCTATAACAGCGGAAGCACCGCTCCCCGCCTTCCTCCACTTCTTCCAAACCTTTTGCCATCCCATAAAATTTTTCCTTCTCATACTCCCCTTCCAGAAATGCAATCTTATGGGACGTATAGTTCCTTTGCTGGAATTCCTGGACAAACCCTTGCTGCTCCCTGACCCGTTTTCGATACTCGTCTTCTGGATAGATATTAGGGTTATAATAAAATACGGTAATCTGAAAATATTGGGAAAGGTATTCCAACACATAACTGCTGCAAGGGGCGCAGCAGCTATGGAGCAACAGCTTGGGCGCTCCTTGCCCCTTTGCCTGCGCTTCTATCAACTTATCCAACTCTTTCTGGTAATTCCGCTTCATGGCCTAAACCCTTCCTATCTATGCATATCCTGGAATATGCTTAAACTATACTTTGGCTTCCTATACAAAATACTCTAACAACAGGTATTTGTCAATGAAATCAAGAATTTATGGTTCAGAAAGCAAGAACCCGCCCAACACGTAATTGCTCACGGCAACCCCTTCTTCTGTCAGGCAAACCTTATCCCTTCCATCCACCAGCAGGCCCTCTTGCTGAAACTTACGCAGCTCTTTTTGATAGGCTTCTTCCATCCTTACTGCAAACCTGCCATGGAAAAGCTTTTTGGATACCCCTTCCATCATCCGAAGCCCCAAAAACATAAATTCCTCCATACGCTGAACCCTGTCTAGCACCACAACCCCTTCTTTTTCCAAGATATCCGGCTCTTTGCGAAGAATTGCTTCCAAACTGGGAAACTCCCCTTCCAGGTACCTTTCCAAACAATCTGTGTTGGAGAACCGCATATGCCCCATTAGGGAAGCGCTGCCAAGCCCAAGCCCCAAATAGGGGACGCCCTGCCAATAGCCAATATTGTGGCGGCATTCCCTGCCCTTTTTGGCATAATTGGAAATTTCATAGCGGCGGTACCCATGGCTTTCTAACAGTTCCCTTGTCCTTTGGTACATGTTGCGCTCTTGCTCTTCCTCTGGAAGGTATTTGGGATGCCCGCCCCGCATCCTTACGGCGTCATCTTGCCCATATTTACTGTAAAAGGGCGTCCCTTCCTCCACAATCAGGCTGTAGGCAGAAATATGCTCTGGCCCTAATTCCAACACTTTTTCTAACGTTTCTTCCCAATCCCTTACCGTCTGCCCTGGAAGGGCGGATATTAAATCTATATTTATATTTTGAAACCCTATATCCCTTGCCAGGGAATAATTGCCCACAAACTCCTCAAAGGTATGGACCCTGCCAAGAAGCACCAATTCCTGGTTCTTTGCCGACTGCAGCCCAATGCTCAGGCGGTTAATGCCAACCTCTTTATAAAGGACCAGCTTTTCCCTATCTAACGTGCCAGGATTGCACTCTATGGTGACTTCCGCATCCTGCGAAAGGGTGAAGCATTCCCTGACTGCCTCTAAAATCCCTGCAATCTGCCGTGGGCTTAACACTGACGGGGTACCGCCTCCCAAAAATACAGAAACCACCTGGCATTCCCTGCAAGCGTTTGATTTCTCCCTGATTTCTTCTATCAGGCGGCTTACATAATGCCTGCGGGTTGTCTCCCCTGCAGGCATTGAAAGAAAATCACAATATTCACATTTCCTCACGCAAAATGGGATATGGAGGTATAACTCCATCCTATCGTCCTTTGTCCGCTTTGCCAACTCCTGCCCCATTTACTTGTCGTCCAGCTTCAGCACGCTCATAAATGCTTTCTGTGGGATCTCCACATTCCCAATCTGGCGCATCCGCTTCTTCCCTTCCTTCTGCTTTTCCAACAGTTTGCGTTTCCTGCTGATGTCGCCGCCATAACATTTCGCCAGCACATCTTTACGCATTGCCTTTACGGTTTCCCTGGCAATTACCTTGCTCCCGATGGCTGCCTGGATAGGGATTTCAAATAAATGCCTGGGTATCTCTTCTTTGAGCTTTTCGCACATCTTCCTGCCCCGCTCATAGGCAGTCCCGCTATGGACAATAAAGGACAGCGCGTCCACTTCCTCTTTGTTAATCAAGATATCCAGCTTCACCAGTTCGGAACGGGCATAGCCTTTCATTTCATAATCAAACGAAGCATACCCCCTGGACCGGGACTTGAGCGCATCGAAGAAATCATAGATAATCTCATTTAACGGCAGCTCATACTTTAGCAGCGCCCTGCTTTCCTCCATATACTCCATGCTTACATAAATGCCCCGGCGTTCCTGGCACAGGTCCATAATCGCCCCTATATATTCACTTGTCACCATAACCTCCGCATTGACCATTGGCTCTTCCATATATTCAATTTCCGAAGGGTCCGGCAGGTTAGAAGGGTTCGTCAGCTCAATCACTTCCCCATTCATTTTATGCACTTTGTAAATGACCCCTGGGGCGGTGGTCACAAGGTCCAGGTTATATTCCCGCTCTAACCGCTCCTGGATAATCTCTAAATGCAGCAGGCCCAAAAACCCGCACCGGAACCCAAACCCAAGCGCAATAGAAGTCTCTGGCTCAAACTGCAAGGCGGCGTCATTTAACTGCAATTTTTCCAATGCGTCCCGCAAATCTGGGTACTTCGCCCCATCGGCTGGGTACATGCCGCAAAATACCATAGAATTCACTTTTTTATACCCTGGCAGCGGTTCCTTACAGGGGCGGTTGGCGTCCGTCACCGTGTCCCCCACCTGCGTGTCCCTGACATTTTTCAGGCTTGCCGTGATATACCCTACCATCCCGGCGCTTAATTCCTCGCAGGGGATAAACTGCCCAGCCCCAAAATACCCCACTTCCACTACGTCTGCCACGGCTCCCGTGGCCATCATCTGGATTCTTGTCCCTACACGGACCAGCCCCTCTTTTACCCGGCAGAATACAATCACGCCTTTGTAAGAGTCGTACAGGGAATCAAAAATCAATGCCTGCAATGGGTTGTCCGGGCTTCCGCCTGGGGCAGGGACCTTTTCTACAATCTGTTCCAGCACATCCTCAATATTCAGCCCTGTCTTTGCGGAAATCCTGGGGGCATCCTGTGCCTCCAGCCCAATAATGTCTTCAATCTCCTCAATCACCCGCTCTGGCTCTGCGCTTGGCAGGTCTATTTTATTGATGACAGGAAGCACATCCAGGTCATGGTCCAGCGCAAGGTACACATTCGCCAACGTCTGGGCTTCGATTCCCTGAGCCGCGTCCACCACCAGGATTGCCCCGTCACATGCCGCCAGGCTCCTGGACACTTCATAATTAAAATCCACATGCCCCGGCGTGTCAATCAGGTTGAATATGTATTCTTCCCCATCCTTTGCCCGGTACACAATGCGGACAGTCTGTGCCTTGATGGTAATCCCACGCTCCCGTTCTAAGTCCATATTGTCAAGGATCTGCGCTTGCATCTCACGGCTGGTCAACAGCCCTGTTTTTTCAATAATCCGGTCTGCCAGGGTTGATTTTCCATGGTCTATGTGCGCAATAATGCAGAAATTCCTAATTTTACTTTGATCAATTGCCGCCATATTATCTCAAAAGCCTCCTGTATGCCAAATAATTCATATTACCTATAACAGTATATACTGTGGGATACCCTTACGCAATATTTTTTTCTCTTAAAACAGCTTTTTCTTTTTGAAAAACCAAATACAAGCCAAAATCACAAGCACGCTAAGCACGCCCACAAAAGCATAGCCATATTCCCATTCCAGTTCTGGCATCCCGGCAAAATTCATCCCATACCATCCCGCAATCAATGACAGGGGCATAAAAACCGTAGTGACTGTGGTAAACACCTTCATAATCCTGTTCTGTTCATAAGACAGCGCCGCATCCAGCGCTTCCCGGATATGGACCAGCTCTTCATACAAAAATTGGGTCTCTTCTGTAAGCCGTTTCAGCTTCGTCCCATAGACATGAAAATAACAGGCAGACTCCTCCGTTAGGATCTGCCCTTCGCCCTCCTTCTTTTTCTGTTCCAGCCCATTGATCCCTTCCACGATATTCAAAAACTGCACATAGTCGTTTTTCCAGATGGAAAGCGTGCGTTTGCACTCAAAGATCACCTGGTTCCGGTTGCGGTTAATTTTCCCTTTTACAATTTCCTGCTCCACCTCAATCAGGTACCGTTCCATCTTTTCCACTTTTTGCTGCCCACGTATTAAAATACTTTCAAAAAAGGCTTCCATCCCGTCTTCCACCGCCTGGCTGGCCGTTTTCCAGGGCAGCCCTTCGCTCCCTTGCGGGGCAACCAGGATAAGCCCTTCCTCCCCCAACAGAAAGGCGGCGCTGCTGACGCTATGTTCCCCATTTTGCCCTTCATGGAAACGAAACGCGCCATACAGACATCCCTCTGCCACTTTTACCCCTGACCAATAGGAAGGGGGGAACCTCTGCAAAGATTGCAGCAAAAGCTCTTCTTTTTCGCCCCTTACTTTCTGTTCTAACTGTTCCCTGCTTATAATCTGTATGTTTGCCATCTTTCGTCCCTTCCCTTCCTATGCCTATTCTGCCAGCACTTTATGTAACAGGTCCGCCAGAGGCTCCATAGCGTTTTTGGCCTCTTCCAGCGTATTGGTCTGGGCGCCTACCTCAACCAACAGGCTCTTGGGGCGGTAATGGAGGTTATACCGATAACCTTTCAGGTAATTGGCCCTTGCAAACCCTGGATAATATTCTTCCGCCGCCAGCTTCATCTGGAAAGAAAACGCCAGATTCTCCGCCAGGTAAGGGTTTGCCAGGTAAGCAATGTCCCCATTCGCCGTTGTCCTGCTCAGCCCATTGAAAAACATAATCTGCGCCGTTTGCTTCCCATTCACTTCTGATACTAAATGGGTGGTGTCCGCCACCCCATCCCTGTGGAGGTCAATGACCACCTCAATGCTTGGGTTTTCCGCCAGTATTTTTTCTAAGGCAGGCCCTGAATAAGAATAGGCATTGTCCCTGTCCTCCACGTCATATTCCCCTGTGTGGTGCATGACGTTCAGCCCATATTTTTCCTTCAATAGGGAAGTAAGGTATTCCGCCACGCCCACAACCCCAGTGCTTGTATCCCCTGGCGTGGAATCCGCATACCCTTCTTGGGAATGGGTATGGTAAATCAAAATTTGAACTTCCTCGTTCCCATGCCCTAGCTTCATGCTTTTCCCAAGAAGCGCATCCACGTTTAACTGGCTGCTGTCTATGGTGGTAGTCCGGTCAACCTGATAAAAATTCTGTACCAGGTAATCAAAATCTTTCAGTTTTTCCCTGGAAATTTCCACTGACTTTGCCGGCCCGCCTTTTGCAGCCGCCTCTGCATCCTGGCCTCCCTTTGCCTTATCTTCTTTCTCTTTGGCTTCTTTTTTCCCTTTTTCTTCCTTCCTTTCGTTTTTGCCCTTCTTGCTTTCTGGCTCCTGTTCCTGGCTCTCCCCATTCCCTTGCTGGTTTTCCGCCAGAAGGCCTTCTGCCAGGTCGCTCTCAATCTGCGTGTCATAATCTGTAAGAGTCTCGCTGTACCCACAAATTGGGTAAAACTCCTCTAACTTCCCCAATACATAGCTTCCCAGGGAAGAGGGTTTTTCCTGTTCTTCCGTCACCATGGACGCCATACAGTTTTTCCAGGCATTTACCGCCACCTCCTCTTTGATGTAATTCCATATCTGCCCCATAGCCGGCGCATGGCCTGACTCGGACATTGCTTGGTAACATACAAACACAAATAACAAGCTTAACATGCACAGCATGCCCCGCATATGCTTTCCTTGTTTCCTTGCTCTAGGAACGGCCTTCGCATTCGCGTAATAATACCTGCGTTCCACTATTTTTTTCTTTATTCTCATTTTCCCTGCCAAACTGTTCCCTTTTCACCCCTTTACGAATAATTAAGTATATGCCTGTACGAAATTATTTATGCAAAGGCGATATTCAATCCTTCGGAAAGGGTATAGCTTAAGCGTTTGACGGATTCGTCTATGTCTTTTGGGGTGACGAACATGGTATTGAGTTGAGGGGATAAAAGCTCCCGGATCAATTCATATTTTTCCATGCCATCCAGCGCATCCAGCCCAGCGCTTAACGCTTCCAGGTGGCTGTTCTCTTCCATTGCCTGAATTAAAGAATGCATGGTGTCATTTACTATTGTGGCCGCATCCACAACTGTCGGCACGCCAATTGCAATCACCGGGACCCCAATGGTTTTTTCTGACAGCCCGTGTCGGTGGTTCCCTACGCCGGAGCCTGGATTAATCCCAGTGTCCGTAATCTGTATGGTGCGGCTTAACCTGCGGGTGCTTCTTGCTGCCAGCGCATCTATGGCTACCATAACGTCCGGCCTTGTCTCTTCCACCACAGCTCGTATAATTTCCTGGCTCTCCATCCCTGTCTGGGCCATCACGCCAGGGACAATCCCGCTGATTTCATTCACTTCCTCTTCCCCAAAGGCGTATTTGCCAAATTCTTTCAACACATGGCGGGTAATCAGCATATTGTCCACCACCCTTGGCCCTAACGCGTCTGGGGTGACTTCACGGTTCCCAAGCCCCGCTACCAGCACGGACAAGGTATGTTTCTTTTTTGGCAGCAGCCTCTTTATAATCCTTGCCAGCTCCATGGAGATTTCCCTGTGGTACCCCTCATCCTGGCAATCCATATTTGCCGCCTCCAATGTAATATAGGTCCCTTTTGGCTTCCCCATTGCCTTTGCCCCATTTTCTGTCTCAATCACCATTGTGGTGATTTTTATCTCTGATTCTTGGCGGTATTCCTCTTCTACCCGCACTCCTTTGACCTCAACATTGTCCTCCTCAAATTTCTCACGGGCCTCCAATGCCAAATCTGTCCGTACCTGAAACTGACTCATAATTATCCCTCCTGAAGCTGTAATATGAAATAATTGTCACTATGGGCAATTCCCATACCTGGAATAGTAACTATTTTTTGCAAAAAATGCGGGAATATGTATTGACATACAGAAAAATTGGGGATAGAATATGAGTGTATGTTTACATTAGAACGTCCGTGTCCGGCTTTAATGAAACAATCAGGTAATTGCATTTCATGAAGAATGGAGGTGTATGGATTGGCTAACATCAAATCAGCAAAAAAAAGAATTTTGGTAAGCGAGGCAAGGGCTGCACGCAACAAATCTATCCGTTCTGCAGTTAAGACTTCTATTAAGAAAGTAGATGCCGCTGTTGCAGCAAAGGATAAGGAAGCTGCACAAAAAGCGTTGACAGCCGCTGTTTCCCAGATTGGGAAAGCTGCTGCAAAAGGCGTATACCACAAAAATAACGCTGCCAGGAAAGTTTCCCGTTTGGCAAAAGCTGTGAACAGCATTGCCTAACAGAGACCATGGACAGCTTTATATAGCAAAAAAGGAAGCCGATACCGTCAGTTGGCTTCCTTTTTTGTTCTTTATATAGGAAACTTCGTTCCCTATATAAAGAACCTCCGGGCGGATGCGCACTCGCGCAAAACTGAGATTTGTCGCAAGCGACCACGCTCAGCGCAGGAATGTGCTTTGCACATTCTTTGTTCTTCTATAGGAAAGCCCGTGCATCCCGAAAGCATGAAAGTGTTTTCCTATTAGGCGCCTTAGGGCTGCTTTCTGGCATCTGCCCTGCCGCACCCCACAATCAGCAATTCTACCGCCATCTTTTCATCCAAGTTCCCGGTCTTGACATTCTCCTCCGCCTCCACGCATTCTGTTACGGCGTCCCGCAACTGCCCAAAGGTAAACCTGCCTGCCTGGGCAAGGTTCCTCCTTACGGCAAATTCAGGGATCCCCGCCTTGGAAGCAATAAATTTCTGCCCATAGCCCTGCCTCCCAAGTTCTTTTACCTGCAGTAAAATCTGGAACTGCCTGGCAATTAAAAACAAAATCCGCATCGGCGGCTCTTTTAAGGCAAGCAAGTCATAATACAGCTCTAATGCCCGCACCCTTTTCCCTTCCGCAAGGTTCCCTACCATCTCAAACACCCGCCCGGTTGCCTGCCCGGTACACACGGCTTCCACATCCTCTTTTGCAATGGCTTCCCTTCCCAGCGTATAGCAAAACAACTTTTCCAATTCTTTATCAATATTCTCCATATCATTTCCTGTTTTCTCCAAAAAAAGCTGCATCACTGGCTGGGTAATTTTTTTCCCCTCCCGTTTTAACCGCGCCAGCACCCACTGCACCAGCAAAGCGTCTTTTTGCCTCGCAAATTCCACAACCCGCCCAACGGACTTCACCGCCTTGTACATTTTGCCGCGCTTGTCTACCTCGTCCTCCACAAATACAAACACTGTGGTTTCTGGAACATGTTTCATATAATCCGCCAATTCTTCACAGGGTTTTTGGAACACCCCCGTATGTTCCATCAATATTAGCCTGTAGTCTGCAAAAAAGGGAAGTGTCTCCGCTAAGTCAATGAGTTCCCCAGGATTGATATTCTTCCCCTCATAACTGGAAAAATTCATGGAATCACCTGAATCCGACAACGCCTGCTTCAATTTCTGCTTGTACTGCCTTTTTAAATACGCTTCCTCACCATAGAGTAAATATGCTGGCTGAAAGCTGCCTTTTTTAATATCTTCATCAATATTTTTCATAATTATCGTTTCGCCCCCGTCCTATGGATGGACATCCCATTAAATCTGACAATGTAATCCCATTAAAGAAATGATTGGTAAGTTTATGGAACTCTGTCCACATTGGCAGCGTTTTGCAAACTTCCGCCCGCTCGCATATATTGGCGCCGCATCTAAGGCAAGACACTGGCGCCAAGTCCCCCTCTGTCAGGCGCAGGATATCACCGACACTGTACTTTTCTGGGGCGGCGACCAAACGGTAGCCGCCCCCTTTCCCCTGCAACCCTTTGACCATATTATTTTTCGTCAAAACGGGAAGGATGCGTTCCAAATATTTCAAAGATATATTTTGCCTTTCAGCCACCTCTTTCATGGGGGTGAAACCATCCTCATAATGCTCCGCCAAATCAATCATCACTCGAAGCGCATACCTTCCTTTGGTTGAAACCATCATAGCCGCTACCTCCTATGGAACACTGGCTCCCCAGGCGGGGAGCCGTTATACTATTCAAACATTGGAGTAGACAAATATCTATCCCCAATATCAGGCAGCAACGCTACAATTGTTTTACCTTTATGCTCCTCCCGCTTTGCAAGTTCTACCGCGGCAAAAACCGCTGCGCCAGAAGAAATCCCTACAAGGACTCCCTCGCTTCTTCCAATCAATTTTCCCATTTCAAACGCATCCTCATTGGTAACGGGAAAAACCTCATCATATATTTCCGTGTTTAAGATATCTGGGACAAACCCTGCGCCAATCCCCTGAATCTTGTGGGAGCCTGCAACACCGCCAGAAAGCACGGCGGAAGCAGCAGGCTCAACAGCAACTATCTGAACCGCTGGGTTCTTCGACTTGAGGTATTCGCCCACGCCCGTCACTGTCCCGCCAGTCCCCACGCCTGCGACAAAAATATCTACCTCCCCGTCGGTATCCTTATAAATCTCAGGGCCTGTATTCTCCCTATGGACCCTTGGGTTGGCAGGATTTACAAATTGCCCTGGGATAAAACTGCCTGGAATCCCATCCGCTAGTTCCTGTGCCTTTGCAATTGCGCCCTTCATGCCCATGGCGCCTTCCGTAAGCACCACTTCGGCTCCATAAGCTTTCATAAGCTGTCGGCGTTCCACAGACATTGTTTCAGGCATTACGATAATAATTCTGTAACCTCTTGCAGCGGCAACGGCTGCAAGGCCGATACCTGTATTTCCTGAGGTAGGTTCGATGATGACGGACCCACGCCCTAACTTCCCAGCTTCTTTTGCATCATCAAGCATTGCTTTTGCAACGCGGTCCTTTACGGAACCTGCCGGGTTAAAATATTCCAATTTTGCAAGGATTCTGGCTTTTAGACGGTATGCCTCCTCGATATGGGACAGCTCTAAAAGCGGCGTCCTGCCGATCAACTGATCCGCAGATGTATAAATATTCGACATAACAGTACCTCCAAATCTATTTTATTGCATCGAAACCATTTTGCAAATCAGCGATGATATCGTCAATATGCTCTGTGCCAATGGAAAGCCGAACGGTATTCGGCTTAATGCCCTGGCTTTCTAATTCTTCTTCCGTAAGCTGGCTATGGGTAGTAGTCGCAGGATGGATGACTAGGCTTTTTACATCAGCCACATTTGCTAGCAAAGAAAAAATTTTCAGGCTGTCTATAAATTTATGCGCTTCCTTTACGCCTCCTTTGACCTCAAAAGTGAAGATAGAGCCGCCCCCATTGGGAAAGTACTTCTGGTATAACGCGTAGTTGGGGTGGCTGGGCAAAGACGGATGGTTAACCTTCTCAACTTGTGGATGCCCTTCAAGGAACTCCACAACCTTTTTTGTGTTTTCTGCATGGCGTTCCAGCCGTAAAGACAGCGTTTCAATTCCCTGCAAAAGCAAGAATGCCGCAAAGGGAGAAATCGTCGCCCCTGTGTCGCGAAGTAAAATTGCACGGATATACGTTACAAATGCTGCCGAGCCAGCCGCTTTTACAAAGGATATGCCATGGTAACTTGGGTTAGGTTTTGCAATTGCTGGATATCTGTTAGAAGCAGCCCAATCAAATTTGCCTGATTCCACAATGACCCCTCCAAGGGTTGTGCCATGGCCCCCAAGGAACTTAGTGGCAGAATGCACTACAATATCTGCCCCATATTCAATGGGTCGGAGCAGATATGGGGTCCCAAATGTATTGTCCACTACCAAAGGCAAGCCATGCCGATGCGCGAGTTCCGCTAAAGCGCCAATATCTGGGATGTCGCTGTTAGGGTTGCCAAGCGTTTCAATATAGATGGCCCTGGTGTTGGCTTGTATTGCAGCCTCCACCTCAGCAAGGTCATGAACGTCCACAAAGCTCGCCGTAATGCCAAACGCCGGAAGCGTATGGGCTAACAAATTGTAGCTCCCTCCATAAATTGTTTTCTGAGCGACAAAGTGCCCTCCATTCTGCCCAAGGGCTTCTAGCGTATAAGTGATAGCCGCTGCGCCAGAGGCAAGAGCCAGGGCAGCCACGCCGCCCTCTAGGGCGGCCACACGCTGTTCCAGGACATCCTGCGTAGAGTTCGTAAGCCTTCCGTAAATATTTCCGGCATCGGCAAGCCCAAAACGGGCTGCGGCATGGGCAGAATCCTTGAATACATAAGAAGTAGTTGCATAAATAGGAACCGCACGGGCGTCGCTTGCTGGATCTGGAGCCTCTTGCCCGACATGGATTTGTAGAGTTTCAAACTTATAACCAGACATAATGTTTTCTCCCTTTCTTTTAATACCTACCATTTTAGTTGGTATTACTATAGAACATCTTTTGCATTCTGTCAATAGGAAATTCACAAATTTTTCCAAAACGGCGGGTATATATTGCTCCGGCAGCGCCAATAGAAGGCTTACAAATAAGCCTTTACCCAAACCTCCCCCTCCCGAAACTGGATGGTGACCTGCCCATAGTCCATTGTGCAAAAGACATGGCTCCCAGATTCCCGAATCCGTCCCAGCGCTTCCTGCCCAGGATGCCCATAGGGATTCCCTTCCCCGCAAGATACCACGGTCAGCTTAGGGGATAATAAGTTCAGCAATTCCTGGGAATTTGACCCATTGGAGCCATGGTGGGATGCCTTATAGAAATCAATGCCCTCCCCGCCGCATTCCGCTGCCCAGCGCTGCAATACGGGATTCCCTGCCAGCTCCCGCTCTTCCTTTTCCCCAATGTCCCCAGCAAAGAATCCCCGAAACCCCCGATGCTCCAAGGATACCACCAGGGAAGCCCCATTCCGGCTCCCCTCTTTGCCGTTTGGATGGAATACGGTAAATACTGTGTCCTGAAACCCAAATTTCTCGCCAGGGGCTACATAGAGGACCTTGCACCCAGCTTTTTTTGCCAGTCCCAGCAGCCGTTTGGACGCCTGATCCTTTTCCATGCCTTTTGCTACAACCAAAAATTCGATTGGGTAGCCAGAATCCAGCAATTCTTCCAAGCCGTTGATATGGTCTTGGTCTGCATGGGACACCACCCATCCCTTAATAGAAGTGATTTTCTTTGATTTTAGGAACGGCAAAATCCGATACGTGCCTGCCTGCTGCACATCGCTGCTCCCTCCGTCCACAAAAAAATGCTCCCCCTGCCCTGTCTGGATAAAAATGCCGTCCCCCTGCCCCACATCCAGCACATGAATTTCAAATTTGGGGCTTTCCCGCAAACATAACACCAGACCTATTGCGATTGGGATAAACGCCGCCCATTTTTTCCCTGCCCCGCGCCAAACCAGACACAACGCAGCTCCCAAAACTATATAATAACATACTACAAGCGCCAATTCTGGCTTGCCCGCCACAAATACAGCCCCAGGCAGGTTTACACATGTCCGGCAGGTAAATGCAATGGCTTTAAGCGTCCATCCCACTGGGGCAAGGATTAGCCTGCCCACTGGAAGGGATATATACCCTGCCGCTGCGCCAAACACTGCCAACGGCAGCGTCCAGCCTACCATTGGCAGGACAACGGCGTTTGCCAGGATGCCATAGCAAGGAACCTCATAATAATAATACAAGGACAAAGGAAGCGTTGTAACCTGGATGCATGTGCTGGCATAAATTGTCTGCCCAAATGTTCCCGCCCCTCTCTTAGCGCCTGTTCCTTTTTCCCCCTTAACTACCGATTTGAGGATATCCGCCGCCACCGCCACACCCAGGACAGCCCCATAGGAAAACTGGAACCCGGCGTATTCCAGTACAAACGGATTTTCCCATGCCTGGACGATAGCGCTAAACCCAAGCGCTGTGACTATATCATAACTTCGCCCCAAAATACGGGCCGCCATGAAAAAGCAGAACATGCAGGCTGCCCGAACTGTTGAGGCTTCCATGCCAGTGAGGGCGCCAAAAGACCAAACCATCCACATAGACAGCAGGGCGCTTCCCTTATCCGGGCAACGCAGCCGCCGAAGCAGCCCAAACATCCCCATCCCAAACAGAGAGACATGGAGGCCGGAAATGGCAAGGATATGGGAAATCCCTGCCGCCTGGTACAGTTCTTTTATCTCTTTGCCCAGCATTGTTTTATCCCCAAGGGCCATAGCTGACAAAATCCCTGCCTCCTGCCCTGGCAGGCAGCAGGCATATACTTCACGGAAAGTTTGGCGCAGCTTTCCTAATAATGCTGCATAGCTGTCCTTTCCCCTGAAAACCACAGCCTCTTTGCTGGCATACAAGCGAAACCCTATTTTTTTACTTTGGTAATACTGTTTTTCATTGAAATTCCCCTGATTGCGGGATACTTGAAATGGTGCATATTCCCCGGAAACTCTGATAGAATCCCCCACCTGAATATGCAAATCAGAACTATAGACTATGGCTCCGTGGCTTACGTATTGCACGCCGTCCACCAGCGCATAGGCATCCTTCAAATAATAAACGCACTGCCTCTCCTTCTCTTCCTTGCTTTTGACCTCCCCTTGGGCAGCTATGCTATCCCCCTCTGCCAGCGCTTGCGTAAGCCTATCTTGCATCTGGCTCTCTTGCTGGAACCTGCAAAAGCCCATGCCAAAGGCCAGGATACAAAAAGCCCCACGGGCAATAGCTGCCCTAAAAGCCCTTTCCTGCGCCCTTGCCGTTACAATGGCAAGGCAGGAAAGAAACACTAAAAACACCGCCGGCATAAAAGGGGTTTGATACTTTCCAAAAACAATCCCCAGAAGGAAAGAAACTGAGAGGCAGCAAAGCACACGGTTATCCACCTGATTCCTCCTCTTCTATCACAACTTTCCCTGCTCCCTCCTGCTCCACCTGGGACCTGGCGCTTTCGTCCATATAATCTAAGTTACGGTCATACATATCGGATAATTTCAGCTTTTCCCGGTATGTCATATTGCTGTCCCCATTCACTGAAATCTGAACCTTATTGATATTTGGCAATTCAACTAAGGAATTGGCGATCGAGTAAATTACCACTGGCTCTGCAATTTCGTAATTCTGGTTTAAAAACCCCTCGTTTAGGTTCACAAACCCAACGCCGTCCAAAACGGACACGCTCACCAGCTTTGTGCCGTCCGGGATGGCAGAACGTTTCCCATTGCCCTTTGGCCCTTTTAGCAATTGCTCCATCACAAGTTTTTCCATGGAGATATTGCTGCTGTAATGCACTTCCTGGACTTCCGGCACTAACCCGGTCCCTTCATTGTTGGAAAAATAAAGGGTGATGCTTGCTGTCTGTATGGTATTAATTTGCTCTCCTGGGTTCTCAATAAAGCTTTCTTTCGTCATTAGCCCAATCAAGTTCCCACTCTCATCCATCAGCGGCGAATCTTCCACATAAAACGAGATATACTCCACGCCCTTTACTTGTGTCAAAGTCCGCACAATTGCGGCCCGGCACAAGACCTCGCTCACATTGTCCATCTCCATATAGCTGCCGCTAAAATACAAAAATAGCTGGCTGTTTTCCAACCTCCAGGATTCCAGCCATACCTCTTTCGGCACTGCCTGGTGGTAATCCTTCGTCTCTGTGCTTTGGAACAGCATCTCTAAAAATTCCTGGACCAATTCCTTATCATCCTTTGCCTTAGGTTCATATCCTTTTGCAACGGTCTTGGTATTCTCTTTGTTTACATAGTAAACCTTATATTCTGACATATCTTCTTGCCCCGTCCCACAGGCTGCAGCCCCTACAATGGAAAGGAATAGGACCAGCAGGTACAGGCACTGCCTTTTTCTTCTCATTCCACCCTCCTATACAATATACATCAATGGGATACGGACAGTAAAAATTGTGCCTTCCCCTTCTTTGCTGTGGGCTTTGATGGCGCCCCGGTGCATCAGCACGGCATTCCTTGTAATGGCAAGCCCAAGCCCTGTCCCTCCAATATCCTTAGAATGGGATTTGTCCACACGGTAAAAACGCTCATAGATATGCTCTAAAGATTCTTCTGGTATGCCGACCCCAGAGTCCTCCACCCGCACAAAGAAATATTTGTGGTCCGCATTCAAAGATACATGCACCCAGCCTTCTGGCTTATTGTACTTGATAGCATTCTCCACCAGATTATTCAATGCGAGGGAAAGCTTCACCTCGTCTACCTCCGCGCTTACTGGACGGAAGCTCTCAAGGACCAGTTCAATATTTTGCTTCTCTGCAATTGGGCGCAGCCGCTTCATCAGCATTTCCAACAGCTCATTGATATTTACGATGGAAACGTTTAAGTCCCCTGCCGCTTTATCCATTTTCACCAAAGACAGCAGGTCATTGATAATTTTATTCTCCCGTTCTATCTCTTCTGCAATATCCCCCATAAACTCTTTGTACAGCTCCACTGGGACGTCCCCCTGGCTTAATAGGGAATCTGCAAGCACTTTCATGGAAGTGAGGGGGGTCTTTAATTCATGGGACACATTGGACACAAATTCCTGCCTGGAATCGTCAATCACACGCATCCTGCCCCGCATCTCATTAAAGGCATTGGAAATAGCTTCCGTCTCTGTATAGTCAGAAATCATTAGCTGTTCCTCATCCTCTGTCTGGACTTCTTCTAAATATTTGGTCAGCTTCCCAAATGGGCGCACCAGGCGGCCAGACCAAAATAAGGCGACCCCAACAATCACTGCCAGGCATGCCAGCTCAATAATCATGGCATTGTCTTTCAGGTAATCATAATTCAGCATAATGCTGTCTGTGGACACACTGATTAACATTACCCCCTGGTTGTTGTCTGAATCTGCTTTCTTTAAGGGAAGCGCCAGCTCAATATAGCGGTTGGAGGAATCATACTTTGTAATTTCTTCCCCCTGGAAGCACTTTACCACTTCTTCCGAAATAATGGTTTTGCCAGTATCCAGCCCATAGGTATCTTTCACAATCTGAAAGCTGCTGTTAATAATCATAATCCTGCCATCATAAATGTTAGAAAGCATTTCCATCTGGGCATTGATGACTTCAATGGAGGTATCCTTGATATAATCGTATGTAACCACCTGGTTCCCAAGCATTTTCGCCTGTCCCGAAATATCAATGCTCTGGTTGGACACTGCCTTATTCCCATAACTGGCAAGGATCCCTGTCCGCAAGGCAATGTTAGGCAAGACCCCAAACAATACCATAAGTAAAAATAAACGGAATTTCAAACTGTGTAAAAATTTTAATTTCTTCATTTTAACTCCCAGAGTAATAATAGCCCACGCCCCATTTCGTATGCACATATTTTGGCTCGCTGGGATTCGCCTCAATTTTCTCCCGCAGGCGGCGCACATGCACGTCCACCGTACGCACATCCCCAGGATATTCATGCCCCCATACCAGGTTCAGCAAATTCTCACGGCTGTAAACCTTATTTGGGTTCAGCGCCAGAAGCTCCAGCAAATCAAACTCCCTTGCCGTCACATTGATTTCCCTGCCCAGGATAAACAGACGCCGGCTCTCGCAATCCAGCTTCAAGTCGCCATTCTCCACAATTTTGGAATTTTCTTTCTTCGTCTGGTTCGGCGAGGTCCTGCGCATAATTGCCTTTATCCTTGCTTTTACCTCCAGAATGTTAAAGGGCTTGGTTATGTAATCATCCGCGCCATATTCCAGGCCAAGGATTTTATCCATATCATCCCCTTTTGCAGTAAGCATCACAATGGGGACAGAAGAAAATTCCCGTATGTGCTGACATACTTCAAACCCGTCCATTTTGGGAAGCATCAAGTCAAGCAATACCATATCGTATTTATTTTCCGTAGCAAGCCTTAAGGCTTCCTCACCATCAAAGGCGCAGTCCACCTCCATGCCATCCTGCTCCAAGCTGAAACGGATCCCTTTTACAATTAATTTCTCATCATCCACTACAAGAACTTTCTTTGCCATTCTTTCCACCTCAATTAACTTTGACGCTGTCCTTTATTTTAGAAAATACACCATCTTTAATTCCTTCCACCTCCATCAAATCTTCGATCTGACGGAAGCCGCCATTGGCTTCCCGCCAGGCAAGGATGCCCTTTGCCTTGGCTTCGCCGATTCCCGGCAGGGTGGCCAATTCCTCTTTTGTGGCAGTATTCAGGTTAATCCTGCCATCTTCCTGCTGTTGCTGGGATACCTGGCCTTCTGCCTCCCCAGCGCGCAAAATATATACCATCTGCCCATCGCTTAAAAGCTCTGCCTGGTTCAAGCTGCCCACCTCGGCGTCTTTTGTAACTCCGCCTGCAAGCGCCACGGCATGGAAAATGCGGCTCCCTGCCTGAAGCTCATAAACGCCAGGATGCTCCACTGCGCCGCTTACCTGCACATAAATCATCCCCGCCTCTTTCGCATCTGCCTGTTCCCCACCGCCGTCTATGGGCGCTTCCCCCGTCCCATTTTCTTCTGTAGGTTCCGTTAAGAGAAGCCCTTCGTTTGTTTCGCCTTTGCAGCCGCCTGCCCCAGCCAGCAGCAACAGCAGCATGGTAATATATATTATTTTCTTTTTCATGCTTTTCTCCATTTTCTGCGTCCTTCCTTATTTCTAAACAGCCTGAAACCTGAGAAAAGCCTTATCCACGAATCTTTTCTATTGTAACGAAAATCTCGAATTATTACAAGAGTATTTCAAAAATATTAAAAAATATTTTATTTCCACTTAAATAAAATAATCCCGCCAATACAAATTGCCATCCCAATCACCCTGCGCCATGCAAAGGGCTGTTTGTCCACGCCAAACAGGCCAAATAACTCAATTAAGTATGCTACGGCCAATTGGCAGATGACAATCAGCATAACTGCCTGCGCCGGCCCTAACGCTTCCATGCTCTTGATAACGGTATATGTGATGAAAGCGCCTATCACGCCGCCCAGCAGCATATATTTTGGCTGCACCTGCAAAATACCTGCAAAACTTTCCCTATCCGTAAAAAACCAGCCTACCAGGCAGATAGCAAGGGCGGAAAACTGCACCCAGCTTGCGCTTACCCACATGCTGGTGCTTTTTGTCACCCCTGTATTAAACACCCCCTGCACGCTCATTAATGCCCCTGATAACAGGGCAATAAAAATTCCAATCATGGCATTACCTCCATATTCCTATGTTTTCATGTAGGATCTGCCATAATTGGAATTTTTATACCATGATTGCTGCGCAATCCATGGTATGGTAATCTATGCGCACTCCGGCGCGTATCATGTCTGGCGACATGATAATATATCAACGAAGTTTCTTCTTAAAGTAACCGTCGACTTCTTTCTTAATAAATTCCGGTGGCTGCGCTTTGAGCAAATAGCCCGCCGGCTTTAGTGCAAGCACTTTCTGCACGCTTTCCCTGTCTGTCCTGCCTGTCAGGAAAATAACTGGTATATCTGCAAAATCTTTTTCTGAACGGATCATCTCTAAAACCTGGCTGCCGTCGCATACTGGCATTTCATAATCTAAAAGCACCAAGTCTGGACGGTCCAGCATAATGCAGCGGATGGCTGACATCCCAGAAGTTGCCGTTGCGACATCATAATCTTTCCCCAAAAGTTCCTTCATAGCCTGTAAGATAAGCCCAGAATCATCCACCACCAAAATCTTCTGCTTCTGGCTGCTTAACTCTTTTTGCTGTTCATTGTTATTTAAGTATTTCCCAACCTCTGCCATTGCATTCTCTGACTTGATGGCATTCCCGCCTTTGACTGGCATCCCTGTCTCACTCTCCACCAAATGCGGAACAATGGCGCTGAAAGCAAAGTACCCTTCCCCTGTGTCAAACAGAAGGCTAAACTGGAGTTTCTGCCCTTCCAGCCTCTTCTGGAACTGCTCATAACTCAACAAATTCTCTTCTTTCATCTCATATTCGTCAGAATCCATGAATTGCTCCATAATGCGCCCCGTAAACTGCTGCGCGGTATACCGGACAGCGTTCATTAACGTTACGCTCAATTCATCTGATTTTGCGCCCATCAAACGCCCGACGGTATTTGCCAGCAGCCTCTCTTCAAATACCAAGTAGATTTCCCATTTTTCCTGCGTGTCGGCCTTATAAGACAAGCGGTAATAAATCCCTTTCCCGAATTTCTCGCCGCCATAGCATTCACTGACTACCCGCGCTTTTAGCTGGAACATGTCTTTTAACAATTGAAGGATAAATTTGCGCATAGCGGACTGTTCCTCCTCTGGCAGGAGGTTTCCCCATTTGCTTGTTCCTTTGCCTGTAATTGCACGGTCTTCCGTTAAGGTATGCCCAATCAACCAGCCAGAGCAGACACCTAGAAAATGGCTGATTGCTTCTGGCGAATAATCTGTCTGGTTCAATTCTTTTTCCAATGCTGGAAGGGTTTTTTTCCGAAAATTATCATGCAGGCGCCGATGCGTCTCAAACCCGGCGTAACTGATGGATGCCATATAGACTTCTTCTTCTGCAAAATGCTTCATCGCATGTTCTTTGAAATATTTAATCCCTTCCTGGCAAGCCCACTTGCCCCTTTCATCCTGCGTCTGGTTTGCAAGCAGCTTACTTAATATGCTGAAAAGCTTTTTATGCTCTTTGTCGATAATCTCTACACCTATATTGAATCGGTCTTGCCATACTAACTGATTCCCCATGATTTCCCTCCTTTTGCATAACAATAACCCTTACTATTTATTACATCCCTCCCATTTAAAACCGCGCTTCTTATATTATACAAAATGATTTTCTTTCTGTCACTACTTTTTCTGCCTTTTTTGGGAAATTTCTCCTACCTTTTTACACAATATGGCAGATATCGGTATAGATTATGTCTTTTCCTGGTATTTGTCAAAAATTTTCTGCAAAATACCTGCCATCTCGTCCACATGTTTCTCCTCTATCACCAAAGGCGGCAGAAAACGCAGCACGTTATTCCCCGCTGTAATTAATATAAGCCCCTGTTCCAGGCATAGTCGGCTGATTTTCGCTGCGGGGACTTTTGGGTCCAGCTCAATCCCCTGCATCAGCCCCAGCCCGCGCCTTTCCATAACAAATCCATAGGTTTCTTTTATTTGTTCCAGCTTCCGTTCCAGATAGCCGGAAACCTGCTGCACATGCTCTGTTAATTTCTGTTCTTGAAAAATATCCAGTACTTTGCGGACAGCCGCGCCCACAAAAGGGTTCCCCCCATAAGTTGTCCCGTGGTCGCCCGGTTTCAGGGAAGCCTCTGCCACATGCCCAGCCAGCAAAAACGCCCCTACTGGGACGCCGCAGCCCAAGGCTTTGGCACATGCCATAATGTCTGGCTTAACGCCATGCCCCTGCCATGCAAACATATGCCCTGACCTTCCCATGCCGCACTGGATTTCATCCAGAATCAGCAAAGCGCCATGCTCTTTGCAAAGCCGCTTTACGCCTGTTAAGAATTCCTTTGTGGCAGGGTAAATGCCGCCTTCCCCCTGAACCGTTTCCAGGATAATGGCGCAGGTTTTCTCATTTACCAGGGCTGCAACGCTGTCTAAATTATTGTATTCGGCAAATTTCACAATGCCAGGCAGCGGCTCAAAAGGCTCCCGGTAGCGGGCGTTCCCCGTCACAGACAGAGCCCCTAAGGTCCTTCCATGGAAAGAATGCTCCATGGCGATAATCTCATGGCGTGTACTCCCGTCCTTCAGGTACGCATATTTTTTTGCCGCCTTAATCGCGCCCTCAATGGCCTCCGCCCCACTGTTGGTAAAAAACACCCGTTCCATGCCAGAAACCTGGCAAAGCTTCTCTGCCGCTTCTATAATAGGCTGGTTATAGTATAGGTTGGAGGTGTGGAGCAGCTTATCAATCTGCATCTTTAGGGCGTCGTTGTATTCCTTGTTCCCATAGCCCAATGCCTGCACCCCAATGCCTGCGGCGAAATCCAGATATTTTTTCCCATCTGTGCCATAGAGGTAAACGCCTTCCCCATGGTCTAGCACAACTGGGTAACGGTTGTATGTATGTAATATTGTATGTTCTGCCTGGTCCATCCATGCACTTGCTTCCATTTCCTGTCTCCTTTCACTTTTTATAAAACCGTTCCTCACAATCCCCTAAAATAGCAGTCCCGATCCCACGGTTGGTAAAGATCTCCAACAGCAGGCAATGGGGGATCCTGCCGTCTAGAATATGCACCCTGGACACGCCGTTTTCAATCGCGTCAATGCAGTTATTCAATTTTGGGAGCATCCCGCCGCCAATATACCCAGCGCCAATCAGCTTATGGGCTTCTGAGACAGACAATTCTGAAATCAGCGTGGATTTATCCGCCGGGTCTTTGTACACCCCTTCAATATCTGTTAAAAATGCCAGCTTTTCCGCATTGACTGCCCTGGCAATGGCGCATGCCGCATCGTCCGCATTAATGTTGTACGTGTCAAACGCATCCCCAAGCCCAATGGGGCATACAATAGGGAGGAAATCTTTTTCCAGCAAGTCAAACAGCACTTTTGGGTCCACCTCTTTCACATCCCCTACAAACCCAATATCCTTGCCATCTGAATATTTCTTATCCACTTTCAAAAGCCCGCCGTCTTTGCCGCTGATGCCAATAGCATTGACTCCCAATTCCTGTACCATCTGCACCAATGACTTATTGACTTTGTTTAAGACCATCTCTGCAATTTCCATGGTTGCCGCGTCAGTCTTGCGCAGCCCATTTACAAACTCTGGCTCCATGCCTGATTTTTCCACCCATTTGCTGATTTCCTTCCCACCGCCATGGACAATAATCGGCTTAAACCCTACCAGCTTTAATAAAGTCACGTCCTGAATGACATTTTTTTTCAGTTCTTCATCCACCATGGCGCTCCCGCCGTACTTCACTACAATAATTTTGCGGTTAAACCGCTGTATATAAGGCAGGGCTTCAATCAAAACTTCTGCTTTCTGCAAAATTTCCTGCATATTTTTCTCTTCCATGTCCTTTTCCTCTTTCTCTCTTTATTCTTGCAGGCCTGTCCGTGTCTGGGCTTGCCCATGGAGCTTACGGACGTCTTCTGCCAGCGCTTTCCAGGAACTATATTTCAGTTTTCCCATCATGCCTTCCCAGCCGCCCTCTGCTTTCAGAGGTATGCCGAGGCTGCCAAGCCTCTGGCCCAGCCAGCGGGCATAACTATACACATCTTCCGGGAATTGGCGCTCAAACCCTTCGCTGAAATATTCCACACACCAGAGCATGCTTCCATTGAAGGAACACTTCCTGCCATCCGCCATCTGAAATTCAAACACCAAGACACCCTGGGAATCTGCTTTTAAGGATAAATAATCCACTTCTTCCCAAGTATATTCCCTATGTTGGGACAGGCAGCGGTATTCTATGCCGTCTATAGTAAAACGCTGGAACCAAAAAATGCTCCCTACTATCCCTGCTATGGCAATGGAAACCGCCAAAAAACAAGCTGCCCATTTCTTTTTTCTAGAAAAACCAGCTTTCAACCCTGCCCCATGCTCCCCTTCAAAATCTCCCACAAGCCCTTCTTTCTGAAACAGCCAGAGAAGCATGCAGGGCAGGACAAGGGAACATAAAATGGGAAGCCCTGTGCCAGCCAGCAGATAAACGCTGCCTGTTCCATAATACTGCTGGTAACATTCCCCAATCAATGGCAGCACGCCAAAAAAGATAAGGAGAATGTATAATGCTGCCACAAAAAGGCGAGCCGCCCCTCTTTTCACCTTCATGCCAATCCCCTTTAGGAGCGGTAGTCTGCATTGATTTTCACATAATCATAGGTGAGGTCACAGCCCCATGCGGCGGCTTCTTCTTCCCCCATCTTCATGTCTACCAGAACCGTCACTTCCTCCTCAGACAGAATTTTTGTGGCTTCTTCTTCACTGTAATCTGTCGCCACGCCATTTTTATAAATCTGAATTTTGCCAGCTTTGCTCTGGAAAAACAACTCTATCGCCTCTGGGTCGAATTCCACGCCGGAATACCCCAACGCGCACAGAATCCTTCCCCAGTTGGCGTCATGCCCATAAATCGCGGCTTTTGTCAAGGAAGAGCAAACCACAGACTTTGCCAATGTTTTCGCATGCCCTTTGGTATCTGCATGGATGACCTTTGCCTCAAACAATGCAGTCGCGCCTTCCCCGTCCCCCGCCATCTTTTTTGCCAGCGTGGTATTGACATAATGCAACGCTTCTTTAAACTTCTGGTAACTTTCATCTTTTTTTGTGATTTTGGGGTTCCCTGCAAGCCCGTTGGCAAGGAGCAGCACGGTATCGTTGGTGGACGTGTCCCCATCTATGGAGACCATATTATAAGTGTCCTGCACGTCTTCTAGCAGCGCTTCCTGCAATAGCTCTTTAGAAATTGCCAAATCGGTGGTGATAAAGCTGAGCATGGTACACATATTTGGGTGGATCATGCCAGAGCCTTTGCACATGCCGCCTATCGTCACAGCCTTGCCGCCCGCCTCAAAGGTGGCGGCCACTTCCTTGGATTTGGTATCAGTGGTCATAATGGCGCACGCCGCCTGGGCCCCGCCCTCCAAGGTTCCATTTAACTCTGGCGCCATGGCTTTGACCCCCGCTTCCAGTTTATCCATGGGAAGCTGCATGCCAATCACCCCTGTAGAAGCCACCAACACCTGGTTTGCCGGGATATGCAGCGCCTGTTCCACTGCCTCTGCCGTTTTCCTGCAGCATTCCATGCCTTTTGCCCCAGTGCAGGCATTGGCAATCCCTGCATTAACCACCACTGCCCTGGCGCCAGGCTCTTTAGATACAATTTCTTTATCCCATTTTACTGGCGCTGCCTGCACCACATTGGTGGTAAACGTCCCCGCCGCCACTGCATCCACTTCACTGACTACCATTGCCATATCCAGCCTGCCCTGGTACTTTATCCCAGCCGATGTGGATGCAGCCAGAAACCCTTTTGCCGCGGTCACGCCGCCCATGATTTTTTCCATATGTTTCCCTCCTATTGGAATGTCGTGATATTTTCGTCATTCAGCACAAAATCATAGTAATTTAAGTCCTCCCGGAATGTCCAGCCCACGCTCTTCCAGAAGGAATTCCCCACTTCATTCTTCTTAAACGCAATTAGGCACACTTTATTTATCTGCTCTTCCTGTAAGGCTTTCATTGCCTTTACCGCCATCGTTTTGCCTATGCCCTGTTTCCGGTAATCTTCCCGCACACATACATGGTAAAAACAACCCCGCCTGCCGTCATGCCCGCATAAGATTGCGCCCACAATCTGCCCGTCTGCCTGCGCCACCATGCTTGTGGAGGGGTTCCGGCGGATAAACCGCGCCACCCCTTCCCGGGAGTCATCCATGCTGCGGATGCCAAACCCCTTAATGGTTGTCCACAGCTCATACACTTTCTCATAATCCTCTTCCACCATAGGGCGGACTGTGGTTCCCTGAACATATTTTTCCATTTTCCCTGCTCTCCTTGTGTTTTATGGGAACAAAGGCACCAGGCGCAGCCCTTCCTGCTCGGGGAGCCCAAACATCAGGTTCATATTCTGCACCGCCTGCCCTGCCGCGCCTTTTACCAGATTGTCAATGGCGCCCATCAGGATAACCCGTCCGGTACGTTCATCAATCTGGAAGCCGATATCCACAAAGTTGCTCCCTTCCACCCATTTTGTTTCCGGGCAGGCCCCCTTTTCCAGCACCCGGATAAAATATTCATCTTTATAGTATTTATCATAAGCTTCCTTTACCTGCTTGTAACTTGGAAGCGCCATGCTCCCGTCCGCCTGCCTGATTTCCCTTAGGGATGCGTATTCCGTCACCAAAATCCCCCGGTTCATAGGCACCAGATGGGGCGTAAAGTTAATCGTGGCCTGCGCCCCTAGCGCATACCCAAGCTGCTCTTCAATTTCTGGCGTATGGCGGTGGGTGCTTACCCCATATGCCTTCATGTTCTCATTCACCTCGCAGAACAAGTTGGGCAGCTTTGCCCCGCGCCCCGCGCCGGAAGTCCCAGATTTCGCGTCAATAATCAAAGTATTTAGGTCAATCAGCCCTTCTTTCACCAAAGGCCATGCCGTCAGGATGGAACAGGTGGTATAGCATCCGGGATTTGCCACCAGCCTTGCCTTCTTGACCTTCTCCCGGTTCACTTCACACAGCCCATACACTGCTTCCGCAAGGAACTGCGGGCTTTTATGCGGTATCTGATACCATTTCTCATACACTGCCACATCCTTGAGCCGATAGTCTGCACTTAAGTCCACTACTTTCGTATCCTGCAGGATTTCTTCTGTCAACACCCCTGCCAGAAACCCCTGGGGGGTAGCTGTAAAAATAACATCCACCTGCTTCGCCAGCTCTTTTATATTGTCATCCAGGCAGGTATCCTCCACAAGCTGGAACATATTCCCATACACCTTTGCATACTTCTCATCTATATAGCTTCTAGAGCCATACCATTTGATTTCCACTTCTTTATGCCCAAGGAGCAGCCGGGCCAGCTCCGCGCCGGCATATCCTGTCGCCCCAATAATCCCTGCTTTTACCATAATTCCTTCCTCTCTTTCCATGCTTCCAGTGTGCTGGCCACCTGGCAACTAGTACAACGTTATGTTCCATCATAATATATCTTTCCCGATCCGTAAAGCCTTTTTTCACATTTTTGCATAAATATACATTTTCACACTAATATTATGTATATTTTTTCACTTGCACTTTTGTTTTTATTAGTATATAATGTCTGGGATAACAATTAGATATTAAAAAACGGAGGGCAAGCAATGAAAGAAAAAGTAATTTTAGCTTATTCCGGCGGGCTGGACACCACCGCCATCATTCCATGGTTAAAAGAGAATTATGATTATGAGGTAGTCTGCTGCTGTATTGACTGCGGGCAGGAAGAAGAGTTGGACGGATTGGAAGAACGCGCCAAATTATCCGGCGCTTCCAAATTATATATTGAAGATATCACCGACGAATTTGCAGAAGAATACATACTCCCTTGTGTGCAGGCAGGGGCGGTTTATGAAAACAAATACCTTCTGGGGACCTCTATGGCGCGCCCTGGCATTGCAAAACGCTTAGTGGAGATTGCAAGGAAAGAAGGCGCCACGGCTATCTGCCATGGCGCTACTGGAAAGGGCAACGACCAGATTCGTTTTGAGCTTGGCATTAAAGCGCTTGCCCCAGATTTAAAAATTATTGCGGCATGGAGGAGCGATAAATGGGACATGCAGTCCCGGGAAGAAGAAATTGCATACTGCAAGGAACACGGCATCGACCTGCCTTTCTCTGCAGACAGCAGCTACAGCCGCGACCGGAACCTGTGGCATATCAGCCATGAAGGGCTGGAATTAGAGGACCCTTCCTGCGAGCCGAATTATGGCCACCTTCTCGTCCTTGGGGTATCCCCAGAACAGGCGCCAGACGAAGGGGAATATGTCACCATGTCTTTTGAGTCTGGCGTCCCGAAATCCATCAACGGGAAAGAGATGAAAGTGGCTGATATTATCCGTGAGTTAAACCGTTTAGGCGGAAAGCATGGCATTGGCATTGTGGATATCGTGGAAAACCGCGTGGTTGGCATGAAATCCCGCGGCGTTTATGAGACCCCTGGCGGGACGATTTTAATGGAAGCACAGCAGCAGTTAGAAGAGTTGGTATTAGACCGCGCCACCATGGAAGTGAAAAAAGACATGGGCAACCGTATGGCTCAGATTGTATACGAAGGGAAATGGTTCACCCCTCTGCGGGAGGCAGTGCAGGCGTTTGTAACTTCTACCCAGAAATATGTGACTGGCGAAGTGAAATTCAAGCTCTACAAAGGAAACATTATCAAGGCTGGCACCACTTCCCCCTACTCTTTGTACAGTGAATCCCTGGCAAGCTTTACTACAGGTGATTTATATGACCACCATGACGCGGAAGGCTTTATCACATTGTTTGGATTGCCGCTGAAAGTGCGTGCCATGAAAATGGCGGAATTGGAAAAATAAAATACCCTGCAAATTCATATTTATAATAGGATAAAATGCCCAAGCCCCTCAATCATGAGGGGCTTGGGTACTTTCGTAAGGGCAATCGGTAACCTTTACGGTTACGTCAATCTAATAAAAATGCTTCACGCCTTTCGTGGCGTCCTTAGCATAAACCATGGTACAGCTACGGACTTCCCCTTCTTTGTCATACAAAAATGCAATGGCAAGGTGCGGTTCCTCTGGCACCACGAAATTATTTTCTTCTAGCTCCTTATCTGAAATCGTCACGTATTTCCCTTTTTTCAGCTTGTACTTCCCGCTTACCTTCGTGCCGTCTTCCAGCTTATCCTTAATCTTATATGTGCCATAAAATAAACCATTTTTCACCTTAAAATCCTGGTCGGTATCTATGGTATCCCCGAGGGCGACTAACTGATGCCCTTTGCCGTTGGGCGCGTCTTCGCTCCATTGCCCATTATACACTTCCTTGTAAAGGCTCCCGTCTTCGGTATGGCTGCTGGCATAGTACCAAACCCCTTCCCCTTCCCGTTTGCCCTCTTTGTAATCCCCATAATACCACTGGTCACAGTCACAATCATCAAAGGTATAAAACCCTATCCCCACTCCGCTGGCGCCTCCCTCCGGCAGGTAGATATAGCTTCCAGAGCTTTGCGCCATTTTGGCCAGTTCCTGCCCTTTGCTGCTTTCCTGTAACTCTTCTAAGGCAGCGGCATCATCCGCCTCAATCGCTTCCATTGCCGCTTCTAGCACTTCTGTAATCCCTTTCCTCTTTTCTGCCTCTTTGTCCAGTTCCTCCGCTGCCGCCAACAGCCCTTCATCTTTTGGCATCTGTTCCAATGCTTTTCCCATCGCTTCTTGTGCTTTTGTGTAATTGTTCCCTGCTACATAGGTGTCTGCTTCTTTCTGGTATTTCTCTGCAGCTTCCCGCTGCTCTTCTGTAACACCACAGCCCGCCAGGCAGGCCGATGCAAGCATCGCCGCCATTACGCCTGCTGTAACAATCCCAGTATGTCTTTTCATATCCTGCCTCCAATTACTTCCCATGCCGCACAATGGCTATTTTCAGGTTCTACCTTTTCAACTGGGCAACAATGTCTTCCTTCAATTCCAATGCCATGTCCTTCATACGCCGGCTTGCGTTTGTAGAAGTCAGTACATTCGCCAGGAACTTAGACGCCATTTCATATTTCTTAAAATGGTAGGACATATTTGCCAGAAGGTAATCCATAGTATTTTCATCCATCCCGCAAATTGGGAACAGCTCTTGTGAAATTGCTTTGCTGAACCCTTCATATGCCTGCAGGTAAAATGTCTCTTCATCTTTCTGGCACTTACTCTTTTCTTCTTTCTCCTCTGGTATCTCCTCAGACAGGGTATCCGCTTTCCCACGGAAGAGCCATGCAAGCTTTAGGCATATATAGGCTTTCTCACTTTCCTTCCCCCTTTTCACTGCCGTATTCAACAAGGCCAGTTTGTAGCGGTTGATTGCCGTGTCATAAGAATATGTGTCTGTTTCCGGCTCATTCACGCTGTGGAACTTGGAACAAATCTGCTCCCTAATCAGTTTTGCCTGTGTAGGTGTGATCTTGTCAAAGTCACGGGACAACGCCGTATACCCGCAATAAGGGCAGGAAACCACGTCATACTTCAATGTGTCTATATACTGGAACCTGGGGCGCAAATCCCTGTCTGGCTGCAGCCTCCTAGCTTTCCCGCTTTTCACTGCCTTTGTCTTAAACTGCCCGTCACACACCTTACATACTGTGGTCTTTGGCAAAAGGAAATCCTTTTCCAAAGGGACGTCCTTTTTTACAGCGCCTGCCTGCACGGCATTCCCTTCTTTCTTTGCACCTGGAGCCGCTTCCATGGCTCCCTCAGGTGTTGAACCGAATTTCTCTGACCCTGAATACAAATTCATAATAATTTCCTCCTAGTTGTATGCTGCTACTTTTGCGTTGGCAGCTTATAAGAACTCTTCAAAGATACAATTCGGTTAAATACCAGTGCATCCGGCTTAGAATCTTTCGCGTCTGCGCAGAAAAATCCTTGTCTTACAAACTGATAACTGTCATATGGCTTCGCTTCTGCCAAAGCCGGCTCGATATAACATCCTTTTAATACTGTTAAAGAATTTGGGTTTAAGTTCAAGCTCCCATCCTCTTTGTTATACACCCCTTTCTCTTCATCCACCAGATTTTCATATAACCGTACTTCACATTCTTTTGCAAAAGGCGCTGGAACCCAATGGATTGTCCCCTTCACTTTCCGCCCGGTAAAGCCGCTCCCCGCTTTTGTCTCTGGGTCGTAAGTGCAATGCACCTCCACTATGGCGCCATTTTCATCTTTTACGAAACTTTCGCATTTCACAAAATATGCGTGCATCAGCCGTACTTCATTTCCAGGGAACAGCCGGAAATATTTCTTAGGAGGCTCCTCCATAAAATCTTCCCGCTCAATATACAATTCCCTGCAGAATGGTATTTGGCGTGTCCCAAGCCCTTCATTTTCCAGGTTGTTTGCCGCCTCCAAATATTCCACCTGCCCTTCAGGGTAATTGTCAATCACAAGCTTAATGGGATCCAAAACAGCCATCATCCTGGAACGCTTCAGCTTCAAATCCTCCCGAATGCAATATTCCAGCATGGCATAGTCTACGGAACTGTTTGCCTTAGACACTCCGCACAGCTCCACAAATTTCTGGATAGATTCCGGCGTAAAGCCGCGCCTACGCAGGGCTGCAATGGATACCAGCCTGGGGTCGTCCCAGCCATCCACAATTTTTTCTTCCACCAGTTTCTTAATGTACCTTTTGCCTGTCACCACATTTGTTAAGTATAATTTTGCAAATTCAATCTGCCTGGGAGGGTTCTCATATTCCAACTCCCGCACCACCCAGTCATATAACGGCCTGTGGTCTTCAAATTCCAGGGTGCAGATGGAATGGCTGATTCCCTCAATGGCGTCTTCAATGGGATGGGCGAAATCGTACATTGGGTAAATGCACCATTCCTCCCCGGTGTTGTGGTGGGACATATGCGCCACCCGGTATATGATTGGGTCCCTCATATTGATATTGGGGGAGGCCATGTCAATCCTAGCCCGAAGCACCAGCGCGCCGTCTTCGTATTTCCCATTTTTCATATCTTCAAACAATTGAAGGTTTTCTTCCACGCCCCTCCCTGCATTGGGGTCTTCTTTGCCCGGCTCTGTCAATGTCCCACGGTATTCCCTGATTTGTTCTGGGTTCAAATCGGATACATAGGCTTTGCCTTTTTTAATTAATTTCACTGCCGCCTCATACATCTGCCCAAAATAGTCGGAGGCGAAAAAAAGGCGGTCTTCCCAATCTGCGCCCAGCCATTTAATGTCCTCTTTGATAGACTCCACAAATTCCGTCTTTTCCTTCGTGGGGTTTGTGTCGTCAAAACGCATGTTAAATTGCCCATGGTATTTCTTGGCCAGCCCATAATTCAGCAAGATTGATTTGGCATGTCCTATATGGAGGTAGCCGTTCGGCTCTGGTGGAAAACGCGTCTTAACGGTTTTGCAATGCCCCTCCTTTAAATCCTCTTCAATCTCCTGTTCAATAAAGTTCCTGGAAACTATTTCGTTTTCCATCTGTATTCCTCCTGAAATATCTTTTTACACGAGTGCGCCCTGCCAAAGGGCCTTGCCACCATATCGTAAAATCCAAAAGAACCTCCTATATGATAACAAAGCATATCTGGAAGCTGCAGCGCAACTTCCGATATGCCACATTATGGATATTATAAATTCTTATCTTACGTTTGTCAATGGACGCCTGCCTGTCAGCTATGTTTTATATGCTGGTGGGTGAATAAGTGTTCCTGGCAATATTCATAATTCCCGTCACATTTAGAACAGAACCGAAACTCCAATTCCGCCCCATCCCGCTCCGTCCTGCCGCAAATAGCGCATTTATGCCTAGTAATCCCTTCTGCCTGCCGCATTTGCTGCCGGTAAACCTGCTTACGGTGTATTTCTCTGGGGGACACCCGCCTGTAATTCCTCGTGCTGAAAAAGAAAATAAGGAAATTCATCAAAGAGGCCAGGATTGCCGTGCGCCCTGCCGCATTTGAGGCAACAAACATAAACAGCATCCAGACTGCATCCACAATCCCCATCCACTTCGCCTTAATGGGGACAATGAAATACAGGCGGAACTCCACATTCGGATAAATCACCGCAAATGCCATAAATAAGGACATGGTGATATAATGGGTGCTAAAATAATAGCCGATCCCGGAAACTGTGAACCCTCTTACAAAATAATAAAACCCATACAAAATAAATGAGCCAAGGATGGAACATAAAATGCCGCCAACCAAATATACATTATAACGGAACGTCCCGATAGCCTGTTCAATGGAAATCCCGATAAAATAGTAACAGGATAAGAAAAAGATCAAAAATAAGAGATTAACTGGCGGCGGGATTAACAGCCAGGAAACAATCCGCCATACCTGGCCCTTAAAGACCAACATTGGCTCCAACAACAGCAATTGCTGGACTTCTGGCATGGTATACTGAATGATAAAGCCTAATATCCAGGCGCCGATTAACCAAAAAGTTAAATTTTGAATGGCATACTTCCCAAATTTGCGTTCCATTTTATTCAGAAAACCCATAACACCCTCCTCTACAAACATGCAGTTGTTAAGTATTCATTATAGGTTTTCCTTACAAGTTTGTCAACGAAAGCGGCACAGATTCATAAAAAGTTTATATTTCCTCCTGAGGCTCCATTTCAAGCCCCTGCCCCATCTCCTCCGAAGGGATAGCCCCCTCTGCCCTTTCTGGCGCCCCATTACCCATAGGCTCTGCCCCTGGCGCCTGCGCCATTCCGGGGCCTTGCATTAATTCCCCCTGCATCCTCCCCTCAGGGTTCCTGGGCTGGACGCTGATTGGGATACACAGCTCATCCCCAATCTGAAGATTATATACATTGACAAAGGGATTTGCAAACATAAGCTGCCCCACGCTTACATGGTACTGTTTCCCAAGCCTGTACAGGGTATCTCCCTTTTCAATTACATGCACCATGCCCCGGCAGGAGCCTTCGTTATAGATAGGCCCAATTGGGATTGGAATAATTCTTGCCATAGTTCTGGTTCCTCCATATTAGTTCGGATTCTCTTTCTATTATTATATTCTACTCGTGGAAAACGGTTCTTGCGTGTGCCGGCTGGCTTCCACTCCCCCACGAATGTTTTGTGTTCTGTATTTCCATTTGAAACATATATTTTGCATAACACAGTTATGTTGCGGAAACTGCGGCCAAATCTAAATATTCTATGAAAAATAAAAAAATTGATTGTTTTTTGGAATCTCCTGTCGTATAATAAGCGGTGTTCGATTTCAGGGCATTTATATTATAAATAGGAAGAAACAGAAATTTTTACCATTTATGGCTCTAGAAGAAACCTGGAGGAAATGATATGGAACAACATACATTACACAAGCTTGGCATTGACATTGGCTCAACTACCGTAAAAATTACAATCTTAGGCCCGCATAACGATATTCTGTTTGCAGACTACCAGAGGCACTTTGCAAACATCCGGGAAACTCTGTCAGACTTATTGGCGAGGGCCAAAGATGAGCTTGGGAACTTGCTGCTGTCCCCCGTAATCACAGGCTCCGGCGGGCTGACCCTGGCAAAACACTTAGGCATCCCCTTTGTGCAGGAAGTCATTGCCGTGGCCTCCGCCTTACAGGATTATGCGCCCCAGGCCGATGTGGCGATTGAGCTTGGCGGCGAGGATGCCAAAATCATTTACTTTGAAGGGGGCAATGTGGAGCAGCGCATGAATGGGATCTGTGCAGGGGGCACTGGGTCTTTCATTGACCAGATGGCATCCCTGCTTCAGACAGATGCCACTGGGCTTGACACCTATGCAAAGGATTATAAAGCAATTTACCCAATTGCCGCCCGCTGTGGGGTGTTTGCAAAATCTGACATCCAGCCTTTGATTAACGAAGGGGCGTCCAAAGAGGATTTGTCCGCTTCTATTTTCCAGGCTGTAGTCAATCAGACTATTTCTGGGCTGGCATGCGGCAAGCCCATCCGTGGGCATGTGGCATTTTTAGGCGGCCCCCTCCATTTCCTGCCAGAGTTAAAGGAGGCCTTTATCCGCACCCTTAAGCTGGATGAAGAACATATTATCGCCCCAGGGCATTCCCATCTGTTTGCAGCGATGGGTTCTGCCTTAAACTCCAAACCAGAAGTGGCGATGGAGCTGCGTGTGATTTTGCAAAAGCTCTCCTCTGACATCCATATGGAGTTTGAAGTGGAACGGATGGAGCCTTTGTTTGCTACCCAGAAAGACTATAGCAGGTTCCAGAAACGCCATGGCAGGCACCATGTGGTTACTGGGGATTTATCCACTTATCAGGGAAATTGCTTTTTGGGCATTGATGCCGGCTCCACCACTACAAAAGTTGCTTTGGTAGGGGAAGACGGCTCTTTACTGTACTCTTTTTACAGCAGCAACAACGGCAACCCCCTTGCCACCGCCACCCAGGCAATTCAAGAAATCTATTCCTTGCTGCCAGAAGGCGCTTCCATCGTCCACTCCTGCTCTACCGGATATGGGGAAGCCCTGTTGAAAGCCGCCTTTATGCTGGATGAGGGGGAAGTGGAAACCGTTGCCCATTACTATGCAGCAGCGTTTTTCAACCCAGAGGTGGACTGTATCCTGGACATTGGCGGCCAAGATATGAAATGCATTAAAATTAAAAACCAAACCGTGGACAGCGTGCAGTTGAATGAGGCCTGCTCTTCTGGCTGCGGCTCTTTTATTGAAACCTTTGCAAAATCCCTAAACTACTCTGTGGAAGATTTTGCACAGGCTGCTTTATTTGCCCGAAACCCCATTGACTTAGGCACCCGCTGCACCGTTTTTATGAATTCTAAGGTGAAGCAGGCTCAAAAAGAAGGGGCGGAAGTGTCCGATATTTCTGCAGGGCTTGCTTATTCTGTCATTAAAAACGCATTATTCAAAGTAATCAAGGTATCGGATGCCAAAGACCTTGGGAAGCATATTGTTGTCCAGGGAGGGACTTTCTATAACGACGCGGTGCTTCGCAGCTTTGAGAAAATTTCCGGCTGTGAGGCTGTCCGTCCAGATATTGCAGGGATTATGGGGGCATTTGGCGCAGCGCTGATTGCAAGGGAGCGTTATGAGGAAACCCCTTCCACTTCCATGCTCTCTTTGGAGGAAATTAACCGCCTTACGGTGGACACGAAGCTGACAAGGTGCCAGGGCTGCACCAACCACTGCCTTTTGACCATCAACCGTTTTTCTGGAAACCGCCAATTTATTACTGGAAACCGATGTGAAAAAGGTTTGGGGAAAGAAAAAAACAAGGAGCAAATCCCCAACTTATTTGAATATAAAAACAAACGGATATTTGGCTATAAACCCCTTGCAAAAGAGAACGCTGACAGGGGGACCGTAGGCATCCCCAGAGTATTGAACCTGTATGAGAACTACCCGTTCTGGGCAGTATTTTTCCGTACTTTAAAGTTCCGTACCCTGCTGTCCCCCCAGTCCACCCGCCAAATTTATGAATTGGGCATTGAATCTATTCCCAGCGAATCAGAGTGTTACCCTGCTAAACTGGCCCATGGGCATGTGGCATGGCTGATAAAGAACCAGGCGGATTTTATTTTCTATCCCTGCATCCCCTATGAACGGGATGAGTTCCCTGATTCCAATAACCATTTCAACTGCCCCATTGTTACCTCTTATTCCGAAAACATTAAAAATAATGTGGACGAAATCACCTCTGGCAAAGTGCGGTTTTTAAACCCTTTTATGTCCTTTGCCTCTAAAGAGGCTTTGGCGGAGCAGCTTAAGCTGGTATTCCAGCAGGAATTCTCTATTGCGCCAGAAGAGACCCAGGCGGCAGTAGACGCAGGCTGGCAAGAGCTTTTTGCCTTGCGGGAAGATATCCGCCGCAAAGGGGAAGAAACCTTACAATATATGGAGGAAACCGGGCATCGGGGCATTGTCCTTGCTGGGCGCCCCTACCATGCAGACCCGGAAATCAACCATGGCATCCCAGAGCTGATTAACTCCTATGGGATTGCCGTGCTGACGGAAGACTCGGTTTCCCACCTCCAGGAATTAGAACGCCCCCTGCTGGTGATGGACCAATGGATGTACCATTCCAGGCTCTATGCCGCCGCAAATTTTGTCAAAACCAGGGACGACCTGGATTTAATCCAGCTTAATTCCTTTGGCTGCGGCCTGGATGCCGTCACCACGGACCAGGTGAATGATATCCTGACAAAATCTGGGAAAATCTATACCTGCCTGAAAATTGACGAGGTAAACAATTTAGGGGCTGCGCGCATCCGTATCCGTTCCCTGATTTCCGCCCTGCGGGTTCGGGAAAAACAGAAAACATGCCGCATGGTCCAGCCCTCCAATTACAAACGGGTGGTATTTACCGAGGAGATGCGCAAACATTACACGATCCTTTGCCCACAGATGTCCCCCATCCATTTCGAGCTTCTGCAGCCTGCATTCCAGTCTGCCGGATATCATATGGAAGTCCTGGGGAACGATGGGAAATCCGCCGTGGACATGGGATTGAAATATGTAAATAACGATGCCTGCTACCCTTCCCTAATTGTGGTGGGTCAGATTATGGACGCTATTTTATCTGGCAAATATGACTTAACTAGGACTGCCGTGGTCATTACCCAGACTGGGGGCGGCTGCCGGGCTTCCAACTACATTGGGTTTATCCGGCGCGCCCTGGAAAAAGCCGGGTATCCAGACATACCAGTAATTTCCGTGAATTTAAGCGGGTTTGAGTCAAACCCCGGCTTTAAATTCACCCTGCCTTTGCTGCAAAAAGGGCTGTACGCCTTGATTTTTGGCGATATTTTCATGCGCTGCCTGTACCGCACCAGGCCTTATGAACAAGTTCCTGGCGCGGCAAATGCGCTCCACGAGAAATGGAAGCAGAAATGTATGGCGTTCGTCTCCAGCCCCCGCCTGGCCTCCCACCGGAAATTCAAGCGGTACTGCAGGGAAATTATCCGGGAATTTGACCAGCTTCCCCTTACGGAGGAACGCAAGCCAAAGGTTGGCGTAGTCGGGGAAATCCTGGTAAAATTCTTGCCTGCCGCCAATAATTACCTGGTGGATTTGTTAGAGGCGGAAGGGGCTGAGGCGGTTGTCCCGGACTTGACGGACTTCCTGCTCTACTGCTTCTACAACCAAAATTTCCGTGTGGAAAAACTTGGGCAGAAGAAATCCGCCGCCCGCAACGCTAACCTGGGCATCCGGTTCTTGGAATGGATGCGGGGCGCCGCCCGGAAAGAATTTGAAAAAAGCCGACATTTTAACCCGCCTGCGCGGATTGAGGCGCTGGCAAACTATGCTTCCCCCATTGTTTCCACTGGAAACCAGACTGGGGAAGGGTGGTTCCTTACTGGGGAAATGCTGGAACTGATCCACTCTGGCACGAACAATATTGTATGCGCCCAGCCTTTCGGCTGCCTGCCCAACCATGTAGTGGGCAAAGGCGTAATCAAGGAAATCCGCCACCGCTACCCCCTCTCCAACATTGTGGCAATTGACTATGACCCTGGGGCATCGGAAGTCAACCAGCTCAACCGGATTAAGCTTATGCTGTCCACCGCCCAGAAAAACCTACATGCGGAAGCCACTTAACCTGGCTCCCCGCCGATACAAAGGAGCCATTTATGGATATTAGAAAAGCCAAACCAAACGACCTGGAAGCAATCCTCCCTATCTATGCATATGCAAGGCAGCAGATGGCAAAGAATGGCAACCCCAGCCAGTGGGGGGCAGATAAACCAACCCTAGAGGCAATCCAGCAGGATATACGACAGGGCATCCTGTTTTTGGTTGAATCCTGTGGGCAGGCAGTTGGCGTATTCGCCTTCTTCCTTGGAGAGGAGCCCACATACCAAAAGATCGAGGGAAAATGGCTAAACAGCCTTCCCTATGGCGTAATCCACCGAATTGCCAGCAATGGGGAACAAAAAGGCATTCTTGGAAAATGCCTGCAATTTTGCGGGACATTCACCAATAACATTAGGATAGACACCCATGAACAGAACTTTGTTATGCGGCGCCTGCTAGAAAAAAATGGCTTCCAGGAATGCGGCACGGTTTATGTGGAAGACAACACCCCACGCATTGCTTTCCAGCGATATGCCAAAGAAGATTAGGGCGCCAAAAGCGCCTTTGGCGCTACACCCATACCATAGATTGTTATTGCAAATTAATTTGCACATTAATCTATGGTATGGAGCGGGTGCGGCGCATCCTTTTGGCACACGAATTCAAATAATAGAAAACATTATGGAAACTTGAAGGCTTCCTCCTTTCGGCGTCGTTATAAAAAACAGACAGCGTAACATACATACCTGTAAACGTAACCTGCATGCCTGTAAAGGAGGATATTTTTATGAAGAAAAACAAATTTTTAGCAATCATTCTAGGCATTGCCATCTTCTGTGGCATTGTATGCTCCGCCCTTATCCTGGTGACAGGGGTAAAAAACTCATCCACTGCTTTTGCCAACGTCCCAAAACGTGAAAAATACCCGAAGCCACACACACTGGAGAAAACAAAAATTGAAGAATTCTCGGAAGTTTCCATAAACTTGTCCTATTCCAATGTATCTGTCTTGCCATCCGACGGTTTCTACCTGGAATACCGCTTAGACGGCACCTGTGAAAAACCAGACTACAACGTTACCGAAGGGAAATTTTATTTTCAGGAAGGGGGCACGCTGCAAAAGTACCTAAGCCCCCTAAACCTATTCCTAAACCCGATGAACCAGGGCCCTTATTACCTAAACCTCTATCTCCCCACAGACCATTACCTTGAATTGCTGTCCTTAACCATGGAAAGCGGGGATGCAGAATTGGAACAGATAAACGCTAAGAAAGCAAACCTGCGCCTGGATTATGGAGACCTCACCCTAGGGGATTTCACTGGGACAACTTTAGGCATTTCCATGGATTCTGGAAGTATTGAACAAACATCCATAACTTGTGAAAATTTAGAGGTTGTTGCCTCCTATGGGAATTTTATGGGGGATACCGTCTCTGTTTCTGGAAACTGTGAAATTAACATGGACTCTGGCAACCTGGAACTGTCAAGCCTGACGGCAGGCGCTTGCTCCATTGACAGTGAATATGGGGATTGTAACATTGGCAAAATGAAAGCTGGCAGCTTATCCTGCTCCTTAGATTCTGGCAACCTCACTTTAAAAAACGCTGCTTTGGAGTCTGCCGATATCAATGCCCAATATGGGGATGCAACCTTACAGGTGGCAGGCAAAATTTCTGATTACAACTATAACTTACAAACCGAATATGGGGGAATTGAATTTGGCAGGAAACAAATAGCTTCCAATGAAGATGGGGGTTCTATTTACCAGAGCCAGGATAGCAAGAAGAAAAAAAATATTCAAATCTACTGTGAGAGTGGGGATGTAGAAATACGTTAAACAACCGCGATGCCGCAAGATAGGGCAAGGTTTCAGGACCAACGCCGCCCTATCTTGCGGACCCATTCTATGTTATGCTAGGAAAAAAAGACAGAAGCCCTTTTTGCATGGCGCAAGCCTATCTGCGGGGCTTTGTTCTTTTTGACTGTATGAAGTTAATCACCGCCCCAATTCCCAGACCGCTGAAAGAAACCACTGCCCCAGCCAGGGCCGTACCAAATTCCGGCAGGTTCACTTTGCCAAACGCAACCATATTAGCTGCGCTGAACGTTGCGTACTCGGCAAGCATATAAAAAATGCCAAAGCCAAGGGATGAAAGCCATTTCCAATTCCCCATATAATTGCCCTTCCCAATTAGCAGCGAAACTACAAAGGTGGTGGCAGGGAGCAAAACCCACAGGAACATAATGCCATAGCCCATAGCGTCAGAGCTATCCGTAAATATCCAGAACGCAATCAGGGAAGCCGCCCATATCCCAAGGTAAACCATAAACAGTATCAGCACTGACAGCTTGTGTTTACTCTTCACCGTATTTGTGCTTTCTTCCAGATAATCTAGATAATCCGGCTCTTTCTCCTGCTTCTCCCCTTTTAATAAATGGTCAAGGCTGACATGGTATAAATCGCTCATTTTAATGACATTGATAATATCAGGATATGTTTTCCCATTCTCCCAGTTTGACACCGTTTGCCGGCTTATGCCAAGCGCCTCCGCCACCTGTTCCTGGGTCAAGTTTGACGCCAGGCGCGCATCTTTAATTTTAACGCCAATGTCCATACGCTTCACCTCGTTTCCTGTTCCTTAGGATAAACAATAAAACCCCCAATGTCTATCAAAAACCTTTGGAAATAGTTATTTTTTATGTCAAATTGCTTTGACATTGTTCTATTACTAATCTTTGACAGCGCTATTTTTCCATTGAAATCTGGCACCCTACCCAGTCTGTAATACGTTCTGGATGTTCCAGCCATTCCAATTGAAAGCCAGTGGAAGAATAACCGCGGCCATAGAAAAAGTACTCTTGTGGAAACACATCCTCACCAATCCAGCGCAGCCTCTCTCCTGGTATTGTGTAATCAAAGCTCCAATTTTGCCAGAAACCTAACACGGAATCGCCAAACTGGTTATCGTAATCAGGGCGGGCCAGAAATGGCCCCTCCGCAGCCCTCTTTGCAGGAGGGAGGGCTGCAAAGATAGGGTTCTCCCCACCCAGGCCATCCTGATACCCCATCAGCCACATTGTCAAGTTCATCAAATCGTAAAACCTCCCTGGCTGCGGCCAGCGCAGGAGAGTCCAGCCTGCATCCTCTGGCAAGACGGCGATTTGAAAAGAAAACGGAATCCTGTCCTCTGCAGCGCACAGGTCTGGATACTCCTTTAAAAGTTGAATTGCCTGCCCTATCGGGCAGTTAATGGCGGAAAAACAAGTATACCCCGCCAAATCAAACGGAAATGCTGGCTGTTTGCCCATACTATTTCACTCCTTCTCTTTCTATATGGAATATTTCAATATTTTAATATCCTTTGCAGGCATCTACCCATTCTGTATATCCTGAATATTCCTTCAGTTCTGGGATGGTAAGCCCTTATCGTGCCGTTAGCGCTTCCACAGGCAGGAAAAACCATGTCAAACCGCTTTAACGACACATCCAGGTATACCTTTACCCACTCATTTACCGCAAACGGGCAAACACCTTCCACTGTATGCCCCACCAAATTTTCTACCTCATCTGGTGAAAGCATTTTTTCCTTTTTCCCAAACTTCGCCTTATATTTGGGATTGTCAACCTTGGTATCCCCAGCCGCCACAATCAGCGCCGCTTTATTTTCCACCATAAAAGAAAGCGTCTTTGCTATCCTTTGAGGCTCAAGGCGCAGCGCTGCCGCCGCCAGTTCCACCGTGGCGCTGGATACGTCAAATTCCTGTACCCCCTTTGAGCAACAGTTGCTTTACTGTCTTAACATAATGTTCAGCCACTTCCCCATCAAATGGTATCACCCTGGACCACATCCTCAGCCCTTGGTAGTAATATAAAATTAAATCAGAAACCTGCCCAACATCAACTTCATGGAATTCTTTTGTCTCTATCCCATATTCCAGCAGGCTAATCCAGCGCTTTTTTGCTTGCTCATGGACCATCGCAAAAAAGCCTTCATTCCCCATATTTGCATATTCATAAATTGCAAGGCTCAAAGACAGCTCTTTCTCCATAATCTCAGACCTTATCCCCTCAAGCATATCCTCTAAAATTTCGCTTGCCTTATCCTTTTTTTCTATACGGCCTAAAACCGCATATTCCTCAGTGAGGATTTCTGAAAAAATTTGCCCTGTCCCTGAATAATACCTATAAAGCCCGCCCCTGCTTAACCCTGTTTTTTCGCAAATATCTGTCATGGTCACTGCCTGAAAGCCCTTTTCAGCAAATAAAAGGTATGCCTGGCGGCGGATTTCCTCTTTTGTTTTTATCCCCTTTTTCCCCATCTCAGCCAGCAACCCCCTCCCGCAAAAGCGCATACATGCAATAAGAATGAAGCTGCCCATTCTTAAAAATACCATTTTGCATGGTTCCTTCGCATCGAAAGCCTGCTTTTTCTAAAACCGCCCTTGACCCTGCATTGTCTGCAAATGGCTCGGCGAATATACGCACAATATCAAATGTTTCAAAAGCCTCTTTGCAAACCATCTGAACCGCATTTGACATAATCCCTTTACGCCAATGCTCCTCTGCCAGCCAATACCCAAGCTCTGCAGATTTTTCATATACATCTTCCTTGACAGAAATACCTATGCTGCCAGCAGCCTGCCCATCCACCACAATGGCATAATTAATTTGTTTCTCCCCTGCATGGGATATACAGTCATTGATAAACCAAACTGCATCGTCCAATGTATATGGGTTAGGAAATACATTGCGCAGGTTTTTTGCTATCTTTGGGTTATTGGCAGCCTGTGCCAATGTGCCGGCATCCTGGATGTTCCATTCCCTCAATTTAAAATCAACCATTTCCCTTCCTCCTTAAAAAGCGACAATAATGTTTCTTTATTATAAGACACTATTGTCGCTTTTGTCAATAGGGGAACATAACCTAACAGGGCTGGCCAGGCAGGAATGTGGCAAAATTCAGCCTTCTCTGCTGCCTATAGCAAATTTGAAACACACTTTAATCCAGCTAAATCTTGCGCTTTCTGCAAAAATCAGATACAATCAAATCAAAAATCCAAGGAGGCGCTTCACATGAAAACTTACCGATGGGCTACATTAGGATGCGGCTTGATTGCCAACCAATTGGCGCAGGCAATGCAAAAAGAAGGGCGCAAGCTTTACGGGGTTGCAAATAGAACCCATGCGAAAGCTGTTGCATTCGCAGAAAAATACGGGGTGCAAAAAGTTTATGGCTCAATACAAGAGCTTGTTGCCGACGAAATGGTAGACATTATCTATATTTCAACTCCCCATAATACCCATATGCAATATTTAGAGGAGGCTTTACGGCATGGGAAGCATGTCCTTTGTGAAAAATCTATTACGCTCAATTCCGAAGAACTAAGGAAAGCCCGCGCCATAGCAGAAGGACGCCAAGCGATCCTGGCGGAGGCAATGACCATTTACCATATGCCCCTCTATAAAAAGCTGCAAGAAATTGTGCAAAGCGGGCGTTTGGGGAAACTGCAGATGGTTCAGATGAACTTTGGCAGTTACAAAGATTATAATATGGAAAACCGTTTTTTCAACCCGTCCCTGGCTGGCGGCGCATTATTGGATATTGGGGTCTATGCCCTCTCCTTTATCCGGTGGTTTTTCTCTGAGGCGCCAAACCAAGCCACTTCCCAGGTAAAATTCGCCCCTAGCGGCGTAGACGAGCAGGCGGGGATTTTATTGATGAATCCTGCGGGTGAGATGGCAACTGTGTCCCTTACCCTCCATGCAAAACAGCCCAAACGGGGCATGGCGGCATTTGAAAAAGGCTATATTGAAGTCTATGGCTATCCCCGTGCAGACCAGGCTTCCCTCACCCTTACAGAGGAAAACTGCCAGGAAACCATTACCTGCGGCAACACAGAAGACGCCTTGTGGTACGAGGTATTGGACATGGAAGCGGCGGTATCCGGCGCTGCAAATGAAATGCACCTGGATTATACCTCTGATGTTATGTCTGTAATGACAGAACTAAGGGACGCCTGGGGGCTTATCTATCCCGAAGAGCAGCCATAGGGCGATATGCCTTTCTTGAGCCACCTCTATGCCTAAGCGTTCCTATCGACTGCTGGGCAAAATGCCTTCCCAAGCCTCCCCTTTATTATCACTGTTTATTCCCGCGGGCAACGGGCCAAGCAGCCGCGCCCACGCGCAAATTTAGCGGCTGCCGCAAGGTATGGCGCCCTGTGGGTGCAAATCCCCTTTCCCTTTAGCCCAAAGGACAAGCCAGACCCCGTAGCTTACGATAAGGTATATGGCTTTCCTTGCCCAAATACCCTGTTAATCCTGTCAAGAAGGACATCCGGTGCAAAAGGCTTCAATATGTAATCGCAGATTCCCAGCTTAGCGCTCTTTAGCACAATCTCTTTCTCCTCCACGCCAGTGAGCATAATCACTGGTATATCTGCCCGCCCTGCCATATTGCGTATTTCCTTTAATGTCTCAATCCCATCCTTTTGCGGCATCTGAATATCCAGCAGGATAAGGTCAGGCTTCTCCTGCTCTAGATATTTCAAAGCCCGCACCCCTGAATTGACAGTCACCACTGTATAATCCTCCTGCAGGGTATTCAAAATCCGTGTCAGGACAATTGCAGTATCGTCCACCGCTAACACTCGCTTTTTCGTATTTCTTTTTTCTATCAGGCCCATATCAATCTTCCTCCTTTTCAAGTGCGCCCAGCATCTGGCTCAACAGCCCTTCCGCGTTATCATCCTCAAACAGCTTCAATTGCCCTTGTATCTCCAAAAGCATTTTGGCTGCCTCCTCTGGCAGCTCATGGAGCAGCAGCCCTTCTATCCTTTTTGCACACTCCTGAGACCGAAAATGCGCCAGGTCTTCCAAAGCGGACGCTATGTGTCCCCTCAACTCCTCCATTGGCAGGCAGGGAAGCTTCCCTTCCTTATTATCCTCTTGCCCGCGCTGTTTTAGAAACTGCCCGATATTCCCCAAAAGCGTTTCAAATTTATCCAACAGCGCTGGAAATTGCCCAGCGATAAATTCCCTGTCCCCTCGCGCCGCTGCATCTTCTTGCGCACGGGCCATAGCAGAGACATCCATAGCCCCGATGTTGGCTGACGCGCTCTTAAGCCCATGCACCTCTATTTGATAGCGTGAAAGGTCTGACTGTGCAAGCTCAGGCAGCAGCTCCATCTTGCGTTTGCCATCTATACAATAAAGCTCCAGCAAATCGGCAAACCCTTCTTCATCACCGGAATAATAACGCATTGCGGCATCCATGTCCACCCCGTCAATCTGAAAGGCGGCTGGGTCAAAGGGTTTCGGCGCCACTTCTTTTTCTTCCATATTCCTGTACTCTTCTGGCACCCAACGCAATAAAAGCTGGTTCAATTCCCTTTTATCAAGCGGTTTGGAAATAAAATCCTCAAAACCGCACTTTAGGAAATGTTCCCGCATCCCTTCCATGGCATTGGCAGTCAATGCGACTATTACAGGGGCAGCCCCATTTTCCCCGCAGTCCTTTCGGATAACCTCCGCCGCCTCAATGCCGTCCATGCCAGGCATCATATGGTCCATAAAGATAATATCATACCGGGCGGCCCGCACCAGTTCAATAGCCTCCGGCCCGCTTCCTGCCTCGTCCAGGTCGAAAGCATAATTTTTCAAAAAGCCCCTGGCCACCTTGCGGTTAATCATATTGTCATCAACAATCAGCACTTTCACGCCAGGCGCTGTAAAACTATTTGTAACCTTCTGTTCTGTCTGCGGCATCTCTGGCATCTCTGAAACAGGCCTTCGATCCACAATCTTCTGGGGAATTGTAATTGTAACTGTCGTCCCTTGCCCATAGGTGCTTTCCAGCTCAATGGCGCCTCCCATAAGCTCCACCAGATGCTTTACGATTGCAAGCCCCAGCCCAGTGCCTTCCGCGCTCCGGTTCCGTTTAGAATCCACTTGCCGGAAGTCCTCAAAAATCTTGCCAAGGTCCTCTTGCCGAATGCCGCAGCCTGTGTCCTCTACCTGGAAAACCAGCAGTTCCTCATCCGCATCTTTCCCAGGCTTCCCAGTAATATAAGTACGCACATACCCTTTCTTCGTGAACTTAATGGCATTGTTGAGGATATTAATCAAAATCTGTTTGATCCTGCCGTCATCGCCGCTATAGCAGCAGGGAATGGCTCCGTCGCACTCATACTTCAAAATCAGCCCCCGCTGGGAAGCCGCCATATCCATCATTGCAATAACTTCATCGGCCATAGCTTTTATGTAATAGTCTACATAAACCAGTTCCATTTTGCCCGCTTCCACCTTAGACAAGTCCAAAATATCATTGATAATCGCCAGCAGGTTCTTTGCTGCAGACTGGACATCCTTTGCATGGGCGTAAATCTCTGAGTCCCCGCATTCCTCCATAATAAGGTCGTTCAGCCCAATTATGGCATTCATTGGGGTGCGTATTTCATGGGACATATTGGCAAGGAATTCGCTTTTGGCAATGCTGGCTTTCTCCGCCTGGTGCCGCACCCGTTTAATCTCGTTGATATAATCCTTGATGTCGGTCATATCCAAAATCAAAATGACGCTGCCCTGTATCTTGCCATTTTCATCTATAATATGCTTGCTATGGCTCTCATAATGCTGCCCGTTAATTAAAAAGCTCTGTGGGACATCCTCATTCAGCATTTCCTCCTGGAACCCCTCCACAACCCGGATATCCTCCCCCAGCTTATGGGCAGGGAGGCCGGTAAAAATATTTGCCGCCGCCCTGTTATAACTGACCAAACGGTCATGGTCATCCAGCGTGATTACGCCGTCGCCCAGGCTTTCCAGGACTTTTGCTGCCGCCAGATGGCGGAAATCATAATTACGCCGGCTCCAGACCACGATAACCACCATGGCCATAGAGACCATCAACGTTATTGGGGTAAAGTCAAATACTTCAACTAATTTAAAAACATACGCCACCAGCATAATGACTGGAAAAGTAGAAATCACAAGAATCGTCCAATACTGGCGGTTCACCTTCTGGTCCGAGCGCGCACGGATAGCGCTCACCAATATGTAGATGCAAAGGGTATATGGAATAATAATGCGGCTAACCATAAAAAACATATACAGCGGGCCATATGTGATGTTGATATGGTAAAACCCGCTCGCATCCGCTTCCCACTGGACTTCCTGGTAAAAAAGCCCGTTCCAGTTAAAAAAGACCGCGGGCAGGATGAAAAAATTGACCGCCCCAAGAACCCTGAAAAGCTTTATGGGGGGAGTAATATAACAATAGATATAAATAAACCAGCAATAACACAATGGCACAAAGGCAGAACCGACATTTTCTACAACTACCGCCGTCATGGCGGCTTCCAGCGTAGGCGCGGTCAGTTCCAATAAATAGCCCACATTCTGTACCAGTGAGCCGCACATAATGATAATCAGCAATTTCTGTTCCCTTGCCCCATCCCCATTCAGCAGAAGGAGCAACGCTATCATTGTCAGGCATATGCCAAAACATTCCAATCCGATAACAAAATTTACCATACTACCTCCCCTCCCACCCGCAGCTTCTATGGCTGGCGCCCTGGCTATTGTCTGTTTTCGCAAGCAATAGGCAAACACCACGGTTTCACAAGCATACCGCGAATGCCGCAAATTATTTTCTATTAATATCAATATCCCCTATTCTGCCAGACTGTGCATCCGCAGAATTGTGGGGTTCAAGCGGACATAGGGTTTTTCCGTTATATCGTGCAATTTGCCCCATCATGCATTGGTATGCCGCATAAATTGCAAGTGTTGGCAAACGGGAAGCCCCTGCGCAAGAATATTTATATGTAAAATGCTGCTCTAAAAGCTTAATTATTTTTGATATCGAAAGGCTATGGGGCTTCGCAAGTTCTATATTCATATCATCCCTTTGCTTGATAAGCAATTTTAAAAAATATAACAATACATCCTGTGGCTCTTCCCCTTGCACTTGCACTTTATCTATCATTTGCAAAAAAGCTGTTTTCACAATATCAGGCTTTATCCTGCCTGGATAGTCAAGTGTGTATGGATGTGGCTGTTCCAAGGAACGTGTCAGCCAGCCAGATTCTGCCATTGCAGGAAAACTAACTGATTTCATAAATGGCGTAATTACCTCCTTATCAATGCTCCGGCCTGCAAATCCATTTGGTTGTTGTGCCTGATGGTAACGTATATCCTGGCTTCCATTTACAATTTTATGCGTCAGCAATGTAATCAATACTGTGACCAGACCTTTATTTGCCTCTGAACGGGCAACCAATAACTCAATTTGTTTTGCTGTTTCCTGTGGCAAGGTTGTGCTGTAATCTAAAATAGCTGTTGCAGATAAAGCATCTTTGTATATTTGTTCAAGCACTTCTTTGTGTCCCATCATTTACCATCCCCAAAAAATTGATTTTTTATTTCATGGGCAACTGCCGCAATCATTGGCACACAGACAGAATTGCCCAATTGTTTATATTGTTCCCCCACAGCGCTTATTTTTTTATATGTTTCTGGAAACCCCATGATCCTCCAACACTCATTAAGCGTAAGTTTCCTTACCCTCCCATCCTCGGTCAAAATAAAATATCGGCCCGAAGTTTCTTGGGATGGTAAAGTCGGATGGATGCCAAATGCAGAATAAATGCGGTTCGGCTGCTTATGAACCCGTGATAAATGTTCTGTGCCTGGACGGACCCCAACTTTTCTAATTGACTTGTTTCGGTACCCCGCAAATATAAGCCCAGAACCAGGCTGCTGTTTCGGATTCTCAATCAAAGTATATGCTTCTGAATCCAAATATTCAAACTCCCCATCCTCGTCTAAATAATCAATCAGCCTCCCACGTGGTTGGGTTTTGATTGCATCAAAATTAAAGTTTTTGCGAAGTGAGCCAATAATAATTATCCTTTCCCGATTTTGAGGCACCCCAAAATCAGAACCATTTAATATATGCCAAGAAACGGCATACCCCAACTCTTCTAACTTACTCAAAATTATTTCAAGTGTTTTCCCATGGTCATGATGCACTAAATGTTTCACATTTTCCAAAAATACAATGGTTGGCTTTTTCCTATTGATAATACGGCATATTTCAAAAAAAAGGGTTCCACGCGTATCTTCAAATCCCTTTTGTTTGCCAGAAATGCTAAAAGGCTGGCAGGGAAAGCCTGCGCATAATATTTCATGGTCCGGTATGCTTGCCCCATCAATTTCTTTTATATCACCTTGCGGCATCTCACCAAAATTTTCATAATATGTGTTTTGGCATTCCCTGTTAATGTCTGATGACATTACACAATGGAACCCTGCCTGTTCCATTCCCAAACGTATGCCGCCCACTCCACAAAACAAGTCGATAAAAGCTATTTGCATCATAGTTACTCCTTTTACAGGAAATATTCATTTTCCCTGCGAACCGACTTTAATGCCCCAAGCTTCTGCTCCAATGCCTCCTGCATTGGCGTGGGCAGCATACGCGCATGTTGCGGGCAGGCATAAACGCAGGCCATACATAACATACAGGAATCCAGCTTTGTCCCAACTTTGCCATCCTCTACTTGGATTGCCCCTGTAGGGCAGACAGAGCCGCATTTGCCGCACTGGCTGCAAGAAGGCAATGAAATTGGCGCTGCAGATACTTCCATCTCTTTTTTGTAAGGATAATTTCCAGGAACTTTTACAGCGCCCCCTTCCCAATCCTTTATCTTGTCCAATACTTTCCCAGCAAATATAAGAATTTCTTCCCGATCCACCTGATCTGGCCTTCCTGCCCCCACTGCCGGCACAATGGAATGCCTTGCCACAAGGGCTGCCGATGCGGCTACCCGAAACCCCTGTTTCTCTGCAGCCTGGTTCAGCTCCAAAAGGGCGTCCTCATAAGCCCGTGTCCCATAAACCGCCAAAGTGACTGCCAACTTCCCATTGCCTTCCAGCGCCTCTAGCTTTTTTACCGCCATAGCCGGAATCCTGCCCCCATACACTGGCGCTGCAATAACTGCCAATTCCCCTTCTGGCTGCCCTGCCTGTTTGCCCTTGCAGCCCAAATCTATGGCTTTTACATGTGTGCAAAGCCCTTCACAAAAAATTTCCCCTACTTGCTTTGTCCCTCCTGTAGGGCTGAAATAATAGAAATCTATTGTGTTAATCATGGTAAATCCCTCCCGTTTTCTTTTCATATGTTTCCTATTATACTTTAGGATTGCAGGATGGACAAGTAAAAGAACAACAAAGTGTACATATTTTTCCAGAAAATCCCTAAAGCGTCCCGCCGCAGTACACTCGATTCGCTGGGGCAGGCCCTGTGATAATCGCTTTTTCTTTGATAGGAAAATCCGAAAGTATTTCCTATCAAAGAAAAATCAGCGGGAAAAGCATCCCCGCCCCTCCCGCTGATTTTTCCGATACCATTAAGTTACTCGTGCAGATAGTCCACATGGAGAAGCTCATGCTCCCGGTTCTTAAGCAAATCACTATAAAGCGTTTCCACCAATGGGTTCTCTTCACTCCGCTTAATCTGAAGGGCCTTATCGTTTTTGTAAAGCCCTTCGGCACGCATCCGTTTTTCCGTAGAACGGGCAAACGGCTGCCCTGCCCCTGCCACGCACCCGCCTGGGCATGCCATCACTTCCACAAAGTCAAAATGCTCTTCGCCGGCTTCAATCTTCTGTAAAAGCCTATCTGCGTTGCCAAGCCCGCTGACTACGCCAATGCGTATGGTACGCCCTCCCAAAGGAAGCTCGCACACCTTCACGCCCTCCATGCCGCGCAAGCCAATAAATTCAATTTCTTTCAACGCCTTTGGGCTTTTATCCTCCACTACCCGGCGCACTGCCGCTTCCGTCACGCCCCCGGTAGCCCCGAAAATCACTCCAGCCCCTGAAAAAATAGAAAATGGCATATCATAGGCTTCCGGCTCTAAACGGTCGAACCGGATCCCAATTTCCTGCAGCATCGTAATGACTTCTTCCGAAGTCAGCACATAATCCACATCTGGGACGCCCTTACGTTTAAACTCTTCCCTGGAAGCCTCAAACTTCTTGGCTGTACATGGCATAACTGCAACAGACACCGTTTCCTTCTTTTCTTTTTTATCCTGCTTTTTATAGTATTCCTTGATGACCGCGCCAAACATCTCCATAGGGGATTTGGACGTGGATACATATTTCATCAGATGGGGGTATTGGGTTTCCACAAACCGAATCCAAGCGGGGCAGCAGGAAGTGAACAGCGGGTATTCCCTTCCCTCTTCTTCCAACGCCTCTACCAATTCCTCTGATTCCTCCATAATGGTCAAGTCCGCCCCCACTGACGTGTCAAAAATAGCGTCCACGCCCAGCCTGCGCAGGGAAGCCACCAGTTTCCCAATGGTATTTTCCCCTGGCTCATACCCATAGGCTTCGCCAATTGCCACCCGGACTGCCGGGGCAATTTGGACTACCACCCGTTTCTTTGGGTTATGGATCGCCTCCCACACATCATGGGTATCACGCTTAATCGTAATGGCTCCGGTAGGGCATACTGCCGCGCACTGCCCGCAATTGACACAATTGGTATCTGCAATATCCCTGCCAAATGCAGTGGAAATTTCCATTTTGGAACCCCGGTGGGCGAAGTCAATCGCCCCCACATGCTGAATCTCGCTGCAGACACGCACACAGTCGCCGCAAAGGATACATTTATTTGGATTGCGTACAATCGCTTTAGAAGATGTGTCAATTGGCCGGATAGGGTTCGTATTTTCAAACCGGACGCCTGGTATCCCAAACCTTGTGGCAAGTTCCTGCAGCTTGCATTTCCCATTTTTTTCACAGGTTGTGCAGTCCCTGCAATGGGCAGCCAGGAGCAGTTCCAAAATACGTTTCCTGTGGTAATAAAGCTGCGGCGTATTGGTCCGTATTTCCATCCCATGTTTCGGCGGTGTGGAACAGGACGCGATAATGCCGCCCCACTGGTCTTCTACCACGCACATCCTGCACGCCCCATAAATGGACAGGTCAGAATAGTAACAAAAAGTCGGTAAGATAATCCCTGCCTTACGAATGACTGCAAGTATATTTTTTTCATCGGTGAACGTGATGCGCTCGCCATCAATTATCATATATTTTTCCATGTCAGCCACCCTCCTACACTTCTTTTACTGCGTGGAAATTGCAGCCATCCCTGCACGCCCCGCACTTAATGCATTTTGCCGTATCAATGGTGAACGGTTTCTTAATTTCACCTGAAATCGCCCCAACCGGGCAGATTTTCGCACATTTGCTGCAGCCTTTGCAAAGTTCTGGGTCAATCTGGAAATTGACTAACGCTTTGCATTGTCCTGCCGGGCATTTTTTATCCACCACATGGGCAAGGTACTCTTCCCGGAAATACTTCATTGTGCTGACCACTGGGGAAGCCGCCGTCTTGCCCAGCCCACACAGCGCCGTTGCAGAAATTGTCTCCGCAAGCTCCTCTAACAGAGTGATGTGCCTCATAGTCCCCCTGCCCTCGCAAATGTCATTTAACAGCTCCAACATCCGTTTGGTGCCTTCCCGGCAGGGGATGCATTTGCCGCAAGACTCATTTTGAGTAAAATTCATAAAGAACCTCGCCACTTCCACCATGCAGCTTTTGTCATTCATCACCACAAGCCCGCCGCTGCCAATCATTGCCCCTACTTTTTTCAGGGAATCAAAGTCCAAATGCAAGTCCAAATGGTCCTCGGTAGGGTTAATGCAAAGGCAGCCGCCAGAAGGCCCGCCAATCTGCACCGCCTTAAACTCGCCGCCTTTCACGCCGCCCCCAATATCAAAAATCACTTCCCGTAACGTTGTCCCCATAGGAACCTCAATAAGCCCCGTGTTCATTACGTTCCCTGTCAAGGCAAACGCCTTGGTGCCATGGTTGTTGTCTGGGCCTATTGTCTTATACCATGCCGCGCCCTTGCTGATAATGGGCGGGACGTTGCAGTAAGTCTCCACATTGTTCAAAACCGTCGGTTTCTCAAATAAACCTTTTTCCACGGTACGGGGCGGCTTGACCCTTGGCATGCCCCGGTTCCCTTCAATGGAAGCCGTCAGCGCGGAGCCTTCCCCGCAGACAAACGCGCCTGCCCCCTGGCTGATTTTTAAATCAAAATCAAAACCGGAATTCAGGATATTTCTGCCCAGCAGCCCTTTCTCCTCCGCCTTATTGATGGCAGTTTGAAGGCGCTCCACTGCCAATGGGTATTCTGCACGTACATAAATATAGCCATAATGGGCGCCTGTTGCAATCCCGGCAATCAGCATGCCCTCAATAACGCGGTGGGGGTCGCCCTCCATCATGCTTCGGTCCATAAATGCCCCTGGATCCCCTTCATCCCCGTTGCAGACCACATATTTCACTTCTTCCTTCTGGGCAAGCACCTGTGACCATTTCCGCCCGGTAGGGAAGCCTCCGCCGCCCCTTCCGCGCAAGGACGCCTCAGACACCTCGTCCACAAGCTGCTGTGGGGTCATATCGAACAATGCCTTTGCCACTGCGCCGTACCCGCCTACCGCTATGTATTCTTTGATTGATTCCGCATTGATATGCCCGCAATCTTCCAATGCCACACGGGTCTGCTGCTTATAAAACGGGATGTCCTCCTGTTTTTCAAAAGCTTTCCCTTCCTGGTCGTGGTAGACCAGCCGTTCAATCACACGGTCATTGATAATGCTCTCCTCAATAATTTCTTCACAGTCTTCTACCTTTACCCTGATATATAAAATGCCTTTTGGCTCAATCCGAAGCAGCGGCCCCATCTCACAGAACCCATGGCAGCCGGATTTTTTCAGCCCAACGCTTTCGTCATGAGGTTCTTTTTCCAGCTTCAGGGAACATTTCACCCCACGTTCTATTAAGATTTCCTGCAGCCTCGCATAAATATTCAAGGAGCCGCCAGCCACACATCCTGTCCCAGCGCAAATTAAGACCTGTTTCTTCTGGGTTTTTAAAGAAGCTGCATACTCTTTCCTTCTGGCTTCTAACTCTTCCCTTGTATTAATCCTCATTTGCAGCCTCCTCTCCGGCCCCTGCGCCTTCTTTTAACGCCTTCACCAATTCCCGCGCCTTTTCTGGGGTCATTGCCGGATGCACTACGTCATTTACCGTACATACTGGCGCAAGCCCGCAAGCGCCCAGGCAAGATACCGTCTCCACCGTGAACATCATATCTTCTGTGGTAGGCTTCTCCTGCGTGACCCCCAATATGCTTCGGATTTCATTTAAAATTGCAGTGGACTGGCGCACATGGCAGGCAGTCCCATCACAAATTTTAATGACATATTTCCCCTTTGGCTCCAATGAGAAATTCTCATAAAACGTAGCTACCCCATACACTTTCGCTTCGCTTAAATGCAGTTTCTTGGCAATATAGCAAAGCATCTCTTCCGGCAGATAACGGTATACTTTCTGGATATCCTGCATTATGGCTATTACCGCTGTCTGCCCATATCCATGAGATTCTAAAATCTCATCCAATACCCTTTGATCATTTACTTCCAATCCTTCTCCTCCTTGCTGCGCATATTTTGAACCCCACTTTGTCTGTTTCCCTCACAGTATAACATTGTTAAATAATTAACTCAATCATTTTGTACAATTTTATTGCGCGAAATCCAATATTTTTTGTCATATTTTTACTTTTGTTGATAAATTTTCTTGGAAAAAAAGGTTGACCCCTACGTTACGTCATAGTTTATGATAAAGGCAGCACGAAGGAGGTATCGACATGAAAACAGTGAAAGAAGTGAGCAAACTGACTGGCGTAAGCGTGCGCACGCTGCATTATTACGATACAATCGGGCTTTTGAAGCCAGCCCATGTGACGGAATCAGGGTACCGGCAATATGACGATATTGCCTTGGAGCGCCTGCAAAATATTTTACTGTTTCGTGAGCTTCAATTTCCCTTAAAGGAAATTAAAGAAATTCTTGACAGCCCTAACTTTGACCGGGGCAAAGCGTTGGACCAGCAAATCGCCCTGTTGGAAATGAAAAAAGAGCATATTGAGAATTTAATCGGCCTGGCTCGTGGAATAAAAATGATTGGAGAGAAAACACTTATGGATTTTACAGCATTTGACACTAAGAAAATGGATGAATATGCAAGGCAGGCAAAAGCCTCCTGGGGCGCTACCGATGCATACAAAGAATTTGAGCAAAAGCATGCTTCCCTGACAAAAGAAAGGCAAACAGAAATCTATACTGGATTGATGGGGGTGATCGCCGAATTTGGCGCAATGAAAGAGAAAAACCCTGCCGATGCCAGCGTGCAGGCGCAGGTTGGGACGCTCCGTGCCTATATCACAGACCACTTTTACCATTGCACAAAAGAAATCCTAAAGGGCTTGGGGGCTATGTATAGCGGAGGCGGCGAAATGACCCAAAACATTGACCGTGCCGGCGGCAGCGGGACAGCCGAATTTATACACAAGGCGATTATGGTATATTGCCGTTAGGCAATATACGCGCCTCAGTGCGCATGGTCTGCCCATACCGTGAAGCGGTTATGGCTTATTGTAAAAACTCTTGTCCCCCACAAATCTGTGGGGGATTGTCAATTAAAAAGCGGCATTAAAATCACCCTTATTATAGAAAAATTGAATCATATCAGCATATGCCTCCAGATTCCCGTTTTCATCTGGCAAAAGAAAATACTTATGCACCAGTTCAGCATCTCCATAGCCCACACAAATTTTGTACTGAGCCATCCTTGCTCTCTGCAGTTCATAGGCATTAAGATTCAATATGTTACACGTATACCTTCCACGTTCCCCAACCCCTTCAATCTCGCCATTTGGATAAAAAATAAACTCATCCTCACAGAACTCTTCTAATGGCGATACAAATAACCCTTCATCATAATAATTGCCTTTTTTTACACCACAAGTCGCGCTTATTCCCTCTGCTTTACATGAAACAATCAAATTTTCATAGTCCATAGATTCTTTTGGATACACAGATTTTGGTTTAATATGTTCATTTAATGAATTATCTAACCCTATCTTCTGGCAGCAATAAGCGCATAACCCATGTTGGGATAAAAGGAGATATTTTCGCAAACTTCGCCTTATTTCATTTCCTTCCGCCGATTTTTCTAAATCCCCATACTGTTCTTTTGGATGAAATCTTTTATATTTTGCCCAAAAATTTGGCTCCTTTTTCCTATTTATTTTTTTCATCTAATACCTTACTCCTTTTCAAAATGCCGGACGCCATAATATACTCTTCATCCACGCTTCCCGAGATATTTTTTAAATGGCCTAACAAAATTTCTGCCGATCCATATTCCTTTTTTTCAATATTGCGATAAATATCATGGATTAAATTTTTTACAGAAGCATTTTTAGAATTTGTCCCCATGTATTTTTCTAAAATCAGGTTACTATCGTACCCATCCATCCGTTCTATCCTTTGAACCTCACATCCCCCATCCTCTGTCTCCTGTAACACAAAAATATTATAATGGTTATCCGCTTCCCCCAAAACCTGAGGGGAATGGGTTGTAATGATAAATTGGATATTTGGGAATGTTTCCCGCAAAACATGCAATACTTTCCTTTGCCATAAAGGATGCATATGCAGCTCGATTTCATCTATCAGCACAATCCCTTTTCCTTCTAATGGATTCGCCAAATCCGGATTGGCCAATGCCAACCGCCTAGCCAAGTCGCCAAACATTGCAAGCGTGCATTTTTCACCATCTGACAATGAATCCACCCGAAGCTCTTTTCCAGCCTTGTCCACCACCATCCTTACAGGATTCCTCCTGACCCTTAAATTGGAGACATTTCCTATCATCGCCTCAATTGCATGACGGACGCACGCTAATAATGGGTCGCAATATGCCAAGTCCATTTTCTCCCTTGCCTCAATGATTTCATTTGCCTCCTGATCCCGATACCACTCAAAAAACGTACGAAAATCCAGTTCATTTTCAATGGCCCGTTCTAATGCTGATAATTTGTCAAATGCATGTTTTTTGCGAATCCTGTCTGGGATATCAAGAACGGAACGGTTTGTGCCATAATTTACAAATATTGGCATATTTGCCGCCTCATCCCTTAAAAACAATTCCCCAAACTTTTCCGTAAAAGCAGCATAATTCCCATTATGGTAAGATGGGACACTTTTTCGTTGATTTTTCACTGCCCTTGCATGCATCCGCAGCAAAGGGTATTTCAGCCCATCCAATGCGACCTCCCCCTGAATATACAGCTCTTGTTCCCCCACTGTAACCATATCGTCAGAAAACGCCCGAAATGCCCTGCCTTGCGCTGGGTTCAGCCGATTAATCCATACCCTGTTTAAAAAATTCACCGCCGCCAGCACTGTTGATTTTCCTGTCCCATTTACCCCAAATATAATTGTGCTTTTCCCATCCAGCACAAATTCCTGCCCTTTGAATATCTGAAAATTAATCATTTTCAACCCTTGTAACCGCATTTTTCAAACCGCCTCTCAGATAATTTTCTTCGCTTTCCATCCGCCCTGGAAATACCGGAACGCAGCCAGCCCAAGCCCCACTGCCCAGCCTGCCGGGTTCGCCCACATAATAACCATCCCATGGGTGGCGTCCGCCAACGCATAGGTCAGCCCTACGCGGACTCCTAGGTTGCACAAGCTGCAAGCCAAAAACCAGCCCATATCTGCAGCGCCGCGAAGCACGCCGTTGCTGACGTTCATAATCCCCATCACAAAATAAAACAAAGAGACTATGCTTAAATATTGCGCCCCTATAGCAATCGCCTCACTGCTGGAACTGGAATCCAAAAACAGCCCTACAAACCCATTCCCTGTAAAATGCAAAATCAATGCGATGGTAAGCCCAATGCCTGCCGACATAGCCAAGCAAATCCGGTAGCCCTGGGCAATCCGTTCCGGCTTCCTTGCGCCCATATTCTGCGCCACATAAGTGGAGGTTGCGTTCCCAACAGCCACCATTGGCACAATGGCAATCCCGTCAATTTTTGTTGCCGCCGTATAGCCTGCCAGGAACGTGGACCCGAACCGGTTGACCGCCGACTGGACCAGCACCATCCCCACGGATACGATGGACTGCTGCACAATGGTGGGGATCGCCACCTTCACCATGTTTTTTAACATGCCGCCGTCAAACCTGCTGTATTCCTTTGTCTCAATCCCTTTCAATTTCCATATCAGGAATGCAAAAGACAAAAGCGCGGAAATCCCCTGTGCAATCAATGTCGCCCACGCCACTCCCGCTACCCCCATGTTCAGCTCTGCCACAAAATACAAATCCAGGCCAATATTCAGAAGGGATGAAAAAATCAAAAACATCAATGGCTTTTTAGAATCCCCCAACGCGTTAAAAATAGCGGAGAACGCATTGTACAGAAATAAAAATACAAAGCCAAAAAAATAAATCTGCATATATTGGGCCGCATCCTCAAAAATATTATCTGGGGTTCCCATCAGGCGCATCAAGCCCCTATTAATGAACAGCCCAAGGGCGCTCAAAATAACACTGAACCCCAAAATAGATAAAAGGGCTGTGGAAATGGCCGTCTTCATCTCCTCTAACTTCTTCGCCCCAAATAATTGGGAGATCACTACGGAACAGCCAATGCCTGTCCCCATCGCCACCATAACAAACATCATGGTAATGGCGGTGGAGGCCCCAACCGCCGCCAGCGCCTCCTCCCCTACCACGTTCCCCACAATTACCGAGTCCATAATATTATAAAACTGTTGGAACAGATTCCCTGCAACCATAGGCAGCGTAAAGCCAATCAAAGCCTTTGTTGGGTTCCCTGACACCATGTTTCCCTTTATTTGTCCTGACATAGCCTGCACACTCCTGCCTTCCTCCAGCGTCCGGTAAAGACGCACGTTTTGCCTTCTATTTTACCGCCCCAATTTCCTGCGGTCAACCTTATTTTTCTTTATGGTTCCACATTTTCCCGTTCCAAATACTGCGCTGGGACTTCTTTTGTCAGCCACACGCCGTTTTGCGAACGGTAATACGCATACCCATCCTCCTGCATTTTCCCTGCCAGGACCTTGTACACCACTGGCTTCCCATGCCGCTGCCCAACCGCCCGGGCTGTTTCCCTATCATTGGAAAGATGCACATACAAACGGCTTTTGGGCGCCAGCCCTTCCCTCTCTATGGAACCCACATATTTTTCACCAGTCCCATGGTAGAGAATGTTAGGCGGGCTTGCCGCTTCCAGCTCCACATCGACGGATATCGAATGCCCCTGGTTGGCGCGGATTAATGTCTTATCTTCATTGAAAGAATAACGCTGCTTCTTATCCGTCCTTACAATTTCCTCCAACATGCCCCTGTCAAACTTCCGGCTCTTGCCAATTCCCGCTATCAATTCATCCACTTTCGCCCAGCCATTTGGATCCAAAGCAATGCCTGCCGCTTCCGGCTTATGGCGAAGCACCAAACTTAAAAATTTACTTACCTCTGTAAGCCCCATTTTTGCAATCCCCTTTCATAAATGTTTTACCACCATTTTAGGTCAGATTCGCAAAATCTTCAAATATTTCTAAAATCCCGCAACTTAAAAATAACAATTTTCTTGACATCACTATATCGCAGCGCTATACTATGTTATATCGAAGTGCAATGTATCGCAACGCTAAGTGGAGGTGACGGCGTGGACAGCCACATTAAAAAAGTATATGTGCCAATGACCGAAACAGGTTTTTATATTTTGCTATGCTTACGGGAAGAGGCGCATGGATACCGCATCGTAAAAAAAACGGAGCGTCTGACAAATGGAGAAATAAAAATCAGTCCTGGGACATTATATGGAAGTTTATCTAAAATGGAGAAAGACGGGCTAATTCGTTTTGCCAGAGAAGAAGAAAACCGTAAAATTTATTGCATTACAGAACTTGGGACGCAAGTACTTGATTTGGAAATGAAGCGAATTGAACGATTATATAAAAATATGTTGGAGGTAAAATAGCATGAAAAATACGAAAACAGAGTTCCGGTTTTTCTCTATTCCAGAATGGAAAAAAGAAGAGGCATATTTAAGGGAGCGGCATAAGGACGGCTGGGCATTTGTCAAAGTGGACGGCTTAGGCCTGTACCATTTTCAAAAGTGTGAACCGAGAGACATTGTTTACCAACTAGACTATAATACGGACAGCACAAACCAGAAAGACGGCTATGTACAGTTATTTGAGGATTGCGGCTGGGAATACTTGCAGAATTACATGGGATACAGTTATTTCCGTAAAGCGGCTTCTGAGATGGACGGAACAGAAGAAATTTTTTGTGACGACGCTTCCCGGCTGGATATGATGAAGAGAGTTTTCAACGAATCATGAAGGGTTATCACAGCCTATAATGAAAATAGGAGGGGGCTGGCTCCACTACTGTTTTAGCTTCCTGTCTTGATTTATAATAGTTTTAGGCAGGATTAAGTTTGGACGCACCTTGGAGGATCTGC
>CAJUDE010000048.1 GCA_910585295.1 uncultured Lachnospiraceae bacterium | reverse complement strand
TTATGCAAATGCACAGCAGCTATGTTGTCACTGACCCGAACAGATAAGTATAATAAGGTTATAGGGAAGCGCGCACCCTCAACGAAAGGAGGTTACACACCATGAAGAAGCAGGCAGAGAAAGACAAGTTCACCGCCCTATACGAAAGACTCTCCCATGACGATGAACGGGCAGGCGAATCCGTAAGCATTGAAAACCAAGACGGGATTTGTCAAGGATATTTTCGCCCAAAAACTCACAAAAAACAATTTCTATCACTGGCGTGAATATCATCTCTGTTAGTTGAAGCAAAAAACCAATAGAAATCAGCATTTCCTCCTGCAATCGCAGGAGGAAATCTTGCGTTTAGGGATTAGTCGTGTTATAATAAGCAGCAGAAATCTTCAAATCGGCACATTCCCAGAAAAGGGAGGTTCATTCATGGCTATCAGTTACAAAAAATTATGGAAACTGTTGATTGACAAGGATATGAAGAAAAAAGACTTGCAACAATTAGCGGGAATCAGCGCGGCATCCGTTACGAAGCTCGGCAAAAATGAAAATGTAAATACGGAAATCATTGAAAAAATCTGCACAGCCCTAAGATGTGATGTCTGTGATATTATGGAAATGGTAGAAGAACAGTGAATCAGTTTTACGGAATATGAGTTTTGAAACAAGGATAAATCTGCTGTAAGTCGGAAGACGCCGGTCTCCGTGAGAAGGGAATTAAAGACGCATGGACAATCAAATTCACAATACAATCGTAAGCTTTATATGGGGAATTGCGGATGACTGCCTGCGCGATGTGTATGTGCGTGGAAAATATCGTGATGTCATTTTACCGATGACAGTAATCCGCCGCTTGGATGCCTTGCTTGAGGACAGCAAAGAGGCTGTTCTTGATATGAAGAAAAAGCTGGATGCAGCCAAAATCGATAATCAATGGCCGGCACTGTGCAATGCGGCAGGGCAGGCATTCTGTAACGCCTCCCCGTTCCGCCTGCGCGACCTCACCAGCCGCGCAAAGAAGCAAACGCTAAAGGCCGACTTTGAGGCTTACCTGGACGGTTTCTCCCCTAATGTGCAGGAGATTTTGGAGAAGTTCAAGTTCCGCAATCAGATTGATACGATGATTGAGGCTGATATTTTGGGGGCAGTTATTGAGAAATTTATTTCGCCAGATATCAACCTCTCTCCGAAGCCAGTCTATAAAGACGATGCACAGACTATAGTGAAGCATCCCGGACTTGACAACCACGGCATGGGGACAATCTTTGAGGAGTTGATTCGCAAATTCAACGAGGAAAACAACGAGGAGGCAGGCGAACACTGGACGCCCCGCGATGTCGTTGAATTGATGGCAGATCTTGTCTTTATGCCGATTGCGAATCAAATCAAGGACGCCACCTATTCCTGTTATGATGGCGCCTGCGGGACAGGCGGTATGCTTACTGTCGCGCAGGACCGGCTTCTGACGATTGCCCGGCAGTATGGAAAGAATGTATCTATTCATTTGTTCGGACAGGAAGTGAACCCCGAAACATATGCAATCTGCAAGGCGGATATGCTGCTCAAAGGTGATGGGGAACAGGCGGAACATATCAGTTATGGCTCTACGCTTTCCTTGGACGGAAACGCCACAAGGCAGTTTGATTTCATGCTGTCCAATCCGCCTTACGGGAAAAGCTGGAAGGTTGACGCAGAAAAGATGGGCGGCAAAAAGGAAATTCTGGATACCCGGTTTAATGCCTATCTTGAAGGTGGAGAACAGATGGCCATGATCCCTCGGACAAGCGATGGTCAACTGCTGTTCCTTTTGAACAATGTGGCAAAAATGAAAAAGGATACTCCGCTGGGCAGCCGCATTGCCGAGGTACATAACGGCTCGTCCATTTTCACGGGGGACGCCGGCAGTGGGGAAAGCAACGCCCGCCGCTATCTGATTGAAAACGACTTGGTTGAGGCTATCATCGCACTGCCGGAGAATATGTTCTACAACACAGGAATTGGGACATTCATTTGGATTCTGTCCAACCGGAAGGAGGAACGCCGCAAAGGGAAAATTCAACTGATTGACGCAACTGCCATGAAATCCCCGCTCCGCAAAAATATGGGCAAGAAGAATTGTGAAATCACATCGGAAATCCGAAGTGAAATCGTCCGCATTTTTACGGAGATGGAGCAAAGCAAAGTCAGCATGATTTTTGATAATGAGGAGTTTGGCTACTGGTCTGTCACAGTGGAACGGCCTCTGCGTCTGCGCATATATCCTGACAGAGAAATTCCTGCCGATTTATTCAAGAAAGCGGATGAGTTTGCGGCGGTGCAAAGTGCTGTTGCCGAGGCTGCAAAAAAAGCACCTCTGGATGACTGGACAGCATTTGCCAAAGCCACAAAGCTGAAAGCCGCTACCTTGAAGAAAATCCGCCCCTTCATCACAGAGAAGGATGCCATTACACAGCCCATCGAGGGGGAGCCGAATGTTGACCTGCGGGATACGGAGAACATTCCGTTTACCTATGACGGCGGCATTGATGCCTTTATGAAAAATGAAGTGCTGCCATATGCCCCAGATGCCTATGTAGACGAAAAGAAAACACAGATTGGCTATGAAATCAGTTTTACTAAGTATTTCTATAAGCCGGTGGAACTGCGCCCAATGGAGGAAATTTTAGAGAGCCTGAAAGCTCTTGAACGGGAAGCGGATGGCATGATGGCGGAGATTATGGAGGGAATACAATGAACCATGCTTGCGATAACCTTGTATGGTTTGGTGTGGTTCCAAATCATTGGAAAGTGTTGAAATTGCGGCAGATTTTGTCACCTGTTAGCGAGAAGAACCATCCTGATTTGCCATTGCTGTCAGTAGTTCGCGAAAAAGGTGTTATTGTCAGAAATATTGAGGATAAAGAAGAAAATCACAATTATGTGCCGGATGATTTGAGCGGCTATAAACTGGTCAAAATTGGGCAGTTTGCTATGAATAAGATGAAAGCGTGGCAAGGCTCCTACGGGGTTTCAAGATTTGATGGAATTGTAAGCCCAGCTTACTTTGTTTTTGACATTCAATATGATATAAATATTGATTTCTTTAATAGAGCAATCCGAAGTATAGTATATGTCAATTATTTCGGTCAAGCATCTGACGGTATTCGCGTTGGGCAGTGGGATTTGTCTATGCAACGAATGAAAGAGATACCCTTCCTCTTGCCTCCCCGCCCCGAACAGGATCAGATTGTGCGGTTTTTGGATTGGAAGGTTTCAAGTGTCAATAAGCTGATTGATGTTAAACAGAGGCAAATAGGATGTCTAAATGAAAGACTCCTTGCTGTGATAAATGATTTATTAACACGTGGAGTCAAGAATAATCGAGCCTATGTCAAAACAAACATGGACTGGGCATCCGAAATTCCACTTGAATGGGAAATAAGTCGTGTAAGAAATCATTTTGAAATACTTAAACGCATAGCAGGTTCAGAGGGATTTGATGTCTTCTCTGTTACACAACAAGGACTTAAAGTGCGTAATATAAACCTTTATGAAGGGCAGTTGGCTGCTAACTATTCTGGGTATCAATTCGTATATCCCGGCGAGTTTGCTATGAACCATATGGATTTACTTACCGGGGGCGTTGGCATCGCGGATCATCTTGGAGTAACAAGCCCCGACTATCGTGTGTTTAGACTGTTTGATGAAGAACGGTGTTATGCGGCATATTACCTCAAGATATTTCAACTGTGCTATCGCCGCCATGCTTTTTACCGTTTTGGGCGAGGTGCTGCTAATGTAGGAAGATGGCGTTTGCCAGCAAGTGCATTTAAGAATTTCGAGATTCCGCTTCCTCCTTATAATGAGCAGATTGAGATTGTCCGAGCAATTGAAATTGAGGAACATAAAATCAAAACAGTTATTGATTGTTTACAGCAAGAGATTGATGTCCTCAAGGAATTTAAGAAGCGCTTGATTGCCGATGTTGTCACCGGAAAAATTGATGTCCGTGGTATTGAGATTCCAGAGTATGATCTTGTGGAGGAAGATAGTGATGGGGAAAGCGAGGAAAATACTGAGTCAATGGAAGGAGAAATGGATGAAGAATAGGTTGTCAAAATGGTGGTTTTTGGTTGTCCTTGCGGTTCCATTCATTCTCATGTTTTGTCTGCATATAGGGATTGCTTTGGGTAACTATTTCGGTATCAACATCAATGTGCCGAATGTAGATGCCTCAACATGGTTTGTTTTTTGCGGCAGTTACCTGGGCGGTACAATGACCCTTGCCGGGGTGATGGTTACATTGAGACATGAGCGTGGTATTCATCAATATGAAAAAGCGATGGAGATCATTGAAAAAGAAAGGGACGGACTGGGAAAAGTGATTTGCGAATTGAACCTGTTTGCACCCAGCATCCTTTATCAGCGGTTCAACTCTTTACGCATTACAAGCACAGGATACAATCCTGTTGAAGTGGCTGCTATTCGGCAGCAGTTAGCAGAGGAAATGCAAAAAATCAATACTGTAAAGCTGAAAGCAATGTTTTTTACAGATATTTATGCAATCCCGTCCGGATGTTCAACGTGTAAAAATTCATGCAGAATTCCAACAGTCTTGCCGGAATTTCAAAAGACATACGAAAAAATTAGCAATCGGATTTTCACTGTATTGGAAATGATTGATTCTTATATAGCCGTTTGCGACAAAAATGCAATAAAGCGAGCTTTGATCATGAATTGTCAAGAACTAAATCAACAACTGCAATCATGTGGACAACCACCGAAATACGGGGAAACTGAACTAAAGGGATACGAGAGTGAGATTATCAATGTGGAGTCTCGGCAAAATGATATCATTGCGGCATTAACTGAAATCAGCAAATATAGCCAAGCCGAAATTCCGCAGCTTAATGCATTGGCAAGAGAATATATCGCCACAAAACAACAAAACGCTTATAAGAATTGTTTCCCAGCCAAGGAGGGGTAATAAAATGACTGACCTTAACCTAACTCCTTATGAGGACATCTATTCTGAAATAAAGGAAACCCTCCTGCTGTCGCGCAATCAGGCGTACAGCGCGGTCAACTTTGCGATGGTACAAGCCTATTGGCAGATTGGGCGCATCATCGTAGAGTATGAGCAAAACGGCAATGCGCGGGCTGATTATGGAAAATCTGTCTTGCAGGAGTTATCCAGCCGTTTGACCAAGGACTTCGGCAAGGGCTTTTCTGTGCGGACATTGCAGCAGATGAAGAAATTTTATGTGATGTTTCCAAATACGAACGCACTGCGTTCGCAATTGACCTGGACGCACTATCGCCTCCTGCTGTCGGTGGAAAATGAGCAGGCAAGAAAATGGTATATGGACGAGGCCATCGCCTCCGCATGGTCGAGCCGTCAACTGGAAAGGCAGATTTCTACCCTATACTATGAGCGGCTTCTTGCAAGCAGAGACCAGGTATCTGTAAGGACCGAAGCTGTTGAACTCACAGCACCTTTATCTGCGGAAAATTTCATCAAAGACCCATATGTGTTGGAATTTCTTGATTTGAAAGATTACCCGGCCCTACGGGAGTCTGATTTGGAACAGGCATTGATTGATAAATTGCAGGAATTTCTGTTGGAGTTGGGACGTGGTTTCTGTTTTGTAGCCAGACAGAAGCTGATGCGCTATGAAGATGAAGATTTTTACCTTGACCTTGTATTTTACCACAGTATCCTGAAATGCTATGTGCTGATTGACTTGAAAATCGGGAAATTGACCCACGGCGACATTGGCCAGATGGACAGCTATATCCGAATGTTTGATGCGCTATATATAGTAAACGACATAAATATTTTCTATTTACTTTTCAGATATCCCTTAGTAAAATAATACTGAGGTGATAACATGAATATTAGAAAGTTTAAATCGGACAAAAACGCTTTGATAGCAGAAGGCAATCGGATCGTTTC
>CAJUDE010000047.1 GCA_910585295.1 uncultured Lachnospiraceae bacterium | reverse complement strand
TGTTTTGGCAACTTAATTATACCATTTGGAGCTGGTTGTTACTATAAATACAGAACTAAAGGTTCTGGGAGTGATAAAAGAGGTTGCCATGCCTCGCAAATCCGCATAAATACTGAATGTGTGGAGTTTTGCTCATGGCTAATTATTAGTATTATGGAGGTAAGTTATGGAGTCAAAGGTGAAATCATTATCGACAGGAAAAATGTGGTTATTTGCAGCGGGACAGTTTGGATGGTCATTGCTGTCCGGTTTAATATCAAACTGGCTAGTTTACTTCTACCAGCCCGACGAGGCATCCATCGCGCAGGGGCAGACTTTGTTCATTCCTCAAGGATTGGTTGTTTTTGGCATTTTTACCGTAATTGGGGGTATTACTGCTTTTGGAAGGTTGTTTGACGCATTTACGGATCCATGTATTGCATCTTTGTCAGACCGTTGTACGTCAAAAAAAGGAAGGCGTATCCCCTTTTTAAAATGGGCTTCCCTGCCACTTGCCGTTTCCACCGTCCTTGTATTCTGGTCGCCCGTAAACCGCAACAGTGTGGTAAACGCAGTCTTTTTATTTGTAATGGTGATAATGTATTATTTGTCGATTACGGCTTACTGCACACCGTACAATGCACTGCTTCCGGAGCTGGGACATAACCAGCAGGAACGATTGAACATTTCCACGGTCATTTCATTTACATTTATTGCGGGAACGGCAGTGGCATATCTGGCGCCAGTCATATGGGGGACACTGATTCCGGTGTTTGGGCGTGTCAATGCGATACGCGTGACCTTTGCAGTTATGGCTGCCCTTGCCTTTGTATGTATGCAGGTACCCGTCTGGGCCATCAATGAAAAGGAGTATGTGGATACAATGCCTTCGCAGGACACTGCATTTTCTTCCCTGGCTTCCACATTCAGGAATAAAGAATTTCGTAAGTTTGTCGCTTCGGATATTTTATACTGGATTGCGATTACCATGTTTCAGACAGGCCTTCCATTTTTCGTGACAAGTCTTTTAAAACTTCCTGAAACGATGACTACGATCTATTTTATTGGAATGACAGCGCTTTCGCTGGTGTTCTACATTCCGATTAATAAGCTGACACCCAAATTTGGAAAAAAGAAACTGATACTGGTAGCGTTCTTGATGTTTGCGTTTGCGTACCTGTATACCGGATTTCTGGGCAGGATTTCCGCAATTTCCGCAAATGTACAGGGATATATGCTGATGGCGGTGGCTTCCCTTCCGATGGCGGTATTCGGAATCCTTCCACAGGCTGTTGTCGCCGATATCGCCCAGAGCGATGCCAAACTTACGAGAAGCAACAGGGAAGGGATGTTTTATGCGGCAAGGACGTTCGCATTTAAATTTGGACAGAGTTTGTCCATGCTGCTCTTTACGGCAGTCACCACGATTGGAAGCGCAACCGGGGCGGGATACCGCGTAGCGGCATTTGTGGCGGCAGTTTTTTGTATGCTTGGCGGAATTGTATTTCTGTTTTACAATGAGCGGAAAATTAATCAGAGTATTAATTAAAAAGGGCGCACAGGAGACTGACTATAGGAGAAAATGAGAATGAACAAAAGCGAAATACATGATATGATATTACCTGAAAAAACATACGCAGAGGCAATGGATACGGTTGTCCGTCCATATCTGGCAGAAAGGATGATTACGGAATATTGTTGGCGGGAGAAAGGGAAAAAGATTTTTTGCGCGCGTGCGCGTGCGGATAACCCGAAAGGGGTTGTCATCATATCGCATGGATTTACTGAAACAATAGAAAAGCATCTGGAAACAATATATTATTTCCTCTGTGGGGGCTACCATGTTTATATGCCGGAGCATTGCGGACATGGGCGCAGTTACCGGTTATGCGGTGAGGGGGATTTATCCCTTGTGCATGTAGATGATTACAGGAGGTATGTGGAAGACCTGTTGTTTATCAGCCGCATTGCAGCACGGGAATTTTCCGGGCTTCCTTTATGTGTATACGGACACTCAATGGGGGGTGGAATTGCATCAGCAGCTGCGGCAGAGGCACCGGAATTATTTTCTAGGCTCATACTGACCTCCCCCATGATACGTCCCAAAAGTGACCCTGTTCCGTGGGCGGCGGCGGGTCTTGTGGCAAAGTTTTTCTGCATGACAGGAAAAAGCGGACAGTACCTGATGGGACATCATTCTTACAGCGGATTGGAACAGTTTTCAGACAGCGCTTCAACTTCGGAAGCAAGATTTGACTATTACCAGATAAAACGAAATAAAGAGCCGCTGTTCCAGATGAACGGGGCTTCTTATGGCTGGCTGTGGCAGATCGTGTGTCTGAACCATTATCTCCAGACAAAGGCATGGCGGAAAATAATCTGTCCCGTATTGATTTTTCAGGCGGATAATGATACATATGTATCTCCAGAACAGCAGGAAAAATTTGTTCGGAAATTAAGCAGGCATCAGCAGGGAAATGTGAAACTTGTGAAAATTCCGGGTACAAAGCACGAAATATTCAATTCAGGAGCGGAGGTATTGGCTATTTACTGGACAAAAATACTGCTGGAATGCTGACTTCGTGTTCTAAAAAAGATAAAAGTAGTAGCAATAAGAAAATATAACAGCGCTTCCGTCATCCAACCGCCAGGGGCGGAATGGTATCGTAATTTTACCTGCAAAATAGACAGCATAGGGCAATCTGATCCAGACTGCGGCAGCGGATAATGGGGAACCGGTAGATGCGGAGGATACAGGAGAAAAAGGGTATCATTACCGTTCGGATTATAAAATGAAAGAGTGATACTATTGAAAGAAATAAGACATTAAATGTGGGGACGATAGGATGCCCGCCTACAGATGTAGGCGGGCATCTTTAAGAAAAATGAATGCTTTAGTCCATACTTGACAGAAGAATATAATGCTGTTATAATTGGGCTAAGTTTAGAAAAATCTTATCACTGTGGTTCGCGAAGGCCATTTCTAATATTCTTATAGTCCAGTTCCTAATCTCAGTTTAGAGGATTCCCTTGTCACGGCAGAGCGCTTCTATACTTCTGTCATAGGTGGCTTCCGCCTCTTTGGAAAAGAAACATCCAGGCACGCCCTCATCATGGTCTCTGTGGTGCGCTACGCATTCGCAGCACTTTCCATGCCTTGGGCAGTCATATGTACAAGGACATGGCCTGTTATTGTCGCAATTAGCCATACTTACATTCCTCCTTTGAAATATTGAGGCTGGCTGCCTGCCAGCTTCTATTTAATATACAACAAAAAAACAAAAATTTCACTTTTTGGGATAATTTATGCTTTTTTTGGTACTGTTTTTGCTTCCTAAGAAAATAATTGACAAAACCATACTGGCATGATAGATTTGAGGCTGCAGAATGATTTATAAATGTAAAGGCGGCATAAGGCATATGAAACAGGTTTATAAACTTAATACAAAGATGCTGGAGGATTCGGAAACTTTTTTCAGTTATTATGAAAAATTATCGGCGCAACGTCGGAAAAAGATAGACGGTTACCGGATGAAAAAAGATAAGATGCTGTCACTTGGAGCAGGAATTTTAATTGACAAAGGTTTGGAAAAATTCGGGCTTCGTGAGGCAAATGTAAGAATTGCAGAAAAGATGCATGGAAAGCCGTATTTCCCTGATTATCCAGATATTCACTTTAACGTTTCCCATTCAAAAAAAATGGTGGTTGCTGTATTTGCAGATGTAGAAGTAGGATGCGATATTGAATATGTAGATTCGGTTGATTTGAAGATTGCAGAAAGATTTTTCTGCAAGCCTGAATATGAGTTTATTATGGGGCATCAGGAGCAGGAGAGGAAAGAAGCTTTTTACCGCATTTGGACGATAAAGGAAAGCTTTATGAAAGCAGTTGGGAGCGGGATGACACTTCCTATGGATAAATTTTATGTAAAGATTGGCAGGGATATACAGGTGGAACAGTGTTATAATAAGGAAGAGTATGGGATAGAGGATTGGAAAGAGGGGGAATACCATGCGGCATTGTGCTGGAACAGGGGAAAGAAGGTGACGGCGTGCGAATAGCTGTATGCGATGATATCCCAAAAGAACTGGAAAAAATATTGGCGGCATTAGGCGAATATGGAAAGGCGCACCCAGAACTTTGTTTTGAAATTGATAAGTATAGCACAGCGCTTGGCATCTTAAATGCAGTTGAAGAAGGAAAAGGGTATGACATTGCCTTTTTGGACATTTGTATGCCAGGAATCCTTGGAACAGACGTTGCAGGGGAAATGCTTTCCAAAAACCCTGACATGGGGATTATTTTCCTAACGGTAAGCAGCGAATATGCGGTGGCGGCGTTTGCAATGAATGCCATCCATTATCTGCTCAAACCTTTTTCACAGGAACAATTTGATATGGCAATGGACCGTGCTGTCAAAAAAGTGGTGCATTATGATGTCATTTCCCTGTCCTGCGTAGATGGCGTATACCGCGTACGTATTAGTGAGATTGTATTTATAGAGTCGCAGGGCCATTATCTGCTATTGTGGCTTTCAAGCGGCGAGGCTTTGCGTATGCGCAAAAAAATGTTCCAAATGTTTGAGGAAATAAAGAAATATCATGAATTTATACAGGTTGGGGTTTCTTATATTGTAAATCTTTATTTTGTACGTAAAATTTCTGCTGATGGCATGAAAATGTATAATGGCGCAATCATTCCCATTCCAAGAAGGAGCAGTGGGAAGGTTCGGAAAGCATATATGGATTTCTGCCGGAAGGAGGCGATGGAATGAATTGCCTGTACCAGCTTCCGGGGTTGCTCATTACAGCATTGTGCCATGTAATTGTGATTTGCTATCTTTCAGAACACAAATATCCCAAAAAGAAATTTATACTTTATGGCTGTATGTATACAGCCGGTTTTGTTGGCATTGGCGGCTATGGGTATGCAGCGGGGGGGACGGCTTTACTTTTTGCATACATCGTGATTGTGGTATGCACGTTTCTTTTTTCCTGTATTGTTTCACAGAGCTGCTTTGCTAAAAAGTGTTTTTTGTTCATCACATATTTTTGCTTGTTTTCTGCCCTGGATAATGCCATAAAGATAATGGTCAAACTGTTTTTCCCCATGATTTCTGCCCCAGTGGGGTTTTATGTGGCAGTCGTGCTGCGTAGCATGGAGTTGTTGTTGATATTAAGGCTGTATAAAAAAACTGCTGAGGCAATCCTGCGTTCCCTTGCGGACAAAAGCCACAGGAGATGGTGGAATCTGGCATTGGCTGCCCTGCTGTTTTATCTGCTGCAGGCTTCTTTGACTGTTTTGAATGTAAAAGACGTTATGTCGGATGTGCAGTTGGTGTCAGCCCTTTTTGTGGTTAACATTATTATGTATGCAGTATATTGGCTTGTTTTTAGCAACATCAGTTATATGAAGAAGGATGCGGAGGCTGCCTTAGTACGTCAGAATGTGGAATATCTTTCCGCCCAGCTATCAGCTCAGCAAAAGGCTGAGGAGGCGCACCGCAGGCTTCGGCACGATGTACGGCATCATCTTGAAACAATAGCAGAGTATGCAAAAGCTGGCGATACCCCCGCCATCCTTGCATATATCAGGGAATACAGTGTTGAAGTTTCGGAAACAGCGGTAAGGCAGTATTCCGTAAACAGGACGATAGACAGTATCCTTTCTGCCTATGCGGGTAAGGCACAAGAAAGCGGCGTCGCTTTTTTGGTTAAGTGCAATGTCCCAACAGAACTGGCTGTACGGGATATTGACCTGATAGCCCTTTTGGGAAATCTGTTTGAAAATGCCCTGCATGGGTGCCAGAAGTCCCAAAAAGAGAAATTATATATTGAAATCTATATTCGGATGCAAAATAGCAGGCTGACTATCGTCTGTAACAACATCTGTCCCGCTGGTTTGGAGTTGTACAGCAGCCTGCCTAAAGGTAAGGGTATTGGTATCTCCAGTATCCTTGCCGCTTGCCAAAAATATGACGGCAATCTAGAGTACAAAATAGAGCATGGGGTCTGCTCTGCCTGTGCGGTTTTGAATCTGTAAACCGCAATCTATCTGTGTTTTGCGTTTGTTAAGTAAATTTTTTTAAAATAAATGCTTTTTATTACAAATTATACCGCTAAAAGTGCAATATATCCCAAACTACTAGGCGAGGCACAGGCTTTTCTCTATAATTTCTGTATACAATAAGAAGAATTATGTGAAATAATTAAATTCTTATTAGAACCAATGTTTTTGAAAAGACAGCCCCCTGGGAAATTGGGGGCTATTTTGTTGAAAGGCTTTTTCCCCATTAGGAATAATATATTTGGTATCAGCCAAATTTGCCTAAATAACAACCAAATATGACAAAGTATATGTTTGGCGCCGATGGATTATATAATTATGGTAATAAAATAGTTTTGTAAATTGGCCCATAAATTCAGTAGCGTTATAGAGTTAAGGATAGGAGAACATATATGTTAGGCGGTTCTGTGTATATAGCATTTATTCGGTTTGCGATAAGCCTTGCAGGAGTAATTTTATTGTTTTCTGGTATGAGCGAATCGCGGTTTAACAGGAAAAAAACAATTATCTGTTATGGATGTTTCAGTCTGGTTGTGCTTATATTGGCGTCAGTCTGGTATGTGGCGGACTGGAAAAGCTGTGTGCGGGTTGTGGCATTTGCGATGTATGCATGTTTTGCAGTATTTGCCACGATTATAAGCAATGATTCCGTGTATTTGTCTATTTATAAGCTTGTGCTGACTTTCTACCTGCTGGCGGTTTTTCTGATTGGCGGGTTGGAGGTTGCTATCATTTTCTTTGACAGGAATGTATGGGCGGACATCATCACACGTGTGATATTGATTCTGTTTATGGCTGTCATTATAGAAAAAAAGCTGAAAAGTACCATCAGGGGATTTGGTGATTATGTAGAGAAAGAGGTAGATAAATTTAGCGTTGCCATTATGATTATTTCTATTCTTTTGGGAATAGGGTTTATTTTAAACCCGGATATTAACCTTACGACCCCACACCGCATCTATCAGGTTGCCGTGAATTTTATCCTGACAGGCACTTTGCAGTTCCTTGTTTTCCGGCTTTACTTCCATATTGGCATAGAGAGGGAATATGAGAGGGACAACCAACTCATACAGATGAACCATAGGCTTTTGGAACGCCAGATGGAAATTCTGGAAGAATCCGTGGAATCAGGAAGAAGGATACGGCATGACGTAAGGCATCATAATGCGGTAATAGCGGAGTATGTACGCAATAATCAGAACGAGGAGCTGCTGCAATACCTAAAGGAATATGACAGGGAAATAGACCAAGGGATGGTGGAAATGATATGTGCGAATACGGCAGTCAATAATATCCTTTCAGCATATACCAGAAAAGCGCAGAGTGAGCAGATTAAAGTTACCCTTGACATTGAGGTTGGCAGGAAATTGACGATACCCAATATTGACCTTGTAGTAATACTTGCAAATGCTTATGAAAATGCGATTTACGCCTGCAAGGAAATGAAGAGGGACTTGGATGAAAGAGAATGCCTGATTCATTTTGTGATGAAAAAAAGAAAAAATAAACTGATTATTTTTTGCAGCAATACATGCAGGAGGAAGGGCGAATTAAAGGACAGGCAGCAGAAAACGGGAGTTACAGGTGGAATCGGGGTATCGAGCATTATTAAGACGGCGAAAAAGTATGGCGGCGACTATGATTTTAAAAATGAAAACGGAGTGTTTGTATTTCGGCTGATTATGAATATTCCGTCAGGCTTATCGGGGGAGAGGAACAGGGGGGAGTATAGAAAATAAAGTGTTTTTTATTAAAATTTATTCCCGCGAGCAATGAGCCAAGTAGCCACGCTTGCGCGGATATTTGGCGAATGCCGCGAGGGGCGCTGTGTGCCAGCGACACACGTTCAGCGCCGACCGAAACGGAGTGTAGACCAAATACCCCGCCCCTTGGGGCGGAAAGAAAGCTAGGTCATGCCCCGTAGCTTGCTGCGGGGTATTTGACTTATAATATCCAATCAGGCGAATTATGACGAAACTGGAAGAGGACAGCAGGCGCTGACAGGAAGGGATGTGGGAAGATTGTACTCGATAGCATTGTGTGATGATGAAGAAAGGGAGCTTGACTTGATTGAAAATTTTCTGGCAAGCTATCAGGGCAGAAAACAAGAATTGGAATACAAAACCGAGAGGTTTTCCAGTGCTGAGGCGTTGCTGAGGCGGGTTAGGGAGGATGGGTATATGCCAGATATTTTGCTGCTGGATATATTTATGTCTGGGAAGAACGGCATGGAAGCCGCCGAGGAAGTGCGCATACTGGGATTGGACATGCCGATTGTATTCCTTACCACGTCAAGGGAATATGCTTTGAAAGCCTATGGAGTGGATGCAATACAGTATCTTGTGAAACCCCTTGACAGCAAGAGGTTTTTCCATGCCATGGATTCTGCAATGGGGCAGATTGGGAAAGGCAAGAAAAAACAGATTGTAATGAAAGTGGCAGGGGGGATCCGGCAAATCCAGCCGAATGATATCGTTTACTGCGAATCCCAGAAAAATTATCAGATGCTCTATCTGTCCGTCGGGGAGTACAGGGTCCGCATGACGACAGGAAAACTATGGGAAATATTGGAAGAATTTTGTCAGTTCGGCAGGTGTGGGCGTTCCTATATCCTGAACATGGACCATATTGTTTCTGTGGAGCGTGAAAAGATTGTGATGGATAATGGGTGCACGATTTACATACCGCGGAATAAAGCAGCGGAATTTAAGAAAGTTTATTTTTCCTATTATTTTGATTTCCGGGATGGGAAGGCATAATATTATCTCAGAGGTTCAGCAGTTTGCAACAGGGCAGCCAAATATCCGTGCGAGCGCGGCTGCTGGGGTCCATTGCCCGCGGGAATAAAGATTAAGATTAGGGTGTCAAAAGGTGGTTTTTAAAAATTCTATCGTCAATTTGCACAATCATGTAGAAAGATTATTCCGATTAAATTTTTTATCCCACCTTTTGACGCCCTAATCAAATTAAGAAAAGATTCTCTTGCCCCGTTTGGGCAGGGGAATCTTTTTTCGTCCCTCTAAATTTTCCTCTTGTCCCATTTTATAGAATTTCCATACGGCAAACATTATAATTAGATTCACATATTTAATAAGGAGGAATGAGGGGCATGCTGGGAGGTTCTTTTTGGATTGCGTTATTGCGTAATGCCATTAGCACAGGATTAATGATGTCTTTTTTTTTAATGTTGGACCGGCCGAGGTTTTCCATGAAGAAAACAGCTTGGTGTTACATTATATTTGGCGTTTCTATGGTTTCTGCCTATAGTGTGTGGTATCTGGCGGCAAACAGCAGCTTTGTCCGCTTTGCTGCGCTGTCAGCGCTCCCTGCCATTGGGGTTTTCTGCAGTATCATGAGCAGCGAAGTTTTATATTTGTCTTTATATAAGATGGCATTGACATTTTATTTATTTTCTGTATGTACCTTTTGCGGCGTGGATGTGGCGCGCTGGTGGTTTGGAGGTAATCTATGGATAGATATTCTTGTACGTTTTGTCTGTTTTGTGCTAATCCTTATTTTTACGTGGTTTAAGTTCCGCAAGCAGTTTTTGGGCGGTGTGGATTTTTTGCTCCAGGAAATGGACCTGTTCAGCGCGGCGGCTCTTTTCGTGTCAGTAATGCTCGGCGCAATTATGGCATATTGGCCCAATTTACAAGGGTTTTCTATTTTTAATATGGTGCGTGCATTTTTGATTTTGTTTATGGCGGGAACGCTCCAGTATGCAATCCTCCATCTGTATATACACTTAGGGCAGGAACATTATTATCAAGCAGAGAAGGAGCTGCTTGAGGTAAATGAACAGCTCTTGCACCAGCAAATGGACCTTATGAGAGAATCAGAAATAGAGGCGGCGAGGATTCGCCATGATGTGCGCCACCATACCCTTTTAATTCGGGAATATGTTGAAAAAAGGGAGTATGGGCAGCTTCTTGCGTACCTTACACAGTATGATGAGGATGTGGAAAAATGGAAAGTAAAGGATGTCAGCAAGAACCTGGCGGTAAACAGTATCTTGTTGGCGTATGCGAAAACGGCACGTAGGCAGAATATTCAGGTGAATATGGACGTTAGGCTGGGAGAGGACCTTCCGATTCGGGATATTGACTGGGTCGCTATCCTGGCAAATATGTTTGAGAATGCGATCCATGGGTGTGCCGGTTCCCGGCAGCCGCAGCAGGAGATAGACATTTATATATCACAGAAAAAAAACAAGGTGATTATCCAGTGCCAAAATACGAGCAGCAAAGAGGTGGTTTTCCGAAAAGGGCTGCCACAGTCGGATAAAGGCGGCGGCATGGGCGTGGCCAGTATTATGAAGGCGGTCTCCCGCTATGAAGGGGAAACAGATTTTTCCGTGCAGGATGGAATGTTTATAACAAGAATCCTGCTTAATCTTACTTAGCAGAATATATATTGGGGGGAAGGGTTAAAATGATGAATGCCATTTTTTCAAAGGAAGAAGTAAATACAGGGAGGCAAAGGGAGTTCGATTATCTGAAAGGGATTTTCATGTTGTTTATATACTTAATCCATGCGTTTCAGGCAACCTTGTCTCCAGAGGATTCCATTAGCCGATGGATTTATTCGTTCGCGACGATGTCTGGGGCCGCTATTTTTATTTTTGTTATGGGAGTTGGAACCGTTTACAGCAGGCATGCTCAGCCGGCAGATTTTGCGAAGAGCGGGGTCCGCATGGTGGTTTACCAGTATCTGAACAATATTGCTTATGTAGCGGCGCTGATCATACCTTATCCTTTCGTTTCAGAAAGATTGGTGGGGACTGAAACAGAAAATTTAAGGTTCCTGATAAAGATGTACATGCAATATACGAATATCTTTTTTATTACTGGAATTATTTACCTGGTATTGGCGTTGCTTAAGAAATTTAATCTGAATACCGCATGGTATGTGGTGATTGGCGCAGTGGCCAGCATAACGGCGCCATTTATTTATGGCATACCTGTGGACGTGCCGGTAATCGGGTATATTGTGAAGCTGTTGATTGGGGATGCGGATTTTGTTTCTTTTACGCCGCTTTATTTTTTGTCTTATGCGTTGTTTGGAGTTGCTTTTGGCAAAATGATAAGGCATGTGAAAGATAAAGCGGGATTTTACAAAATGTTTTCTATTCCCGCTATTGCAATTGCCGCTGTATGGTGGGGGATGGTGTTTAGAAATTATGGTTCGGACCTATCAGAAATGCACGCCATGCTCAGCGATGCATATACGCATCCAAATTTTTGGCATGTGGCGGCAAGTTTGGCGCATATATTCCTATTTGCCGCAATCTTTTTCTTTATTGAAGAAATTCGCGGGAAAGATAACAAGTTATGTGGACCAAAGAATCCTGTCGCGAGGCAGCTTCTGTATTACAGCCAACATATATCGAAATATTATGCCCTGCATGTGCTGGTATATTTTGTTGCCCTTGGATTAAACGGTTATAAGGGCTTTCAGGGCTATCAATGCTGGCTCCTCGCATTATTGTCAATTATAGTTACAGAGCTTATGGTAAGAGGGTTTAACTGTTTGCCTGAAAAATGCTTTAATTAAAATTTTTATAATTTAGGAGGAAAAGGAATGAATTTTTTGGATGAGTTTCAGTATGTGGTGCGCACATACCCGCAAAAGACGGCGTTGGCGGACTGCAACGGGGAGCGGATGACAACGTATAAGGGGCTAGAAACCTTAAGCCGCAGGATTGCCGCTAAGCTTTTGGAGTCAGGGGAGATGTCAGGCAAAGCCGTTATGGTCTGCATGGGCAGGAAGATGGAGTATATTGCGGCGGAAATAGGAATTATGATGGCAGGCGCTGCGTTTGTCCCAGTGCTGCCGGAATACCCCAAGGAACGGCTTTCTTATATCAAAGAGGACTGCGGGGCAGTGGCAGTGGTTGATGATAGCTGGCTGTCAGATATTGGGGCGTATGGGCCTGTTTCGCCGGTGGCAAGGGAGGATAGCAGCCGTGCAATGATTATCTATACCTCTGGCTCTACCGGGCATCCCAAAGGGATTGTACATACTATGGCAAGCCTTACAGAGGGAGTCTGGCGGAATAGGGGCGTTATGTATGTGGATGAGAACGATGTGCAGGCAGCAGGGGCGCCAATGTCTTTCGTTGTCTTAATCTTAGAGTATTTTACCGTGCTTTCGCGCGGCGGCTGTTCCCATATCCTGCCGGAAGAGACAAGGAAAGATGTGCGGCTGTTGGAGGATTATTTTGCCGCAAAAGGCATTACCTGCGCATTTATCAGCCCGCAGATACTGCGGCTGTTTAAAAATAAGAGCCGTACCTTGAAAAAAGTGGCGACCGGAAGCGAACGTGTTTCCATGTTGGCAGGGGATGGTTATGAGCTGTATAACTGCTATGGTTCCAGCGAGACGGCAGCGACAGCGTTAAGCTATAAAGTTGAGGGGCCTATGGAAAATACGCCGATAGGCAAGCCGCTGGAGGGGCTGGAAATTTTCCTGTTGGATGAGGATGGAAAAGAAGCCGCGGACGGGCAGGAGGGCGAAATCTGCATCAAGGGCATCCTTGCCGAGTCTTACCTTAATTTAGAGGAGCAGAGCGCAAAGACATTTATCAGGCAGGAGGATGGCAGCGTTCTTTTGCATACTGGTGATATCGGGCGCAGGATGCCAGACGGCAATTACGTCTATGTCAACCGCAAGGACTGGATGGTGAAAATCAATGGGCAGCGTGTGGAAACGGGTGAGATTGAATTGCGCATTTCTTCTATGCCAGAAGTGGAAAGCGCAGTTGTAAAGGCTTTTGAGGATGAAAATGGGCAGAATTACCTCTGTGCATACTATGTGTCGGCAGAAGAATTGAAGGTGGAACAGATTTGCAATTATCTGAAAGAGACGCTGCCTGATTATATGGTTCCACGTTTCTTTCAACGATTGGGCAGCCTGCCGAAGAATGTGAATGGCAAGTTGGACCGTACGGTATTGCTGCCGCCGGGGTTAGACGAATATAAGGCAACGTATAAAGAGCCGAAGAGCCACTGTGAGAAACTCATTTGCCAAGGCTTTGAGGAAGTTTTGCACTGTGGCAGGGTCGGTGTGGATGACGATTTCTTTAAACTGGGCGGAGATTCTATCAATGTTTTAAAACTTGCAGAATTCCTTAGCGATATAGAATTGGCGCCAGAACTGGTATTGAGCGGCAGGGCGCCTGCAAGGATTGCGGCGCTTTTAGAAGAGAAGCAGGAAGATAAGTTGGAGAAGCGTTCTAAGGAGAGGGAGGAATATGTCCTTACCGATTCCCAGATGGGCGTTTACTTAGAATGTGCCAATGACCCGCAGTCGACAATGTACAATATTCCTATGTGCTGTGAGCTTCCAGATGCGATTGATATGGAGAAATTTAAAGGCGCTGTGAAAAAGGCGGTATCCATGCATCCATCTTTTGGCGTGAACATTGCCTTGGACAAGGGAATGCCAGTGATGGGCCTGCATCCAGAATATCTGAGGGCGGATGTTGGCGAATGGGAGACGGAGGATATCGAAGCCGTCAAGAGGACGTTTGTACGCCCATTCCGGTTAGAAGGAGAGCCGCTGTACCGTATGGCGCTGTACCGCTGCGGCAATAAATGTTATTTCCTGTTTGACGTGCACCACATTATTTTTGACGGCACGTCTGTTAAGGTATTTCTTGATGAAATTTCGCAGCTTTACCACGGAGAGGAGCCAAAGCCTGAGGAAATTTCCCTGATGGATTACTCTGTCTATGAAGAATCCTTAAAAGATACTGCCAAATATCAGAAAGCACGGGAATTTTTTGCTGGCAAATTTGCAGGTGAAGATATAAGTGAGGCATTAATAAAAGATTATAAGAAAAAGACGGTAACGCCTGCCAGCAAGGAGGTTAGAATTTCTCTAGGCGGGGAATTGTCGTCCATGGCGGTGGAGCAGTTTGTACGGCAGAAGGGAATTTCTGAAAATACACTGTTTCTGGGGGCATTTTCTTATACGTTGGGGAAATTCAGCGGGGAAAATAAGAGCCTGTTTTGTACAGTCAATAACGGCAGGCATACGGTGAATATGGCAAATTCTACGGGAATGTTCGTGCGTACGCTGCCAATTTGCCATTCCTGGGAGGAAAGTATGTCCGTGGAACGATATCTGCAAAACTTCCAGGAGGAGTTCTATGCGGTGATGGGCCATGATTGTATTTCTTTTGCTGAGCTGGCGAAAGATTACGGCATTGCCTCGGATATTCTTTTTGTCTACCAAGGGGAAATGTTTCAGGGCCTGTCATTGGAAGGCGGGAAGTATGCGGCAGCGCCGCTTGTTACTGGCGATGTGCAGGCAGACGTCTCCGTAATGGTGATGAAGCAAGGGGGAGGATATGAAATTTCCCTGGAGTACCGCACAGATTTATATTGTGAGGAGACGGCACGCGGGATTCTTAATATGCTGCTGCAAGTTTTGAAAGGGATGTTAGCCAACGAGAGCCTTGGGCAGATTGCCCTTACGTCTGAACTGGATATACAGATTTTAGATCGTTTTAACGAGACGGAAGTTTCCTATGACCGAAGTAAGACGGTGATTGATTTGTTCCGCGCACAGGCGAGAAAGACGCCAGGCCACACAGCCGTTGCCTACACGGATAGGAGTTATACCTATGCCCAGGTGGATGAAATGACAGACCGCCTTGCCGCCTACGTTGCGGGGCTTGGCATTGGCAGGGAAGAAGTGGTGTCGGTGCTGATTCCCAGATGTGAATATATGGCGATTGCTTCGATTGGCGTTTCTAAGTCCGGTGCGGCATATCAGCCCTTAGACCCTTCCTATCCGAAAGAGCGTTTAGCATTTATGATGGAGGATTCCGCAGCAAAATTGCTGATTGCCGATGAGGGGCTTTTGCCGCTGGTACCGCAGTGGCAGGGCAGAGTTTTGCTGACAAAGGATATCCCCAACCTGCCCCAGGCAGATAAGCTCCCAGAGCCGCCAAAACCGGAGGATTTGTTTATTCTGCTCTACACCTCGGGTTCTACAGGCGTGCCCAAGGGCTGCATGCTTGAGCATAGAAATATTGCGGCGTTCTGCGACAGCTATCGCAGGAATTATGAATTGACAGAAGATAGCTGTGCAGCAGCCTATGCAAGTTACGGATTTGACGCCAATATGATGGATATGTACCCCACGCTGACGTCTGGAGCCGTGCTTCATATCATAGATGAGCCGATACGTTTAGACTTGAATGCATTGCATGAGTATTTTGAGGAGCATGGTATCACCAACGCATTTATGACGACCCAAATTGGGCGGGCGTTTGCCACCAGTATGCTTTCCGATGCGGCGCGTTCAGGCAGTGGGGCGGATGCAAAAAGTACGCATTTAAAATATCTGCTGATGGGCGGAGAAGCGTTGGCGCCGTTTGCGCCTTGCGGCAGCACGCATTACTTGAATGTGTATGGCCCTACGGAATGTACAATTTTAACAACTGCCTACCCATTTGAGGAATATGAGGAGGATTTGCCAATTGGCAAGCCTTTGCCAAATGTGAAACTATATATTGTGGATAAGCAGGGCAGAAGGGTTCCAGTTGGCGTGCCGGGCGAACTGTGCATTTCTGGAGTCCATGTATCTCGGGGTTACCTGAACCGCCCGGAGAAAACGGCGGAAGTGTATGGGGACAATCCATATAGCGATTTGCCGGAGTATAGCAGGATTTACCATACGGGTGACATTGTGCGTTACCTGCCGGATGGCAACATCCAGTTTATCGGCAGAAGGGACGGCCAGGTAAAGATACGTGGCTTCCGTATTGAGTTGACTGAGGTGGAAGAGGTTATCCGCCGTTACCCGGGCATTAAAGACGCTACGGTGGCAGCTTTTGACGAGCCATCCGGTGGGAAATACATCGCCGCTTATGTGGTTTCAGACGAAGAAGTTGATGTGGATGCGATGAATGCATTTATCGAGGAGAGTAAGCCGCCGTATATGGTTCCGGCAGTAACGATGCAGATTGATAAGATTCCTTTGAATCAGAACCAGAAAGTAAATAAGCGTGCGCTGCCCATGCCGGAGCGCAAGCAAGAAGATTTTGTGATGCCTGAAGGAGAAACACAGCAGAAGATTTTTGACTGCATAGCAGAAGTCATTGGGCATCGGGAATTTGGCGCAAATTCAGATATCTATAAGGCAGGGCTGACCTCAATTGGCGCAGTCAAGCTGAACGTGCTGTTGTCGGATGCCTTTGAGGGCGCAGTGATCCGCAACAAAGATTTAAAAGAGCATGGTACGGTAGAGAAATTAGAAAAATTCTTGGCGAAAAGCAGCAACAAGGAAACGTTTGAGAAGCAGGAAACATATCCGCTGACCCAGACGCAGAATGGTATTTTTGTAGAGTGTGCCGCCAACCCAGGAAGCACGATTTATAATATTCCGTTCTTGTTCCACCTGGGGGAGAATGTGGATTTACAGCGTTTGAAAAAGGCGATAGAGGAGACGGTAGAGGCGCATCCTTATATTAAGACGACGCTTATGCTGGATGATAACGGCGATATCTGGCAGAAACGCAATGACGCTTTGCCGTTTGAAGTTGAGATATGCAAGGAACTGCATAAGGAAGAACTGGTGAAACCGTATCAAATCCTTGGCGACAGGCTGTTTCGTATACAATTGTTTGATACACAGGCCGGCAAATATCTCTTCTTAGAATTCCATCATATTATCAGCGATGGGGAGTCCTGCGGCATTTTCCTCCGTGACATGAATGAGGCATATGGGGGAAAAGCGCCGGAGAAGGAGAAGTTCAGCGGTTATGAGGTTGCGCTCGTAGAGCAGAAAGCGCTGCAAGGACAGGAGTATATCCTTGCCAAAAAATATTACGATGGCATTTTTATGGGCTGCGACACCGATTTCCTCCCAGCTAAGGACCACAGGGAGGAGACGCCTGGGCTTGGCTTATATCAGAGGTCGGATAAGGCTGATATGGAAGCGCTGAGCCGATTCTGCACCGATCAGAAGGTTACTTTGAATACATTGTTTACAGCGGCGTTTGGATTTGTAGTGGGACGTTATGTTTATAAAGATGAAGCAGTCTTTACGACTATTTATAATGGCAGAAATGATTCTCGCCTGTCGTCCACCATCAATATGCTGGTGAAGACGTTGCCAGTTTACTGTAATCTGGATGGGGAGAAGGAGATTGGTTCTTACCTCAAAGAAACTGGGGAACAATTAATGAATAGCATGAATGCAGACATCTATTCGTTCGCGGAAATCAGCAGGGCTTACGGCATCAAGGCGGACATCATGTTTGCGTTCCAGGGTGACAACTTCCTGTTTGACACGATTGCCGGGGAGGGAGCCGTCAGTGAGGGGCTTTCTTTAGACACGGCAAAGGCGCCGTTGTCCATAGACGTAATGGTAAATAAAAATGAGGTCTGCTATCATGTGGAATACCGCAGTGATATGTATGAGGAACGAACGATTGCCGGCCTGGTTGACAGCCTTGCGGTGGCAGTGCAGGAATTCCAGGATAAGAAGCAGTTAAAAGAAGTCTGCATGGTTAGCCAAAAGGCGCGCCATGAGCTGGATAACTATAATAAAACGGATTATGCAGTGGAGCAGACCACAGCAAACGTATTGTTTGAGCGGCAGGCCGCACTTTATCCAGATAAAACGGCGGTGATCGCCTGCGGCAAGAGCCTAACCTTCCGTGAACTAAATGAGAATGCCAATAAGATTGCAAACCATTTAATTGAAATGGGATTGTCCATCGAGCAGATGGTAGGCGTGATGCTGCCCAGGACTGTGGATGTCTATGCGGCAAGGCAGGGAATTATGAAAGCAGGCGGTGCATTCCTGCCCATAGACCCCGAATACCCAGATGAGCGTATCAGCTATATCCTGGAAGATTCAAGGGCAGAATTTGTGCTGATGCCTGGGGAACTTGCAAAAGAGCGGAAAAAGCTGCTTGGAAATCTGTCTGCCAAAGTTTTGATTTTGGAAGAGCTTTTGGAACAGGATGGCAATACAAAGAATCCTAAGGTAAATATCCGTCCTGAGAACCTGTGTTACTGCATTTATACTTCTGGCTCTACTGGAAAGCCTAAGGGCGTGATGATTGAACATCGGAATCTGGTGAACTATGTGGATGATAACCCCTACAATGTAGAGGCGCAGTCCTATGTATACAACGCCACAGTATCACTGGCATTTGCGGCGATTACTTTTGACGTTTCCATTTTGGAGGAATGTATCCCACTGTACCATGGTATTACCGTCTGCATGGCAAACGAAGAGGAAATCCACAATCCACTTGCGCTTTCCAAACTGATACTGGAAAATGGCGTGGATATGCTGACCTGTACGCCGTCATTTTTAATCAATATTATTGACATGCCGGAGATGAAGAAATCTTTGTCACAGATCAAGGTCTTTAACGTAGGTGCGGAGGCATTTCCAGAAGCGCTCTATGACAAAATTATGGCTCTGGGAACCAATGCCATTACCTTTAATGGCTATGGGCCAACCGAGACCACGATTGGCTGTGCCTTTGACCAGGTGACTGGAGATAAGATTACCATTGGCAAGCCGATGGCAAACATTAAGATGGTAATGATTGATAAGCACCGCAACCTGCTTCCCGCTGGCATACCAGGCGAGCTTTTGATTATTGGAGACGGCGTCGGCAGGGGCTATGTGGGCAAGCCAGAGATGACAGCGGATAAGTTTATCCAGTTTGAAGGCATGAATGCTTACCGAAGCGGCGACCTGGCGAAGTGGAACCACCATGGCAAGATTGAATTTATGGGGCGCATGGATAACCAGGTAAAGCTGCGTGGGCTTCGCGTGGAGCTGGATGAGATTGAAAATGTCATGAATCAGTACCCCACGGTCAAATCCAGCGTAGTGCTTGTAAAAGAAAAAGATTCCAACCAGTTCCTATGCGGCTATTTTGTGGCTGAAAGCCAGGTGGAAAAACAGAATCTGACCTGCTTCATGCAGAAATATTTAACGCCTTATATGGTGCCGAGCGTGCTTATGCAGCTTCCTGAATTGCCGCTTACCAATAACGGCAAGGTCAACAAGCGCGCCCTGCCAGAACCGGAATATACAGTGGATAAGAAGAATTATGTGAAGCCGCGCACAGAACTGCAGCGTAAATTATGTGAAATCTTTGAGATGGCCCTGGGCGTGGAGCAGATTGGCATCGAGGATGATTTCTTTGAAAATGGCGGTACGTCCCTATCAGCATCTAAAGTGGCGATGAAATGCATGGGCGCGGGTATTCAGGTAGCGTATGCTGACTTGTTCGAGTACAAGACGCCCTTGGAACTGGAACGCCATATCCAGAAGCTGCAGGGCGGGGGCGCTGCCACAGGAGGAGAGGAAAAGGGCGCCAAAGCGCAGGACGCTTTAGGGCAAGTATTAAGCCACAATGTGGTAGGGCATGTGGATGAGGTTTCCCCATCTGCGCTAGGTAATGTCCTGCTTACGGGTGCAAATGGCTTCTTGGGCGCGCATATCTTAAAGAACATGATAGACCACGAAGACAATGTGATATACTGCCTGATGCGCAAGGGAAAAGCCTCCACCTTGGAGAAACGGTTAAAGAGCATGCTGGTGTATTATTTCAGCAATCCCTATGAAGAATTATTTGGCAGCCGGATCCAATTAATTGAAGGCGATATCACCGACCCTGCCAAAGTAGATAGCCTTGAGCAGTACGGCTTTTCCAAGGTCATTAATTGCGCGGCATGTGTGAAGCATTTTTCTGCGGATGACACTTTGGAGCAGGTGAATTATCAGGGCGTTTTGAATTTGATCCATTTGTGTAAAAAGACGGGGCGCGAGTTGGTCCAGATTTCTACGGTCAGCATTGCCGGGGAGAATGTGGGCGGCAAATTCCCACAAGAGAAGAAGCTGTACGAGAGTGAACTTTACTTTGGGCAGAGCCTTTCCAATAAGTATATTGACACGAAGTTCCGTGCAGAAAAGGCTGTCTTTGAGGCAGTGGCACAAGGCATGAAGGGCAAGGTCATCCGTGTAGGGAACCTGATGAGCCGCGTCAGTGACGGTGAATTCCAGATAAACTCCGTGACGAATGGGTTTATGCGCACCCTGCGGGGGTATGTGGCGCTTGGCAGGTTCCCAGTGTCCATGCTGGATATGCCAACGGAATTTTCACCGATTGATTCTACAGCAGAGGCAATTGTCAAATTGTCTGCGGTTCAGGGCGAATTTACAGTATTCCATGCTTATAGCAGCTATTCCATCCAGATGGCGGATGTGATAGAACAGATGAATGAGTCTGGCATTCTTGTGGAAACGGTCAGTGATGAGGAGTTTCAGCAGGCGCTTTTTGCAGCTTTGGAGGATGAGGAGAATAACGAGCTGATTTCTGGCCTGATTGCCTATGCATCCAGTGATGCAGACCAAAGCGCCGCCTACATAGATGCAGACAATAGCTTCACTACCAAAGCCTTGTACCGTCTTGGGTTTAAGTGGCCGATGCCAGACAGCGTTTACCTTAAAAATGCGCTGACAGCACTTGAGACGTTGGGATTCTTTGACGGAAGGCTATAGTCAAATACCCCGCAGCAAGCTACGGGGCATGACCTAGTTTGTTCTTTTGGCCCCAAGGGGCGGGGTATTTGGTCTACACTCCGTTTCGGTCGGCGCTGAACATGTGCCGCCGGCACACAGCGCCCCTCGCGGCATTCGCCAAATATCCGCGCGAGCGCGGCTGCTTGGCTCATTGCTCGCGGGAATAAACAGCTAAGTCATCCAAACAGTTACAGGAGGGTTCTATGGAGAGGAATGCGTTTTTAATCAATAAAAAAATCCACCAGTATATTCTGCCAGGAGTGTTGATGACAGTTGCAATGCAGCTTGGCAACGTAGTGGATGGAATGATTGTTGGGAACCTACTGGGAGCGGAGGCGATGGCGGCGATTGAAATTTCTATGCCTGTGCTTTTGCTGCTGCAAATGGCGGCTTTAATGCTTGCTATGGGCGGCGCGGCTGAGGCGGCGGTGTTCCTTGGGAAACGGGACATGGAAAAAGCCAGTGGGGTATTCACTGCCTCGCTGGCAGCCGGGCTGGCAATATCCGTGTTTTTTGCGCTGTTTACGCCAATCCTGCCGGGACCTGCCGCCATGCTGCTTGCCGGAAATAGTGATTTGGCTGCGCTTGCCGAGCCGTATATTATGGTGAATGTTGCGGGAATCCCTATTCTGACGGCCGCGATTATTTTCTGTTATTTTATGAATGCAGATAACCATCCGCAGTTAGGGAGCGCGCTTTTCATCATTGCCAATGTAGTAAACCTAGTTTTGGATTTTGTATTTATTCGGGGCTTTCATATGGGCATGGCAGGCAGCGCGCTGGCTACAGTGATTGGTTACCTGGCTGGAATGGCGCCGGTGGCAATTTATTTTCGTTCCAAACAGCGGATGCTGCGCCTGCGAAAACTGGATAAAAAAGCGTTGCAATATGTGAGGGTTTCCATGAAGGCAGGCATCCCCAGCGCAGCTTTTACGCTGATGTCGGCGCTGAAATCTGTGATTATCAACTCTGCAATTGTGCGTATCCTGGGAAAAGACCCTATGGCGGTCTATTCTGTTTGTGCCAATGCCGTGCTGATTGCAGAATTGTGTGTAGGGGGAATTATTGGGCTGGTTCAGAATATTGCGGGAATCCTCTATGGGGAACGTGATTATTATGGCATCCGTACCCTCTGTAAGAGAGTGCTCACCTACAGTTACATGGCGATAGTCATCTTACTGGTGATATTTTTTGCCGTTCCCGGGTTGATTGCTGGGTTGTTTGGAATTACAGAGGGCGATATGCTTACACTGTGTGAGATGGCACTGCGCATTTTTGCCTGCAGCTTTCCCTTTTATGTGTATAATAAATTCCTGATGTCCTACTACCAGACAATTTTACAGCCAGGCCTGTCTACGGCAGTGACTATATTGCAGGGATTTGTGGTGATTGTGCCGCTTACCTTAGCAGGGATTTTCTTCTGGGGGCTTCCCGGCGTATGCCTGATGGCGGTGGTAAGCGAGGCGGTTACTATCTTTCTGGCTGCTCTCTGGCGGGCCATGGGGCAGCGCAGCGGGAAATTTGAGGCGGGGGGCGTCTATATGCTGCCAAAGATTACCGATGAGAAGTTCTTAGATTGTTCTGTTGAGAGCAATCTCGAAGAGGTGCTTGCTTTTCGGGAAAAGCTGTTTGCATTCTGTGCAGACAACCACATAAGTGAACGGGACGCCACGGTCCTTGGCCTTGCCGTGGAGGAAATTGCCGCCAATATTGTGCAGTATGGCTACCGCAGCGGGAAAAATTATATGGATATCAGTTTTACCATACAGGATGATAAGTACATGTTAAGAATTCGTGACGACGGCATACCCTTTAATCCGTTGGAGTATCAGCAACAGAAGGAAGAAACGGTGGCTTTAGGAGGGATTGCCCTGATTAAGAAGATGGCGTCCGAATTCCAGTATATGCGGGTATTGAACATGAATAACACAGTGGTGGAGCTGAATATCCGAAAAAATTAGGATTTATCCCTAAATAGGTATCAACTGTCCCGTAAAACACAATTTGGGAAAATATTTTGTTAATATGGGATGGGGGAGCGGCGCTAAAAGTACTTTTGCCGCCAAGATTTTATGAAATGATAGTGAAAGAAAGGAGTAAACACAATATGAAAAAACCAGTTTTTACAGGATTATCGCATGTGTGCATTTTTGTGGATGATGTGATGGAGGCATTTCAATATTACGAGAGGATTTTAGGCGCTGTTCCTAACCAGCATATTCCCCATTGGAAGAACAAAGGTTTCTTCCAGGCGGGAGGTTTTATAGAAGAAGCAGAAGAAGGGGAGGTTTCTATTGGATTTATGGATGTGCCAGGGACAAAGTTTACCATTGAACTGATGTGCTACCATAATCCTAAGGGACGCCAGGAACCCGTGATTTTTAAAGCCAATGATATCAGCGGGGCCAGGCATGTGGCGTTAAAAGTCATCAATATTGAGGAGGCTTTTGAATACATAAAGGCACAGCCGGACGTAACTTTGATTAATACCACAGAAGATTATCAGGTATATCAAATCAGCAAGACACCGCCGTCAGATTTTTATTATTTTGATGAAGCGAAAGAGAAGGACGCCCAGGGCAAACAGAAAGCGGCGGATATTTTGGGCAATACCAAATATTTTTACTTTATTTATAAGTATGGTTTGCAATGGGAGTTTGAGCAGGGACACACAGATATTGGAGATTAAGGAGAGAAGGACATGAATATTACGGAGAACTTAAATGGAAACCAGTTATGCATTTCCCTGGAGGGAAGATTAGATACGACAACGGCGCCAGAGCTTGAGAAGGTTCTGTCTGGCAGCCTGGAGGGAGTGACGGAGCTGACCTTTGACATGGGCGCGCTTGACTATCTGTCATCGGCGGGGCTGCGTATTCTTCTGGGCGCGCAGAAGCGGATGAACAAGCAGGGCAGCATGAAGGTTGTGAAGGTGAATGAGACGATTATGGAGATCTTTGAAGTGACCGGATTTGCCGATATCCTTACGATAGAGCCGTAAGTTTAGATGTGTTAAGGGACGCTATTATGGGAAATGAGAGTGTATGAGCGAGCAGATATCTTCCGTTTCACTGGAGCAGAATGAGCAGTTTTTAAAAAAGGCATATGGGAAGGCATTGATTCCTTGTATGTTATCTATATTAAGTGGTAATATTAATATCCTTGCAGATGGCATCCTTGTCGGGCAGCGGCTCGGGACGGATGCCTTAGCTGCTATTAACTTTAGTTTACCAGTCTACCTTGTTTTGTGTATTGCTGGTTCTTTTGTTGTATCAGGGACTGCCATCTGCGCAGCGGAGGCAATTGGCAACCATCAAAGCGGCAAGGCACAGGAACTTTACAAGATGTCGGTTTTCTGGTGCGTGCTTATCTCAGCAGTGATTACGGCGGCAGGGCTGTTGTGCATAAAACCTCTGGCAGGCCTTTTATGTTCCCAGGAGGCGGTATCGCCTCTGGTAATGGAGTATGTTGGAGTGACCCTTGCCGGGACTTTGCCGAAAATACTCATTTACGTTCCATTCTGGTATCTCAGGCTGGATGGGAGGAACCGCCAGGTCACATGGATGATGCTTATAATGGGCGTGGGAAATGTCCTGCTGGACTTGCTGTTTTTGTATGTCTTTGACATGGGCGTGTTTGGGGCTGCCCTTGCCAGCGTCGTGGCAACGGCGCTCTCTTGTCTGTTGGGCTTTGTCTGGCTGTGCGGCAAAAAGAGCAGCTTCCCTTTGGGGATGTGTGTTGCCTGCAAGGGCATTTCTTTTGTGCGCATTGCCAAGGCGGGCAGCCCGTCCGCCTCGAATAATCTGTTTCAGGCGCTGCGTGTCATGGGGGTGAACACATTGCTATTACAAAGCGGCGGAAGCGGATTGGTAGCAGCGTTTACGGCAGTGAATTGTATTAGCGCATTTGAGGAAAGCGTTACTGGCGGAGTGCCGCAGGCAGCGTCTGCAATGCTGGGCATTTACAGCGGAGAGCATGACAATCAGAGCGCGCGCCTGCTGCTGGCAAGGCAAATCAAGAGCGGTATCCCTTATTGTCTGTTATTTTCCGTTGGGATTCTTTTGGGGGCAGATTGGATAGCAGGTGCGTATGGGTTGGCACAACCACTGGGATTTGCCTTTTTGTGCATGTCGTTTGGCATGGTTCCTGCGCTGTGTAATTGTATTTTGTCTGGATACTATAATGTGTCGGGATATGCCATGTGGGCAAATGCCATTATTTTGCTGCGCGTGTTTGTTATGCCTTGTGCGAGCCTGTTTGTGCTTTGCCGGCAAAACTGCAATCCCTGGTGGTTTTTATTTACAGGTGAAGCGCTTACGCTGCTTGTCTGGTTTGTGGCGACAGGCATATATCAACATTTCCACAGGCGTTGTTCCCGTTTCCTGCTGATGGACCGTACGTTGGAGGAGACCGGAAAGGTTATTAATTTCTCTGTCCAGGGCAGGGAGGAGGATATTTGCGATGCCAGCAGTAAGATTACGGTGTTCTGTGAGGAAAACGGCATGCTTCCCAGGCAGGTCATGCGCGTGAGTTTGGCGATGGAAGAGATGATGACGTTGATTTTGTCTGTGAATCAGGAAAAAGGCGTAGAATTTGACCTCCGGGTGTATTCCCTAGAGGGCGTTATCGGTATCCGCATCCGTTACAGCGGCAGAGAGTTCAATCCATTATGCGGCACAGAAGGCAAAGGGCAAATGGGGGATGGTGCGCCAGGGAAGGAAGAAGGGCTTTATGATATGTATATGGGGATCCGCATGATTGAGGATATGGTGGAGACGGCAATGTATCAGCGGACATTTGGCATGAATACGATTCAGATTTACATATGACAGGAGACAGAGAGAAGGATGAAAACCAATTATGGAGAACTGGGGCAGGAATCTATAGATTTACTTAAAAGTACCTCAAAACGGGCGGCCGAAGTGCAAATGCAGATACTCGATGGGCTTATGCACCGCAACCGTGAAACGGTATTTGGTAAGAAATATGGTTTTGGGGCGATTAAGACTGTCGGGGAGTTCCAGAAAAACGTGCCGCTTTGTGTATATGGGGATTATGAGGATTACATTCTACGAATGATTGCAGGGGAAGAAAAGGTCCTGACAGAAGAGCCAGCCGTTTATTATTGCATTAGTTCAGGCACTACCGGGGATGCGAAGTATCTTCCGCTTACAGAGACAGATTTAAAGATTCAGTATACTTATGCGTACGGGCTTTTGTTTGGCATGGTAAAAGAGTATTACCAGGATTTGCCGGAAGATGAGGTTTTTGGCAAGATTTTCCAGATAGGGGAGTTTGCAAAGACTTATATGGAAAATGGCGCGATGAACGGTATCCGCTCTGGGTGCGTTTACCAATGGCTGGACAGGGATGGGCAATTTAATGCTGAGGATTACTGTGTGCCCAAGGAAGTGTTGTTTCCAGATACGTTGGAAGATTTGTGTTATGTTAAGGTGCGGTTTGCATTGGCAGAGCAGGACCTTCGTGCTATACATGGCGTTTTTGTCAACCGGGTAGCAGGGGTTTTGGACTATATCTGGCGAAACTGGGAAATGCTGCTGAAGGATATGGAGTATGGAAGGGTGGATGAATGTGTGGGTTTAAGCCCTAGGTGGCGGGAGTACGTAGAGCGGAAACTTCCGCCCAACCCTTTACGGGCGGCACAGCTACGCCTTCTATCCCATGATACGCTGCATAAAGGCATCATTAAGAAGATTTGGCCTAAGGTTCGGTATGTGCTGGCAATTGGAGGAAAATCATTTGCTTATTATACAGAAAAGATGAAGGAGTATGCGGGGGACATTCCCATACATCCATATGCCTATGCGGCTTCCGAAGGGATTTTTGGCGTGGCAGAGAAGATAGATCAGCCGGACCGTTATATTCTTTTTCCAGAGGCGGGTTTTTTTGAGTTCCTGCCGCTTAATGAAGGGGAGAAGGAAGAAAAACGTCCTTTATTTATGTGGGAAATTGGCGTCGGGGAGCGGTACGAGATTGTGTTCACAAACCATTCTGGGCTGTACCGTTACTGTATGGGGGATGTGATAGAGGTTGTTGGTTGGTATAAGCAGGCTCCCATTGTACAGTTTTGTTACCGTAAAAATCAAGTGGTCAATATTGCTGGGGAAAAAAGCAACCAGGAACAGCTTACAGAAGCCGTCAGGCAGTTTGCATTCCGTATGCGCTGCGAGGTTATGGGCTATTGCGTACAGGAGGATATGTCAGAGGCGTCGCCGCGGTATCGGTTTTATCTGGAATGCACGGATAATAATATTTCAGGCGCAGAAGATATTTTAGATGAGTGCCTGTGCCGTGTGAATTATGAATATCAAGGCTGCCGAAAGATGAATGAGATCGGCAAAGTTCGGATTTCTTATCTGCCTGTAGGCAGTTTTGTACGTTATGAGGAGCATTTGGCAAAGAAGGGTAAGAGGATGGGCCAGAATAAGGGGGTGTGCATTCTGGACACAGCGGAGAAGAAACAGTTTTTTGCTGCCTGGGAGAACGAAAACGCTGTTGGGGAAAGGAAGAAATAGAATGAAAAAAAGGATCACCGGACTTACGGGAAAACTGATGCTCGGCATTATAATCTTTGGCATTTTGCTGGGGTCGATCATCAGCATAATTGGCTACTGGGAATTTACGTCTGTGTTAGAGCAGCAGTACAATGATTCGGCTTACGAGATTGCGGAAACTGCGGCAAGGTACTTAAATCCTGATAAATTTGAAGAATATTTATCCACAGGAGACACGGATGAGGAGTACCATAAGATTGAAAAACGGCTGGATGATTTGGTGGACGCCACAGATACGACATTGATTTATGTGGCGAAGGTTGATACTTCGGATTACCGGACCCTTACTTATATTTATGACTCAGTGAATTCCGCCAGCGGCTTTGGCCGTTACCCTCTAGGTTATACGGCGGTTGGCGTGGCCGAGGAATATGTCAATAATGTACGCAACATCATTACCAAAGGTGAGCGTGCCACAGAGTATCTTTATTCCTATTCAGAGGAATCCGGGGCGCATACAACGGCAGGCATTGCCATATATGATTCAAAAGGAGAGATTGTGGCAATCCTTGGCGTAGAAAAAGCTATGTCGAGGCTGGAAAATGCCCGCAACACTTATGTAAAAGATGTGCTGCTTGGCGTCCTGGCTGCCATCTGCCTGTTTCTGTTTGTGTACAGCACGTTCCTGTACCGGGAGGTCTTGCTGCCGATTCTTGCCATTACAGACGAAGCCAAGCGTTTTGCGGATTCAAATACGCCCTCGGATAAGCTGTCCTCCATTAACAAAAATGATGAAATCGGCGTGCTGGCAAAGGCTGTGGGTAAGATGGAAACGGATATTGTGGAATATGTAGAAAACCTTACATTGGTCACGGCAGAGAAGGAACGGATTGGAGCGGAGCTTTCCATTGCCACGCAGATACAGGCGGATATGCTGCCCGGAATTTTCCCAGCGTTTCCGGAAAAACCGGAGTTTGATATCTACGCCACGATGAATCCGGCAAAGGAGGTCGGCGGTGATTTCTATGATTTCTTTATGGTAGATGAGAGGCATTTGGCGGTCGTCATGGCGGATGTTTCAGGAAAAGGCGTGCCGGCGGCGCTGTTTATGGTGATTGGCAAGACCTTGATTAAGGACCATACACAGCCTGGCAGGGATTTGGGTGAGGTGTTCACAAAGGTCAATGACCTCTTATGCGAGTCTAATAGTGAAGGGCTGTTTATCACCGCCTTTGAGGGTGTGCTGGACCTTGTAAGCGGTGAGTTTACATTTGTCAATGCAGGCCATGAAATTCCGTTTATCTGCAAAAAGGATGGCAGCTATGAACCCTACAAAATCCGTGCAGGCTTTGTGCTTGCCGGCATGGAAGGGATACGTTATAAGTGCGGCACGATGCAGTTATCCCCCGGTGACCGGCTGTTTCAGTATACAGACGGCGTGACAGAGGCAACGGATAAGGACGGCAGGCTCTATGGCATGGGACGTCTGGGAGAAACCCTTGCACAGCATGCAGCTTTGCCGCCGATGGAACTGTTAGGCAAAATAAAAGAAGATATTGATGCTTTTGTGGGCGATGCGCCGCAGTTTGACGATATTACCATGTTATGTCTGGAATACAAGGAAAGGATGCATAATGAAGGAATTGAGAGTTGACGCTACAATAGAAAATATAGAAAAAGTGACGGCGTTTGTGGATGGGCAGTTAACACAGCTAAACTGCCCGATGAAAGCACAGATGCAGATTAACATTGCCATTGACGAACTCTTTGGCAATATTGCGCACTATGCCTACAATCCTAAGACAGGTTCGGCAACTGTCCGTGTTGAAGTCTTGCAAGACCCTCTTTCTGTGGTGGTGACGTTTATCGACAATGGCAAGGCTTATGACCCGCTCGCCAAAGAAGACCCCGATGTGGCGCTTACGGCAGAAGAGCGGGAAATTGGCGGGCTTGGCATTTATATGGTAAAGAAGAGCATGGATGAGATTTCTTATGAATATAAGAATGGGCAGAATATTTTGCGCATTAAGAAAAAGATATGATTGGAAGTCTTTGAGAATGTGAAAAGCGTAATAGATGGATGTTTTGTAGTGTATTAGATTACTAAAATAGCGCTCAATACCTTTGGGATTGTAAAGAAACACAATCGTGAAAGGGGTATTTGAGCGCTTTTCTTATGCCTTTTGGCTGTGTGGGAGAAAATTTGCCGTAATCTATTGATAAATAGCGTTGAAGCATGTAAGATAAAATAGGTTTGTTGTGGTAGGGTTAGTGCTGGTGAAAACAAAAATTTGAGAAAATTTTTCAAAAAATACATAAAAATGACATAATGTGTCATTCTCATTTGATATAATGCCTCTATTACGGGAGGTAGCTAGGATATGGTGATTGGTATGAGGGATTGGGCTGAATGCGCGGTATATTACCCGTTAATAAGACATCCGCTATTTGATGAAAAGGAAGAATTAAAGAGAAAATATATTGCATTAATGAAAAAATATGCAGAGAAATATGAGATAGAAGAGAAAAGGGTAAGCGGCCTGCAGATGCTTTTGCAAGTGATGTTTGGGGAAGGTAACACTGATTTGCCATGGCAGGGTGATACAAATCAGGAGGAAGCGGAAGTGTTGAAAACACGGTTTTCCCCATTTAAGTTTTTCTCATATAGATATCTTTTCCTATTTGACTGCCTGATGCTTTTCGCTGTATCGGATAATAGGAAAGGCGAACGTATCTGTGAAGAATTTAAGGGGCATATACATCGTAGATACCATAAGAAGATAGACGCGATGGTTTCTATGATGTATAGCGGAAATGAAAAATTTGCTGAAAAAACGCTTATTTCAATAGACATGGTAAAGGCGTGGATGGATGCTCGAAAGCACGCGCAGTCAAGGGAACATTCCGTGTTTTTTACCGCAACAATGAGTGCTGGGAAATCAACTTTAATTAATTCAATTATTGGCGAAGATTTATCCGGCACGAAAAAGGCTGCTTGTACGTCAAATATTATTAAATTCCACGCGGCGCCAAATAGAAATAATATTTACACAATTATAAACGCTGACGGGGAGCATTATTTAAGGGAGGCGGGCCCTGTACCGGAGTATATAAGAAATAGCGCGCAGCAAATTGACATAGTGGGGTATTTCTCGTCAGTGTTACATGAAGGGAAGTATACCCTTGTGGATACCCCAGGTGTTAATTCGTCGTTGAATCCGCAGCATAAGCAATTGACGAGGAAAGAACTCTCGGATAATAATCCAGAGGTTTTAGTTTATGTGATTCCAGTTGACACGTATGGTTCTGAGGATGATTATAACCATCTGAAATATATCCTTAAAAAGGTGTTATATGGGCGAATCATATTTGTGGTCAATATGATGGATACATATGATCCTGAAGATGACAGTGTGGACGGTATTTTACAAGATATCAGAAGCCATTTGTCGGAAATCGGATTTGAAAATCCAATGGTATGCCCGATTTCTGCGAAAGCAGGGCTGCTGATTAAAAAAATGGTTCAGAATACAGCGATGACGGAGAATGAGAGGGAGAGGGCTGAGGATTTTATGAAACTGTTTTCTAAAGCAGAATATGATTTTGGGAAGTATTACCCTCTTGTAACAAATGAAGGCGGCGATTATAACAGGGCGCTTTTAAGTACTGGGCTTCCAGGGCTGGAACAAGTTCTTTTTGGTCTATAGAGAAAGGTGGTTATATAAATGACAAAGGTTGAAATAACCTACAATCCTTATAAGGTTAAAGCGAAGATTATTGTTGATGGGGAAGAACCCAAGCAGAATAGCAAGCTTATCCAATTTTTAAATAAGCGTTTTCAGTTATGGGTTGACCAGATTCCCTCGCTGCTGTCAACAGAATATAATGACGATGAGTTTGATTTGACTTTTCTTGGGACGGAATTGGATTACCAGGATTTAATGGCGGCAATAAGAGCTGCTAAGAAAGACGGCATTCGTTTTACGGCAAAAAAGCTTGCGGCAAAGGAATTTGGCGATAAGGAGAAAGACATCAGGGACCTCTTTTCTAAGATAAAGAAGCTGCCCTTTGAGGAATTGCAGTCTCCAGCAGTTGAGAATGCTTTTGAACTTGCTTTTAATGAACTTTTGGAAGTCAATGTGGTTGCAACAATGAGCGCCGGGAAATCAACGTTGATTAATGCGCTGCTGGGGAAGAAACTCATGCCATCCAAGCAGGGCGCATGTACCGCGACAATCACAAGGATTCAGGATGATGACGATTCTACTTATAAGGCTGTGGCTGTTGACCAGAATAAAACAGAATTAGAACACTATTCATCCCTTGATTATAGGACGATGATGGCATTGAATAAGAACCCTGACGTCAGCGAGATTCAGGTGAAGGGGAATATTCCGTTTGTAACTGCTGACGAGGTGTCCCTTGTTTTGATTGATACCCCTGGCCCTGACAATGCCAGGGACCTAAGGCATGGGAAAGTCACAGCAAAAGCGTTAGACCAGTCGTCAAAGATGCTTCTGATGTTTGTTATGAATGGCGGAAAGCTGCATGATGAGGCGCAAGACGCCTTTCTGAAACGTATTGCGAAAAGTATGAGTGTCGGGGGCAAGCAGTCGAAAGAACGTTTTCTTTTTGTGATAAATAAGATGGATAGCTATGATGAAGAGGACGATGACATCGCTGGTGAAACGATTCCAGATACGATAAAGTATCTGGAGGAAATGGGGATTGAAGACCCGAATATCTTCCCGGCGGCTGCAGAGCCCGCCCTTTTGATAAGGCGCTACCAGAACACCGTTGATGAAGAAGAAAAAAAAGCGCTTCTGGATAAGATAACCCCTGTGGCAAAAAAATTGATAAAACAGGAGCAGCTTCATCTGGAACAATATCCCCACTTGTCCCGCAGCTGCCAGATGGCGATTGATGAAGAACTTGAAAAAGCCATTGAAAATAATGATATTTTGGGGCAGGCGCTTGTCCATAGCGGCATTCGTGGAATTGAAGAAACGATTCGGATGTATGTGACAAAATATTGCAGGCCAGCCAAGATAACTAATGTAGTGAATACATTCCAGGGGGGATTGGAGAGCGCTGAGGCATTCGCAAAGACAAAGGGAGAAATATCATCCCGCGAGGACGAGCTGATAGAACTTGGAAAGGAGATGGAGAACCTCAACAAGAAGATTGCCAGTAAGGAGGAGAATGAGAAATTCAAAAAGCGTTTGAGGAAACTTGACGTTAAGTCACAGTTGACGCAGAGCCTTGATGATTTGATTGCCGAAGTGGAAAATGAGCTGACAGTATTTTTCCATGGCTGCCCTGCAGAAATGGAAGAGGAAGACGCTATGTCTTACATCCGTAGATTTAAGTCACTGGCTGACTCTAAGCAAAATGAGTTTCAAGTTACGGTGGAAGGCCTGATTGATTCAGACATTAAAGCCAAAAGCGATCAGCTTTTGGCAGAGTATATTAAGAAGTTAGACGCGATTAGTGAAGAGTTTAGCGGTAAGAGCCTTAAGATTAATCTGGGATCCTATGTCAAGGGGGAATTAGCGCTTTTAAATACCAATTCTGCCCTTGACGCTGCCATTGATTCTAGGGTTGAAACCCGTACAGAAGAAAGGTCTAAAGAAGTAACACACCGCAGAAAAGGGTTGGATCGGCTTTTCCATCCGTCAAGTTGGTTTGACCCATATTACACAACTACGGAGTACTACGATGTGGAAATTAAAGAAGAGATTAAGTTTGTCAGCCGTGAGAAGCTTTCTAATCAAATGGTTGCGCCAGTCAGGAAGAAGCTTTTGAAAGAAAGGGCAAGGGTATTAAAGTACGCAGGGGATGAGTCTCAGCGCGTCATAGAATATTTTGAGGCACAATTTGATAAGGTTGATAAGATATTGGCAGATAAAGCCGATGAATTGAGAAAGGCAACGACATCTAGGGAGAATGCCAAAAATGCCCTTAAGGAAGCCCAGGAGCTTATGGAAGCTCTGGAAGGGATTCGGGCTGAATTGGATGAGATTTTAGAAATATAGGAGATGATACGATGGTTTCGGAAGAATTCAAGAAAAATGTCGAGTTGGGAGACGTTGTCACGATAAGAAGCGCCTTGATTGATTATTTAATAATAGATACCACATTTCGCCGGTTTGATGAAGCGTTGGAATATGCGAAACAATTCATTGATGTCATTGAACCGGATGATGGCAAGGCGGATGATGGTTTAGCCCAGGAACATTGGGATGAAACCTACCTGAACAAACAGAAGGTTGCGCTGATGGTCAATTTTTCGCAAAAGAGGATTGACCATATTAAGCTGGTAGTAAAAACCGTACTGGCGGATAAAGCCCATGGCGTTCAAAATCCAGACGCCGTAAAAGAACCTCCCAAGGTTAAAACGCAAGGGAATAGGACGGGAAGGACAGTTCTTTCGGAAGAAGCTATCCCTCGCCCTGAACAGAGTGCGAAGGCTAGTATGGACGTTAACGTTAAGGCTCCGAAAACGGTTTCCAAGTCGGATTCCAAAGCTAATTATAGCGCGCAGCAAACTTCTAAGCCTTTGGGTGGAGGCCGAACGGGCAGAACGACGATAGGTGAGAAAAGCAGCTCGGTGAAGAGGACAGAAGAAGAGGTCCATCGAGTGGATATAGCGGCATGGATGATAGGCGCTGGAATAACAGCGGCAGCGGTTGGAGGGTTAACTGCTGGAATTGGAGCCATTGCCGCAAAACCTGCAGTTATCCATGCAGGAGTTGCCATAGCCGGGGTAGGAGGTGCGGCTACTGTATCTGGCGGCGTAATAAAAATTGTAAAAGAAAAGTAATGTGAGGTGACAGTTATGGCCAACGGAGTTGTTGTAAAAGAGAAAGCTGGAATGAATGGGATGCCAGACAAATCACAGCTTAGCAAAGGCTTTGCGGATGCATTCAAATTGGTAGATGACGTGGTATTAAAGAACTACATTACTAGGCTTCCTGAATTGCAGGTAGTTCCGTTAGATGCTGGCGCTATCTCCAACAACCTTGGAAAGATAAGGTTGTTCAAGATAACAGAAATGGTGTACGAGCAAGACGAATCTGCCACATATAAATTTGCCAGTGTATTTAATGCGGTTGCAGCAACCGAGAGTGCAATAGTTACTATTATAGATAGTAATGGGGCCAAAACGGACTTCTATTTAGGCATACGCTCCTTGTCTGATGAAAACAGCACTCAGACATCATATTCTACGCTGGTCAATGCTATGCAGGGACAGTTCCCTGGTACAAAAATAGAGAATTTAAAGAATAAGCAGATTGAAGGTTTGCTTAAGTCGATTGATGCGAGCGCTTTATCCGCGGTTTCTTGTGTTGCGAATAATAAAAATAAAGATTTTATTGACAATGACGAGTACTTACAGGGATTAGAAAAATTAGCTTTAGCGATGCAGGGAAGCCGGTATACTGCTGTAATAGTCGCTAATTCCACCTCGCAGGGCCAGCTTAACATGGTCAGGCAAGGGTATGAGGCCATATATACGCAGCTTTCACCATATGCAAATACAGTTGTCAGCTATGGGACAAATACTTCTGAAACCAAAAATGAAACAGAAACTTTTGGCGAAAACGAGAGCAATGCCCATGCCAAAAATATGTCGGCTACAGACACAGAAGGCCGGACAAAGAATGTCGGCGAAGTAAAAAGCGTTTCAGAAAAAACAGTCGGGAGTAAAGTGGGGAGTACGATTGGGGCAACGCTTTCCGTGGCGGGGGTTGTGGTCGGAAGTATCATCCCTGGCGTTGGCACTGCAATAGGCGCGGCGGTTGGAGGGGCAGTTGGAGGCCTTGTAGGAGCTGCCATATCCACTGCGACAGACAAATCGATATCGACAACAACTGGCGGCGGAAGCGAGAATACATCCCATGCCATAACTGCTGGGTCGAGTGACACATACACTACAGGGACATCCCATAGTTTGGCGACATCTTTGGGGTTCACCACAGGCGAATCCCAAAATATGCAGCTAACCATTCAAAACAAGCCCTTAATAGATATGCTTTCCCGAATTGATAAACAGCTTGAGCGGCTGGATGAGTTTGAAAGCGTTGGGATGTGGGAATGCGCTGCTTATTTTATGAGCGCGGATTCATCCGTATCTGAGGTTGCAGCAGCTACCTATAAAGCGCTTATGAGCGGAGAAAATACTGGCCTTGAGGTTTCTGCCATCAATACGTGGACGAGGCCGCAAAGTCTCATTTCAGAAGGGAAGTCACAAAATCAATTGATAGCTGAATATGTGACTAATTTTATACACCCAGTATTCCAGTACAATATTTCTGGTAATACAATACCAGTTATGCCGACAAATTTGGTGAGTGGGAATGAATTGGCCATCCATATGGGATTGCCAAGGAATTCTGTTTGTGGATTTCCTGTTATTGAGCATGCTGATTTTGGAAAAGAGGTTGTAAAGTATTCGCATAAAGGAGAATCAGAGTCTATAAAACTCGGTTCTGTGTTTAACATGGGAAGGGCTGTAGATAACAGTAAGGTATCATTGGATGTGGAAAGCTTTGCCATGCATACATTTATTGTGGGGGCGACTGGAAGCGGAAAATCGAATACAGTCTACCATATACTGAATGAGCTTATTTGTACGCGTAGAGATAAGCTGAGCTTTATGGTGATTGAGCCGGCAAAGGGAGAGTATAAAAAGGTTTGGGGGCATAGAAAGGGTGTACAAGTATTTGGGACAAATCCTGATTATATGGATTTGCTAAAAATTAACCCATTTAAGTTCCAGAAAGGGATACATGTGCTTGAACACGTTGATAGGCTGGTTGAAATTTTTAACGTGTGCTGGCCGATGTATGCAGCGATGCCTGCTGTTTTGAAAGACGCCGTGATTGAATCCTACGAATCATGTGGATGGGATACTTCTACTTCCAAGAATTTGATCTCTGACAATCTTTTCCCGTCATTCCAAGATTTACAGGAGCAGTTGATAAAGGTTATTGATGGTTCAGGGTATTCGGATGAGCTTAAGTCGAATTACAAAGGGTCCCTTCTTACAAGGGTTAAGTCATTGACCAATGGTTTGAATGGAATGATTTTCACGGCAAATGAAATTGATAACAGGACTTTATTTGATTCAAATGTAGTGATAGATTTAAGCAGGGTGGGTTCACAAGAAACAAAAGCCCTTCTTATGGGAATCCTTATTATGAGGTTATCAGAATACAGGATGAGTACGGCGAAAGAATCAAACAGCAGGCTGCGTCATATTACAGTGCTTGAGGAGGCGCATAATATTTTAAGGGACGCTTCAGCTTCTCAGCCATCAGAGGAAGGCGGCAATGTGGCAAGTAAATCGGTTGAGATGATTTCCAATGCTATAGCTGAAATGAGGACCTATGGAGAGGGGTTTATCATTGCGGACCAATCCCCAGGCGCCGTTGATATATCTGCAATCAGAAATACAAACACCAAGGTTATCATGCGTTTGCCAGAAGAATCAGACCGTAGGATATCTGGTAAAGCGGCAGCCTTGAAGGACACTCAGTTAGATGAAATTGCTAAATTGCCCAGAGGCGTGGCGGTTGTCTACCAAAATGATTGGGTTGAGCCGGTATTATGCCAGATTGATAAATTTGAGGGTGATGAAAAGGAATTTGATTATTCGCCAAAGGAGCAAAAAGATGAGGGAAACTATGCAAACAGCGTGTTAATTAATTTTATCATAAATAACAGATTGGGCCATCCAGAAATAATTATACCTACAGACATAGAGCGCGCAATAGAAAAATGCGAATGTTCTGTGTCTACGAAGACAAAATTGTATTCGCTTTTAAGAGAGTATAGGGTAAAACGCAAACTGTCGGTTTGGAGTGAAAGCAATTTTGATAAACAGGCTGAAATAGTTAGGGATATTCTACATTTGGAACGCGCTGTAGCCTATTCTAAAAGGGCATCCTCGGATTTGGTGGAATTTAACTGTTTCCTTAACACTTTGATTTCACAGAAATTGGATCGGCCGTCTGATGATGAAATTTTGAGCTTAAGCCATTGCCTGGTAAAAGCTTATAGCGATTCTGGCGAAGAAGGGGTTCTATTCTACAAACAATGGCACGATGAATTAACTGAAAGGGGGCGGGTACTGTGAGCAATCCGTTTGGATTAGGAGTGAAAGATGTGGTTGAGGCGGAAATTAAGGAGGCCATGAAGAGTGAAGCTGTAACAATGGAAAAATTGGACAGGAAGATTCGCTTTGAAAGGAATGGGCTTTTACCTCGTGCTGGAGGGGAATGGGCAGACGAGCCGGGAAATTCTGATTGGACGCCTAATTCAGATGCTGAGCCTGGGGATAGGAATGGTACCAACCCTGAACATAAGACATGGGGGCAGATTAAAGAGGAATATGGATTTGAATCCATTCCGTTTCACGATGGCGAACCTGACTTTTCAGAGATTTCTAAAGGTGAGGTTGAGATAGATGATTTCACCGATGACCGGGACTCTAATTTTGCCCAAGCAGATGAAAAGCTGGCTGAGCAAAGGGGATGCACTCCCGAGGAGGTAGCAAAATGGAGGGAAGAGCATAAATATACTTGGCATGAGTGCAAAGACTGCAAAACCATGCAAAAAGTTCCTTCTGAAGTACATGGAAATATTTCTCACTCAGGCGGAGTGTCCGAATACAAATCACAGCAGAAATCTGCGTAGAAAGGATGTGGCGATATGGGCGAAGCGAAGTGCAATGACGCCGCCTTTGGCGAAATGGCTTATAAGCATAGATGGTATAAGGAACAGGAAATTAGCATTTTTGGGCAGGCATGGAATATCACAGTGGCAGCCAAGGCGTATTCTGGAAAGGCTATAACAAACGAGCAGCAGGATAGCTATGTTAAGTTTATGGAGGATGAAGGGAAGTATATTGAGGTGGTTGAAAACGAGTTGAAAAATTATGTGAATAATAACCTTCAGGAACTTGCCGAATACTGGGCTGCTGCAAGAGGCGTTGATAGTAAAGAAGATTTATCCCAAATGGTTACACCAAAAACGCTTCTATTCAAGCAAGACGGAACGGCAGTTTTGTTGCTTGACTGCGTTTGGGACGTAGAAAATGGCGTTGGGGTAAAAATTATTCCAGAAGTTTCAATAGGGATACAGGACTTGTTCCTGTAGCAGACATACTATATTGATTGCGGTAAAGCCAGCCAGGTTAGGCTCGATGGAGCCTAACCTGGCTGGCTTTTGCGTTTATTCCTGCGAGCAATGGGACAAGCAGCCGCGCCACGCGGATATTTGCCGAATACTGCAAGGATAAGCAGCCTGTGGGTGTAAATCCCTGCCCCTTGGGGGAGGGCAAGTAGGGCGATCCCAGCTTACTTCGAGGTATTTGACTTGCAATAATTAAGGATTGATGCATTAATTCCAATCAAATAAAGATGTTATGATTGGGCGCATAGTATTGCCTAATTGCCCTGTATGCACAAAGCCAATGACGGTGAATTTAAGGGCTGATGATAGCTTTCTATGTACCCAGGGAAATTGCAAAGCGCTCTATCTGTATCAATGCAGACATTGGAGAAATACCGAGACAATCATAAAATGATAGATTTAATCCTATCACTTAGCAAATAGTACTTCTTTTGATGTTAATACTTTCCCTCATTTACAGGCACAATGAAAATATCGGGTCAAAATCAGGTCATACACAATTGACATGATTGACACGATTTGATATGATATATTCAGAAAATGGGTAAAGGGGATTGCGCTATGCTTTTTCAGGAAAGTGAAACCGTAGAGTTTAAAGAAGTAGTTGTAGACGATATAAAAAAGGAAATCATTGCTTTTGCTAACTGTGATGGCGGCAAACTTTATATTGGCATCCGGGATGACGGTACAGTAGCTGGACTTGATAATCCTGACAGCGTTTCTTTGCAGGTTAGCAATATGGTAAGGGATGCAATTAAGCCCGATGTGACAATGTTCTTGCATTATAGAACACGAAAGGAAGATGGAAAAGAAATTGTTGAGGTGGATATTCAGCGCGGAACCAATCGCCCGTATTATCTTGCTAAAAAAGGGATGCGTCCAGAGGGTGTATATGTCAGACAGGGATATTCTTCTGTCCCAGCCACGGACACGGCAATCCGCCGTATGATTAAGGAAACGGATGGAGACCGCTTTGAGGCTATGCGCTGCTTAAATCAGGAACTTACATTTGAAGCCGCAAAAAAAGAATTTGCGCTTCGGAAAGTAGAGTTTGGGTCACGGCAAAAGCGTACTTTGAAGCTGATTGACCAGGATAACCTTTACAGTAACTTAGGCCTGCTTCTGTCCGATCAATGTGTCCATACGGTTAAAGTCGCTGTTTTTCAGGGAACGGATCAGACGATTTTTAAGGACCGCCGGGAATTTACAGGATCGTTGATGCAGCAAATGAATGAAGTTTATGATTTTATCGACTTCCGCAATCAAACCCGTGCAACCATAGAAAGGTTATTGAGAATTGATGTCAGGGACTATCCGGAAATCGCTGTCAGGGAGGCGCTTCTAAATCTACTGGTTCACCGCGATTATTCTTTTAGCGCCAGCGCGCTTATCAGTATTTATGCGGATCGGATTGAATTTGTATCCATTGGCGGATTGGTGCCGGGAATTGATATGGAAGATATTATGGTAGGCATTTCCGTATGCAGGAATCAGGACCTCGCGAATGTATTCTACCGGCTACATTTGATTGAGGCTTACGGTACTGGAATGGGAAAGATTATGAGGGCATACGAAGGCATGGAAGAAAAGCCTTCGATTGAAACAACCAAAAATACCTTTAAGGTTATATTGCCTAATATTAACGCGAAATATGAAACAGGAAAGTTTTCTGCACCGAAAGCGGGATCAATCACAAATTCTGCTGCTGGGGCTGGAAAAAACCTGAGCGATGAAGAAAGAGTATTGGGATATGCCCTGTCTCATGGCGCTATTACAAGAAATGATGTAATCGAATTGCTTAAGGTAAGTACGTCTACCGCCTCCAGAGTCATTAGGAGAATGGTAAAAAGCGGCTTGCTGAAACAAAATGGAAAAGCAAGAAACACCAACTACACTGTTATAAGTAATAAAAATGGTGCTCAGTCAAATGCCCCGTAGCTTGCTGCGGCGTATTTAATTTTCATAGTTAAGGCAGATTTGAGTTTCCTCATTTTTTATAATAGCCTATATTATTGTGCCAAAAGGACTTGCTGCCTTTGGCAACATAGGTATCTTGCACAAAAAGTGTCTGGAAAGCTAGCTTTCCATAGCGCTTTTATGTGCAAAGTGCTTCCATCACAAGTGATGGAAACCTTTTGGCGCTATAAATTGCAAAATGGGGGAGCTCAACTTAAGCCAGAAGATTGACAGGCGGCGACCTTCATGCTATACTGTACTTACTATACATGTACAGTAAAACAAAAGCTGGGAAAAGGAACGCGCAAGAATGGATATTGTTATTTCAAACCAATCGGGAGTACCAATTTATGAGCAGATTAAAAAGCAAATTAAGATGGCTATTTTGTCAGGGGCTTTGGCAGAAAATGCCCCTTTACCATCGCTTCGCCAGCTTGCCCGTGATTTACAGGTGAGCTTAGTGACTACCACCAGGGCATACAGTGAGTTAGAATTAGAGGGGTTTGTCCAGACAATGCCCGGAAAGGGCGTGTATGTAAAGAAAATCAATGATGCGTTTATCCGGGATGAATATTTGAAAGAAACCAAAAAAGCTTTGTCTGCTGCCGTTCAGTACGCAAAGCTGGCAGGCTTATCGGCAAATGAGCTTCATAAATTACTTGACACGATGGAGAGGGAAAGCGAATGAATAATGTAATTGAAATATCAAACCTTAGAAAACAGTATAAGAATTTTTTACTGGATGATATCAGTTTTTCAGTTCCCTGTGGTTTTGTCTGCGGTTTTATCGGGGAAAATGGAGCGGGGAAAACTACTGTTTTGAAACTTATTTTAGGCATGGCGATAAAAGATGGCGGGAGCGTCAATCTGTTTGGCAAGCCTGCGGACGACGTGTCATTAAAAGAAGATATAGGAGTCCTATTTGAGCAGCCATATTATCAAGAGGACTGGACGCCTGCTGACATAGAAAAGGCTATGCGCCCTTTCTATAAAAAATGGAATAGCGCAACCTTCCATCAATACTTGGAGCGATTTTCCCTTGACCCGAAACAGAAGTATAAAACAATGTCGCGTGGTATGAAGACGAAATTGGGCATGGCTGTTACATTCGCGCATGATGCGAAGTTATTATTGCTTGATGAGCCAACATCTGGGCTTGACCCTGCCGGCCGTGAAGAAATACTTGGGATTTTTCAGGATTACATGGTAGAAGAGAATCGAACAATATTTTTTTCCACCCATATAACCAGTGACCTTGATAAAATCGCTGATTATATCACCTATATCAAAAATGGGAAAATTATCTATAGCGGCTTAAAAGATGAATTGATTGATAGGTATTGCATAGTTCGGGGAGGCGCTGGGGATTTACCGCAATCCAAGCGTAAGCAGGTATTGGGGCTGCGTGAATATCCAGGCGGTTTTGACGGCATGGTTGCGATAAAAGACATTGCAGGATTTCCCGCAAGTGTGATAACGGAAACCGTTTCTCTTGATGATATTATGGTACGGATGGACAAGGAGGTAGAAAAATGATGAAACAAATGGCGCTGTTTGATTGGAAAGCGATAAAATATTTTCATCTGCGAGTTTTTTTGATCCCCATTGTTTCGCTGGCTGCTGGTGTTGTTTCAGCATTATCAGTTGTCCCAATGAATGTTTTTATGTGCTTGTTTTTTTCGGTCAATGCGTTTGCGGTAGAGGAACAAGGTGATTTGAACAAGCTTTATTTGACATTGCCAATCAAGCGTTCTTCCATTGTGGGAGGCAGATATGCTTTATCCATTTGTATGGGGCTGGTTGGGTTGCTTACAGGTATCCCGCTTGCTATTTTCGCAGACCGCTTTTCAATGTCACATTATTATGGCCCGCTTGGATGGTTTTTGCCCATTGTGACGATAAGCTATCTGCTATTTTCTGTTTTCAATCTTTGTATGTTCCCAATCCTGTTTAAGTTGGGGTACAGTAAAGGGAAATTTTGGGGAATGTTTGTGCCGCTTACCCTTTTTACCGTGCTGTATGTTGCGTGGGTGATGATTTCTTCTTTGCCAGGAAATGAATATTTGCTCTTTAACATCCTTGAATATGCCAGTAGGAATATGTTCTTAGTAAATGGCAGTATTATTCTTGTTGCTACATTGGCTTTGCTGCTTTCATTTTCGCTCTCCAAAAAGCTATTTTCAAATCGAGAATTTTAATTAAGGTAATATTGAGGCTGTGAAAGAAATTATTGAGTATGCCTGTGAGAATGACTGCAATTATATTGGAATTAATTTTCCGCTTGATAATTGCAATAGATGCGGCTATATTGGAAGAATAGCAGAGGATTGCCCTTGTTGTGGAAGTCCAGATGTTAAAAGGCTTCGCAGGGTTTCAGGTTATCTGGCGGAAGTTGACCGTTTTGTGAAAGGTAAAAAATTTAGCCCTATGGGCGCAAATACCCCGCCCCTTGCGGCAAAAACAAGCCAGGACATGCCCCGTAGATTGCTACGGGGCATTTTGCTCAGATTCACTGTATGTACGTTTACAAAAGAGGACAGAAAAAGAGAGGAAATATAATGCAAGTTAAGCTATTCTTATACAGGGCGGCAGAAAATTTGCAGGGAAAATAGCTGCTATCGCAGCCGCGCTTCGGCGCGAGAGTCCGGCGAGTTGAACTCGTTATTCATGTTAGATAATTGCGAAACTACCAAATTAAAAAAATTTCATATACAATCACTACACTTTTATTTGGAATATTTTTCTCAAAGTTTTTGAATTGTATATGAAATTCCTAGAACTATTGAGTTTCGCAAACACTTAGTTATTCTTGTAGTAAGGAGGTAAGGGAATGGAATGGTTAAAAAAACTTGGGGCGGCAATTCGTTACATAGAAGATAATCTGGACAAAGAAATATCATATGAGGAAGCAGCCCGTATTGCGTGTTGCTCCCCCTATTATTTTCAACGTATTTTTTCCTATGTTTCAGGCGTGCCATTGTCAGAATACATTCGCCGCCGAAAAATGACACAGGCAGCCTTTGAATTGCAGCGGACAGACAGCAAAGTAATAGAGATTGCTTTGAAATATGGCTATTCCTCCCCAACGTCTTTTAATCGGGCTTTTCAGAGCGTCCATGGAATTACGCCAACAGTGGCCAGAGCCATGGGAAGCACTTTGCAAGCATATCCATCCATTCAATTCCGGGTAGAAATAACAGGAGGAAGCCCTATGGCATACCACATTGTAGAAAAACAGCCTGTGCGTATCGTGGGCATCCGCATTCCGTTGGCTTGTGAAATGGAAGAGAATTTAAGGATTGTCCCAAGTTTTTGGGAAGCTGCATGGCAGGGGAGCCAATTATCAGAAATATGCAGCCTTTCTAACCAAGAGCCAGATGGAATATTAGGGGTCAGTGTATATGAAAGCCCCAGGCAAATCTATTATTATATCGGTGTTGCCACAAATTCCCCTGTCCCTGCAGGGATGTATGAATATGTAATTCCTGGGGCAACTTGGGTGGTATTTGAAAACAATGGGGATTTTAAAGACAATGTGCAAAGTGTGTTCAAACGGTTCTACATGGAATGGCTTCCGTTTTCTGGATATAAATATGCAAATCTGCCAGACATTGAAGTGTATCCGATTTGTGGCGGGCAGCCAGCCCGTGGGCATTCCGAAGTGTGGATTGCAGTCGAAAAGGAGGGCAAATAAGAGATGTACCATTTAAGGCTAAAAGGCGGCCATTATGAAATGGGCGTGAAACGTGGGAAGGTTTTTGGCAGAAGCCGAATTACCTTTCCTCTCCACTTAGATAATTTCCAACTAGAACATGGAAAGCAAAGTGAGGAAATATTAAGGAAGTTTTTCCCAGAAGTGTGTGAGGAAATGAAAGGGGTTAGCGACACCATAGGGGCGGATTATCTGCAGTTTGCTTCATGGATGTTGTGCATGGGCTGCTGCATGTATAATTTAGAGGATAATGTGCCTGTTGAGGTTCGGGGCTGTACTGCTTTTGCCTATTCTATAGACAGCAAATTGATGTATGGCAGGAACAATGATTTGCCGCCCTATTTGCGCGATGGATGCAAAAGTGAAATTTACGCGCCGGAGAATGGGAACAGATTTCATATTACGACTTCCTCTTTTATCAATGGGGAAGAAGGGCTGAACGAACATGGGCTTGCCGTAGCAATGACATTTGTAATGACTGGCCTTAAAAAAATACAGGCAGGGTTTAACTCATGTTTTATTGTACGGTATTTGCTTGAAAAGGCAAATACTACAGAGCAGGCAATCACACTGCTTAGTGATTTGCCTATCGCTTCCAACTGCAATATTTTACTTGCAGATAAGGGCGGCAGGATGGCGGTGGCGGAATGCGCGCCTACTGTCAAAAATATTCGAGAAGCGGAAAAATTTGATGATGGCAAGATTGTTTGCACAGTCAATAGTTTTATATCCGAACAAATGAAGCCTTATGACGATGCAAATGGCAATGATTATAATTCCTGCAAGCGTTACAAGGTTGTTATGGACAGTTTTTCTTCGGGGCTTCTAAGGGGCGATTATGTGGAAACTACCAAACAGCTTCTAAGGGGCGGTTATGGCTTTATGTGCCAATATGACAATGAGCCAGATTTTGAAACCGTTTGGAGTTCTATATTTGATTTAAGGAGTTTGGCCATTTACCGTGCAGAGGGCGACCCAAGAAAAAAGAAATTTGTCAGTGATAACAGGCTGCATAATATAAAATTTAAGTAGCAGGGATAGGCATGTGCTTTGGCAATCCGATAGAGGGGATTTTGTATCTGCAATTGGAGCGGTTTATTCCGGCGGTGATGTGTCGCCGTATCTTTGCCATGCATTTTCCTGTCTTGTGGACTTCTACAAACCATGTCTTTTTTCTGTTGAAATTCCCATTTCCCGGTTATTGCCGAATGGGAATTTCAATCTGCACAATATAATCTTCAATGCGGTCAATGACGGTTTCATTGATGCACATTTCATAAGAAAATCCATGGAGCGCCAAGCCAAGCTCTTGGGCATATGAGAAAATTTCTTCGTACCGCTTGGGCAGTTTGCCCCAGTCCCCCTTATGGAAAGCCCTTAAATATTTTCCGCTGGGAGGGATATGCAGGCCGTCTTTGTATGTGAGGAGCGGGATTTCTATAAAAAGTTTGGAATAATCTCCAAAATCTCCTTTTTCTAGGCTGGCGACCGGGATCATAGAGCCGTAGGAGGCGTCATGCAGCCGCCCCACATGGTATTTTTCTGTCTCGGCTGTGATTAGTTCCACTGCCTGCTCAAAAGAAACGTCCCTGGTGATATCTACTGTGACCAGGCAGCATTCCTTTTTTTCAATAATGCTGATTTCAGACAGGTTCATTGTCAACAGGGTAACCATGTTTTGGCGGTGCGCGCAGATGGTTGTCCGAACTGCCTGCAAATGGTTAAGCTGAAGGTCAAGGGCCGTTAGTTTTTCATCCAGGAGGCGCTTGAGGTTTTCAGCCGAACGGTTTTTTATAAAGCCTTGTATTTCACGGATGGATACATCCAGCTCCCGAAGCAGGAGGATTGTTTCTAGAATAGAACTTTGCTGGTAGCTGTAGCAGCGGTAGCCGTTTTCGGGATTGATGGAAACAGGTTGGAACAGCCCGATTTCATCGTACCACATCAAAGTTTTTTTGTTGATCCCATGCATGGCTGCAAACTGGCCGATTGTGAGAAGTTTGTCTTTTTTGTCCATAACCCACCTCAAAGTCAAATACTCCGCAGCAAGCTGGGGCTGGCCAAGCTTGTTCTTTTGGCCCCAAGGGGCGGGGTATTTGGTATGCACTCCGTTTCGGCCGGCGCTGAACGTGTGCCGCCGGCACACAGCGCCCCTCGCGGCATTCGCCAAATATCCGCGCGAGCGCGGCTGCTTGGCTCTTTGCTCGCAGAAATAAAAATTTTCCTTGACCGTACTGTTACTGTAAGGTCTATGATACTAAATACAGGAAGAAAATACAAGGTGATTGGAGGAAAAAGATGATGGAAAACACAAATGTATATGAAAAACCTGTAACGCTGAAAAATATTTTGAAATTTGCCGTGCCAACGATTGCCATGACAGTATTTATGTCTTTTTATACAATGGTTGACGGTTTGTTTGTATCGAATTTGATTGGCACAGACGCGCTTTCGGCAGTCAATTTGACGGCGCCTATCATCCAGCTTGTTACAGCAATCTCTACCATGCTTGCAACCGGCGGGAGCGCAGCCATTATGAAAAAAATGGGGGAGCATAAGGAGGATGAGGCCAAGGAAGATTTTACGTTTCTAATTTTGGTGAATGTTATTGTGGGGATTGTGATGTGTGCAGCCGGTTACTTGGCAATGGGGCATATTTTTGCTGGAATGGGGCTATCTGCCAATGTGGAAGGATATTGTGTGGAGTATTTGAGCCGGTACCTGGTATTTACCGTGCCAATCCTTCTGATGAACAATTTTACGCTTTATATGATCGCCAGCGAAAAGGCGAGCCTTTCCCTGATTTGTTCTGTGGCAGGCGGCGTTTTGAATATGGAGCTTGACTATGTATTCCTTGCAGTGTTTGGCATGGGCGTCAGTGGCGCGGCAATTGCAACAGGGCTTGGGTATTCTGTGACAGCAGTTGTCGGGTTGTTTGTATTTGGGTCGAAAAGGAGCCTGCTGCATTTTAAGAAACCAGTGTTCCGGCTGAAAGCCCTTGCAAGCGCAGCTATGAATGGATGTTCAGAAATGGCGACTGCGCTTGTTACTGGGATTATTACGATGATGTTTAACTGGACGATGCTCCATTATGTGGGGGAAGATGGGGTCGCGGCCGTCACTATTATTATGTATGTCTTGATGTTTGCCAGCTCCCTCTATACTGGATACTCTTATGGCGTTGCGCCCATGCTGAGTTTTTACTATGGGGAACAAAACCGTGAAAAATTGAAAAAACTAGTTTCGTTAAGCTTGAAAGTGATTGGATGCATATCCATAACTACGGTGGCAGCTTCCTTTTTGCTGACAAGGCCGTTGGTGTCAGTATTTGCCCGGCCGGATAACCCAGTGTATGGTTTGGCGGTGACGGGAAACAGGATATGCACAGTGGCGTTGGTTTTTATAGGGTTTAATATTTTTGCCAGTGGGATGTTCACTGCATTATCCAACGGGGTTATTTCGGCTGTCCTTGCATTTTCCAGGTCGTTTGTATTTATGCTGGCCACCATGGTTCTGCTTCCATTGTTGTTTGGCGTAAACGGCGTTTGGCTGGCGACGCCGGCAGCGGAATTGATGGCGCTTGTTTTGTCTGTTTTTATGTTCTTAAAGCATAGAAAGAGATATGGGTATTAAGGGAGCCGCAGCCATTGGCTAGCATAGGGCGGGCATAAATTTGGCAAATAAATACAGTCCATTTTCACCGGCTTTTACTGTATGGGGCTGATTGGAAGGGAAAATAGAGATGATGCCTGGCGTATAGCCAATGGATGTGCCGTTATTGATGCAGGCGCCGCCTCCAGCAATGACCTCATGGGTTTCTAGCTGCGTTTCATGGGTATGTTCCCCGATGCTGCAGTTTGGGGAAATCCGTACCAGATGGTAACTGTAAGCGCCGCCAGTTTCTTTGGAAGTCAGGATATGTTTTAATTCCACGCCCACAAAAGAGGGATGTTTTGACCACGGAATGTTGCTGAAATCTTTGGTGGCGGCAGGGGAAGTGGAAAAAAAGAAAGAGAAGAGCTGGATTTTTATTAAAAAGAAAAACCTTATGCTTGACCAGGCTGACATCCTAGATATTGAGAGCAAGGCGAGGAAGGTGCAAATCCATACTGCAATGTCAAAAGAAATAATTGAAATTTATGCGGCAATGGAAAAGCTGGAGGGGCAGCTTGGGAATCAGTAATTCATAAAATTTTCACACAATTCTGGCACTCAACACTTGACAGTGCTAACAAATAGTGTTATAGTACATCTAGAACAAAACAAAGCTAAGTTCCAAAAAGGAGCCAATGGAGTTTTGTTTTGGCATAAAGAAACAAAAACCACAAATAATAACGATATATTTTTTATGAAGGAGGAAGCAGCCATGTTAGTGCCAAGCATTTTTAACAGCAATTTAAGCAATGATTTTTTTAATGATTCTTTTGAGAATATGTTCCGCGATGCATTTCGCTCCTCATTTGAGCGGGCGGGCAGCCTTTCTTATATGTCCACAGATATCCAGGATTTAGGCGATAAATACCAGATGGAGGTAGAATTGCCCGGTTACGAAAAAAAGGACCTGAAGGCCGACCTGAAAGACGGATACCTGACTATTTCTGCAGAACGCAGCATGAATAGGGAAGAAAAGGATGAAAAAGGGAAGTTTGTGCGTAGGGAGCGTTATATGGGGAGCTGCCAGAGAAGCTTTTATGTTGGAAAGAATGTAACCCAGGAGGATATCCAAGCAAAATTTGAGAATGGCATATTGAAACTTGTATTCCCCAAAAAAGAAATTCCAGCAATAGAAGATAGGAAATACATTTCAATTAAATAATGGTGTTTTGGCCGCCATTCCTGTGGGCGCCAAATGGCGTGGGCAGGAATGGGCGGTCGAAATTTGAAAAATAAATAAAAAAGTACTTGCATTTTCTTCTAACATATGGTAATATACTTTTTGTTCGAGTGAGTTATTATAATTCATAGGAACAAGGCTTTATTGGTTCTATGCCGGCGTGTCGGAATGGCAGACGAGGCAGACTCAAAATCTGTTGTGGGCAACCACGTGCGGGTTCAAGTCCCGCTGCCGGCAGTAGTTGGGAATAGCTGTAAACTTAAGGGTTCTTTGATAGAACCGATGGTTTACGGCTATTTTTTTGCTTATCCTATTACTCTATGTTATGCCGCATTAGGTGCAATAATAAGAATTTTTGTCAGAGGTTCCCATGGAGATGGCAACCTCCCTTGTGCTGGTTGTGGCCTTGGTTGTTATAATGGCCCATTCCCGTTTGTGCCTCCTTAAAAATGGGCATAAAAATAACGGCCTGTGGGTATTAGTCATTAAACATAATAAGGGTTAGGTTTCATGGCCAGGGTTATAAGGTCTATAAGCCACCCAATTCCAAATAGCCCCATGGTGCAAAGATATAGAATTCCCATCCCTATCTTGCACTCGTAAAATTTGTGGCCACAAATTGTGAATATGCAAAGTGAAAGGGCTATCCATTTATTTTTCAGCCTGCCGTATACAACTGGGCGCACCGATGCGCTTGCGCTGGAAGAGGCGGCGGCTGATGCGCTGGAAGAATTATTGATTATGATATTTCTATCATTCCCTCCCAGTTCTTTCACTTGCTTTCCGCATTTCGGGCATACCACACAATCCGTATCAATCTTTTCTCCACAATGCTGGCAAAACTTTTTCCCCACAACCGCTCCACAGTTTGGGCAGCTTATAGCTTTGTCAGATATTTCCCTGCCGCATTCAGGACAGCTTATCAACATAGCAAATTCCCCCTTTTCTTTATGTATTTGTTGAAACTTGTACAAATTTAATCGTTGTGCGCTTCATATTCAATTTTCTGCACATTTTCTTTGCAAAAATCATTTTCATTTATATGCCTTAAGGCATGATAGTAAGATTTTAACTGGTTTTCCTTTGACAACCTTGCATTTAAAAATATCGTATATGAATTATCTTCGTTTTTAACTAAATGTTCTGGAACCATGGTATCCATGTCCATAATCTGCACGTTGATATTTTCCAATTCAATCACCCCTTATATACATTATATTATGTTAAGCCCAATAAAACGGGTTTAATAATCTTCCCCCTTTTCCTGATTATAAAGATTCTTCATAAACTCCATATGCACCTTAAACCGTTCCGGCGGCATATTACGCTTCATGTCAAAGAGGGAGCGCATGTCTTCATCCTCAAACATTTCTTGGGCAAGTTTGACGGTTTCTTCGTTGGCGTAATACATAGGAGATTCTTCTTTTTTTTCTCCGGTCATTAAATACTCAATAGACACTCCGAAGAAGTCTGCAATTTTTTGCAGCTTATCCGCTTTTGGGTTGCTTTTTCCGCGTTTCCATTCACTGAAAAGGGAAGATGGCAATCCAGTCCCCTTGCACACGTCAGCGGCTCTTAAGTTTCTCTCCTCCAATAATTTAGAAAAAATCTCATACATAATATTCCTCCAAAACTAGAAAATTCTAAAAAACTGCTTGACAAACTAGAATAATCTAATTATACTATGCATATCAACTAGAAAATCCTAGAAAAGATATTTTGTTTGTGGTCAATTTGTTGTTATTTTGATTCTATAGAATTTTCTAGCTAAAGTCAATATAAAAGTTAGAAATTTTCAGATAGGAGGTGGAAAGGATGCTAAGGGGCGCCTTGGGCATGGAGCGGAAGAGGGACTATAGGATGAGGGATTTTAAGGGCTGGGTTGTGCAGCAGATGCATGTCCACCATAAAACGCAGAAGGGGGTTCATAGATATGGCAGATTACAAAGTAGGGTTGGACTACTTTGAGTTAAATTGCCAATTGGAAGAGAAAATACGTTTGATACAGGCTGAATTTGGACTAAAGGGCTTTGCAGTAGTTGTCAAACTCTATCAGAAAATTTATGGTGAGTTAGGTTATTACTGTGAATGGTCAGAAGATTCATTGTTGCTGTTCATGTCGGAAAACGGTTTGTCCTGCGACAATAAAAATTTTATACAGGAAGTAGTGTCAGCTTGTGTCAGGAGGGACATTTTTTCAGAAAGGCTTTTCAAAAATTTTGGTATCCTTACGTCCTGCGGGGTGCAAAAGAGATACATGAAAGCCACGTCCAGGCGCGAAAAAGTGAGTATGAAAAAAGAGTACCTTTTATTAAGTCACGGCAAAATTAACCCAAATGTAGACATAATTCAAGATGATGCAGGCATAATCCAAGATAATGCATACATAATCGGGCAGAGTAAAGTAGAAAAGAGCAGAGGACAGAATAAAAACAACATGCGCATAGCGGATGCTTTGGCGCTGTTTGAGCAGCTATGGGGGATGTACCCGGTCAAGAAGGGAAAAGGGCAGGTGTCAGATGCCAAAAAGTTAAAGCTGCTTGGGATTGGGCTGATGAAATGGGCAGGGTGGTAAGGCGTTACCTGGAGGGTCTGGAAAAGGATGGCTGGAGGAAGCCGCAAAACGGCGGCACGTTCTTTAACAGCGGGTATGTGGATTACCTGGACTGCAATTATGGGGATGCGCAGCCAAACAGGATTTCAGGCATACCAGGAAATGGGAAACCAGAGCCAGAGCAAAGCTTGGGGGACGGGTTGGTTGAGGATGGTGAGGAATGGTGGAAGTATGGGCCTAACAGTTTGGGGGGATGAATATGTATGAGTTTAAAGAGCGTGACGTTTTTGAGTTTGCAAGGTTTGTGCATGCGCAGACGCGGGAGCATAATGGGGAGTTATTTTTTAAGCTGTGTCCATACTGCAGCCCCAAACCCACAAGGGACAACCTCAATTCATTTTCCATAAGTTTGAGGACCGGGCAGTTTAAATGCTTGCGGGCATCCTGCGGGGTGTCAGGGAATATGCTGACCCTTTCTAAGGATTTTGATTTTTCCCTTGGGAATGAGGTTGATGAGTATTATCGCCCGAAAAAGCAGTTTCTGAAGTTAAAGGCGCCGAACAGGCCAATAGAGCCTAAGCTGGAAGCGGTGCGGTATTTAGCCAGGCGCGGGATATCTGAGGAAGTTATAAAAAAGTACCAAATTACTGTGCAGACGGGACGCCCAAACATATTGGTATTCCCTTTCCTGGATCCTGATGGGCAGATGCAGTTTGTAAAATACCGTAAGGCGGATTTTGACCCAGGGAAGGACAGGAACAAGGAGTGGTGCCAAGCAGGCTGCAAGCCGATTTTGTTTGGGATGGCGCAGTGCAATGGCAAGTTTGACCGCCTGATTATCACAGAAGGGCAGGTGGACAGCCTTTCCGTGGCAACGGCTGGGATTGAGAATGCGGTGTCAGTACCGAATGGGGCGAAAGGGTTTACATGGGTTCCGTACTGCTGGGATTGGATAAACAAGTTTGAGGAGGTAATTGTCTTTGGTGATTATGAAAAAGGCAAGGTCACATTGCTGGATGAGTTGTCCTCCCGGCTAAAATGCACCGTGAAGCATTGATGGCAATACCTATAACCGGGTAAAGCTGGCCTATGATAACCAGGAAACGGGGAGGCGTGATATTTATATTGCGCAGGATAGCTCTAACATAAACCGCTGGGGTATCCTGCAGTATTTCGACACGCTTCAGGAGGGGGAAAATGGGAAGGCCAAAGCAGACGCGCTTTTGAAGCTTTATAACCAAAAGACCAGGAACTTGAAGGTTAAGGATGCTATCGGGGATAACCGGGTACGGGCAGGGAGCATGGTTGTGGTAAGCCTGAGCCTCGGGGATAAAGAAGTAAGGAATTTTATGTTAGTGGAAAAGTGCAGGCACATATACAAAGGCGCCGGGCATTGGATGGATCTGACATTAAGAGGGGGTGAGTTTATTGCCTGATGCAATAAAATTAGTAAAAACAATAAAAAAAGCAGCGGTCGAAGCCATGGAGTCTACAAAGCCAGTAAATTTATGTTTTGGAATTGTAGAGAGTGTCTCTCCATTAAAAATAAATGTGGAGCAGAAAATGGATCTTGGCCAAGCGCAGCTTATCCTTTCAGGGAACGTAACAGAGCATAAAATAACAATTGAAATAGACATGGATACAATGGATGCGTCAGACGGCCATGTACACCATATTTCAGGTAGGCAGGAAGTAACAGTAAGGAATGGCCTGGCGGTTGGCGAGAAGGTTATCTTGGCAAGGCAGCAAGGCGGGCAAAAATATTTTGTATTGGATAGGGTTGTGGCATGATACCAGCAGGGACAGAATTTTTAGAAGAGGATTTTGAAGTAGAGGAAGAGTCAAGCAAAACTTACAGGATGGATAAGGGGAACCAGGCAGTATGTGGGAAAATAGACGGGCTGGAGGCCATGGAACAGGTGATATTTAAAATCCTGAATACAGAGCGCTACCAGTACCTGATTTATTCTTGGGATTATGGGATAGAACTCCTGGACCTATTTGGGGAGCCGTTAAGCTACGTCTGCCCAGAGCTAGAACGCAGGGTTACAGAGGCGTTACTCCAGGATAGCAGGGTAGAAGGCGCGGATGGGTTTGAATTTGAGGCGTCTGGGAATATGGTGAAGGCAATGTTCACCGTCCATACAATTTTTGGAGGAATACAGGCAGAAAAGGAGCTGGAGATTTAATGTATGAGGATATCACTTATGAAGACATATTAGAAAGGATGCTGGGGCGTGTGCCGGACGACATGGACAAAAGGGAAGGGTCTATCATTTATGATGCGCTTGCCCCAGCAGCGGCAGAAATGCAGCTTATGTATATAGAGCTGGATGTAATATTGAAAGAGACCTTTGCAGATACCTCCTCCAGGGAGTTTTTGCTCAGGAGGGCAAAAGAACGGGGAATTACGTCAAAGGCAGCGACCCATGCCATCCTGGAGGGTACATTCACCCCAGATATTTTGGAGATAGAGCCAGGGGTACGCTTTAGCTGTGAAGGCTTAAATTATGAAGTAATAGGGAAAACCACGGACGGCGCTTATAAGCTTCAATGTGAAACAGCAGGGGTTGCGGGGAACGGCATATTTGGGAAGCTTATCCCTGTCAATTATATCCCAGGGCTTAAGACGGCAGCCCTGACAAGGCTTCTAATTCCAGGGGAAGAAGAGACGGATACGGAGGCGCTGAGGAAACAATACTTTGATTCTTTCGAGTCCAAGGTCTTTGGCGGGAACAAAAAAGATTACATGGACAAAACACTTTCCATTCCTGGCGTCGGGTCGGTGAAAGTCACTCCTGTGTGGGCTGGCCCAGGGACAGTGAAACTTACAGTCCTGGATGCCAGCTACCAGAAAGCAAGTGAAGAACTCCTGGGGCGGGTGCAGCAGGAGATAGACCCATTGCAGGATGGGGAAGGGGGAGGGATTGCCCCCATTGGGCATGTAGTGACAGTGGACACGCCGCAGGAATGCCAAATAGAGGTTGGGGTACAGGCAGTTTACGGCACAGGCTATAGTTTTGAGGCGCTGCATTCCCAGATGATGCAGGAAGTAGAAAATTATTTAGGGCAGCTACGGCAGCAATGGGAAGGGCAGGAAGCTTTAGTGGTCAGGATAGCCCAAATTGAGGCAAGGTTACTGTCCACAGATGGGATGGTTGACATATCTTCCGTAAAGTTAAATGGCAAGGCGGAAAATATTATTTTAGGAGGGGAGTACCTCCCGGTATCTGGGGGTGTCGTGCCATGTTAAGGGAAGTGGATTTAATTTCGTACCTGCCAGAGTTTCTTCACGGGTATAAAGAGTTGGAAAAAACATTAAAGGCGCAGCAGCAGGAAGTCCAGACGCTTGAAGATATTACGGAAGAACTGACAAATAATCAGTTTATCATATCTGCAGATGCGCAAGGGATAAAAAAGTATGAGGCTATGCTGGGCATTGAAGTATTAGACGATGACACACTGGAAAACCGACGGCTCCGTGTCCTGGCAAAGTGGAATAATGCAATCCCTTATACAACCCATGCTTTAAAAAAGAAATTGGGAAACTTATGTGGGGAAGAAGGGTACGTATTAGAACTCTTAAAGCTTGAGTATAAGGTAAAAGTGAGGGTCGCGTTAAAAAGTAAAAAGAACTATAGGATGGTAGAAGGGCTGCTAGGGGAAGTAATCCCGGCAAATATGGAAATTGATTTGTCCTTGTTGCATAACCAGCATAAAACATTAAGGCAATTTACACATGGGCAGCTTACTGCATATACACATAACCAAATAAGGAATGAGGTGTTAAACGATGGGGATTGGGACAGATGATTTTGGCTATCCAAAACCAGGGGAAGATGATTTTTATGATATTGGGGTTTTCAACCGAGCCATGGATATGGTGGATAAAGATTTGAAAGATTTAGGGGACAAAAAGCAGGATAAGCTGGCCATTGGAACCTTCACAGGCAATATTGATGTGCTGGGTGAGGGTGGACTGCCCCAGACCAGCAGCATATGCCTGTGCCAGTCTAACAAAATTGAAGGCGTGCTGCCATATGAATCAGAAAATGAATATTGGTTTACGCTAAAAACAAGCCATGCAGCAGAACATTCACCAGGGGCAGCCAGAACCCAAAAGGCTATTGTGCATAGCGCAGATGGCATAACGGTTTTTGGCAGGATGTCCATGGATGGTGCGTGGGGTGGCTGGAGGGAGTCCCTCTGGGCGGATGGGGATCTAAAGGACAACACCTGCACATTTGAATCTGATGACGAAGTGCTTGTAAAAATGGGCGTCCCTACTATTGGTGGCGAGAGCCAGCTTGAGGGCTATTCTACGGCTAATGGGGGGCGGAAATGGCATACCATGCCCCCGCTGTCCATAAAGGATAAGTTTTCAGAAGCTATTAAGAAAGTCACAACGCTTTTCCATAATGTAAGGTACCTGTATGAGGTGCTGGGATCAAGCGATATATCCAATCTGGCGGATGGGACGGTGACAGGGGCGCTTAGTAAGTTAAACACGGATTTGAAGCACCAAGATATCTCGGAAGAGGCAGTGATGGAAGGGGGTATGTTTGCAAAGGTTTATATAGAAAGCGGCATTGTCATGGTTCATGGCTCCATCCCAGCAGCGACAGAGGGGTTTTCAGGCACCTTGCTTACGATGCCAGAAAAATACGCACCACGTTTTAGGGTATGTGGGAGTGTAAGCTATACCTTTAGCACTGTGGACAATGGGAAAGTGGCGGCTGTCATAGCTGAACCTAATGGGAAGGTGGTTTTCTATGTTGAACACCTATTGGAATATGCAGCGCCATTTACCCTCCTATACCCTCTGAAACGTAGCTAAATGGTCTCCTCCTTCCATTCAGTGGTGCATTTCCTCAAGACCCCAGATGTTTTCCTATAAAAAATAACTTCAGGGAATGCATACGAGAATAAAATGGCAGAGCCATAGTCCCGATTATGCTTATAGGACTGCATGACCACTTTGTACTCCTGCCCACGCACAAAACAGCCAAGGAATATGTTTTTCCTGTCCAAAGGCACTTTATTGAAAATTTCCTTAATGACTTCATCCACTGTCATTGATTCATGGTCATATTCCCCAAAATCTATAAATCTTATGCCACTGACGTCCTTCAAATCCGTGTTTAGTGGACGGAAGCCTCTAAATTGGATATTTTGCCTAAACAAAAGCACTTAAGGGGTTCTCCTTGAGTGCTTTTCTTATGGTGTGCCCGGTGGGCACACGTTCTAACGGGTGAAAGTCCCCAATCCGCCCGGCAGTGGGAAGGATACAGCCGAAGCCAAGGGTGTCCATCGTGAGATGGAATCTGAAGAAAGGATTAGGCAAAACTCTGGCTTGCTACATTTGAGGCTAAATACAGGGATAAGGTTGCCAAACAAACCAAAGTCCGATAACTGCACGGAACTGTATTTAGTATTTATGGAGTGAGTATAAGAGGGAAAGAGCGTGTGAGTACCCGGGGAGGTCTCATGGACACAGCCAATGCAATAAAACATTTGCGGCCGTGGTTGAAATAAGATTTGCCATGAGAAGTCAGCAG
>CAJUDE010000046.1 GCA_910585295.1 uncultured Lachnospiraceae bacterium | reverse complement strand
CCCGCCGCAGGCGGAGAATCCTGCAAAGCAGGATTCTTTTTCAAAGTTGTTGTAATGTAATAATTTATAGAATGATATACAAGTGTATGATATAATAAAATGTATAAATAAAAACAGTATGAAATGAGGGTGGATACGGAATGCTAAAAGGAATTTCAAAAGAATTTCAAAATATTGTAAAAAGAACAGCGCCGAATCCTTTTTATACAGAAGAAAAGGGTTGTTTATTTTTAGGAGATAGTATAGAAGTTTTAAAAAGAATTAAGGATTCATCGGTAGATTTGATTTTTGCAGACCCTCCATATTCGATAAAAAAAGCGGATTGGGACACGTTTGAAAATCAAGAAGAATATATTAAATTTTCAAATAAATGGATTAAAGAAGCAAGCAGAATTTTAAAAGATACTGGGACATTATATGTATGCGGTTTCTCTGAAATATTAGCAGATATTCACCATCCAGCAATGAAATACTTTTACAACTGCAGATGGCTAATTTGGTATTATAAGAATAAGGCGAATTTAGGGAATGATTGGGGACGAAGCCACGAAAGTATTTTGTGTTTAAGAAAGTCTAAAAATCATATAATGAATATTGACTCTGTAAGAATTCCATATAATGCCCATACATTGAAATATCCAGCGCGTACGCAAGCAGAAACTAGTCAGTATGGAAATGGAAAAGAAAGAGGAGAGTGGACGCCAAATCCATTAGGGGCAAAACCTAAAGATGTAATAGAAATTCCTACGACATGTAATGGAATGGGAGAAAAAACCCCATATCCGACACAAAAGCCAGAAGAACTGTTGCGTAAAATTATATTAGCATCTTCTAACAAGGGGGATGTTATATTAGATCCATTTGTTGGAAGTGGGACAACTGCCGTATGTGCTAAACAATTAGAAAGGCAATGGATAGGTATAGATAAACGTGAAGAATACTTAAACTGGGCTGTTGGAAGACTAGAGAAAGTTCAAAGAAAAACAATAGAAGAATGGGTGCAATATGATAAATCTATTGTATCAAGAAGGGAGACAATACGATGAAAACTTTATGGGAACTGATGTTTATGTAGAGTTTGCAAAATATTACTTAGAATTTATCGAAACAGAGTTACAGGCGAAGTTGGTAGCTAAAAATGAAAATAATTATTGCTTTTTTCAGTATAGGCGAGATGGGGAGTATAATATAACACGCCCTGTTAATTCAGAATTATTTTTTAAACTTGCGGAATATGAAAATATAGCACCAGATTTTGAGGGAATTCTTATAAATATAAGAGATATAAAAGATGATAAAGAAGCAAGAAGAAATATCAATAATTTTATTTACACTACGCAACAGACAATAGGTTGTGCTTTAGATGCCCTTCCATCTTCTAAAACAAATACATCAAGAAAAGTGAATGGTGATTTATTTGAACGTTTAATGCAGATGATTATAAGACAGTTGGGATTTACGATAGATTCAGAAACTTTGAGTGTTCCTGTACCAAAATCTATGGAAAAAATGAATTATCAGAATGACATAGAAATAAAAGCAGATGGTGAAATTGTTGCGATAGGTTCGGTTAAAACATCAAGTAAAGATAGAATTGATAAGATTTTTCTGGATAAACTGATGTATAATCGTTTAACCAACACAGATACACCTCATTTCGGAATCTTTTTACACGATGTACAACAAGCAGGGAAAGAGCCAAATTATAAAACTGGCCAAACATTTTTGACGGGGCATTTTAAGGCGTATACTATTGGCTTGAATCCTTTGGATGGCGTGTATTATTGTGATTTACGTCCGATTATGAAAACTGATGATTTATTAAAAGAGCATATAAAATCGTTAGATTATTTATTATGTGAAGATGTTTGGAAATTTGTATAAGGGTAATAGAAATGAAAATTTATAAGAATTCAATTTATATAACAGGGGTATTAACAATAATAACTTTTATAGGAATTTTAGTTTTGCACTATATTATTTCTTCAAAAGAAGCTGAGTTTTAGTGCAATATTCTTCTTGGCATATTCGTTGGCTCAGTACTAACCTTAATATCTTCAATAATTGGGTATAAAGTAGAGTGTAAAAGGATTCTTGAAAAATTTTATTATTATACATACAAAATTTTGAAACAAATAAATTGTAGAAAAAATCAATAAAGAATTAAGTGGAAAATATAATGGTTTCCTTAGTGGAAAAAGTGTTATCATGTATTTTCCGGCTTCAAGTATCAGAACACGGGTAACCTTTGAAAAGGGGATATATCTGCTAGGCGGGCAGCCCATACTATTCCCTAATAATGCATTGAAAAAAATGACATAGAATATAATGTCCCACATAAGAAGGAAGCTATGATTCCGATATTTCAAAAATTGTCAAATAAAATTGGTAAGGATAAGGTGATATGGAGATATGACCCGATTATCTTTACAAATAAATATAATCCTGCATACCATTTAAAAGCGTTTGGGCAAATTGCGAAAGAATTGCATGGAAGATACCATGTGCCGTAGAGGCGTTGAAAAGGAATATAAGTAAGGGGAACAGGGCAGGCATAGCGCTGTCCCTATTTCTATATGCCTTGGTTATGCGGAAAATTATTCGAGAATTGTGGAATATTAGGATTGAAACTACACTGGAAAACATGCTATAATCCACAAAGGTAAATGGAAGAAGGAAAGCTTTAAGCTGGGGACAAGGCTAGTGTCTTGTCTCGTTGATAATTAGCTAAACTCACTTGTCTATTTGCCCATCTGCTGTGTTAGATTTTCTAGCCGTAGCCACCGCTACGCCGTCGAAAATCCGCCTTGCAGATGAACAAATATCCTGCGCGATTTCACTAAATATCAACGAGACAAGACACTAGGGAAAAATATAGAAAATATAGGTTATCCCTATTATTTGGCAAAATATGTCCAGGTGTGAAAGGGTGGTTAAAATTTCCTATGGCGCTTGGAAATACCACCTTTTGACACCGAACCTTGTAATATGGAAAACAATTTTTATACTTGCCCAAAGGCAAGGTTCTTTTTTATTTTCTCATATTTTTCATCATCTGCATTAACAGCTCTACCTTTTTTTGCTCCTGAGGCGGCATGCCTTGTTTTAGTACCTCTATAATCAGGTCACGTTCTGTTGAAGAGAAGTCCATGCCCTTGCTCTTTACATTTTCTGAAGCATTTTTAAGTGATTCTGCCATAGCCTGGGGATTGGAGGTGTTGGAAGAATTATTGGTGGCAAGCTCCATTAGGAGCTGCAGTTTCTCAGGGGAGATGTTTTGTTGAAGCTGTGGGTTATTTAATAAATCTTGTGGGTTCATAGAATTCCTTTCTGTGGCTGTGGTTAAGTTGCGCTGAACAAGGTTCCATAAGTGGAGAACATCTGGGCAAAGCTAATGATATTATCTACCATTTCCTTTTCCTTATCTGTGCAGTATTCCCGAATTGCGGTCAACATCTGCACGGGGTCTTCCCGCTCTTCTTCAGAACACATATGAAGGTCATTCCCTGGGTTCTGGAACAATGCCATAGTGCGCTGGAATTCCATGAATTTAACCAGCATAGCCATGTTTTTCTGGCGGGAATTATCTAAATAGGGAATAGCGGCTTTTATCATCTCAAGGTGCCGGTCCTGAATTAATGTATCAATTGCTTCCATTTGCATTCACCTTTTTTATTCTAATCTATGTGGGAGGAGTTCAGGATATGACAGTCTCGCCTATAAGCCGTTCAAGGAAGGAAGAGGAACCCTCTTGGACATTAGTAGTTCAAGGAAGAAAGAGAAACCCTCTTGGACATTAGTAGCTCAAGGAAGAAAGAGGAACCCTCTTGAACATTAGTAGTTCAAGGAAGAAAGAGGAACCCTCTTGAACATTAGTAGTTCAAGAGGTATATAATATAAAAATGGTTTTATTGTAGGAGATAAAAGGTTTGGGAAGGTTAGTGATAGATGGAAACAGTGTTTATGAAATAGATGAAGAATGTATCCGAAGAAAAGAAGACCAAGAAAAGCGCCAGAGGAACCAAAGGGAGAGGAAGGATAGATGGAACCGCCCTAGGAGAGGGAAATGACAGGCAGCAAAACGCTGCCGAGATGAAACATACAGGGTTTGCCATTATAGGGACAGAAAGGGGGGATGGGGACATAATTTTTAAGGTGTTGCTTATATGAAGTTCAGGCAAACCTCTATGCAAATAAACAAATATCTAGATTTTATGCAGAAAGTACGCGGCCTGGCATAGTTCAGGCGAATGAGGCGCAGAGATAGCGAATGCCCTATTTCCTATTGAATGTTTTAAGAAGTATGGTATAATAAACAGTATCACTAAATTTATATTTTTATAATGGAGTATTTGGGCAAACGGGCAAGTAAGAAAAAGTTATGAAGGGACGAGGAGAAAGGATGGATGGAGTGATGAATGAACAACAGGCAAGCATTGAAAAGAGGCTTACCAGGTCTTTTGTCAAGGTATCAGCAATTACGGTGGCGGTGGCAGCATTGGGGTTGATTGCATTGTTGCTGATATCTAGCAGGTATTCTTATGCATTACATAATTTTGGTTTTGCTCAAGGGGATATTGGCAAAACCATGTTTGAGTTTGCAGACCTGCGGTCATCCCTGCGGGCGGCTATTGGCTATGATGATGCAGATGCCATTGCCGCGGTTGTACAACAACATGAACAAAGTAAAACGGCATTTGAAGAAAATTTTGCAAAGATTGAAGACACAATCGTATCAGAAGACGGCAGGATAACATATGACGAAATCAAAACTGAGCTGGATGCGTATTGGGTACTGGACACAAAAATAATGGAACTTGGGGCAACCACAGACCGGGAACTTTGCAAGCAGGCACAGGAAATGGCCCTTGGTGAATTGGCGGATAAATATAACAGTATATATACTAAGCTGGAAGGGCTTTTAAATGTAAAAGTAAATGAAGGGAACCAGTTGTCCAAAACACTGACTATTACAGGCGGGGTTTTGGCGCTTATTATGGTAGCCGTTGTTGCTGTGGCGATTGTATTCTCCACTAAGATTGGGAAAAATATTGCAGTTAGGATTGCAGAGCCATTAGGGAAATTAGGCAACCGGCTCAAGACATTTGCATCTGGCGACCTTTCATCCCCATTCCCTATGATTGAAACTGGGGATGAAGTGGAGCATATGGAAAAGGACGCCACAGAGATGGCAGATAATTTGAATGTAATTATCCGGGACATTGACGAGGTGCTGGGCCAGATGGCAGGCGGGAATTATGCAGTTAGGTCCAATGCTTCTGAAAGGTATACCGGGGATTTTGGCAAGCTCTATGAATCCATGCGTGGGTTAAGGGATCAGATGACAGAGACATTGATATCCATTGGGGAAGCTTCTAACCATGTGTCAGTTGGCTCTGGAGATTTGGCGATTGCGTCGCAGAGCCTTGCAGAAGGCGCAACGGAACAGGCGCAGGCAGTGCAGGAGCTTCATGCGACAATATCAGACATTGCGGTGACAATGGAGAAAAGCGCAGAGAGCGCAGGGGAATCTTACCTGAAAGCACAGCATTATGCCAATGAGGCGGATAATAGCCGGGAAGAAATGAATACGATGATGGCGGCTATGGAGCGAATCAACGATGCTTCCACAAGGATAGGGAACATTATTTCAGAAATTGAGTCCATTGCAGCCCAGACGAACTTATTGTCTTTGAATGCATCTATTGAAGCGGCGAGGGCAGGGGAATCTGGACGTGGCTTTGCGGTGGTGGCGGATCAGATCCGTGAATTGGCAGACCAGAGCGCCCAGGCGGCGGTTGACACCAGAGAACTGATCGAAGGGTCTATCCGGGAAGTTACAGAAGGGAACCGTGCGGCAGAACGTGCGTCTGGCGCAATTGAGTCTGTGGTGGATGGAATTAAGCAGATTGCAGAGTTTTCCAAGAATTTAAAAGGCATGGTGGAAGACCAGACAGAGGCAATGCGCCAGGCAGAGTTAGGGATTAACCAGATTTCAGAAGTGGTGCAGAGCAATGCGGCGACTGCGCAAGAAGCTTCCGCAACCAGTGAGGAGCTTTCTGCACAGGCAAATATTTTAGATGAGCTTGTAGGGCAATTTGTGCTGGCGGAATAACTATTAGGGAATTGGTTAGGCAGTGGACAGGACAGTTCACTGCCTTTTGCAAATACGGCGTTGGGGGCGGAATTTGTTTGATATGGGAATTTTCTAATAGGATTAGGGCGTCCAGGTAAAAAGCCCCAGGCCGGCATATTATGCCAGCCTGGGGCTTTTGGTTGAAGGAAAGAGGTTCCCTAGCCAGGATTAGCAGCAGAAGCCGCCGCCAAACCCATTGCCGTTCCCGCCACAGCAGCACAGAAGCAGGATGATCCACAAGCAGCTATTCCCGCCGCCACATCCGCAGCCGTCATTGCCGCCGAAGAAGCCATTGCCGCATCCGCCGCAGCAGCTCAGCAAGATGATTAACCAGATAATAGAGGAGCATCCCCCATTGTTATTTCCTTCGCATCCACATCCACAGTTTGTTGCAGCTAAATCACTCATGTTTAAATCCTCCAATATTTTGATTACAATGTATCATATGTGGGCTGCTTGTATGTGTTTCTTATTGTTTGGAAAAAAATTTTGTAAAATCCTTTCTAGTCTGTTATAATCTAATATAGTGGGGAGTAATTTGGTAAAAATCTGGGTTTTAAGAAGGGAGGCAGGTTGTGGAAACAGTAGTAATTTTAGACCATAATAATAAGGACATAGAGGGATATAAGCGGATGCTGGAGGCTTCCAGGGAAGAATTGGACTGTAAGTTTTTCCACTCTTCTGCAGAGACAGTGGAATATTTGAGGAAATATCCAGTAGCTGTATTAATCAGCGAGCTGGAGATGCCAGAAATGTCTGGGAAAGAAATATTTGATATTGTGGAAATGGTTTCCCCTGCAACCGTCAGGGTTGCCATGACTCAAGTGAAGGATGTATCCGAAACAATAGGGGTATTTAACCAGACCAGGATATTTAAGATGATATTAAAGCCTTTTTTCCTGCCAGAGGATTTAATAAACCCTATCCACGAAGCTTTAGGCCATTTCCACAGGCTGGAAGCAGAACGAAAAAAGCAGGAAAAGCTGGAACAGGAGTTAAAGGAATTAGCTAAGGAAGAACAGGAACTATCCAAGGCGCTGGAAAGCAAGAAGCGGAAAAACAGGGGAATTAGCCATGTTGCACTTGGCATAATCCGGGGGAACCTGGATACAGAAGTCAGTGGGATGGGGCCTAAGGCAGCCAGCGCTGCCTCAGAGGTATGTGAAGAGCTTTTACAGGAATTTATGCGCTATTATCTATATGAAAGCTGTGATTTTAACTCCCATGTGGAATACCTGTTGAAAAAGTTCCATCATCCAGAGAATGGCTGCATGATGCAGATACGGAATAAGACAGGGCATGAGCTTCCTGAAGGGATTATGGAAAGGATTGGCTATGGGATGTTTTTGGGAGGGTGCATGTGCCAGAAAATCCTGTCCTCTTACCGGGCTGTTATGCTGGTGGAAAAAGAGGGGAAAAATTATACCATGCGGATTTTCTGCCAATATCCAGGAAAAGGGAATATTTACAGGATTTCCGACAAGAGGGCCAGGAAGCTGGTTGTGGATGTAATCAAAGAACTGACAAAATCATTGTCAGCCCATATGGCTATGGGGACCAAGGAACGGCACTTTGCAATAAAACTATATTTTGGGAAGGAGAAAGGGCGCAATGAATGAGATCATTACGGGCCTCTATGAAATAGAGGAGCAGGCGGGGAGACTGATGGAAGACGCCGCTGCCCGCCGCCAGGAATTGCTGGAGGAAAACCGCAGGAAGATGGAAAGTTCCGAGGTGGAAATGGAGAAAGAGATGGAAGGCAGGCTGTCCATCCTGCGTTCCCAACTGGAGGGGCAGACTGCAGGAGAGATTCAGCAGCTTGTGGAAAAGAACCAGGCGCAGATTGCACAGATAAATGAAAGTTATGGGAAAAACCTGAACCAGTTTGCCCAGGAAATCGTGAAGAAAATAATTGAGGTGTGAGGGATGGCGGGAGAATTGCTGCAATACAGCGGCTTGGCCACAAAGACAAGGGCCATGCATAGCCGGTTGCTGAAACGGGAGGACTATGAAAGGATTACAGAATTCCAGACAGTCCAGGAAACCATTGGCTTCTTGCGGGAACAGGAGAGCTATGGGAAAATCTATGGCGGGCATGAGGAAATCAAGCACCGCGGGCAGGTGGAGGCATTGATACATAATTCCATCCTAGAAGATTACCGGAAGTTATACCGTTTTGGGAATGGCTCCCAAAGGGAGGCAATGGAACTGTATTTTGCCCAGCTCCAATATGGGGAATCTGTCCCCCATGTGGAAGTTTCTTATTTTGTGGAAGTATGGAAGCGAATAGGGAAATTTTCTGGTAAGCAGATGCGCCAGGTGCTTCGCGAGGTGTTTGGGACACAAATTGACTGGCTGAATATTATGTGGATGTACCGTGGCAAGCAGTTTTTTAAGCAAGGGCCGGAAGATATTGAGAAGTTATTAATCCCAGTCCAGTACAAATTGAAAAAAGCGGAATGGATACGCCTGCTAGAGGCGGAACATATTGAGGAATTTTGCAGGATTTTGGGCGATACTATTTATTTTAAGGGCAGGGAGGCGTTGGTGAGGATGCAGGATGAAGTTTCCTACCACCAGGTGATGGAACGGATGTACCGTAGGGCCTGCCAGAAATACCCGGCGTCTATGGCGCCAGTATTCTATTATTTCTATGAGAAGGAACAGGAGATAGAGCATTTGACCACTGCTTTGGAAGGGATACGCTATCAGGTCCCGGCGAAGGATATCCGGGCGCTGATTTTGCCCAGTATGGGGGCTTGACCAGCCTGAGGCCAGGGTTTATCATATATTTTACAGGCTTTAAATTGAAAGAAGGAACGGAGGAGACGCTTTGATTGAGAAAATGAAGTTGTTGCATATTACCGGGCCAAGGAATGACATTGACCGGGTGGTGAGGCTTTATTTGGATAAGTATGATATCCACTTTGAAAATGCAATGACAAGTCTGAACAATTTAAAAAATGTACGTCCGTTTGTGGAGACAAATCTGTACAAAGAGGCGGCGCAGATGGGGGAAGAGCTGAAGCAGTACCTGGAGGTTTCCAGAAAGACGGACCTGGAGGTGACCCCAGAGCAAGCGCAGGGGATTATTTTGGATGTCCACGGTCAGATGGGGGATGTAGTGAAGCAGCAGGGGGAGGTTCAGGAAGAACTGCGGCAGCTTAAGGAATGGATGGCAGAGACAGCCCCTTTTATTGGGCTGGATTTTGAACTTTGTAAGTTAAGGGATTTCCACTTTATAGATTATCAGTTTGGAAGGATTAAAGTGGAAAACTACCATAAGCTGGAACAATATGTGTTCCATAATCCATATACCCTTTTCTATGAATGCAATAATGACACGGAATATGTTTGGGGCGTTTATTTTGCCCCCCATACCCATTTAGTGGAGATAGAAGCGGTGTATGCATCCTTCCATTTTGAGGAAATTCAGGTGCCAGATGATTTGGAGGGGACGCCCCGCCAGGCATTTGAGCAAGCAAAGGAGCTTTTGGGCAGCTTAGAGCAAAAGCTAGAACGCCTGCAAATGCAGGCGGTGGAGCTGGTAAAGGCGAGGGAGGCAGAAATTTTGGCAGCCTGCGAATGCCTTAACAGTTATTGCAGCAACTTTGAGATCCGCAAATTTGCGGCTTGCACCAATGCCAGGGAAGAGGGGGTTGAGCATTATATCCTCTATGGATGGATGGCCAAAAAAGACGCGAAGAAGCTGCAGCGGGAAATCGCAATGGATGAAAATGTCAACTGCGTAGAAGAAGAGCCAGGGGAGGGGCTTAGCAGCAAGCCTCCCACAAAACTCAAAAACCCTAGGATTTTAAAGCCGTTTGAAATGTTTGTGGAGATGTATGGGCTGCCTGCCTACCATGAGATGGACCCAACATTGTTTATTGCCTTGACATACACCTTTATGTTTGGCGTTATGTTCGGGGATGTGGGGCAGGGGGCATGTCTGGCCCTTGGGGGCTTCCTTTTGTATAAAATGAAAAAAATGCGCCTTGCAGGCATTGTGGCGGTGGCAGGGGTGTGGTCCGTGATATTTGGGTTCCTGTATGGGAGCTTGTTTGGGTTTGAAGAGGCCATCCCTGCGCTGTGGATGAAGCCTATGGACAATATTATGACAACATTAATGCTGGCAATTGGGTTTGGGGCGGCATTGATACTGGTTGCAATGGTCCTGAATATGGTGAATGCAGTACGCGCCAAAGAATATGGAAGGCTGCTGTTTAACCAGAGCGGGCTTGCCGGCCTTGCCTGCTATGGGTTCGTGGTGTTCTGCGCCCTGTTGTTTGCGACCGGGCATGGGCTTCCTGCAACTATTGTGATTGGGATTGCAGTGGGGGTCCCATTGGTGGCAATTTTAATGAAAGAGCCGTTGAGCCATCTGATAGAGCGTAAGGGCCATATTTTCCCGGAAGGGAGCAAGGTGATGTTTTTTGTAGAAGCGCTGGTGGAGGGGTTTGACGTAGTGTTAAGTTATGCCACCAACACAATTTCCTTTGTGCGAGTGGGGGCTTTTGCCCTGAGCCATGCAGGGATGATGGGCGTGGTGATGACCCTTGCCGGGTTAGAGAAGGGGAACCCAAACTGGATTGTCATTATACTTGGCAATATTCTTGTGGCCTGTCTGGAAGGGTTGGTAGTAGGCATCCAAGTGCTGCGTCTGGAATATTATGAGATGTTCAGCCGTTTTTATACAGGGAATGGAAAACCATTTGTTTCATTTAAAAAAAGAAATCAGTAGGAGGATATGGAAATGGTAACAAAAATTATATTAGTAGTGATTTTACTTTGCAGCATGATTATCCCGGTAGGCGGGTTTTTACTTAGCAAACGGAAAGAAGGAGGGTTTAAGGCAGCGCTGGCATGCAATGTGTTTTTCTTCTTTGGCACAGTGCTGGTTGCAGATATTTTAATGTTCAGCGGAAATGTACAGGCAGCAGGGGAAGCGGCGCAGGCGGCAACCGTGGAAGGATGGCGTTATTTGGCGGCGGCATTGTCTACTGGGCTTTCCTGTATCGGGGCTGGCATTGCGGTTGCAAGCGCGGCGAGCGCGGCTCTGGGGGCGTTGAGCGAGGACGCCAGCATTATGGGTAAGGCGTTGATTTTCGTGGCCCTGGCAGAATCCATCGCCCTTTATGGGCTTTTGATTTCATTCTCCATCTTAGGGTAATGGCTTTTCTTAAGGCTGTAGCTTATGGCATAAGGTAAGGAGACAAGTTATGAAAATGTATTTGATCAGTGATAACAAGGACACTTATACAGGAATGCGCCTTGCCGGTGTGGAAGGCGTTGTGGTGCATGAGCGCCAGGAATTGAAAGAAGCGTTGGATGCGGTGTTCCAGGATAAGGAGATTGGGATTGTGTTGCTGACAGAGAAATTTGGCAGGGAGTTCCCGGATTTAATCAATGACGCGAAGTTAAACCGGAGGCTGCCGTTGCTGATTGAAATTCCAGACCGCCATGGGACTGGGCGCAAAGAGAACTTTATTACAGATTATGTCAGTGAGGCAATCGGACTGAAGCTTTAAAATCTGCCCGGACGGGAGGGAGAAAAATGCAGATAAAAGAGAAACTGGAAGTGTTCCGTAAGTTTACCATAGATGTGGCGGACAAGGAAAGCGAGGCGCTGATTCAAGAGTATAAGGAGAATTGTGACAGGGAGCTAGAAGAGTTTCGCAAGAGCAGGCAGATAGAGCTGGAGCATAAATTCCAGATCAAGGAAACGGAAATCCGCAGGCAGGTAAACCGCAAAGTGTCAGAAGAGATGGTACGCCAGAAACGGATTTTGGATAGCTGCAAACAGGAATGGAAAGGGAAGCTGATTGCACGGGTGAAGGAGTTGTTAGAGGAATACCAGCAGACAGAAAGCTACCAGGGGTTCCTTGCGGCGAAAATCAGGATGGCAAAAGAAGTGGCTGGGGACGAGCCAGTGGTGGTCTATATCAATCCTTCTGACGCAGATAAGAAACAGGGGCTGGAACAGGAAACAGGCGTGGAACTGACAGTCAGCAGCATTGACTTTGGCGGCGGCGTCCGGGCAGTTATCCGTTCTAGGAATATTTTGGTTGATGAATCCTTTGTGACGAAATTAGAGCAGGAGGAAACATATCTATGAATGTATCAGGTAAAATATACGGGATAAATGGGCCAATCGTTACGATAAAAGGCAATTTGGGCTTTAAGATGTCAGAGATGGTTTATGTGGGGGAAAGCCGCCTGGTGGGGGAAGTCATTGGGCTGACCAAGGGACAGACAACCATCCAGGTCTTTGAGGAAACTACAGGGCTGCGCCCCGGCGAGCTGGTGGAAGGCGCCGGGCGGGCAATTTGCGTAACGTTGGCGCCTGGGATTATCACCAATATTTTTGATGGGATTGAGCGGCCGCTGCAATTGATTGGGGAACAGTCCGGGCCATATATCCCCAGGGGCGTGAATGTGGATTTGCTGGACCGTAAGAAGAAATGGCAGGCAAAAATCATGGTAAAGCCAGGGGATATGCTGTCACCAGGGATGGTAATTGCCCAGGTGCCGGAGACCCCGGCAATTATCCATAAGGTTATGGTGCCTCCAGGTTTGGAAGGCACGGTGGAAAAAGCTGTAACAGACGGTGAATACACCATAGACGAGACATTAGTGGTCCTTCGCGGCCAGGCAGGGGAAGAGCATAAGCTTACCATGACCCAGCAGTGGCCAATCCGCGTCCCAAGGCCAATCCAAAGGCGTTATCCGGCAGACCGGCTCCTAGTGACTGGGCAGCGTATCTTAGACACGCTGTTCCCGATTGCAAAAGGGGGAACTGCCGCTATCCCAGGCGGGTTTGGGACAGGGAAGACCATGACCCAGCATCAGCTTGCAAAATGGTCGGATGCAGACATTATTATTTACATTGGATGCGGGGAACGTGGGAATGAGATGACCAATGTGCTGGAAGAGTTTTCCAAGCTGGTTGACCCCAAGACCGGGAACCTGCTGATGGACCGTACGACATTGATTGCCAATACATCCAATATGCCTGTGGCAGCCCGTGAGGCAAGCATATATACTGGGCTAACGCTGGCGGAATATTACCGGGATATGGGATACCATGTGGCGATTATGGCAGATTCCACTTCCCGGTGGGCAGAGGCGCTGCGTGAGCTTTCAGGGCGTTTGGAAGAGATGCCGGCGGAAGAAGGCTTCCCGGCATACCTGGCCAGCAGGCTGTCGGCTTTCTATGAGCGCGCCGGTTATGTGGAGAATTTAAACGGCACAGACGGAAGCGTTACGATTATCGGGGCGGTATCCCCTCAGGGCGGGGATTTCTCTGAGCCTGTGACTCAGAACACCAAACGGTTTGTCCGCTGTTTTTTGGCGCTGGACAAATCCCTTGCCTATGCAAGGCATTACCCGGCAATTAACTGGCTGACAAGCTATACAGAATACTTAAACGACCTGGAAGGCTGGTATGCCGCCAATGTGGGGGCGGATTTTATCCCATGCCGGAATGAGCTTTTAAATATCCTTACCACGGAGAGCCGGCTGAATGAGATTGTCAAATTGATTGGGAGCGATGTGCTTCCAGATGACCAGAAGCTGATTCTGGAGATTGCAAGGGTCATCCGCCTTGGGTTCCTGCAGCAGAATGCGTTCCATGCGGAGGATACTTTTGTCCCCTTGGAGAAGCAGCTTCAAATGATGCGGGTGATTTTGCACTTATATGAAAGGTGCAAGGCATTGATTGAGATGGGGATGCCTATGGCATTGCTGCGGGAGAACCGTATTTTTGAGAAGGTTATTGCCATCAAATATGATGTGGCCAATAAAGAATTGCAAAAATTTGAAGAGTACCAGCGGATGATTGAGGAATTTTACCATGGCCTGCTGGAAACCAATGCATAGGAGGGTGGATATGTCGATTGAATATTTAGGGTTAAGTGAAATCAATGGCCCCCTAATTGTATTGGAAGGGGTGAAGAACGCCTTTTTTGAAGAGATGGTGGAGTTTGTGGTAGAAGGGGGCAAGCGCAAAAAGGGAAGGATTGTCGCCCTGGACGAGGATAAGGCGGTGATTCAGGTCTTTGACAATACGGACGAGATGTCCTTAAAGAACACCCATACCAGGTTAAGCGGGCATCCCATGGAGATTGGGCTGTCGCCGGAGATTTTGGGCAGGACTTTTAACGGGCTTGGGGAGCCAATCGACGGGCTTGGGAAAATCAACCCAGAAGTGGTCCTGGATGTAAATGGGCTTCCCTTAAACCCCTGTATCCGAGAATACCCAAGGAATTATATCCAGACTGGCGTTTCCGCAATTGACGCATTGACAACATTAATCCGTGGGCAGAAATTGCCGATTTTTTCTGGGAACGGCTTGCCCCATGACCAGCTTGCGGCTCAGATTGTGGAGCAGGCGTCCTTAGGGGAAGGCTCAAAGGAGGAATTTGGCATTGTATTTGCAGCTATGGGCGTGAAATATGACGTGGCGGAGTTTTTCCGGCGCAGGTTTGAAGAAAGCGGCGTAAGCTCCCATGTGACCATGTTCCTGAACCTGTCGAATGACCCGGTGGCAGAGCGTTTGATTACGCCAAAGGTTGCGCTGACGGCGGCAGAATACCTTGCCTTTGAAAAGGGCATGCATATTTTGGTGATTTTAACAGACATGACTTCTTATGCTGAGGCAATGCGTGAGGTATCCGCTTCCAAAGGGGAGATCCCCAGCCGAAAAGGGTATCCAGGCTATTTGTACAGTGAGCTTGCTACTTTGTATGAGCGTGCAGGGATTGTGCAGGGAAGGAGCGGGAGCGTGACCCAAATCCCTATCCTGACCATGCCAAATGATGACATTACCCATCCAATCCCGGACTTGACGGGCTATATCACGGAAGGCCAGATTGTGTTGGAACGTTCCCTCCACCAGAAAAATGTCTACCCGCCAATCAATGTGCTTCCATCCCTTTCCCGATTGATGAAGGACGGCATTGGCGCGGGATATACCAGGGAAGACCATCAGGATGTGGCCAACCAGCTCTTTTCCTCCTACGCCCGCGTGGGGGAGGCAAGGGACCTTGCAAGCGTAATTGGTGAAGATGAACTTTCTGAGACAGATAAGAAATACCTGGAATTTGGCGTGGGGTTTGAGCAGGAATTTGTGGCGCAGGGAATAAGTGAGAACCGCACTATTGAGGAGACGCTGGATATTGGCTGGAGGCTTTTGCATATCCTGCCCAAGGAAGAGCTTGACCGGGTTGACACAAAAATATTAGAGAAACACTGGTGAGGTGACTGGGATGGATCCAAATACATTTCCAACAAAAGGCAACTTAATGCTGGCAAAGAATTCCCTCGCGTTGTCCCGGCAGGGCTATGAATTGATGGATAAGAAACGCAATATCTTAATCCGTGAGCTGATGGACCTAATTGAGCAGGCGACCGATATCCAGAATGAAATAGATGTGACGTTTACCAGCGCATACCAGGCATTGCAGAAAGCAAATATCCAGATGGGCATCCATGAGGTGGAAGCCCTGAGCCTGAATGTGCCGGTGGAAAATTCCATTTCCATTAAACGGCGGAGCGTGATGGGTACGGAAATCCCTAAAGTGGAGTATGAGAGCAGGGAGTTAAAGCCTTCCTATGCTTTTTATGGGACCAAAATGTCCCTGGATGAGGCTTGTGAGAAGTTTGAGAAAGTGAAGGAGCTTGCCATACGGCTGGCGCAGATTGAAACTTCCGCCTACCGCCTGGCTTATAACATTAAGAAAACCCAGAAGCGCGCCAATGCGCTGCAAAATATCACAATCCCCAAGTATGAGGCGCTGACAAAGAGCATCCAGGGCGCTTTGGAGGAAAAGGAACGGGAAGAATTCACTAGGTTAAAGGTTATTAAGCGCATGAAGGGACGGTAGCGGCTAAAACTGTGGAAGGGGCAGTGGAATGGGAACAGATCCTTATGCAGGGCGTATGCCTGCATTTGAAGTGATAAATGAAGTGAAGAAAGCAATTATTGGGAAAGACGGCTGCATTGTAAAGGCAGTGGCGGCAATCTTGGCAGGGGGGCATATCTTGTTTAACGATATCCCAGGGGTGGGAAAAACCACCCTTGCCATGGCGCTGGCAAAGTCCATGTCCCTGAAACAGAACCGGGTGCAGTTTACGCCGGATGTGCTGCCTTCGGACTTGACAGGCTTTTCCATTTATGACAAAGAAACAGGGCGGTTTGTGTACCAGCCAGGGAGCGTGATGTGCAATTTGCTTTTGGCGGATGAGGTTAACCGCACTTCCCCCAAAACCCAGTCTGCCCTTTTAGAGGTGATGGAGGAAAAGAAGGTGACGGTAGACGGCGTAAGCCGTCCGGTCCCGTCCCCATTTATTGTAATCGCCACACAGAACCCTTTTGGGAGCGCCGGAACCTGGATGCTTCCAGAAGCGCAGATTGACCGTTTTATGGTTTGCCTGCAGTTGGGTTACCCGGAACTGGAGGATGAAGTCAATATTTTAAAAGGGGAACAGAATAAGGAAGAGGTGCATGCCGTGATTTCCGGGGAAGAATTGGCTGCGATGCAGCAGGCAGTGGGGCAGGTGTTTGCGGCGGATGAAATTTATGAGTATATTGGCAGCCTGGCAAATCGCACCAGGAACCATCCTATGGTTGATTTGGGGGTCAGCCCCAGGGGGTCTATCCATATCCTGCAGATGGCGAAGGCGCTTGCTTTTTTGCGGCAGAGAGATTATGTTGTCCCAGAGGATATCAAAGATATTTTCTTTTCAGTCTGCGCCCATAGGGTTGTATTGAATGCCAAGGCGAGGGTGGCGCAGATGGAGGTGGGGCAAGTGCTAGGCGAGGTTCAAAAAGCTGTGCCAGCGCCCAAGGCAATGAGGGGGCGAAAATGAGGAACATGCTTCTGTACGCGCTTGCTGTGGCTGGCGCATGGTATATGGCAATCCTTTTTAAAGGCAAAGGGTTTTTGATATTGTTTATGGCTGCAGTGTTACTGCCGCCTTTTTTCTTATTTATGTTGTGGGAGTGCAAACGTAAGCTTACCTGTGGGATTTCACTGTCCCCTAGCCCAGACGGCTTTGGGGAATACCAGGTTTGCTTAAACATCGAAAACAAAAGCTTTTTTTATCTGGCTGGCATAACGGCGGTGGTTGTGCTGAAACATGCCGGCAATAAGAGGGTACGCAAGGCCAGGCTGTCCGGCGGCATAAGCGCTGGCGGGGATATGGAGCTTAAGAAAGCTGTGGGGCGCCTGGAGCTTGGCGTATGGCAGGCAGAGTGCAAATCCCTGAGCTGCTATGACTGCCTGGGGCTGTTTCGCCTGAAAAAGAAATTAAGGCTGCAGGCTCAGGTTATGGTCCTGCCATCCTGCTATGAGACAACAGTAAGGGTTGGGGTTCGCACAAAGCTGTCCCTGGCAGACGGAGGGCGCAGCCATCCTCAGTTAGGAGGGGATGGCTCAACGGAGATTTTGAGATTTCGGGAATACCAAAATGGGGATCGGTTAAACAGGGTCCACTGGAAGCTGTCTGCCAGGGCGGGGGAGCTGCTTGTGGCAGAGATGGGAATGCCAATCGGCTGCAATGTAGTGGTATTTTTGGATGCCCAGCCGGAAAAGATGCGCAGGGAAGGGCGCACTGCTTATTGGGAGGTGGCCAATAGCATCTCACATGGGCTGTTGGAACAGGAATGCCCCCATTTTTTGGCATGGAAGGATGGAAAAGGACAAAGGATAAGGCGCAAGGCGGTTTGGGATGTGCAGGGGCTTTTTGAATTTTGGGATGAAATCCTGAAAAGCCAGATGGAAAGATGCAATTTTTTGGAAGAATATCCCCAGGAATTTCGTGGGGAACCTTATGCTACGGGAATTCAATGGAACCAGGAATTAGAGCTGTACTGCAATGGGAATTTCCGGGGAAAGATGGAACCAGGGAAAGTGAAGGGGCAATTGCTGGAGGTGGAATTGACAGTCTAATTGCCATAAATGCCAGGTTGGGAGGGAGCAGAGATGGGACAGGGAGCGTCAGGGGAGAAGGCAAAAAAGAAAAGGGCGTTGCACAGCGTGCAGCGTGGGGTTTGTATGTCCCTTATGCTGTTTGGGGCGTTCCTCTGCCTGGAAGAAAATCTGGCATCAGGCGTAAATCCAGCCAATCTGGCAATGGTGGCCGTCTTATGCGCAGTTGGGGAAGAATTGGCAAAAAGGGGCTGGAGGCAGAGAATGATACTCCTATTGCTGGCGTCCTTTTTGCTGGAATGGGCAATTTCCATGCATGCAGCCTTGTTGGCAGAAGGCGCGAAAGGGCTTGCCAATCAGGCGGTTGCTTTGGTGAACCAGCATTATCGGACAGAATTTTTATCCTGGCTTGTGCCAGAGCCGGCGAGCGGGAAGGCAGAGGCATTTTTGGTTCTGTGTGCCATTTTGGGCAGTTTGGAAGGGATTATCGCTTCCTTTGCCAACAAGAAGAGGGTCAGGAACGCAGCTTTTTTATGTATCCCCCTATTGGTGTTTGCCGCTGGGGTTTTTGTAGGGAAGGCGCCGCATACAGAGGGGGTGCTTCTGGCATTGGCAGGTTTTTTTGCCTTGCAGTTAGAGCCTGGAATGCGGGGGGCGCTGCCTTTGGGGGCTGGCATGGGCGCGGCCCTTGTGCTGGCAGCGTTGTTTGCTGCGGACGCTAGGGTGCAGCAGGTGGTGGAGGCTTGCCATGGGCCGTGGCTCAAACGGCAATTGCAGTTTGAGGACAGGCTGCTGGACCTTGTGGGGCAATTTAGCGGGATCCGTTTGTTTTCCTGGCAGCAGCCCCAACAGGATTATGTGCTGGACAACAAAAGCCCCAACCAAACTGGGGAAGAAGTGTTCCAAATTACCGTGGATAAGCGCCCCAGGCATCCCATCTATGTCCGCGGCTTTATTGGAGGGGATTATAGGGATGGAAAATGGGATGGGATATCCAGGCAGGAATTTTCTGATTGGGCTCAGGGGCAGGGCTGGCCAAACCAGGAATGCCAAGAGGCAGTCCTGGGCTATCCTTACAAACAATTGGAAAAAAGGGAAGGGCTGGCGGCGCAATGTGTTTCCAGCCATATGGAAATGCTGTTTCAAAGCGCTGTCCCAGGCTATACGCTGGTTCCTTATTATACCAAGATACCAAAGGGGCAGCCTGCAAAAGGCGACGGCTCCCTTGCGCCTGTCAATGATAAAAAGTTCCAGTGGGAGAGCTTCCTATGCCAGGAAGCATGGCAGGAGGAAGGGTTCCCTTTTCTGGAAAATAAAGGGGAGCAGGCGTTTTCAGAGGGAGATGGGGAGGATAAGGCACAGGAAGAAAAGATATGGGAATCTTATGGGGATTATGCGCAGCAAACCTATACCCGCCTGCCGGAGCATGGGTTAGAGAAGGCATTTGTTTTTGCAGAAGTTTCGATTTATCGGGCGTCTATCAGGCCGGAGAACCTTTGGATGGAGGGTTTGTCTGACCAGGAAGGGGACTCTCAGATATGGCTTCGGTTTTGGCAAATCAGGGAGTTCCTTTGGCAGAATACAAAATACAGCCAGGAATTGAAGCCGTTGCCCCAAGGGGAGGATTTCACCGCGTATTTTCTGCTGAAGCAGAAAAAGGGGTTCTGCATCCATTATGCAACGGCTGGGACATTGCTGCTGCGCAGGTTTGGGATTCCGGCAAGGTATGTAAGCGGGTATGTGGTGTTTCCGGAAGATTTCAAGCAGAATGGGAATGGAAGCTTTACCGCGTCTGTGACAGGCCTAAGGGGCCATGCCTGGGCAGAAGTGTTCCAAAAAGAGGCGGGATTTCGCCCAATGGAATTCACGCCCCCTTCCTATTTTACAGCTTTGCAGGAATCGCAGAAAAAAGAAGAATTGGATGGGGCGCTGCAGGAATTAAAAGGGACAAAGGAAAAAGAAGAAGGGGATGGGGCCGAAAAAAAGCTGCCGGAAGAAGAGGAAAGGCAGAAGCAGGAAGAAGAACAAGGGCAGAGGCAAAAAGAGGAACAAAAGCAAAACCAGCCTGGCGGCATTGCTCCTGGGAATAGTGTAAACGCAGGGGAAGGCAGGGCAGCCACACAGCGCGCCGTAGGGAAAGCGGCTGCCTTTGGCCTTGCAGCGCTATGCTTTGCGTTCCTGTTGCTATGCGTAAGGGAAAGGCGCGCCAGGGGCAGGCGTAAAGCAGAATTTTTCCAGGATGACCGGGCAAAAGGCGCGCTGGCAATGGGGAATTATATTTGCTTCCTTCTAAACTCTTTGGGGCTTAAGCCGAAGGAGGGGATGGGCGAGCAGGAGTATGGCGCGGCTTTGGGGCAAAAACTGCCTGGGATGGAATGGGAAAAGGCTGTGTCCCTAATGCAGAAGGCGGCATTTTCCAGGCAGGGGATTACAGAAGAGGAACTTCAGGTTGTGGCAGGGCTGTGCCAGAAGCTTGAGCAGACAGCCCTAGCTGAAAAAGGAAGGCTGTGGGGATGGCTTTACGGCGCGCGGGTGTTCGCGGCAGGGAGGCATGGCTGCAGGGGCGGGAATGAAAAATCCCCTTGACAGAAAAACCCATAAATGTATACAATTATCACAGATTTTATAAATACAGGAGGAAAGAAAATGGAAAAAATTAAGATGGAGACGCCGTTAGTTGAGATGGACGGAGATGAAATGACCCGCATTCTTTGGAAAATGATTAAAGATGAATTGATCTGCCCTTATGTGGACTTAAAGACAGAGTATTATGACTTGGGGCTGGAACACCGGAATGAGACAGACGACCAGGTTACGTTTGACTCGGCAAATGCGACGAAAAAGTATGGCGTTGCGGTGAAATGCGCTACCATCACCCCCAATGCTGCACGTGTGGAGGAATATGGGCTGAAACAGATGTGGAAAAGCCCCAATGGGACAATCCGTGCGATTTTGGATGGTACGGTGTTCCGCGCGCCGATTACGGTAAAAGGCATTGAGCCATGCGTAAGGAATTGGAAGAAGCCAATTACCATTGCCCGCCACGCTTATGGGGATGTGTATAAGGCAAGCGAGCTGAAAATCCCAGGGGCAGGGAAATGCGAGTTGGTTTACACGGCAGAAGACGGGAGCGAGACAAGGGAATTAATCCATGCGTTTACCGGGGCGGGCATTGTCCAGGGACAGCATAACTTAAACGGCTCCATTGAGAGCTTTGCAAGGAGCTGCTTTAACTTTGCGCTGGACACAAAACAGGATTTGTGGTTCGCCACCAAAGACACCATTTCTAAAAAATATGACCACACCTTTAAAGACATTTTCCAGGAAATATATGACAAAGAATATGATGGGAAATTCCAGGAGGCAGGCATTGAGTATTTCTATACCTTAATTGACGATGCGGTTGCACGGATTATGAAGGCAGAAGGAGGCTTTATCTGGGCATGCAAGAATTATGACGGGGATGTGATGAGCGATATGGTAAGCTCCGCTTTTGGCTCCCTCGCCATGATGACTTCTGTTTTGGTATCCCCAGAAGGGTATTATGAATATGAAGCTGCCCATGGGACCGTGCAGCGCCATTACTATAAACATTTAAAAGGGGAAGGGACTTCCACCAACTCTGTGGCGACAATCTTTGCATGGACCGGGGCGCTGCGCAAACGCGGGGAGTTAGACAGCCTGCCAGAGCTTAGCGCCTTTGCCGATAAATTGGAGCGGGCATGCCTTTCTACCATTGAAGCTGGGAAAATGACGAAAGACCTGGCCCTAATCACTACTTTAGAGCATCCTACTGTTTTGGACAGCGAAGGGTTTATCAAGGCAATCCGAGAGACATTGGAAGGGTTGTTTTAAGGGCGGCAGGCGGATTGAGGCTTAAGGAAGGCAGGTTTCAGCGCGTGCGCCGCCCTTAGGGGCCACAGGATAGGGATAACAGATTTGAAATTGGGCTTTTGGGACGATTGCCCGAAGAAAAGGAGAGAGAACCATGATTTTAGCCTGCCAAAACATTAGCAAAGCCTTTGGCGCAGACGAAATCATACAACATGCCTCCTTCCATATAGAAGAGAATGAGAAGGCGGCAATTGTAGGCATCAACGGGGCGGGGAAGACAACCTTGCTTCGGATTATTATGGGGGAGTTAGAAGCAGACGAGGGGGAAGTGTCCCTTGCCAAGAATAAGTCTATTGGCTACCTGCCCCAAAATCCAGATATCGCCGGGAACCGGACAATATATGAAGAAGTGCTTTCTGCAAAACAGGATTTGATTGCCATGCAGCAGGAATTAATACGGATGGAGCAGCAGATGAGCCTCCTTAAGGGGGAGGACCTGGAGAAATTAATGGAAAGCTACAACCGCCGGAACCTGGAATTTGAGCAAAAAGGCGGCGCTTCCTATAAAAGTGAAGTGACAGGGGTGTTGAAAGGCTTAGGGTTCTTGGATGAAGAATTTACAAAACATATGCAGGAATTATCTGGCGGGCAGCGCACCAGGGTTTGCCTGGGGAAGCTGTTGGTGACAAAGCCGGATGTGATCTTATTGGACGAGCCGACCAACCATCTGGACATTGGCTCTATCACTTGGCTAGAAACGTTTCTGTTGAATTACAAGGGCGCGGTGGTGATTGTAAGCCATGACCGATATTTTCTGGACCGGGTGGTCCGCAAAGTGGTGGAGCTGGACCGCTGCAAAGTATCGGTGTTTTCTGGGAATTACAGCGATTATGCAGTGAAAAAAGCACAGGTACGGGAAGCCCAGTTGAAACAGTATTATAACCAGCAGCAGCAAATCAAGCACCAGGAAGAGGTTATTGCTAAGTTAAAATCCTTTAATCGGGAGAAGTCTATCCGGCGGGCGGAAAGCCGGGAGAAAATGCTGGATAAAATAGAGCGGCTGGAAAAGCCTGTGGAAGAAAATACGGACATCCACTTAAGGCTAACGCCAAGGATTGCCAGCGGCAACGACGTGCTGTCGGTGGACGGCCTGGCAAAGTCTTACCCAGGGCAGCGGCTGTTTGGCGATTTGTCCTTTGAAATTAAGCGCGGCGAGCGCGTGGCGCTGATTGGCGACAATGGGACGGGGAAGACCACAATCTTAAAAATCATCAACGGCATGGTCCAGGCGGACGGCGGCACGGTCCGCCTGGGCGCAAATGTGCATATCGGGTATTATGACCAGGAGCATCAAGTCCTCCATAAAGAGAAAACATTGGTAGAAGAAATTTCAGATGAATACCCAAGCCTGACAAACACAGAAATCCGAAATGTGCTGGCAGCGTTCCTTTTTACAGGAGATGAGGTCTTTAAACGGATTTCAGAACTAAGCGGCGGGGAACGGGGGCGCGTGTCCTTGGCAAAGCTGATGCTGTCAGAGGCAAATTTTTTAATCCTGGATGAGCCGACCAACCATTTGGACATCACATCCAAAGAAATTTTGGAACAGGCGTTAAACCGATATGCGGGGACTGTATTTTTCGTGTCCCATGACCGATATTTTATCAATAAGGCAGCAACCAGGATTTTAGACCTAACTGGGGAAACCCTTGTAAATTATATTGGGAATTACGATTATTATTTGGAGAAATGTAAAGAACTGACCCCAATCTATGCCCCTGGCAAAGAGGCGGTGCAGAAAGCAGAGGAAGCCAGCAGCAATAAAACAGAGTGGAAACAGAAAAAAGAAGCGCAGGCCAGGCTTCGGAAGCTAGAGAACGACAGGAAGCGCACCGAGGGGCAAATCGAGGCGGCAGAGCAGAGGGTCAAGGAACTGGAGGAGGCTTTTTTGGACAGCGAGGTTGCGACCAATTCGGCAAAATTGCAGGAGTTGCACCAGGAATACCAAGAGAAGCAAAAGGAATTGGAGTCCTTATATGAACAGTGGGAAGCTTTGATATAAAATTTCCATACATTGACATCTATTCTCAGGTTTATTATAATAAAATATAGTATGCAACAGAATGGCGTCAGGCAGGAGGCAGGAAAATGGAGAAAGAAATATCGCAGGCAGTCATTCGCAGGATGCCACGGTATTACAGATATTTGGGGGAGCTTTTAGACGAAGGGGTGGAGCGCATTTCTTCTAATGAATTAAGCGCGAAAATGCGTGTGACTGCATCCCAGATCCGCCAGGATTTAAATAATTTTGGCGGCTTTGGGATGCAGGGATATGGCTATAACGTGAAATATTTGTATGATGAGATTGGCAAGATTATGGGCGTGGACCAGCAGCATAACATCATTGTGGTTGGGGCGGGGAAGCTGGGGCAGGCCCTTGCCAATTACATCCAGTTTGAGAAAAGGGGGTTTGTCATTATCGGCCTGTTCGATGTGAACCCAGCATTGAAAGGGATTTCTGTCAGAGGGATTAAAGTCCGCATGTTAGATGAACTGGAACAATTTTTAAAAGAGAACCAGGTGGACATCGCAACGCTGACGCTGCCCAAGGAAAAGGCGGATGAGGTGGCGAATACGTTAGTGGGCCTTGGAATAAACGCCATTTGGAATTTTGCGCATTTGGACTTAGAGCTGCCAGGGCATGTGGTGGTGGAGAATGTGCATCTTTCCGACAGTTTAATGCAGCTTTCTTACAACATTGAGAAAACAGGGAAATCGAAAGACAAGAAGTGATCATATGGGAAAAAAGAAAAATACAAGCCAGGGATTTAAACAAATTGCCCAGGGCAAAGATTTGCCCCCACTGGTGCTTGACCAGAAATGGCACCAATTGTTTCTAGGGGACGGCAAGCCAAAAGAGGTGGCGAAGCTAGAGCAGAAGTTGAACAAGCATTTGGCTAGGCAAGGGCATCTGAACCAGGAATTCAAGGAATTAAAAGTATTAAAAAATAAATTAATGAAAAACATTATGGTAAACATGGATGAAATTGGGGAGGAAGGGCAGGGGACTCCAAAACTCCAGGAAGACAGGCGGCTGATTACAGAAATCAACCAACGTATGGAAGCCGGCCGCAGGGAGTTAGAAGAATTACAGGATTTAATGAAAATGGACAATAGCCTGCTTATGGTTGAGACGATGGAATACTGTTATGGCATTATGGACAGCAATGAAAAAGAAAAGGAAGAATTGTCAGGCTGGATCAACAAGACGCGCATGGAGCTGAAAAGGAAAGTTATCCGCAAAGAGGAGATTGAGGATCAAAACAAGAAAATCTACGCCTATCTCCATGATATCTTTGGCGCCCAGGTGACAGGGGCGTTTGATTTGAAGTATGGCAGTGAATACAAAAAGCAAAGAAGTGAAAGGCAGCCTTAGCCGCAAAATGGTTAAGGATGTCTTTTTTGACATGCGGCGGCCGGGAAGGCTGCAGCAGGGGCAGGAGGAAACAATGAAGGTTCTGGTTGACAGCAGGCAGATGAAGCAGTGTGATAAAAATACAATAGAATATTTTGGGATGCCCTCCCTGGTATTGATGGAGCGGGCCGCCCTTAGCGTTGTGCAGGAAGTGGAAAACCATTTTGGGAAAGGGAAAGGCAAAAAGCATACAGCGCTTGTGGCATGTGGGTTTGGGAATAATGGGGGCGACGGCCTTGCCATTGGGCGGATGCTCTGGCAAAGGGGGTATGGCGTCACCATCCTTATGCCCCCAGGGGACCATAAAATGTCAGAGGAGGCCAAGGCCCAAAAGGGGATACTGGAAAAATATGGGGTTCCCATGGCCGACGCTATCCCTATGCAGGAATTTGATGTTATAATAGACGCGCTGTTTGGGATTGGGCTGGCCAGGGATTTGGAAGGCGTTTACCGGCAATTTGTGGACGGGATGAATGCAAGGCCAGGCTTTAAGGTTGCCGTGGATATCCCGTCTGGCATCCATGCGGACACTGGGGCAGTTTTAGGGGTTGGCTTTCGCGCGGATTTGACGGTGACGTTTGCATTTGCCAAAACAGGGTTGTTGCTCTACCCAGGGGCGGAATATGCAGGGAAAGTGCTAGTAAAAGACATTGGGATTAGCAGCCACAGCTTCCTTGGGGAGAAACCCACGATGTATTGCGTTGGGGAAGAGGATTATGCCTTGCTCCCAGAGCGGAAGCCTTACTCCAACAAGGGGACTTTTGGGAAAGTGCTGGCAGTTGCGGGCAGTAAAAATATGGCGGGGGCGGCGTTTTTAAGCGGGAAAGCCTCTTATGCCACAGGGGCGGGGCTTGTAAGGATTTTTACAGAGGAAAAAAACCGCGTGGCTTTACAAGGGCTTCTGCCAGAAGCAATCCTTACTACCTATGGCGGGGCAAAGGATTTGGAAGGGACGTTGGAAAAGGCGCTTTCCTGGGCTGATGCCATTGTGGCGGGGCCGGGGATTGGGACTGGGGAGGCAGCCAAAAAGCTGGTGAAATCCATATTGAAACATGCAAAAGCGCCGGTAATCCTGGATGCAGATGGGCTGAATGTTGTGGCGAGCCATCTAAAGTGGCTAAAAAAGGCAAAAGCCCCTGTAATTGTAACGCCCCATTTGGGGGAAATGGCGAGGCTGTCGGGCATGGGCATTGCAGATATTCAGAAGCAGTTATTGCAAATTGCGCGCAATTTTGCGCAAGAATACCATGTAATATGTGTGCTAAAGGACGCTAGGACAATTACCGCGCTGCCAGACGGCAGGGCATATTTTAATGTCAGCGGCAACCATGGGATGGCTGCCGCAGGCGCCGGGGATGTGCTGTCCGGCGTGCTGGCAGGGCTGGCTGCCCAAGGGATGCGGCTAGAAGAGGCTGCCCCTGTGGGGGTATACCTCCATGGGGCGGCGGCAGACAGGCAGCTTCAGGCGACGGGGGCGTATGGGATGATGGCCCATCACCTGATTGATGGGGTTGCGCAGGTCCTGAAAGAGCAGGAAGAAATAAGGAAGGTAGAAAAAAATGAAGCCATATAGCAGAGTGTATGCAGAAATTAATCTGGATGCAATCAACCATAATATTGCCCAAATTGAAAAAACGCTGAACAAAAATACTAAAATTATAGGTGTGGTGAAAACAGACGGGTATGGGCATGGGGCTATCCCCATTGGGAGGGAGCTGGAGATGCGGGAGCGGGTCTGGGGTTACGCTACAGCTACGGTGGAAGAAGCAGAAACCTTACGCAGGCATGGGCTGAACAAACCAATTTTGGTCTTAGGCGCCGTATTCCCAGAGCAGTTTGGGGCTTTGGCAGGCAAGGGCGTCCGCCCTACCGTGTATTCCCTCAAGCAGGCCAGGGAACTAGAGGAATATGCAAAGCGGGCGGGGCGGGGCATTACAGCCCATATTAAAATTGACACAGGCTTAAGCCGCCTTGGGTTCCAGGTTAGCCAGGAAGCGGCAGAAGAAATTGCACAGATTGCAAAGATGCCACATATAATAGTAGAAGGGGTATTTACCCATTTTGCCAAATCCGATGCCAAAGATAAAACCATGGCAAAGGGGCAGATGGCAAAATTCCAGGATATGAAGCGGATGCTTAAGGGCTGCGGGGTTTCTATCCCTGTCAGCCATTGTTCCAACAGCGCGGCGATTATCGACATGCCAGAGGCAAATATGGACATGGTGCGCGCAGGGATCGCCCTTTATGGGCTATGGCCTTCGGAGGAAGTGCAAAAAGGGAACCTGGATTTGCAGCCGGCGCTTTCCCTAAAAAGCTGCATTGTGTTCCTAAAGGAGCTGGAACAGGGCAGGGCCATAAGTTATGGCGCGACATATGAGACGAAAACAAACCAAAGGATTGCCACGGTCCCTGTGGGGTATGGGGATGGGTATCCCAGAAGCCTTTCCAATAAGGGCTACGTGTTGGTGCATGGGAAAAAAGCCCCTATTTGCGGGCGCATCTGCATGGACCAATTTATGGTGGATGTGACGCATATCCCGGAGGCGTCCGAAGGGGATACCGTGACCTTAGTAGGCAGGGATGGCGGGGAAGAAGTCTCCATGGAAGAAATTGGGGATCTATCCGGCAGGTTCAATTATGAATTTGCCTGTGATTTGAGCAAACGCATCCCAAGGGTATACCGCAAAGGGGGGGCAATTACAGAGACCCAGGATTATTTTGGGGAATAAGCTGTATACACACGAAAAAATTGGGAAGAATAGGAAATAACCTATAAAGTTTTGGAGTGTGAGGAAAGTGGTTATTCATAGAGGAGATATTTATTATGCAGACCTGCGCCCGGTAGTGGGGTCAGAGCAGGGGGGCGTCCGTCCAGTGCTGATTATTCAAAACGACGTGGGGAACCGGCACAGCCCCACCGTAATCTGTGCAGCAATTACTTCTAAAATGAACAAGGCAAAGCTCCCTACCCATGTGGAGCTGGAGGCCTCAAGGTATGACTTGATGAAAGATTCCGTGGTGCTTTTGGAGCAGCTTCGCACCATAGATAAACAGCGGCTAAAAGACAGGGTATGCCGTCTGGACAGTGATATATTGAAAAAGGTGGACAGAGCGCTTGAGATCAGTCTGGAGTTGTATACATAGATCTTGACTAATATGCCTTAAAATGGTATATTTCAAGTGTTTTAGAATACAAATGCAAAAGGAGCAGGAAGAATGGATGATGGCGGCAGTCCTGTCATAGGGCTAATAGTATTTTTGGTTCTGGTGGTTATCAATGGGGCATTATATGGGTTTATGACGGCTTTGGAAGAAGTTACGGAGAGCCAGGTCCAAAAGCGGGCGCAAGAAGGGAACAAACATGCGCCCTGGCTGCTTGAAGTAATGGACGGCCCTTATAGGACCAGGCATGCAATTCAGGTTATGGTGACCTTTGTGAGCGGCATTTTTGGGGTTTACCAAATCCACTTGTTAGGTAACCTGCTGGCAAACAGTTTTCCAGGGCATGGGGCAGGCATACGCGCCGCATGTTTTGTGGCGGCAATGGTAGCGGGGGTTTTCTTTTTTGCGGTAGTTGGGATTATCGCGCCCCAGAAGATTGCGGCAAGGCGCCCGGAAAAATGGCTGTTTGCATTGGCGGGGGTGGTCCATGGCATGGTGTCTGCGCTGATATTTTATACATATCCGGCAGAAAAGCTCTCAAACCTGGTCGTAAGGCTTGCAGGCTTAGACCCGAATGCAAGCTTTGACGATGTGACGGAGGAAGAAATTATTTCCATGGTAAAAGAAGGGCATCAGCAGGGCGTGCTACAGGCAAGCGAAGCGGAGATGATCCACAATATTTTTGCCTTTGACGACAAGGAAGCAAAAGATATTATGACCCACCGGAAACATGTTGCGGCAGTGGAAGGGAAGACGCAGCTAAAAGACGTGCTGGAATTTATCCTAGAAGGCAATAATTCCCGGTTCCCAGTGTATAAAGATGATATTGATAATATTATTGGCATTATACATATGAAGGATGTGATGATAGAGAGCCGCAAAGGAGGACGTTTGGATTGGGCAGTGCAGGACATCCCGGGGTTGGTGCGCGAGGCGTTCTTTATCCCGGAAACAAGGAATATCAATGAATTGTTCAAGGGGATGCAGTCCAAAAAAAGCCATATGGTGATTGTGGTGGATGAATATGGCCAGACAGCCGGCATTGTGGCGATGGAGGATATCCTTGAGGAAATTGTTGGGAATATTTTTGACGAGTACGACAAAGAGGAGACTATGATTGCCAGCCAGCAAGACGGAAGCTTCCTGATGAAAGGGATGGCGCCTTTTGATGAAGTATGCCAAACGTTGGGGATTACCTTAGAGGATGAGGAATATGATACATTAAACGGCTTTTTGATTTCTCTGATTGGCAGGATACCAGGGGAGCATGAGCAGTTCGACCTGGAATGCCAGGGATGGCGCTTCCATGTTTTTTCCGTTAGGGACAAGATGGTCCATATGGTAAGGGCTTTGAAACTGCAAGGAAGCCAGGAAGGATAGGCATACAAATGGGCGGTAGTAGAAATTACCAAACCATTCGCTGAAAAAATGTACAAAATCTTGTCAGATTTCTAAGAACATGGTAGAATACAGATTAAGAGAAAAAGAGAAGCAGAAAAGAGGAAAACATATGTCAGGACATTCTAAATTTGCCAATATCAAGCATAAAAAAGAAAAGAATGATGCGGCAAAAGGCAAAATTTTTACAATTATTGGAAGGGAGCTGGCGGTTGCCGTCAAGGAAGGCGGGCCTGACCCGGCAAATAACAGCAGGCTCCGGGACGTAATTGCAAAAGCGAAGGCAAATAACATGCCGAACGACACCATTGACCGGGGGATTAAGAAGGCCGCGGGAGATGCGAACGCGGTCAATTATGAGTTTGTGTCGTATGAAGGTTATGGGCCAAATGGGACGGCGATTATTGTGGACGCCTTAACAGACAATAAGAACCGGACTGCGGCGAATGTAAGGAGCGCCTTTACCAAAGGGAATGGTAATGTGGGGACGCCAGGATGCGTATCCTATATGTTCGACAAGAAAGGGCAGATAATCATCGACAAAGAGGAATGCGCCTTAGAGGCAGATGACTTAATGATGCTGGCTTTGGATGCTGGGGCGGAAGATTTTTCCGAAGAAGAGGACAGTTATGAAGTCATTACAGACCCGGGCTCTTTCAGTGAGGTCCGCCAGAAATTAGAAGAAGAAAAGGTCCCAATGGCGTCTGCGGAGCTTACCATGCTCCCTCAAACCTGGGTGGAATTGACCGATGAAACAGCGGTGAAGAACCTTCAGAAAACTTTGGACCTTCTGGAGGAAGATGATGATGTACAGGCTGTGTACCACAATTGTATTGAGTAAAATGCAGGAGGATGAACATGAAAAACTTAAAAATTGGCGTGAAGTTATTAATTACATTTTTACTTATTATTGTGATGTTTTGCATAACGGTGTTTATGTCTATTCGGGGGCTAAATGAGAATGCGGAAAAATATTCTGAGTTTTACAATGTTGGCTACAAGATTACCAATAAAGTCATGAGTATGCGCCGCGGGCTGCAAATTATTGAGAAAGACCTTGCATTTATCACAATGGAAGAGGATGCGGAAGAAGCAAAGGATTACCATGCCGACATGGATAAAGAACTGGATTTGCTTTCAGAAAATGGGGATTGGCTCTTTTCCAATTTTACAGGGGACGCTACATTGCTGGAAGCTTTCTCTAAGAAGATTACAAAAGCAGTGGAACTTCAGCAAACTGTATTGGAAACCGCGCAGTCAGACCGTATGGCCGCGCAGGATATGCTGCTGGAGCAGTACCAGCCTTTGGTGGATGAAGCGGTGGACGCATTAATACATATCAGCGAGGTGGCGGAGCAGTCTGCAGATGCAGATTATAATGAGACAGTGGCCTTGCAGAAAGAACTTGTGTATTTACAGTTTGGGCTTGCAGGCGGCGCATTGTTTATTACATTAGTCCTTTCCTTCTATTTGACCGGGGCAATTACAAAGCCAATCCGCCAGTTGGAAAGGTCTGCAGAGAAGATTGTAAAAGGGGACTTTAATATTTCCATTACATATAAATCAAGGGACGAGATGGGCATGCTGGCAGATGCGTTCCGCAATATGACCCAGATTTTGGAAGAAGTGATTTCAGACGCTTCCAGGCTTTTGGGTGAAATGGCGGATGGCAATTTTGACGTGCGGACCCATGCGGAGGAACGTTATGTAGGGGAATTCCAGAGCCTGCTTACCTCAATCCGTAAGCTAAACAGAGGGTTAAGCGCTACGTTAGGCCAGATTAATAGAAGCGCTGACCAGGTTGCGGCAGGGTCTGACCAGGTATCTATCGGGGCGCAGGCGCTTTCCCAGGGTTCTACAGAGCAGGCGGCGGCAGTGGAACAGCTTGCTACAACAATTGCAGGCATTTCCACACAGGTGAAGGATACGGCAGAGGATGCATTGGAAGCGAGGAAGCAGTCAACCATGGCTGGCGACGAGGCAGAAGAATGCAACAAGCAGATGCATGACATGATGTCGGCAATGGAAGAGATTACCCGCACATCCGATGAAATTGGGAAAATTATTAAGACAATTGAAGATATTGCGTTCCAGACAAATATCCTGGCGCTCAATGCGGCAGTGGAGGCCTCCCGTGCAGGCACGGCAGGCAAAGGGTTTGCTGTCGTTGCAGACGAGGTGCGTAATCTGGCAAGCAAGAGTTCCGCTGCTTCCCAGAATACGGCAGAGCTGATTGAGAGCTCCATCAAGGCAGTAACGCGCGGCACGCAGATTGCAGATTCTACCGCACAGTCATTGGTGAAGGTAGTGGATGAAGTGCGTTCTGCTTCTGGCAAAGTGGATAAGATTGCAGACGCGGCAGAAGAGCAGGCAGGCGCAATTGAACAGGTTACTTTGGGCGTGAACCAGATTTCCAGCGTGGTTCAGACCAACTCAGCTACCGCACAGGAGAGCGCGGCAGCCAGCCAGGAACTTTCCGAACAGGCAGATATGCTCAAGAAGCTTGTTGCGAAATTTATCCTTCGGGCAGAATATGCCCTGAGTTCTGATATGGACACAGGATATGGCAGCACACAGGCATCTGGCGGCTATATAGATTTGGATTAATTGTAAATACAGGAGGAATGGCACATGAGCGATTACCAGATAGAGACAAAATGCGTCCAATCTGGCTGGCGCCCAAAGAAAGGGGAGCCAAGGGTCTTGCCGATTTACCAAAGCACGACATTTAAGTATGATACCAGCGACCAGATGGGCAGATTGTTCGACCTGGAAGACAGCGGGTACTTTTATACCAGGCTCCAGAACCCTACCAATGACGCGGTGGCAGAGAAAATCTGCGAATTGGAGGGCGGCGTGGCAGCCATGCTTACCTCTTCTGGACAGGCAGCGAATTATTATGCAGTATTTAATATTTGTGAGGCGGGGGACCATATGGTATGTTCCTCTGCCGTATATGGAGGCACGTTTAACCTCTTTAGCGCAACCGTGAAAAAGCAGGGGATAGAATGCACATTTGTAGACCCAGACGCTTCCTTGGAAGAGTTAGGGCAGGCATTCCGCCCCAATACAAAAGTATTGTTTGCGGAGTCAATTGCAAACCCTGCATTGAACGTGCTGGATATTGAAAAGTTTGCAAAAGCGGCGCATGGGCATGGGGTCCCGCTGATTGTGGACAATACATTCCCAACGCCGATTAATTGCCGGCCTTTTGAGTGGGGGGCGGATATTGTGACCCATTCCACCACGAAATATATGGATGGCCATGCAATGTGCGTGGGAGGTTGCATCGTGGACAGTGGGAATTTTGATTGGGGCCAATATGCAGATAAATACCCAGGGCTGACCAAGCCAGACCCTACGTACCATGGGATTGTTTATACAGAGAAATTTGGCAAAGGCGCTTATATAACGAAGGCAACGGCTCAGATTATGAGGGATTTAGGTTCCATCCAGTCCCCGCAGAATGCATTTTTGCTGAACGTGGGGTTAGAGACATTACATTTAAGGGTGCCAAGGCATTGTGAGAATGCCCAGAAAGTGGCAGAATATTTAAATGGCCACGAAAAGGTGGCATGGGTGAACTTTGCCGGCCTAAAGGACAATAAATATTATTCACTTGCACAAAAGTATATGCCAAATGGCACCTGCGGCGTGATTTCTTTCGGCCTGGTAGGGGGCAGGGATGTGTCTGTGGAATTTATGGATAAGTTGAAGCTGATTGCCATTGTGACCCATGTGGCGGATGCAAGGACTTGCGTACTGCATCCTGCAAGCCATACTCACAGGCAAATGACGGACGAACAGTTAGTGGAGGCAGGCGTTGCCCCTGACTTAATCCGTCTGTCCATAGGGATTGAGAATGTCCAGGATATTATTGCTGATTTGGACCAGGCATTGAAGACGATAGAGAATAAATAATTTTGGAGGAGTGGCAATGAGAAAGATTCTGTTTGCAGCATCAGAGTGTGTACCATTTATTAAGACAGGCGGGTTAGCCGATGTATGTGGGGCGCTGCCGAAAGAGTTCGACAAAAATGACTGGGATATTAGGGTTGTAATCCCAAATTACACCTGCATCCCTGAGAAATGGAGGAACCAATTTGAGTATGTGACCCATTTCTATATGAGTTGCGGAAGCTATATACAGAATAAGTATGTTGGCGTCCTGCAGTATAAGATGGATGGGATTACCTATTATTTTATTGACAACCAGGAATATTTTGACTGTTTCCTGCCTTATGGGGACATTCGGTTTGATGTTGAGAAATTTATTTTCTTTGACAAGGCAGTGCTTTCCATGCTCCCGCTGATTAATTTCCAGCCGCAGATTATCCATTGCCATGACTGGGAGACAGGGTTTATCCCTGTATATTTAAGGACAGAATTCCAGGGGGATATGTTCTTCTGGGGCATGAAGTCCATGATTACCATACATAACCTCAAATTCCAGGGGATTTGGGATGTAAAGACAATGAAAGGGCTGACTGGGTTCCCAACAGATTTATTTGTTCCAGATAAGTTGGAGTTCAAAAAGGATGCCAATATGCTCAAGGGCGGGCTGGTGTATGCAGATTATATCACCACAGTGAGTGATACCTACGCCCAGGAAATCCAGACGAATTATTATGGGGAAGGGCTGAATGGGCTGCTTGCGGCGCGGCATATGGATATGCAGGGCATTGTGAATGGGATTGACTACAATGTATACAACCCAGCTACCGACGAGAAACTGTATGTAAATTATGATGCAGAGAGCCACAGGAAGAAGAAGGCGCTGAATAAAGAGAGGCTGCAGCAGGAGCTTGGGCTTGCTGTGGATAAGAAGCGCTACATGATTGGGCTGATTTCCCGATTGACAGACCAGAAGGGGCTGGATTTGATCAATTATGTGATTGAGCGCATTATTGACGATTATACCCAGTTGGTTGTGATTGGGACTGGGGACCCTCAGTACGAGAATATGTTCCGCCATTTTGCTTGGAAATATCCAGATAAGATCTCTGCAAATATTTGCTATTCAGATGATTTGGCCCATAAGCTGTATGGCGCGGCAGATGCATTCCTGATGCCGTCCAGGTTTGAGCCATGCGGGCTAACCCAGATGATTTCCTTCCGTTATGGCACAATTCCAATTGTGCGTGAGACAGGCGGCTTGAAAGATACCGTGCAGGCTTACAATGAGTATGACAATGTAGGGGATGGGTTCTCCTTTACGAACTACAATGGGGAAGAGATGTTGAATGTCATCAATTATTCCAAGCATATCTTTTTTGATAAGAAGCGCCAGTGGAACCAGATGGTTGACCGGGCTATGGCAAACGACTATTCCTGGAATGCATCCAAGTTCCGTTACGAAGGGCTGTATAAATACCTAATGGGTGAATGTTAATAAGAAAAAGAAATACTGTTTTAGAGAGTCCGGGAGCCTTTTACAAGGTTCCCGGATTTTGTCATTTGCTGTAAAAGAATTTTTCCAAATGAGGACAATGGTTTGACAAAAAAAACTGCGCCTGCGCCTTATACTGTATGGTATCAGAATCAGCCCTGGATTGGGCTGCATGAATTGCAGGTAAGGAGGTTGTGGGTGGAATATGAATTCTATGCAGATGTCTGGTTTCTGACCAATTTTATTATGGACAGCATTTCTTTATGGGTTGCAGGCAAGTGGATGAAGCAGCGTATCCAGGTGGGAAGGCTGTTGTTGGGGAGCTTTGTGGGGACATCCGTTTCCATGCTTCTTTTTTTGGGCTTAAACGATTATACCTTATATCAAATATGCGTGCATTTCCTGGTGAATCCGATTATGGTATATTTGTGCTGCCGCAGCCGGTGCAAAAAGGAATTTTTGGGGCAGTGGGCGGTTGCGTATCTGGCATTTATTATGTTGGGCGGCGTATTGGAATGGATGATGCAGGGGATGTCTGGGAAAAAATATTTTGCATTCTGCTTAGCGGGCGGGCTGCTGGCCCTCCATGGCGCAGGAAAGGTATTGGGATACTTAAAAAGAGAAAGGGAAACCATTTATGACCTTCTTCTGGTTACAGGGGAAGGGAATATTTCTGTAAAGGGTTTTTATGATACAGGGAACCTGCTGATGGACCCTTTGGTAAACCGTCCAGTACATATTATTAGGAAAAAAGTTTTATGTGAGAACGTACAGCAGGGGAAGCTCCCAGTAAGGCTGATCCCGTTCCATTCCTTAGGGCAGGAATCCGGGCTGTTAGAGGCGGTTACCTTAGAGGGGATGTACATAATGAAAGAAGGGCATCCGCTATATCTGAGCAAGCCTGTCTTTGGCATTGCAGACGAGAAGCTGTTTCAGGATGGCAGGTGCGATGTGATATTAAATGGAAAGAGCATGGATAATTGAAGGAGGCTGCTTATGTACATAAAAATTACGATACCAAAGCATTTTCAATTGAAATTGATTCCAAATATCTGGAATTTGCTGTTTTTGAAAAAAGGGGATGTCCACTATATTGGCGGCGCGGAGATTTTGCCGCCCCCTTTGGAGGCAAGGGAGGAAAACCGCTGTATTCAGATGCTGGAAGGGGAGGAGTCGGAGCGCGCCAGAAGCATACTGATTGAGCATAACCTGCGGCTGGTGGTATATATTGCCAAGAAGTTTGACAATACGGGGATTGGGGTAGAAGATTTGATTTCCATTGGGACCATAGGGCTGATTAAGGCAATCAATACTTTTAACCCCACCAAAAACATTAAGCTTGCCACATATGCCTCTCGGTGCATTGAAAATGAAATCTTAATGTACTTGCGGCGGAATAACAAGACCAGGATGGAAGTGTCCATTGACGAGCCGCTGAATGTGGATTGGGATGGGAATGAACTGCTGCTATCTGATATTTTAGGGACGGATGAGGATATTATTTACCGGGACATTGAGACAGAAGTGGAGAAAAGCCTTCTGAAAAAAGCGGTGGAAAAGCTTTCTGACAGGGAACGCACCATTGTGGAATTGCGGTTTGGGTTGAAAAACCCACAGGGGGAGGAGATGACCCAGAAAGAGGTGGCAGACCTTTTGGGCATTTCCCAGTCCTATATTTCCCGTTTGGAGAAAAAAATAATGAAGCGTTTGAAAAAAGAAATCGTAAAGTTTGAGTGAGTATGGTATAATGTCGTAAGACATTATACGCGCCGAAGTGCGCATAGGCAACCATACCATGGGTTGCGCAGCAATCATGGTATAATGTCGTAAGACATTATACGCGCCGAAGTGCGCATATGCAACCATACCATGGGTTGCGCAGCAATCATGGTATAATGTCGTAAGACATTATACGCGCCGAAGTGCGCATATGCAACCATACCATGGGTTGCGCAGCAATCATGGTATAATGTCGACAGACATTATACGCGCCGAAGTGCGCATAGGCAACCATACCATGGGTTGCGCAGCAATCATGGTATAATAGGAAAAACGGTTTTCTCACAAAGGAGATGATACAACATGAAGCTTGAGTTTTTAGGGGCCGCCCATGAAGTGACTGGGAGCTGCCATTATGTGCAAATGGGGGAGGTACACCTTCTGGTTGACTGCGGCATGGAGCAGGGGCCGGATTTATATGAGAACCAGGAAATCCCGGTAAACCCGGCTGAGGTGGATTATGTGCTGGTCACCCATGCCCATATTGACCATTCCGGCTTATTGCCGCTTCTGTACAGCCATGGGTTCCGTGGGAAAGTTTATGGCACCAGGGCGACGGTAGAACTGTGCAATATTATGCTGAAAGATTCAGCCCATATCCAGATGTTTGAGGCAGAATGGAAGAACCGGAAAGGAAAACGTGCAGGAAGGCCTCCAGTAGAGCCTATGTATACGATGGATGATGCGGTTGGGGTGCTGGAGCATTTTATTCCCTGTGAATATGGGGAAATTATCACGCTATGCCCAGAAATTACCATCCAGTTTGTGGATGCAGGGCATTTGCTGGGGTCTTCTAGCATTGAAATCTGGGGGACGGAAGGCGAGAAGCAGGTAAAGCTTGTGTTTTCTGGTGATATTGGGCATGGGAATAAGCCGTTGATCCGCAATCCCCAATATATCAGGGAAGCGGATTATGTGATTATGGAATCTACCTATGGCGATCGCCTGCATCAGGATCCTCCAGATTATGCCATTGAGCTTTCTAAAGTGTGCAGGGATACGTTTTCTAGAGGCGGCAACCTTGTCATTCCTGCTTTTTCCGTAGGGAGGACACAGGAAATGCTGTATTTCCTAAGGAAAATTAAGACAGAGCATTTGCTGCCGGAATTTGAGGATTTCGAGGTATACATAGACAGCCCCCTAGCGGTGGAGGCAACCAATATTTTCCATAAGAATGTCCGGGAATGTTTTGATGAGGAAGCCTTAGAGCTGGTACGGAAAGGCAAAAACCCCATCAGTTTTCCAGGGCTGAAAGTTTCTGTCACCAGTGATGAATCAAAAATGATTAATTTTATTGAGAAGCCGATTGTGATTATTTCGGCTTCCGGGATGTGTGAGGCCGGGAGGATTCGCCATCACCTGAAACACAACCTTTGGCGGAAGGACTCTACCATCCTGTTTGTAGGGTACCAGGTTCCAGGTACCCTTGGCAACCTTCTTTTAAACGGTACAAAAGAAGTGAGGCTGTTTGGCGAGGCAATTGAGGTCCATGCAAAGATAATGAACCTGGCAGGAATCAGCGGGCATGCAGACCAACAGCACTTGTTAGAATGGGTGAAAGCATTTGGGGAAACGCCAAAACGCGTGTTTGTTGTCCATGGGGAAGACAGTGTTTGTGATACGTTCGCGTCACTGGTGGAGAAAGAAACAGGGCTTACTGCCACAGCCCCTTACAGCGGGGATATTTACGATTTGGAAACGAATGCCTGCCTGGTGCAGGGGAGCCGGGAGAAAAAGGTTCAAAAAACAAAAGATGCCCGTGCGGTTTCCAATGTATTTGCAAGGCTTTTGGCGGCTGGCGAGCGGCTGCTTGCCATGATCCGCAAGTCAGAAGGGCGCCCGAACAAAGAACTTGGGAAGTTTGCGGACCAAATTAATTCTCTCTGCGATAAGTGGGAGCAATAGCAAGGTAATTTTTCATGCTTTTTAAGGCAGATTTTTCCAACCTGCTGACCTGGGCTTGGGAGATATGGATTTCCTCCGCCACCTCCATCTGAGTCTTGCCTTCAAAGAAACGGAGCTTAATGATATAGTTTTCCCGTTCATTCAGCCGTTTCATGGCGTCATTTAGGGACAGCTCTTCCACCCAGGTCTCTTCTTTGTTCTTTTTGTCACTGATTTGGTCCATGACGTAAAGGGTGTCGCCGCCATCGGTGTATACAGGGTCATAAAGGCTGACTGGGCATTGGATGGCGTCCAGGGCGAAAACAATATCTTCCTTGGGGATGTCAATTTCTTTTGCAATATCATCTATGGTTGGCTCCCTGGACAATTCCCTGGACAGCACTTCTTTTGCATGGATGGCTTTATAGGCGGTATCCCGCAGGGAACGGCTTACGCGTATGGAGTTGTTGTCCCGCAGGTACCGCCTGATTTCCCCGATAATCATAGGGACGGCATAGGTGGAGAATTTCACGCCGATATCGGGGTTGAAGTTGTCTATGGACTTGATTAGCCCAATACACCCAATTTGAAATAAATCGTCTACATTCTCATTGCTGTTGGAAAAACGTTTGATTACGCTTAAGACCAGGCGGAGATTGCCTTTGATATAAGTCTCGCGTGCAGTTTGGTCGCCTGCTTTGATACGGGAGAATAAATCGCTTTTTTCCTCTTCTTTCAGTACCGGGAGCTTGGCAGTGTTGACCCCGCAAATTTCTACTTTGTATGCAGCCATGGTGTTACCTCCGGAAAATTTGATGTATTAAAAGAATGCACGTAATTTGCTACTTTTATTCATGAAATTTTCGTGGTATAATGTTCAGGAAAGCAATGAGCAGTGCTTAGGGAAAGCAAAAGCAAATGCTTCATGCTTGCATAGAAGTATTTGCTTTTTTGCTAGAACGGGCAGGGCGAATGCCCGTGAGCGAGTAGCCCCGGAAGGGGGACGAGCTGGCACTGGGAAGGAAGCAAATGCTTTTGCCAGAACTTGGAAAGGGAGAAAATCAAATAATATATTTGTTGGGAGATGGATCATCATGATGGATGCCATAGATAAGAGGAATCAAAGGGAAAGAATTGCAAGGAGCGTAGTAAAGCGTAGGAATATTGTCTATATTACACAAGAAGAGTTAGAGCGCAAGCAGCAAGAAGAGGAAAGGCAGAAAGAAAAAGAGAGGCAGGAATCAAAAGAAGCGGCAGAACGGCTTGTGCAGCAATTTAAAGATGAGCGGGACAAGAAGCGGGCAATGGAAATTGAAAAGCTTTTGGCAGAGCAGGAGATGTTAGAGCGGCAGCTCAAAACGGGCATGGATGCCACTGGGAAAAAGCCCATGGACGGCGTAACTCAGGAAAGGGTAGAGGCGATATTAAATGAAAAAAACAAGATGCTTCATGATATCATTGCTTCCAGCAGCGTGGCTGTGGGCGAGAAAAATAAGCCGGTGGAGGTATCTGTACCAGAAGAAGGTGCGGCAGATGGAAGCCAGGGAAAAGTGGATCTTGCGAAAAACGCTGATTCAGCTTCAGAGGCAGGCGCTGGAAGCAGCCAGCCAGGCTTGGAGCCGGATTTGGAAACAGGCTCAGAGGAAATTATTGTAGAAGGGGAAATCCCAGGGGATGCCGCCCCAACAGAAGAAGCCCTACAAGCTGACGGCACCCAAATGGAAGAGATAGATTTAGCATAATTTGTGGAAAGCCCCAAATTCATGATATAGCCTAGCATTTGTCCCAAGTAATGCTTCTAAACGTCAGCGGCTTTGTTTAGATAACCAATACCTCCCTTTGAGGCGGACTTGCAAAAAGAAACGATACCCCGTCAGCTTGCTGCGGGGTATTTGACTGTGTAAAAGTTATGTGAAAATACATTTACCCTAGTGCAATTAGATTTTATGGTATGGCTTTTATCAATATTTATGGAACGCTGTAAGTGCCTGTTTATGGGCATCCCCGGCGTTTCTTCTTTTTATCCTGCCCCACCAAAAACCGTAAAATTCCGGAAAAACGGCGTCAAAAATGGTGTCTGTTTATTGGCTGTGTGTCAGGGATTTAACAAGAATAATCTCGCCGGATTCTAAAAAATGCAGTTGGTTTTCAAATCCCAGAAAGCTAAAATATTTTGTTGCAGTCTGCTTTTCCAGCCCAGCCAGACACAAAAGAGCCAATGAGCCTGTCAACCCCTTTACCGTAGGCGCTTACAAGGCAAGTGGGGGGTTACAGAGCGGATTCCCGGCAGAAATGCCCCAATTATGGGAAAAGGGATGTTCCAAATGCACTTTATTGGAACATCCCTTGGTTATAATAAATCTTTTTCGTTTATTGTTTCCGTGGTAAAAGAGGAAAGCTGTCTGCTTATGTGGGCTTTTATAGCTGTTATGCAAAAAATACCCTGCTGATTTTCTATGCCTGCATAAGATAACGCCATGACAGCTTCTAAAAAATAGAACAGGGTATGCATAAACCGGGACAGTCCTGCATACCCTAGAGTAAAGAGTAGGTTGTTAATTACTTGTACCTGTTACCGCCCAAGTTTTATAACTACCATGATTACCATATTTATTATAAATTGCTAATAAGTCCTCTGCTGAAATAGGCTTAGAGCCAATACCAAACTGTTCATTTATTTTTTCTGTTTCCTCCTGAACATGAATAGAATATAACTTCATTAGCTCCTCATAACCGTTTGTACCGCTCCATTTCTTGCCACAACAACATTGAAGATAGTAGGTTGTTTTAGTCTGCCCAGCCTTACCAGTGACTTTAACCAATTTAGCCCAGTTACTTTTGCCGTCAAACCTTACTGTCATGTAAGCGTTCTTATAAGAATTAAGCTTCTTGCTATTGATTGTAAAGGTGTACTGGTTCTTACCCTTCTTTGTGACCTTTGCCTGTGCCTTAACAGCTTCAAACTTTTTGCTGTTCTTGGTAGAGCCGTAAGCCACGGTGATTTTCTTGACTTTTCCCAGCTTTTTCACTTTGTTGGCAGGTACGCTGACCGTTACGTTTACCTTACTGCCAGCCCTTTTTGCTGACTTGACAGTCGGTGTTACCTTGCTGGTTTTCTTATTGATGAACGCTGTCCCTTTCGCCTCTGCTGTGACGCTGGCTGTCTGGATGCCCCCGAACACGACTGCAACCGCAATGGCTGTCACTGCAATCCTTTTGGCAATCCCTTTCATTCTCGTTTTCACATAAATCCCTCCATACTGTTTCATCTGTGCCATGCCGGATACCCACTCATATCTTTTATCATATGCGCCCAGCACTTTTCTGTGCCCACTTCTATGCCTAAAATTATAATATTTAGTAAATGGTTTGTCAATTTATATTTTTGACACGCTTCGACTAATTTTATCCGCCCAAGTCTGGGGGATGTATGATGCCGTGCGCCCCAAACTGCATAAAATGCACACACTGCCACTGTTTGGAAAATCAGGGGGACAGGCACATTACACTATGGCATAGCAGAAACCATTAAGGTATATAAGCAACATTTCAATCCTGACATTAGTGTTGACATCAATTTTGACACCAATCTGACACCAATTCTGACACCAACACTGACACCAATCTGGCACCAACACTGACACCAATCCCTGTTCATTTCTGGTGTCAAAACCGGGAAAAGGAAAAGGCTGTAAATGCGGACATAAACGACAATATCAGGACAGACGGGAACTTGAAGAAATTAACCGTAAACAGCCTGTTCCAGAATTACCTTGAAACAAAGGAAATTTCCGAATCAACCCTTGCCGGCTACCGCTCTGCATGGAAGAACCATGTGGAAGATTCAATCGGGCAGTACAAGGCTGTGAACGTCCTCCCCTCCGACATTAAAAAACTCTATTCAGGGCTGTCCCAGAAGGGACTGGCAAAAAACAGTATCAGGCGCATACATAACCTGATATGCCCTGTCCTTGAAATGGCGGGGGATGATGGCATTATCCGCAAGAACCCGGCAAATCAGTCTGGAAAGATTACGGGCGTGAGCCGGAGGAAAAGAAAGCCTTAACGGTGGGACAGCAGAAACAATTTATGGAATTTGTGAAGTCCGACAGCAGGTATAGACGTTATTATCCTATGCTTACGGTAATGCTCGGCACTGGCGTAAGGTGTGGCGAACTGGTGGGGCTTACATGGGATGATGTGGACATGGGGAAGAAAGAAATCCATATCCGGCGCACACTGATTTATAAGAACTTCGGCAATGGGATGGAATACCGCATAAGCACGCCGAAAACAAAATCCGGCATACGCACTGTCCCAATGTCAGACAAGGTATACAATGCCTTTATCCAGCAGAAGGAACTTAACACAATGTTAGGGAAAGACCGCAACAACCTTGAAATTGGGGATTGTCGGGATTTCATTTTTGTCACAAAGAACGGTCGTCCTCTTCTGACAACTTCAGTAAATAAGGTGCTTGCGCATATAGCCAGCGCAATGAACATTGCCTGAAACAGGTTTATCGTGTGCATAAAGGACGGAAAGGGGCATAAGCTAAATATGGAAAATAATGGGAGGCAATGGAAAGGCAGGATACAATATGGGGACTATTACAATGAAGAAATACCATGGGCTGGGCAATGATTACCTGGTATTGGACCCAAATAAAAATGATTTGGCGCTGCAGACTAGGAATATTGAGATGGTCTGCCGCAGGAATTTCGGGGTAGGGGCAGACGGGCTTTTGTATGGGCCGATGATGGAAGATGGGAAAATTAAGGTGAGGATTTTTAACCCAGATGGCTCGGAGGCAGAAAAGAGCGGGAACGGGGTAAGGATTTTCGCAAAATATTTGTTGGATGAAGGGTATATTAAGCCAGGGAAATTCAGCCTGAATACCATAGCTGGGGATGTGGAAATTGAGTTTGTGGAGGAAGATGGAAGCTCCATGCGGGTGAATATGGGGAAACCTGTGTATGCAGGGAAAGAAATGGCTGTGGCAGGGATGCAGGGGGAGGTTGTAAACGCCCATTTAAGGTTCCATGACAACGATTACAATACCACCTGCCTGTCAGTAGGCAACCCCAATTGCGTAATTATGATGGAAGAGGTGACGCCCCAGCAAGCCAAGGCATTAGGGCCATATGTGGAAGGGGCGGCGTATTTCCCTAACCGGATCAACATGCAGCTATGCAAGGTGATAGACCGGCAAAATATTGCCATTGAGATATATGAGAGGGGCGCCGGCTATACGCTGGCGTCCGGAACCGGGGCGTGTGCGGCGGCAGCGGCGGCAAAGCGGATGGGGCTGGTAGGGGAGCGGGTCACTGTCCATATGCCAGGCGGGGATTTGCTGATAGAGCTGGAAAAAAATGGCGATATTTATATGACGGGGACGGTAGGGACGGTAGGCACCTTTGTGCTTGCAGATAACTTTTTTACCTAAGAAGCCTTGACGGTACTGCCGCTGTATGGTTTATAATTGGATGGAAAGCCAAAAGCCCAGAGCGGGCGGATAGGGCACGGCATTATTTACTTTTGTAATGGTCGTTTACTTTTTGAACAGCCAAATAAACCCAACAGCTAAAATCACCTGGCTCATTGTGATTATGCTGCTGCCTGTGTTTGGCGTGCTGTTGTATCTATATACCCAAAGCGACTTTGGCCATCGGGCGTTAAAACACCGCTGCCATCAAGTGATGGCTGGGACAAAAGGGCAAATCCCGCAGCCCGAGGGTGTGTTGGGGCGGCTGGAACAGGAAAACAGGGGAGTGGCTGCGCTTGCCCAGTATATGCAAAGGAGCGGCTGCCATCCAGTGTATGGGGATACCTGCGTCACATATTTTCCACTGGGAGAATGCATGTTTGAGGAAATGTTAAGCCAGCTTGAGGAGGCAGAGCATTTTATTTTTATGGAATATTTTATTGTGGACGAAGGGATAATGTGGGGCAGGATTTTGGAGACGCTTGCCAGGAAGGCGAAACAAGGCGTGGATGTCCGCGTAATGTATGACGGTTCTTGTGAATTTGCGCTGCTGCCCCATGATTACCCCAAACGCCTGGAAGCGTTTGGGATCCAATGTAAAGTTTTCGCAGGGGTGACTCCATTTGTCTCCACCCATTATAATTACAGGGATCACAGGAAGATTTTGGTGGTGGACGGGCATACGGCATTTAACGGCGGGGTGAACCTTGCGGATGAGTACATTAACCAGAAAGAAAAATTTGGGCATTGGAAAGATACGGCCGTTATGCTGAAAGGGGAGGCGGCAAAGAGCTTTACTTTAATGTTCCTTCAAATGTGGGAGTTAGATGAAGCAAAGGAGGAGTCCTCGAAATTCCTTTCCTACCCGACAGTTTTGCATAAGCAGGCAGAGGGGTATGTGATCCCTTACGGCGACTGCCCGCTGGACAATGATAAGCTTGGGGAGCGGGTATATATGGATATCTTGAACCGCTCTTTGAAGTATGTACATATTATGACTCCATATTTGATTTTGGATGGGGAGCTTGAGACTGCCCTGAAATTTGCTGCGGAACGGGGCGTGGAGGTTGCGCTGGTTTTGCCAGGGATCCCAGACAAAGCAGTGCCGTATGCATTGGCAAAAACCCATTATGCCTCTTTATTGGAGTCTGGGGTGAAAATTTATGAGTATACCCCAGGGTTTGTGCATGCAAAAGTATTTGTCAGCGATGGGGCGGAGGCAGTGGTTGGGACAATTAACCTGGATTACCGCAGCCTGTACCACCATTTTGAATGCGCCACCTATTTGTACCGTGTGGGATGCATTGGGGAGATAGAAGCAGATTTCCAGGATACCATTGCAAAATCCAGGCAGGTGACAAAAGAAACGGTTCGCAGGGAAAAATGGCAGGTGAAGCTGACGGGGCGCCTGATGAAAGCAATTGCCCCCTGATGTGAGTTCTTTACCGAATTGCGGCGGAAAAGAAATATGCCGCGAAAGCGGCCCGCCGCAGGCGGAGAATCCTGCAGGGCAGGATCCTTTGTCCTAGAATGTAAGGTAAATTGGCAAATCGGTGCGGGCAGTGGGCAAATTTATAATTAATAAGTAGAAAAGTGGGTGACAATTTGCCCACTTTTTGTTATTATATAGGAAATATGTCATATGCATGGCGAACTATAAGATAAGGAAAGAAAATGGCAGGAGAGGATTATGGAAAAGATTTTAAACATTATCAGCAATGAGGTCCAAGCGGCCATGAAGGCGAATGGTTATGATGAAAAATATGGGAAAGTAACGTTGTCAAACCGCCCCGACCTCTGCGAATACCAGTGTAATGGGGCGATGGCGGCGGCGAAAGAACATAAATGCGCGCCCTTTCAAATTTCTGATAAAATTGCAGAAGCCCTAAAGGGCAATACATTATTTGAGTCTGTGGAATCTGTGAAGCCAGGATTTTTGAATTTGAAGCTAAACCCGGATTACCTGGCGGGCTATCTGCGGCAAATGGAAGAGGACGGCGAACGTTTGGGCTGCAGCAAATGTAAGGACCCCAAAACAATTATGATTGACTATGGCGGGCCAAATGTCGCGAAGCCCCTCCATGTAGGGCATCTGCGCTCTGCAATTATTGGGGAAAGCGTCAAACGGATTGGGAAATTTATTGGGCATAACATGATTGGCGACGTGCATTTAGGGGACTGGGGCCTTCAAATGGGCTTGATTATCACAGAGTTAAAAGCACGCAAGCCAGAACTAGTGTATTTTGATGAATCTTACCAGGGGGAATACCCAAAGGAAGCGCCCTTTACAATCTCAGAGCTGGAAGAGATTTACCCGGCGGCAAGCGCAAAGTCCAAAGAGGACGAGGCGTACAAAGAGGCCGCCATGCAGGCAACTTATGAGCTGCAGCATGGGCGGAAGGGCTACCAGGCGCTTCTTGGGCATATCCTGCATGTATCAGTCAGCGACTTAAAGCGCAATTATGAGAACTTGAACGTATCTTTTGAACTGTGGAAAGGGGAATCGGACGCCCAGCCCTATATCCCTGCTATGGTGGAGAAGATGAAAAAGGATGGGTTTGCCTATATCAGCGACGGGGCGCTGGTCGTGGATGTGAAGGAAGAAACTGACACAAAGGAAATTCCGCCCTGCATGATTTTAAAATCAGACGGCGCCTCCTTATATAACACCACAGACCTTGCCACTATTGTATGGCGTATGGAGGATTATAAGCCAGATGAGATTATCTATGTAGTGGATAAACGGCAAGAACTGTATTTTACCCAGGTGTTCCGTTGCGCTAGGAAGACAGGGCTTGTGAAGCCGGAGACAAAGCTGACGTTTTTGGGGTTTGGCACCATGAACGGGAAAGACGGCAAGCCTTTTAAGACCCGGGAGGGGGGCGTGATGCGCTTAGAGTACCTGGTGTCTGGCATCAATGAGGAAATGTTTAAAAAGATTTCTGACAACCATACGGTTGAAGAAGGCGAAGGAAGGGAGACAGCAAAAATAGTAGCCCTTTCTGCCATTAAATATGGGGATTTGTCTAACCAGGCGTCCAAAGACTATATTTTTGACATTGACCGGTTCACTTCTTTTGAGGGGAACACAGGTCCTTATATCCTTTACACAATTGTGCGCATTAAGTCTATCTTAAAGAATTACTTTGGACAGAAAAGCCTGCCGCAGGACGCCAGGATACTTCCAGCCCATTCTGGCAGTGAAAAGGCGCTGATGCTGGAAATCAGCAAATTCAACGGAATGATGGAAAGTGCATTTGAGGAGGCGGCCCCACATAAAGTATGCGCCTATATCTATGACCTTGCAAACGCTTTTAACCATTTTTACCACGAGACAAAGATTATGGCAGAACCAAATGAAATGGTGCAGGCGGGGTATATAAAATTACTGGAACTGACAAAAAAGGCGTTGGAAACCTGCATTGGAGTGCTTGGGTTTGAGGCGCCAGAGCGTATGTAGAAGACAGGAGGATAACAGAACATGGCGAAGTATGATGTAACTGCATTAGGGGAATTGTTGATTGACTTTACTTATACGGGGGAATCTGCCCAGGGGAACTCCCTGTTGGAGGCGAATCCAGGCGGGGCGCCCTGCAATGTGCTGGCGCTGCTGAACAAATGCGGCAGGTCCACGAACTTTATTGGCAAGGTTGGGCAAGACCAGTTTGGGCATTTGCTGCGGGATACCCTGGCAGATTTAAAGATTGGCATGGATGGGCTGTGCTTTGATGAGGAAGTGAAGACCACCCTTGCATTTGTAAAGACGTTTGAGAACGGCGACCGGGATTTTGCTTTTTACCGCAATCCTGGGGCAGACATGATGCTGACAGAAGAGGAAGTGGATGGGGAGCAGGTGAAAAACAGCCGGATTTTCCATTTTGGCACGCTGTCCATGACGCATGAAGGCGTTTGCAAAGCCACAGAGAAGGCAGTGAATATCGCAAAGGAAAACGGGACGCTTATTTCATTTGACCCCAACCTGCGTATCCCGCTTTGGAAAGATTTGGGGCTTGCGAAGGAAAAGATGGAATATGGCCTGAGCAAATGCGACGTGTGCAAAATTTCAGAAGAAGAAGTGGAATTCCTTACCGGGGAGAAAGATATTGAGAAAGGCGCCGCAATCCTCAGGGGCAAATTCCCCGTGAAGCTATTCCAGGTGACAGCGGGGGCAGAGGGAAGCTATGCGTTCTATAAAGACCTTGTGGTGTATAAGCCAAGCTTTAAGCTGGGCGGGACGATTGAGACGACTGGCGCAGGGGACACCTTCTGTGGCAGCGTCCTCCATGGGCTGCTGGATCGGGACATTGACAACCTGACAAAGGAAGATTTAGAGCAGATGCTGACATTTGCCAATGCGGCGGCGTATCTGGTCACAACAAAAAAAGGAGCGATACGGTCTATGCCAGAACCAGAAGACGTTATGCAAATTATAAAGCAAAACTAACAAATTGGGGAGGAATTATGATTACAATAAAAGAAATCGCGTCGATATTATGCATAAGCCCTACCACGGTATCAAATGTCGTAAACGGACATACGGAGAAGATGTCCCCTGCCACTAGGCAGAGAATAGAAGAGGCGCTGGTTCAGTATGGTTTTCAGAAAGCCATCCATCGGGAAGAGCATGGGAAGGCGCTGAAGCTGATATCGGTGGATTTCTGCCTCCGCTCCAAAGAAAATGTTTTTATGGACCCTTTTTGCTCTGAGCTATTAAACGCCATATGCATGAAGCTGCATGAATATGGCAGGTACCCAGTGTGCGGGATACCAGAAAAAGAAGAGGAAATCCTCCACAAGCTGCAGGCGCGCAATATAGAAGGCGGGATTGTGGTGGGGTTTGAACCCTGGGAATGCCAGAAATTTGCCGGGAGGGCAGGCAAGCCAGTGGTGTTTGTAGACTGCGGGATGGGGGAATATGACAATGTGGGCATCGCCGACTATGAAGGGGGGAAAGAAATCACTAGGTTTATGCTTAAGCAGGGGCATCGCAAAATTGCTTTTTTCTGCGATAAGAAAAACCCTGTGTCCAACACTTCCGAGCGGTTCCGGGGCTATTGCGACGCATTAGCAAGCTATGGCATTGTGTATGACAGCAAAGACTACTATTACCTTCCAGATGAGAGGAATTTAAGGAGGGAAGCGCTGCGCGGGTTTGCCCATAAAGCCAAAGAAGAGGGCTATACGGCTGTTTTTGTGGTATCAGACCTTTTGGCGAACGAAGCCATCAGCATATTTTTTGGGGAAGGGCTGAATGTGCCAGAGGATATTTCGGTGGCAGGGTTCGACGACAATATCTATGCCAGGCTCAGCAGGCCCAAGCTCACCACTGTCCGCCAGACGGTGAAAGAGAAAGGGGAAGAGGCGGTCAGGCTGCTGGTGCAGAGGATCCGTGGGGAAGAAGTCATTGCCAGGTCCTTTAAGCTCCCAGTAGAATTAATTGTAAGGGAAAGCGTCAAGAATATTACTGGATAATGGGCCAAAGGGGAGGCGCTGCAATTAAAAATGGCGTGAAGCGGCCGTTAGGGAAGGATAAGGGAATAACATTTTTAATATGGTACAAAAGACAGGAAGCGGAGAAGCAAATGCCGCTTCCTGTTTTTGTATAAAATATACATAAACTATTTATAAAATTTGTATAAAAAATTGGTTATGCACATAATATATTGCAAAACAAAACATAACTAAATAAAATTAGCAATGCAAAGAGCAAGGTTCCAACAGAAAATTTGTTTAAAAAGACGAGGAGGTAAAAAATGGCAAAGAAAAAGAAAAAAGTAATGGCATTATTCCTTGCTGTGACAATTGTCTCAGGGCTTTTGCTTGGCGGATGTGGCAGCAAAAAGGATGATGCGGACGGAAAGGTTGTGATTGAACTGGTTCATTACAAGCCAGAGGCTGTGGACGTGTTTGAAGCCCTGGAAGAGAAGTTCAATTCCACCCATGACAACATTAAGTTGGTGATTGACTCGCCGAATGATGCCATGGTAATCTTGAAAACCAGGTTTATCCGGGAGAACAACCCTGATATCATTGGGATTGGCGGCGACATTAACTATTCCAATTTCCTGGACGCCAAGATGCTGATGGATATTTCCGATTTTGACGGCTTGTCAGACATTAAGGAGAATTACCTTACGACCAACAAAGATTTGGAATATGTCCCACAGGAAGGCGTGTATGCAGTGCCTTATATGGCGAATGCAGCAGGCGTCCTCTACAATAAAGATATGTTTGAGGAGAACGGATGGGAGATCCCAACCACATGGGAGGAATTCAACCAGCTTTGCGAAACAATTGCAGCAGCAGGCATCCAGCCGTTATATTTCGGATATAAAGACACCTGGACCTGCCTTGCGCCATGGAACGCCATTGCAGTGAACTTGTGCGATACAGACATTGCATTCCAGGTGAACAGCGGCAACGCCACATTTTCAGAGGCATATGAAGAGATTGCAGTGAAGGATAAAGAACTTCTGAAATATGGCCAGCCGAACCCAGTGGCATACAGCTACAATGATGCCTGCACCGCGTTTGCAAGAGGGCAGGCGGCTATGTATACGATTGGAAGCTATGCAATCCCACAGATTAAATCTGTAAACCCGGATATGAACATTGACTCTTTTGTATTCCCGGCAAGCAGTGTTGCAGAGGAAAATATCCTGAACTCTGGCAACGACTTAATGTTCTGCGTGATGGAAGACTGCGAACATAAGGAAGAAGCCTATGAAGTATTAAGATTTCTGTTGGAAGATGAAAATATTCAGCACTACCTGGATGACCAGAGTGCGGTGCCATGTAAGAAAGGTGATTTTGAGATTGCTCCAGAGCTGGATGGGATGAAAGAATACATAGATAATGGAATTATCGCGGACTATCAGGACCACCATTATCCCAGTGAGATGGCAGTGGACGCCATGATCCAGACCTACCTGTTTGATAACGGCAGCAATGCGCTGGACACCTTCCTTACCAGGTTTGACAAAGAATGGGTAAGATATAATAAGGATATTATCAGCAAAGTGCAAAAATATCAGGAAAAGGGGGAATAGACCATGGGAAATGAAGGAAAGAGAGATAAATTATGGACGAAAAATGATAAGATTTTTCTTGGGATGCTGATTCCTGTGCTTGTCCTGTTCTTCTTATTCAATACCCTACCGCTGTTGAAAGGCTTCTATTATGGGCTTACCAACTACAAAGGGTATGGCGACTTTGATATGGTGGGGCTTCGGAACTTTAAAGATTTATTTACCGACCTGCGCGTAGGGAAATCTTATCTGTTTACATTTAAATATGCAGTAGTTATGACCATAGCGGTCAATGTAATTAGTTTAATCCTGGCTTTGGGGTTAAACAGGGAAATACGGGGAAAAAGTGCGTTACGAGGAATATATTTTGTTCCAAATATATTAGGAGGGTTGGTTGTAGGTTATATTTTCAGTTTTGTGTTTACATACATCCTTCCGGCAGTAGGGGAAGCAACCGGAATCGGTTTTCTCCAAAACAGTATGCTTGCAAACACCAAAACAGCTTGGATTGCCATTGTGATCGTAGGCGCATGGCAGGGCATCGCGATGAACACGATTATTTACATTTCAGGTTTGCAGACTGTCCCGGCTGAAGTTTATGAAGCAGGGATGATTGACGGGGTTAGCGGATGGAAAAAATTCTGGAACCTTACTTTCCCGTTGATTTTGCCATTCTTTACGATTAACCTGGTGCTTTGCATGAAAAATGCGCTGATGGTATTCGACCAGATTATGTCCTTGACAAAGGGCGGGCCGTCCCAGAGTACAGAATCTATTTCCTACCTGATTTACAACAATGGTATGAGCGGCGGGCAGTTCGGTTTCCAAAGCGCGAATGCATTTGTGTTCTTTGTAGTGATCGTAGTGATTTCGTTCCTGCAGATGAAATTCTTAGGAGGTAAGGAGGAGCAGTTATAATGGGAAAAAAAGGAAGCAAAGGAAGCGAAGGGGCAGTTGGCGGCAAAGCCGTGAACAATGTGATCAATATACTTTTGGCAATTGGCTGTCTTACCATATTATTCCCCCTTTATATGACGATAATCATTGCCTTTAAGAAACCGTCAGAAATGACCAACGACGTGGCGGGCGCATTAGGGTTCCCCGCAAGCTGGAGTTTTGACAATTTCGCAGAAGCAATGAGGGTAACGGATTTCTGGCGTTCCCTGGGGAACAGCTTATTGCTCACAGGCGTGACAGTAGTCATCTGTATCCTGCTGCATTCCCTGGCAGGGTATGTAATTGGCAGGAAAATGGCAAAACTGAAATTATTTAAGGCGTCTTATTTCTATATTGTAAGCGGTATGTTCGTGCCATTTGCAGTGCTGATGATGCCTCTGGTAAAACAAACCTCCCAGATGGGCATTGCAAACCGGTTTGGCGTGATTGTTTTGTATGTGGTGTTCTTTATGCCAATGAACATCCTGCTGTATTCCGGGTATTTGAAAAATATCCCAATTGCGCTGGAAGAAGCGGCATGCGTGGACGGGGCAGGCGTATGGCAGACATATTGGAAAATTATTTTCCCAAACATGAAGCCAATGCATGCGACTGTGGCAGTTTTGACCGCCATGAGTACCTGGAACGATGTAATGACCCCGTTGGTTATTATGTCCGGCAGCGATGTGAATACGCTTCCGCTGGCACAGTTGAACTTCCAGTCACAGTTTGGAACAAACTATAACCTGGCATTTGCATCTTACCTGTTGGCATTGCTGCCGATTCTGATTTTCTATATTGTATGTCAGAAGCAGATTATCAACGGTGTTGTAAACGGCGCAGTAAAATAATCATACCTATAGCCTGTATCTGTGTGTGTTTTGCTTATCGGATGCACACATTTGCAGGCTATTGTGAAACAGAAAAATATCAGAAAAGGAATATACGGTATGGATTTACAGAACAGCTATTACGAACTTTATGGAAGGAATGAGATTACGGAGTACCGCTGGGGGCAGTTAATGTCTATTTTGGAACATGCCGCAAAAACCCGTCCCGCCGCCTTGAAAAAAGCTGACAAAGACGGGAATGGCTGGTATCAGTCGGAGCAGATGGTTGGCATGATGCTCTATGTGGACCGGTTCAGCAATAACCTTAAGGAATTTGAGGGACGGATTGACTACCTTGCGGAGCTTGGGGTCACGTATGTACATTTCATGCCTCTTTTAAAATCCAGGGAAGGCAATAACGACGGCGGTTATGCGGTGTCAGATTACCTTATGGTGGACGATAAGTTTGGGACGATGAAGCAGTTAGAACGGGTCATGAAGCTTTTAAAGGCCAAAGGCATCCGCACCTGTATTGACTTTGTGCTGAACCATACGGCAAAGGAGCATATCTGGGTGCAGAAATACAGGGAGGGCGACCATGATTACGACGACATGTATTTTATGTTTGACGATGACGCGATCCCGAAAGAATATGAGAAGCATATGACAGAAATTTTCCCGGGCGTTGCCCCTGGGAACTTCACCTGGTACCCAGACCTCCAGAAATTTGTAATGACCCGTTTTTATGAATTTCAGTGGGATTTGAATTATAAAAACCCACAGGTATTCAATAAGATTGTGGAAGTGCTGCTGACCCTGGCGAATAAGGGTGTTGACATTTTCCGGTTGGATGCGATACCATATATGTGGAAAGAATTGGGAACCCAATGCATGAACCACCCAAATGTACATAAGCTGCTGGGCATGATGTATGAGATTGTGCAGCAGGTATGCCCCAGCGTGGTATTCCTAGGAGAGGCGATTGTGGAGCCTTTTGAAATTGTAAAATATTTCGGGAACCAGGAAATGAAGGAATGCAATGTAATGTACAACGCTTCCTTTATGGTGCTGCTGTGGAATTCCATTGCCACCAGGGATGTGCGGCTGATGGAGCGTTCCCTCTCTGTGGATTATGGCATCCCGGACAGCGGCACATGGATTAACTATGTGCGCTGCCACGATGACATTGGCTGGGGATTTGAAAAAGGCATCCTCAAGAATTTGGGGCTGGACCCTGAGATGCATAAACAGTATATGATACAGTTTATGGAAGGAAAGTTCCCAGGAAGCTTTTCCACTGGGGAGCTGTATGAATACAACCCTGTGACAAAAGACGCCAGAAACAGCGGGACGCTGGCTTCTATGTGCGGGCTGGAGCAGGGGCTGCGGGAGAAACATATGTATAAAGTAGAACTTGCAGTGAAACGTATCCTTCTGCTCCATGCAATGGTGGTTTCCTATACAGGAATCCCCTTGCTGTACAGCGGCGATGAAATCGGGCAGCTTAATGACTGGAGCTATAAACAGGTGCCGGAACATGCGGCGGACTCCCGTTGGCTCCATCGGGGCAAGATGGATTGGGAAGCGGCAGAAAGCCGGGCAGATTTTGCCACAGTCCAGGGGCAGATTTTCTCCAAAATACAAACTATGATAAAAATCCGCAAGTCCAGCGAGCTATTCAGTTCCAAATACCGGGCGGTCCCGGTGGATACAGGGAACCCAGCGGTATTCTGCTTCCACAAGGCGGATAAAATGCTGGTGTTGGCAAACTTCTCAGAGCAGGAGCAATGGGTGGAATCCAGCGCGTTTGACTGGTTTGGGCTGCCTGGGGAAATGCGGGATTCCATAACCGGAAGGTATGTCAGGTCTTATGGCAACCGCATCCAGTTAGGGCCGTATGAATATCTATGGTTAGTCTAAGCCCTGTAAAATCGAAGGGCCAGCCCGGCAGATGCGGTATCTATTAATGAAGAAAGGCAGTTAATCTATGGCAATTATAATCAAAGATAATGTATTTACCCTTCAGACGGACAACAGCACATATCAAATGAAAGCGGACAGCAAAGGCATCCTTTTGCATACTTATTATGGAAGCAAAACGGATGAAACAGATTATTCCTATATGATATCCATGGCGGACCGGGGGTTTTCCGGGAATATCTATGAAGCAAGGGAGGACAGGACCTATTCCCTTGACTTCCTGCCCCAGGAATTCCCGGTGCGTGGGAGCGGGGATTACCGGATTAGCTGCATGTACGCAGACCTTGGGACTGGCGTTCGGGACTGCCTGCTGTTTTTTGACAGCTATAAGGCCTACCATGGAAAATATGCGCTGGAGGGGCTTCCAGCTATGTTCGCTTCAGAAGAAGAGCCAGTTGACACACTGGAAATTATTTTAAAAGACAGCCAGGAAGAATTCTACCTGCACCTGTATTATGGAGTGTATGAAGAGCATGACATTATTACCAGGGCAGCTATGGTGGAGAACAGGACGGACCAGGAAGTGCGGCTTTCCAAAATTCTGTCCGCATGCCTCGACATGAACCATGACGGCATGGACATGATCCATTTCTATGGGCGCCATGCCGGGGAGCGGGAGATGGAGCGGGTGCCGCTGTTCCATGGCGTTACGGAGCTAAGAAGCACCCGGGGGACCTCCAGCCATCAGCATAACCCATTTGTCATCCTTGCAGATAAAAATACCAATGAAGATATGGGGGCTTGCTATGGGTTCTCCCTGCTCTACAGCGGGGGCTTCCATATGCATGCCGAGGTAGACCAATTCCACCAAACCAGGCTGGTGATGGGGATTGACGACTCTGTGTTCACTTGGAGCCTGCAGCCAGGCGAGTATTTTATAACGCCGGAAATTGCCATGGCTTACAGCGGCCAAGGGTTGGCGAAATTGTCCCATTGCTACCACAATGGGTTCCAGAAAAATTTAATCCGAAGCAGTTGGAAGGACAAAAGGCGCCCGATTCTGGTCAATAACTGGGAGGCAACCTATTTTGATTTTAATGCGGAAAAGTTATTGGGCATTGCCAAAGAGGCAAAAAAGCTGGAATTGGATATGCTGGTTTTGGACGACGGCTGGTTCGGGAAACGGGACGACGATTATTCTGGGCTTGGGGACTGGTATGTCAACGAAAGCAAACTTGGCTGCACCCTTAAGGAACTGGTGGATGAAGTCAATGGGATGGGGCTGATGTTTGGCTTATGGTTTGAGCCGGAAATGATTTCCGAAGACAGCGACTTATACCGGAGCCACCCTGATTGGGCCATGGTGGTGCCTGACAGAAAGCCTATCCGCAGCAGGTCGCAGCTTGTGCTGGATATGAGCAGGGAGGATGTAAAGGCTTATATCAAGGAACGGCTGTTTGCCATACTGGATTCCGCTAACATCCAGTATGTGAAATGGGATATGAACCGTTCCGTAGCCGCCGCTTACAGCGCCATGCTCCCAAGGGAACGCCAGGGGGAGTTACGCCACCGGTATGTGCTGGGCTTGTATGAAGTGATGGAAGCAATGCTGGAGCGGTATCCAGATTTATTATTGGAAGGCTGCAGCGGAGGCGGGGGCAGGTATGATGCAGGGATGCTTTACTATGCCCCTCAGATTTGGTGCAGCGATAATACAGACGCAATTGAACGGTTGAGCATCCAGTATGGGACATCCTTTGGCTACCCAATGTCTTCTTTGTCCGCCCATGTGTCTGTCTGCCCGAACCATCAAAATGGGAGGGTTACGCCATTTAAGACCAGGGGCATCTGCGCTATGCAGGGGACCTTTGGCTATGAGCTGGACTTAAGCAAGATGACAGAGGAGGAGAAAGAAGAGGCAAGGGAGCAGGTGCGTACCTTTAAGGAGCGTTATAGGCTGTTCCAATTTGGGGATTACTACCGGATTACTTCCCCATTGGAAAACCGTGATTTCACCGCCTGGGAATATGCGGATAAGGACGGGAAAGAAGCATACCTGGGCGTGGTTTACACAGACCTGCATGGCAACCCGTCGGCACAGTCCGTAAAATTCCGCGGGCTGCGGCCAGAGGGCGTTTATTCCATATGGAAAAATAACGAGCCATCAGGGTCTTATACCGGGGCGGCATTGATGAACAGCGGCGTGCTTTTGCCGGTTCCGGTGGAAAATTATGATTCGTGCCAGATTTATGTTTGCCTGGAGGGGTAGAGCTATTTGGTATGGTAAGGAAGGGGTTGCCACATGGGCTGTCATGGGGCAGCCTCCTTTTTTATCTTATAGGAAATTCTTTTGGGCAACAGATTGTTGCTGGCATATTTAGCGAAAAAATGGTAGGATGGCAAGAAAAAGGAGGGAGCTTATTATGTGTCAGCAAAATGAAAATAATTTGGGTCAGCAAATGCCCCAAAGCCTAGGGAAGAAAATAAAGCAGTTCCGGGAACAACAGGAAGTTACCCAGTCAAAACTGGCAGAAGAATTGTCTGTGACCAGGCAGGCGGTGTCAAATTGGGAACGGGATAAGACTTTGCCAGACGTGTATATGCTTCAGAAGATTGCAGCATACTTTGGAATGGGGTTAGACCATTTTATGGAAGGGACAAAGGAAGCTGAAATTACGATGCCAAAAACTCCAGGCATCCTTGCGGCGGCAAGTGGAGGGGCATTTTTGTGTTATTTGGCTGCAGGGGGATTTGCCGGGCGACTGTATGTGGGGACAATTGTAATGATGGTGATTATTTGTATTTTTGTCCAGTTGTTCCTTCACTTGTATTTTTCCAGCAGTGTGAAGACAGGGAATTTTTCTATGCTTGCAGGGTATGATAATAAGGTGGAGTACAACGTCAGGGAAGTGAAGAAAGTCCTAATTCAAATGGACCTCCATATTGGGTGTGTTTCCTTTGGGTTTGTGCTGTTGTTTGGCATTTGCGCATTTCTGGCGGGGAGCCAAATGGATGGGATATTTTCTATCCTTGCCATTGCCTACTGTATAGACATCACCACTGCGCTGATGTTATATAATTACCGCAGCATTGATAAAACATTGGTGGAAGAGCGGGATCGGAAAATCACAAAAGCCGGGTTTTTATCCATTATATGGTTCGTGGCATGGGTTTATATTTTTATATTGGGCATTTTTGTAAAATTTAACATATATTCTATTGAAAATAATTCCAGGGAGGCGCTTGGGAACTTGGGTTGGATCTTTTTATTTTTGCTTGTCATGGTTGCAGAATTATTCTATGAGCAGCGTCGGGTGAAAAAACAAATAGAAGCATATGGGGAATATAAACCAGGCGTGGCGTTTTGGGCCAGTACGGCGGCGGCATGCGTGATCGTTGCGTGCTTGTTTTTATTCCCGTGAACACGAGGGGATTTGACATTAGGAAGGGCAGTTATGAGAGAATATGGAATGCATAGTTTGCCCCAAAAGCGGAAAGATATTTTTGTCAGGCAGTTTTCAGTTCCCTGGCAAAGATAAGTGAAAGGAGATTCTTATGGACCAGATTTCAGAAAAAGAACTTTCTGCTTTGAATGATTTACTTTCCGGTGAGGAGCTTTTAATTAAAAAGTTCCAGGTGCTGGCGGATAATTGCAGCGATATGGAGATGAAGGCAAAATTTACGGAGATTTCCAATGAGCATAAGGAGCATTTCCGTTCCCTTTATTCCCAGTTAAGCTAACATGGGCTGCAGGTTTGGCCATACAAGGCAACGTCCATCAACCACAGAATGCGAAATCAGGAGGAAAATATGCAGGATTCATTTTATTCAGAAAAAGAAATGTTTGCGGACGCGCTGACCGCGGAAAAAACAGCCACAACATTATACAACACATTTTCCAATGAATGTGTCCATGATAATGTGAGGAATGCAATTCTGGACTGCCTGGAAAAGGAGCATACCATCCAGAATGAAGTGTTTCATATGATGCATGAGAAGGGATATTACCCAACGCCGTCCGCAGAAATGCAGAAAGTGGACGAAGCAAAACAGAGGTTCGGGCAGTGCATGCAGAGTTTCTAACCTAGCAAATGAAAAAGGGTGTTTCCGCCAATACAAAATGTTGTATGGAGTGGGAACGCCCTTTTTCCCTGTTACGCCCTTGCCCTTCATAGATAGGAAATTTCCCATTGCTATTTAAAAGTGTGTATTGTATAATATAGCGTTAGAAGATAATTACAGTTGGTGGATTATGGAAAAGGAGGCGGCGCAATGCCAGAGGGAACAGCAAGTGAGTTAGTTCTAGAGCCAGTTGCAGAAGAATTGAGGATAAATAAGTTGGTGCAGGGGGAACGGAAGTTAGAAGAAGACAGGAGGGAATTTGAGCGGGAGAAAAGGGAATTTTATTTTCGGAAGAAAATGGAGGAAAAGCGCCTCACAGAGGAAAAGCGCCTGTTCCAAATGAAGTGGAAAATCCTAGAGGGGGAGCTGCAGAACCTTGCAAGGGAGAAAAAGGAAATGGCGATGGAGAAGGAACAGTATACTAAGAAAGCTAATAAGTACAGTGCTTATTCGGTATCCTGTGACAGTTCAGAAGCAGAAATGTTTTTTTCTGGCGTGGACAATGAGCTTGCGTTAAAGAAACGATACAAAGAATTGATTAAAATATATCATCCCGACAATGCAGCAGGGGACACAGGGACCCTACAAATGATCAATAAGACATACGATTTGTTAAAAAAGCAGTTTACTGCGTAGGGCTGCATTTGTATCACGCTCTTAGGAGGGGCCTTTCATGAAATGGGAAAAATATACGATCCAGACGACTACCCAGGCGGAGGATTTTGTCAGCGGCATATTGGCAGGCCTTGGCATAGAAGGCGTGCAGATTGAAGATAATGTTCCTTTATCCCAGGAGGACAAAGAAAAAATGTTTATTGACATCCTCCCAGAACTCCCGCCAGACGATGGGGTTGCGTTTGTAAGTTTTTATTTGGATGCTGGAAAAGCGCATAGCAGTTTGTTGGGGCAGGTAAAAGAGGAATTGGAGAACTTGCGCCTGTCCATGGATATTGGGGCGGGGACGATTGCCCAGGGGGAGACCGAGGACAAGGATTGGATTAATAATTGGAAACAATATTTTAAGCCTTTTATGGTAGAAGGTATTTTGATTAAGCCAACTTGGGAGAGCCTTCCTGATTCCATGGATTGCCGCTGCGTGGTTGAAATTGACCCAGGAACCTCTTTTGGCACAGGCAAGCATGAAACGACGCGGCTCTGCATCCAGCAGATTTGCAAATACATGGAACCAGGGGACAAGGTGTTAGATGTGGGGTGCGGCAGCGGGATCCTTTCTGTGGTTTGCCTGAAGCTTGGGGCAGGGCAGGTTGTGGGGACGGACATTGACCCATTGTGCATCACCGCTTCCCTCGAAAATATGCAAGTGAACCGCCTTCCTGAGGGGGACTTTAAGTGCTATCTTGGCAATCTGACGGATGATGGCGCCTTGCAGGGGCAGATAGGCGGAGGGTATGGGCTGGTTGTGGCAAATATCCTTGCAGATGTGCTTATCCCCCTAACCCCGGTAGTGCCTGGACGCTTAAGGCAGGGGGGCATATATATTACAAGCGGTATTATTGATTTTAAGGAGGAAGCGGTGAAAGCGGCAGTCCAGCAGGCGGGGCTTACCATTTTGGAAGTGTCGCGCTTGGGGGAATGGGTCAGCATTGCCGCCAGGAAAGATTGATATGTTCCAATTTTTTGTAAGCCCTGGGCAGATTACGCCGGAAGGGGTTGTGATTACAGGAAGTGATGTAAACCATATAAAAAATGCCTTGCGCATGAAGTCTGGGGAACAAGTACGCGTCAGTGACCAGCAAGGAGGGAATTTCCTCTGTGAGGTTGCCGCAATCAGCCAGGAACAAGTGGCGCTTAAAATAATCAGGCCTTGTGCTGGGACAGAGCTTCCAGTGAAAGCCACATTATTCCAGGGGCTGCCCAAAGGGGATAAAATGGAAATGATTATCCAAAAAGGGGTGGAGCTTGGGGCCTGTGAAATTGTCCCTGTGGCAATGCAAAATTGTATCGTGAAGCTGGATGGGAAAAAGGCGGCGGCCAGGCAGGCGCGTTGGCAGGCGATTGCAGAAAGCGCAGCCAAGCAGTCTAAGCGCAGCCTTATTCCCCAGGTTTTGCCTGTCAGAAGCTTTGCCGAGGCGGTGGAATATGCAAAAACCTTGGATTTGTGCCTGATGCCATATGAGCAGGCGCGCGGGATGGCATATACAAGGGAAGTCTTTGGCAAGATAGAGAAAGGGAGTTCTGTTGGGATTTTTATCGGCCCGGAAGGCGGATTCTCTCCCAAAGAAATACAAGCAGTGGAAGGCAGGATGGAATTGGTTACTTTGGGGAACCGGATTCTTCGTACAGAGACGGCGGGCGTCGCGGCCCTTGCCATGCTGGCTTATGAGATGGAGGCTTGAGATGGAAGCATATTTTGATAATGCGGCAACTACGCGCTGTTCGGACGGCGCGCGGGAAGTAATGGTGCGGGCTTTGTCAGAGGATTATGGGAACCCTTCTTCCCTACACCAAAAGGGGATGGAAGGGGAGAATTATATAAAAACTGCGGCAAAGCATATCGGCAGGACTTTAAAGGCCAGCGAGTCAGAGCTGATTTTTACCTCTGGCGGGACAGAATCCAATAACCTGGCCATCCTTGGCGCCGCAATGGCCAACAAAAGGGCGGGGATGCATCTTATCACTACCAAAATAGAGCATCCGGCGGTGGCGGCCCCTATGAAGTACCTGGAGGGGCAGGGGTTTTCTGTGACCTGGCTGGATGTCAACAAGGAAGGGCAGATTTTTCTGGAGCAGTTGGAGGAGGCTATTACGCCGGAGACTATTTTGGCATCCATAATGTATGTGAACAATGAAATCGGGGCGGTAGAGCCAATTGCGGAGGCAGGGGCGATAATAAAGGCAAAGAACCCAGGGACATTGTTCCATGTAGACGCCATCCAGGCATATGGAAAATATAAAGTCCATCCGAAAAATCTGGGGATAGACATGATGTCCGTAAGCGGCCATAAAATCCATGGGCCAAAAGGGACAGGGTTTTTGTATGTAAAGGAACGGACAAAATTAAAGCCAGCCATATACGGCGGCGGGCAGCAGCGCGGGATGCGTTCTGGGACGGAAAATGTGCCAGGGATTGCGGGCATGGGCCAGGCAGCGAAAGAAGCTTACGAGCAGTTTTCCCATAAACAGGAGCATATGTACCAATTAAAGGAAGCATTCCTCGCGGGGATTGCAGGCATGGGTTGGGCGTATGTCAACGGCCCTGCAGGCAGGGAGGGCGCCCCCCATATTATAAGCCTGAGCGTAGAAGGCGTGCGCAGCGAGGTGCTGCTCCATGCATTGGAAGAGAGACAGGTTTATGTATCTGCCGGAAGCGCATGCTCCTCCAATAAACCAGCTCCCAGCAGCACCCTGCAGGCAATCCATGCAGGGGAGGCAAGCCTTGGGTCTACCATACGCATAAGCTTTAGCCCTGGGAACACGTTAGAAGAAGTGGGGTATTGCCTGGACACATTAAAAGGGCTTGTGCCGATGCTCCAAAAATTTACCAGGCATTGAGTAGGAGGGAATATGTTTAAGGCATTTTTGATAAAATATGGGGAAATCGGGATTAAGGGCAAGAACCGGCATTTATTTGAGGACGCACTGGTGCAGCAAATTAAGTATGCGCTGCGGCCTGTGGAAGGGGATTTCCTGATTTCCAAAGAACAAGGGCGCATCTATATTGAGGCGCTTGGGGAATATGATGATGCAGAGGCGGTGGAAAGGCTTGCATGTGTGTTTGGGATTGTAGGCATTTGCCCGGTAGTGCTTACAGAAGAGGGAGGCTTTGAGAAGCTTGCAGAAGATGTGCTTGCCTATTTGGACGCCCGTTACCCAGACAAAAACAAGACTTTTAAGGTAAATACAAGGCGGGCGAAGAAAAGTTACCCCCTAACCTCCATGGAAGTGAACGCCGCCTTAGGGGAACGCATTTTGGAAGCTTTCCCGGAGATGAAGGTGGACGTGCATTGCCCGGATATTATGGTGAATGTGGAAATCCGCAAGCAAATCAACATTTACTCTGAAACAGTGCCAGGCCCAGGCGGCATGCCGGTTGGCACCAATGGGAAAGGGATGCTGCTGCTGTCAGGGGGGATAGACAGCCCTGTGGCAGGGTATATGATAGCAAAGCGCGGCGTGAAGCTGGATGCGGTTTATTTCCATGCGCCGCCTTATACCAGCGAGCGGGCAAAGCAGAAAGTGGTGGACTTGGCAAAAATTGTGGCAAAATATGCCGGGCCAATCTATTTGAAGGTCGTGAACTTTACAGAAATCCAGATGTATATTTATGAAAAATGCCCCCATGAAGAGCTGACAATTATCATGCGGCGTTATATGATGCGGATTGCGGAAGAATTTGCCAGGGAGACAAATTCCCTGGGGCTGATTACAGGGGAGAGCATAGGGCAGGTGGCAAGCCAGACCATGCAGTCCCTTGCGGCAACAGATGAAGTATGCCAGATTCCAGTGTACCGCCCTTTAATCGGTTTTGATAAGCAGGAGATTATTGAAGTTTCAGAAAAGATAGGGACTTATGAAACCTCCATCCTGCCTTATGAGGACTGCTGCACGATATTTGTGGCCAAGCACCCAGTGACCAAGCCTAATTTGAAAATTATCCGGCGCTCTGAGACGCATTTAGAGGAAAAAATTGCAGAATTGGTAAAGGCAGCCATTGAGACAGCAGAAACGATTGTGGTAGAGGCAGATGTATAAGCGCGGGCTGTTTGGCTCGTTGCCCGCAGGAATAAAGACTCCCCCAAAAAGGAAAGGTTCCTTTTGTGGGGGAGTGAGTTGCTGCACCTATTCTAAACGGCTACCAGATATGGCTGTAAAGCTTCCATAATCTCATCCAGGTCGCTCTCAACGTGGATTGCCAGGTCGATGGGCTTGGAAAGGTCAAGGCTGAAAATACCCATAATGGATTTTGCGTCAATGACATACCTTCCAGAGATCAGGTCAAAATCATAGTCAAACTGGGTGATTGCATTTACGAAAGATTTTACCTTATCAATTGAATTAAGAGAAATCTGTACTGTTTTCATGTGAATAGCCTCCTTATTGATTATGTTCCATATGATATTTCTTGAGATACCTAACAAATATTTTCTCTATAGTATCGTCTTTCCAAAGAAAAGTCAATGGTCTCATTGCCAATTTAGGAAATAAAAACCATCCGCTTTTCGGCAGTTTGCCATTGGCATAAAAGAAGAAAGGGTGAAAAGAATGAAGAAAGCAGCATTGCATAACCTAGGCTGTAAAGTAAATGCATATGAGACAGAAGGCATGAGGAAAATCTTAGAGCAAGCCGGCTATGAGATTGTGCCTTTTGAGGAGCAAGCCGACGTGTATGTGGTCAATACTTGTTCCGTGACCAATATTGCAGACCGTAAGTCCAGGCAAATGCTCCACCGTGCCAAAAAGAAAAATCCAGACAGCGTGGTTGTTGCGGCAGGCTGTTATGTACAGACGTCAAAAGGGCAGGCACAGGACGACCCTGCCATTGATATTTTAATTGGGAACAATAAGAAGCACCAATTGGTGGAGTTGCTGGAGCAGTTTTTTCAGTCCAGAGAATGGGAACGCCCCTATGGCTCTGTTGGGGATATTGCAGAGGATAAAGAGTATGAGGAACTGGGAGCCAGCGGCACAGGGGAGCATACAAGGGCGTTTATAAAGGTGCAGGATGGGTGCAACCAGTTCTGCAGTTACTGTATTATCCCATATGCAAGGGGAAGGGTGCGTAGCCGCGCGATGGCGGATGTGGTGCAAGAAGCGGAGGCATTGGCTTTGGGAGGGTACAGGGAAATTGTATTGACGGGGATCCATTTAAGCTCCTACGGCGTGGATTTTGCGCATAAAAGTGGAACGCCAGACATAAATTTGTTATCCCTGATACAGAAGGTGCATCAGGTGGATGGGATTGAAAGGATCCGCCTGGGGTCTTTGGAACCAGGGATTGTGACGGAGGAATTTGCCAGGGAATTGTCCAAATTGCCGAAAGTATGCCCGCATTTCCACTTGTCCCTGCAAAGCGGCTGTGACGCGACTTTAAAACGGATGAACCGGAAATACACTTGTGAAAGGTATGAGGAGGGGTGCAAACTGCTCCGCAAATATTTTGTGCATCCGGCAATTACCACAGATGTGATTGTGGGCTTCCCAGGGGAGACGGAGGAAGAGTTTGCGCTAACCAGGGAATTCCTCAAAAAAATTAAATTTTTTGAAGTCCATATTTTCAAGTATTCCATACGCAAAGGCACAAAGGCGGCAACCATGGGGCATCAGGTGCCAGAGGGGGCTAAAGGGGAGAGGAGCGATGCACTTTTTGCAGATTTGCTCCCTATGAACCAGGAATACCTGGAATGGCATATGGGGAAGGAGCTGGAAGTCCTGATGGAAGAGAAGCTTTCCTTTGGAGGGGAAGAGTATTTTGTTGGGCATACGAAGGAATATGTGAAAGCAGCGGTTTTGGCGCCCGATGGGCAGGGGCTGGAGAATAAAATAGTAAAGGGGACGGCGGTGTCTATGTTGAAAGAGCATATCTTATTATTGGACGGCTGCGGAGACTAAAATACAAATTTTTGCAAATTTTTCAAAAAAATGCTTGACTTTTTCAAACTCAGCATGTATACTAACCATGTTGAGTTTTGAAGTTACAAAATATGGCTCGTTAGTCAAGCGGTCAAGACGCCGCCCTCTCACGGCGGAAACAGGGGTTCGATTCCCCTACGAGCTGTTAAGCTATGAATTGAATAGCCCAACCCGATAAGGATGCTAGGAACCTTGGATTTAAGCGGTTTCTGGCATCTTTATTTTTGCCCTGAAAAAGAATTAAAAGGAGAAAACAGGGTATTTTGAATTTGGTGCAGGGGCAAAGGTGGAGATCCACATAAACAAGGATGGGCCAATCTGATGGTATATAGATGTAAATGAGTGAAGCCCTTAGGATATCAAAAAAGTGAGGTGTGTTTCTTTATGACGGCAATCAGACAGGAAGCAATTAAAATGCTGGAAAAGGTGCCAGAAGATAAATTAGGCTTTGTGATCCAGGTCATGCAGGGTGTGAATGGCTTATATAATGATGAACAATCAGGGATGGTTTTATTGGGGTCTTACTTCCTTTAAAATTGTGGTGGGGCCTTTGCACAGGAACCTGGCGATATCTTTAAAGTATGCGCCTTTGTTCAATTTGTTCTTGATATAGATATAGCTTTCGAGAGAAAGATGCGTTTGGTTGCCAGGGATATATTTACTAAAAAGGTTCCTCCTTCTACTGCTGTCAGAGGAAAAGATAATCATAACGTGAGAATATGAAAGAGTAAATATCAACTGTGTAGGAGTAAATTCCACTACATAAGTGGGCAATGGAATTTAAAATTTCATTTTAGGTATAAATTATTTATATTGTAAATGCTTGTACATAAATAAGTGCATATGGTATAATATTATCTAATTATAGTAGATAATTTAAAGGGGAAACTATATATGCAAGAAGGTGAATTAGAGATAAAGACAGTTTTTATTTCATATTGTCATAAAGATACAACAGAAGAATGGATAATTAGACTAGTAACAAAATTAGGGGAGCATGGTATAAATTGTGTTGTGGATATTTATGATTTAAAGTTAGGGCAAGATTTGAATTATTTTATGGAACAAATTGAAAAGGTTGATAAAGTTCTTATATTATTAGGAAAGACATATAAAGAGAAAGCTGATAGTAGAGAGGGTGGCGTAGGAGCAGAAACTCAAATTATATCAAACGATGTATATAAAGATGTTAAACAGACAAAGTTTATTCCCGCAGTTATAGAAAAAGATGAAAATGGAGAAGCATATTTGCCATATTATTTAAAATCAAGATTATATGTAGATTTTTCAAATGATGAATTATTTAATGAAAATTTTTCTAAAGTGATAAAACAGATTAAGGAATTACCTATAAAAAGTAAACCAGAGATCTTAAAAAAAAATAAATATAGCTGGTTTCCAATTTTGTTTAGTTTAACGGTATTAACAATAATGGGGGTAAGTAATCTAAAAATAATAAAATTCCTCACAGATGGCTATAAGTATTTAGTTCCGTCTTCGCGTAGTTTATTATACGGTATGTTGCAGGGAATTAATACATCGTCCTTTTTTGAAGAAGATGATAAAAGAGATATTGAGAATAATTCAGAGTTTATAAATCAATATGTTTTTGGAGAATATAAATCATTGATCATGGAAGAAAATATTACCACGGTCAGCCAACCAACAGATGTGAGTTTTTATATAAGTGAAGACGAGCAAAAAAAAGGAAATTATATTAGGGTGTTGCAATATTGGATGGATTATGATTTTTCAGATATACAAATGGATTATTTTTTAGATATGTATGAGTCTATTCTAATAAGTTTGTGTGAACGATATAATAATGTAGAAATGAAACTCGGTAATAAAAGCAGCTCTGACTGTTGGGAGTTTTTGGATGACAAAGGGGTTTTTATCAATATTCCATGTTGTAGTAGGAATTTAGATTATCGTAATACATTAGTTTATGAATATTCAGATGGGGTAATTATAGAAAAATGTTTGTATTTTGGAGAAGATTATATAATTGTAGTTATATGGTCAAGTTCTGAACAATCCTATGAAGATATGTTCAATACAAAAAATTTCAATATATTGTCAAATTGTTTTAATAGTTTTAAACAGATATATAAGAATTAAAACAGAGAAAAGTAGTAACTGAATATGTATGTCTATGTGGAAGAAACTATGAAGGAAAGTCTGTAAATACAGGTCTTCTATGATATTATTAGGGGGAAAGGCTTGAAAATAAGCTTTTCGCCCTTGTTTTATATATCAGTTGTAGAGAAGCCATGCAGAAACCAACATCCAACTCATACGCGGAAAGCTTATTAGAGAGGGGGCTAGCCTTTCAAGTACGGACAGAGCCGCTCAAGGAGGGAAGGACCATCCTTTCATCTAATAAAAATATTAAGCGTTTGCGAAGGCGGAGCCTATGGCTTTGTAACCTGCCCGCATACATTTCATGTAAATCCATTGACTTTTAGCTGAAAATATATTAAAACATTAATAAAGCGGCAGGGCAAACAAAGGGTTGCGTGCCAACATGGAAAGATATATACGAGGGAATAAAATGGCAAGTATTAGGGAAGTAGCGCAGGAAGCAGGGGTGGGGGTAGGGACCGTGTCACGTGCGCTGAACGGGTCAGGCTATGTCTCGCCTGGGACGAGGAAAAAAATAGAAAAAGCGGCAAAGAAATTAAATTATACGCCAAATGAGCTGGCAAGGAACCTGTACCATAATAAGACGGGGATTGTAGGGGTGATTGTGCCTGATTTGGACCACCCATTTTTTTCTGCCGTGGTCAAGCATATAGAGATGGAGCTGTATGGGCAGGGATATAAGACAATGATTTGCAATACGGTGGGCATTAGCAGGCGGGAACAGGAATACCTGGATATGCTAGAGCGGAATATGGTGGATGGGATTATCACAGCTTCCCATGGCCTGGAGGTGGAAGAATACAGGAAACAGACAAAGCCAATTGTTTCGATTGACCGGGATTTGGGGCCGCAAATCCCGCTTATTGGCTGCGACCATGGAAAAGGCGGAGATTTGGCGGCGGAATTGATGCTGCAGGCGCGCCGGAAGAAAATATACTTGGTCTCAGGCGTTTCGCCCAATGTAATGGCGAATGACAGATACCGCACCTTCACGCAAAGGATGGAGGAACATGGGGTGGTTGTCCTGCAGGAAATTATGGAATGGAATATCTTCTGTTGGGACGCATACTGTAAGATAGCCGACCAGATATTCCAGGAGCATCCAGACATTGACGGGGTTTTTGGCGGGGATTTGGCTGCGATTGCCTGCATGAATGCGGCGATGAGAAAGGGGATGCGGGTGCCAGAAGATATTTCCATTATCGGTTTTGACGCGACTACGCCTGCCAATATGGTATACCCTCAGTTGACGGCAATTAGGCAAAATGTAGAATTATTGGCGGAAGTCTCTGTAAATACGCTGCTCGATATGGTCGAACAGAGGAAAAATGTGCCGCATCGGCTAATTTTAGATGTGGATATCCAACAAGGGGGGACGGTTTAGCCAATTTTTTTGGCAGTATTGCCAGAAATTCAAAGGGAAAATTTAGTGGAATTAGATAAGAAAAGAAGGTTTTGTAAAATATGCACAATACAAAACCTTCTTTTTTTGCTGAAAAGGAAAATATCCCAAAATGCAATTGACAAATGCTGCATGGTATACTACAATTAGTTTATGGAACGGGTTCCATAGAAATAATATTTATTTATATAATATAGGAACTAAAATATATGAAATAATGGTCAAAATAAATGGAAACGGTTTCATATATAAAGCAGGAGGGATAGGATGAATACAGGAAATTATACGATGTTGGAACTGTTTGCCAAGGCTTTGCAGCCAGGAGGGGTGGTCCGTGTGGTTTCTGGGGCGGGGGATTGCCGTGAGTTTTTGGCAGGGAAAGCATATTACAGATGGATGAAGATACCTGTGGAACAGGACGCGGAATATGAGGTGTCCTGCCGTGGGTGCCAGGTTTCCTTATGTTACCTTAGCGGCTGTGAAAATATCATAGAAAAAGGGGTGTGCTACCTGGAGCAGGGCGAGGGGAGCGGCGGGTTTGAGAGGGCAGAAGAGCCCAAGCAGTACGATTCCCCTATCCGGGAGGCTTATCATTTTGCCCCATGGAAAAATTGGCTCAACGACCCCAATGGGCTGTGCTGGTTTCAGGGGCGCTACCATATGTTCTACCAGTTTAACCCCCATAGCCAGAAGTGGTCCAATATGTATTGGGGGCATGCGGCAAGTAAGGATTTGGTCCATTGGACGCACCTTCCAGTCGTTTTAGAGCCGCAGGAAGAGATCCTTGAAAACCCAAAGGAGCTGTCAGGCGGCGCATTTTCCGGCTCAGCGGTGGTGCAGGGGGATGAGGCGGTGTTTTTTTTCACGCGCAGCAGCGGGCCGTGCATTGACAGTGAAAAAACATTGCAGCAGCAGTGGATGATGAGAAGCAGGGACATGTTGTATTTTACGGAAGAAAGCCTGGTAGTTGCCCATCCGCCCCAGGGCGCTTCTTTTGACTTTAGGGACCCAAAAGTGGTAAGGGCAGATGGGAAATGGTATATGGTCCTTGGGAGCGCGTTGGATGGGAAGGCGGCTATTTTGCTGTATGGGTCAGAGGATTTGTGCCATTGGGATTATATTGGGCCGCTGCTTGTGGAGGAGGAGCCGGGGATCCGCTGCATGGAATGCCCAGATTTGATTGGGCTGGATGGCAAATATATAGCGGTGGGCGCATGGATGTACCATTATGATAACTGCGGCAGGTACCAAATGTGCAGATATTATGTGGGGGAGTTTCAGGATGGCGTATTTACGAAGGAGAATGAAGGCTGGTTTGATTTTGGCAGCAATTGTTACGCCATGCAGAGTTTTGAGCATGGGGGGCGCAGGGTCAGCATTGGATGGGTTTCAGATTTTTATGGGGAGCATCTGGAACTGGAAGGAGGGGCCTGCGGGAGCATGACCCTCCCCAGGGAAATGCATATCAGGGGCAATCGGCTGTACCTGACCCCAATAAAAGAGGTTGATTCTTTGAAAAAAGGGGTTGTGTACCAGGGGCGGAGGGAAAATGTCTGCCTAGAAGGGATTTGCCCCAATACCTATAAGGCTGAATTGGAATTTGCGCAAGACGCCCCATTTTCCATCCAATTGGGAGGGGATGGAGAATGCAAGATTATGCTGGTAAATGACAGGGAGGGCTTGCGGCTGGAAACGCAGGGGGTGCCAAGCGAGCATGTCCAGTTCCCGGCAGGGGTGGATAAGGTGAAGAGCCTGGAAATATTTGTGGACCGCAGGGTAGTGGAGGTTTATGTGAACGGCGGGGAGGCCGTAGGGACAAAGGTGTTTTATGGCGCATCAGGCAGCGGATGTTTCATATTACATACAGACACACCGGAATGCATTAGCAAGGCAGATATTTTCTGCATGGAATCCATCTGGAAAAGATGAGGAAGGAGAGGGAATATGAGGAAAAGAATGGTTGCAGTTTTGTTGGCGGCTGCGCTGGCGTCAGTTGTTTCCACAGGATGCGGCAAGGCGAAGGAGAGGGTCAACGAGGAAGGGGAATCGGTGGTCACCATATGGAGCCCCAGTGACGAGCCAGCCATTGAGGAATGGTGGGTTGAGAAAATCGGGGAATTTAACCAGGCACATGAAGGGGAAATTGAGCTTCGGCGCGAGGCGATTGTGCGTGCAGATTCTTATGCTTATGAAGATAAGGTCAATGCAGCCATCACTTCCAATGACTTGCCGGATATCCTGTATGTGGATGGGCCAAATGTGTCAATTTATGCGGCGAACGAGGTGACGCTTCCATTGGACAGCCTTTTTTCGGAGGAAGAATGGGGTGATTTTTTCGAGCCATCCAAACAGCAGAACACATATAATGGGAAGATTTATGCTGTAGGGGCCACCGAAAGCTCTGTGGCATTGTATTACAATAAAGATATGCTGGACCAGGCGGGGATTTCTGTGCCAGAGAAAAAAGAGGATGCATGGACTTGGAGTGAATATTATGATGTTGCCAAAAAGCTGACAGGGAACGGGGTAGTGGGGACCAACATCATTATGGACAAAGGGGAAGGGCTTTCTTATGTGCTGGGGCAATTCTGGATTTCCAATGGGACGGATTTTGTCAATGAAGACGGAAGCTCGGCAGATGGCTACCTGAACAGCAAAGAAGGCGTGGAGGCGGCTCAGTTTTTGAACAGCCTGATACAAGATGGCTATGCGAATATTGACCCAATCCAAAAAGAGTTCCATAACGGCAGGGCTGCAACGATGCTGGGCGGTTCCTGGGAAGTTGCAACGCTCGAAAAAGATTATCCAGACCTGAACTGGGGCGTGACGTATTTTCCAGTGGCAGACGGGGACGGGGTTTTAACCTCCCCAACCGGCGACTGGGCGGCGTCTGTCACAAAGAATGCCCAGGACATGGCGGCGGTGGAAGAAGTGATGCGCTTTCTGTTTTCAAAGGAAAATGTGACTACATATGCGCAGGCAATCTCAAAGCCCCCTACCAGGATTTCCAGCTATGGCGTGCTGACCGAATACAATGAATATCCCCGTTCGATATTCAAAGAACAGCTAATGGAGACAGGGCATCCAAGGCCCAGGACGCCTTCTTATAGCGTGCTGACGGCTGAATTTTCAGAGGCTATGCTGAACATTTTTACCGGCGTTGACCCGCAGGAAGCGCTGGACGCGGCAGCGGCAGCCATGGATAAGGATTATGCGAAATATTATGCGAAGGATTGATGAAAGGGGGACTGGCAATGAAGAAATCAATCAATAAAATAAGTGAAAGAAGGGCGGCCTATATTTTTGTTATCCCAGCGGTTGCTTTGCTGGCGGCATTTTTGCTCTATCCGTCTTTGCAGACGATCCGGTATGCATTTACAGATTATAATATTATGCGGCCAGACAGGGTTATTTTCTGTGGCTTCAATAATTTTGTGGAATTGTTTCAGGACGAAGATTTTTGGATTGCAGTGAAAAACACGCTGTACTTTACGGTTTTGGTTGTGCCGTTCCAGACAGTATTGGCGTTAGCGCTGGCTATGCTGATTTCTTCACGGAGGAAAGGCGTGCCTATCTTCCGCGCGGCATATTTCAGCCCACAGGTGACCTCAATGGTAGTGGTGGCGATTTTGTGGACGGTGCTGTATAATTCAAGCCCGGACAGCGGCCTTTTGAACGCTTTGCTTGTGAAATTAGGGTTGGAGCCGTGCGGGTTTTTGAACGACCCCAAGACGGCGATGAATTCTATTATCTTTATGTCCGCATGGCAGGGGGCAGGGTACCAGATGATGATTTTCTTGGCAGGCCTGCAGGGAATTTCCAGGGAGCAGTATGAGGCGGCTTCTATTGACGGCGCAGGGAAGCTTCAGAGCTTTCTCTATGTAACTCTCCCAGGGCTTAAAAGCGTAATCCAATATGTTGTGATGATCACGGTTATCCAGGCGATGAAGCTGTTTACCCAGCCGTATGTCATGACCAAGGGAGGGCCGCAGAACTCAACTAGGACGTTGGTGTATTACATTTACGAGCAAGGGTTCCAAAAGAGGAATTTCGGATATGCCTGTGCGGTGGCGGCTGTTTTCTTTGTAATTGTCATCGGCCTGTCATTGGGGATGAAAAAAATAATTAAGGCAGAATAGGTTGGGAGGTTTGGATTGTATGTCAAGGAAAAAAACATTTGGGAATATTGCCTTTTACCTTGGGAATATTTTGGTTACGCTTTTATTTGTATCGCCCTTACTGTGGATGGTTTCATCCTCGCTTAAGCCAGAAGCGCAGATTTTTAAAGGGTTGAATTCACTGTCTACCTTTTTCCCGACAGGGGCTTCTTTAAGCAATTACATAGAAGTGTTCCAGAGGATTAATATGTGGAAATTTATTGGGAACAGCCTGTTTTATGTCCTGGTAATTATTGCCCTGGACCTTTTGGTGAATTCCATTTGCGGGTATGCTTTGGCGAAATTTGAATTTAGGGGGAAGAACCTTTTGCTGACCCTGGTCATTAGCTTAATGGTGTTTCCGGCAGAGGCGATTATGCTCCCAATGTACCGGGAAATGGCGGACCTGGGCTGGATTAATTCCTGGGCTTCGTTGATTGTGCCTTTTGTTGCAAAGTGCTTTAGCATCTATATGTTCCGGCAGTTTTTCCTAGGCGTCCCAAATGAACTGCTGGAAGCGGCCTCGATTGATGGGTGCGGGCCAGTCAAGACATTTTTTAAAGTGGTGATGCCTATATCAGGGACTGTGTACGCCACAATTTTTATACTGGATTTTGTCGCCCATTGGAATGACTTTATGTGGCCGCTCTTAGTGGTGACAGGGGAGGAGAAGCGTACCATTCAATTGGCAATCCAAACATTTTTTGGCTCTAAGCCGATAAATTACGGCCCAATTATGGCGTCGCTGACAATTTCTGCAATCCCGATGCTGATTATGTTTATCTTCCTGCAGAAATATTATGTGGAGGGCATTGCGTCCACAGGGATTAAAGGGTAAAGCATGGAGTTCCATTTTGACAATAGGATAGTTCGGGTTTTGGGGCAGGCAGCAGCCCTTGTAAAGCTGAATATTTTGTGGATTGTGTTTTCACTCCCTTTGGTGACTGGAGGGGCCGCGCTTTGCGCGCTGCATATCACCGCTGTAAAAATACTGAAAAATGAAGAGGGGTATGTGTTCTGTGAATTTTGGTCAGTGTATAAAGGGAAAATGAAGGTTTCTTTAAAGCTGTGGGTCCCGCTGCTATTTGCCGCGTTTTTGATTCTTTTCGATTATATGTTCTGGCGGGATATGGATGGGGATTTTGCAGCCATGATGAGGATATTTATCTGCGTGGCGATGGGCGGCTGGTTTGCGCTGGTATCCTATATCTTCCCCCTTGCGGCGAGGATGGATGTGGGGGCGGGGGAAACCTACCGAAATGGGTTATTATTAATGTTTAAATATTTGCCCCAGACGTTATACCTTTTATTTACCACAGCCCTGTTTTTGGCTGCCGGGCTTCTCTTTACGCCAGTGTTCGGCATTGCCCTGCTTGCCGGAGGGGCTTTGCTGGCGGCGGCCCATGGGAAATTGTTGTTGTGGGTGTTTGAAAAAGAAGGCATTGTAGAATAAGGGGGAAAGGAGCTGCGCGCGAATTGCTTCGTGCGCCAGCTCCTTTTTTTCTTCTAATTACCTATTCCTAGTGTCTTGTCACACGAAAGTGTGAAAATGCCTTCTTGGGAATATGGCAAGAAATAGCGGAAGTATTTTTTGCTATACATTTCTGCCAAATTCTATTATAATAATCCTGAAAATTGCAAAACACAAAATACGGAGGGAAACATGAAAATTACTTATATCCACCACAGCGCCTTTTGCGTGGAAACAGAAGGGGTGGCGTTGGTGTTTGATTATTTTAAAGGGGACAGCGTCCCTTCTTGCATATACCATGGGGAAATTCCAAAGCTTCCGGCTGATATGCCAATTTATGTATTTTCCAGCCACAGCCACAGGGACCATTTTGACCCAAAAGTGCTGGAATGGAAAAGGCAATATCCAAACATCCATTATATTTTTGCAAAAGAGATTAAGAAAAAACTAGGGAACTCCCTGCTGCGGCGGATAGGTGTGGAAGAAAGCGTTAAGGATTCTATCACGTATGTGAAGCCGGGGGGACGATATGAAGTGGGCGGCATAACCGTGGAGGCGCTGTTATCGACAGACGAAGGGGTTGCGTTTTTGGCCACAGTTTCAGGTAAAGTGATTTACCATGCAGGGGACTTAAACTGGTGGAGATGGGAAGGGGAGCCGGAGGAATTTAACGAGTGCCAGGAAAAGACATACAAAGGGCAGATAGATTTGCTTTCTGGCAGGAAGGTAAGCCTTGCCTTTGTGGTGCTGGACCCCAGGCAGGAAGGGGACAAATTCCTGGGGATAGATTATTTTTTGGGGCATGTGGACGCAGAGTACATTATCCCTATGCATTTGTGGAAACAATATGGGCTGGTCGAGGAATACAGAAGCCTTCCCAGGAACTTAAAATACCAACAAAAAATCCTCACGATGGATCGGGAGGGGCAGGTATTGGAACTAATGGTTTAAGGACGGCGGCAAGATGGAGGGAATTATGGAAGTGAAAATATATACAGACGGCGCGGCAAGGGGCAACCCCGACGGGCCTGGCGGATACGGCGCAGTCTTAACTTATTTGAACCAGGAAGGCAAGCTGTTTAAAAAGGAAATTTCTGCCGGATACCAAAAGACTACCAATAACAGGATGGAGCTGATGGCGGCAATCCGCGGCCTGCAGGAATTGACAAGGCCTTGCCAGGTGGAGCTTTATTCAGACTCCAAGTATCTAGTGGACGCCTTTAACAAGGGTTGGATTGGAAGCTGGGTGAAAAAAGGCTGGAAAAAATCAGATGGGAAGCAAGTGAAAAACATTGACCTTTGGAAAGAGCTGCTAGAGGCGATGGAACCCCATAAAGTGAAGTTTGTCTGGGTAAAAGGGCATGATGGGCATGAGATGAACGAGCGGTGCGACGAGCTTGCGACCTCGGCGGCAGATGGGGAAAATTTACTGGAGGATGCGCAGGCTTAAGGGAAGGTTTTGCATCCGGTAGGGCAAGATGCAAAAGATTCCTTGAAAAACCAGCCTGCCTATGGTATCATGTCGGAAGGAAGATAGGCGCAAAAGCGCGCATAGGAGCGGCGTGGCATATGCCCGGGCGCGTGGAAGTTAGCGCATGTGGAAGGTATTTGACAGGAGGTGTTTTTATGGCATTTTTCGCCAGTTTTATACAGACAGCGGTAAAATTTATTATCATGGCGGCGGTAGCGGGATGCGGGCTTTTCCTGGGGAAAAAACTGCGTGACAGAAAAGACGTTTAAGCTACGGCAGAGATAAATGAGAAACAGACAGTGGAGGAAGTTAGCGTGAAGAAATATGGAGTGAATGAACTGCGCAGGATGTATCTGGAATTTTTTGAGGGCAAGGAACACCTGGCAATGAAAAGTTTTTCCTTGGTGCCGCATAATGATAACAGCTTATTGTTAATCAATGCAGGGATGGCGCCCTTAAAGCCATATTTTACTGGACAGGAGATCCCGCCCAAAAAGCGGGTGACCACTTGCCAGAAATGTATCCGGACCGGGGATATTGAGAATGTCGGGAAGACGGCAAGGCACCTTACTTTTTTTGAAATGCTGGGAAATTTTTCCTTTGGGGATTATTTTAAGCGTGAGGCAATTGCCTGGAGCTGGGAATTTTTGACAGAAACCATTGGCATGGAGCCAGAACGGCTCTACCCCTCCATTTATGGGGAGGACGATGAGGCGTTTGAAATCTGGACGAAGGAAGTAGGGGTCCCAGCAGAGAAAATTACCCGGTTTTATCGGGATGAAAATGGCAAATGCGATAATTTCTGGGAGCATGGGGCAGGGCCGTGCGGGCCATGCTCTGAGATTTATTATGACCGTGGGGAACAATATGGCTGCGGCAGCCCAGACTGTAAAGTGGGCTGCGACTGTGACCGATTTATGGAAGTGTGGAACAACGTATTCACCCAATTTGACGGTGACGGGCATGGGAATTACGAGGAGCTTGCAACAAAAAATATCGACACAGGGATGGGGCTTGAGCGCCTTGCGGTAGTGGTGCAGGATGTGGGTTCCGTGTTTGACATTGACACAATGAAAGCGATTCGGGATAAAGTATGTGAAGTCTCTGGCAAAACCTACCAGGAAGATGAAGTGGACGATATTTCTATCCGGCTGATTACAGACCATATGCGTTCCGCGACTTTTATGATTTCCGACGGCATTATGCCAAGCAACGAAGGAAGGGGATATGTGCTGCGGCGTTTGATTCGGCGGGCGGCGCGCCATGGAAGGCTCCTTGGCATCAGCGGCAGGTTCCTTGCCACATTAAGCGCGACAGTGATTGCAGAGAGCAAGGATGGATATCCAGAGTTAGAAGAGAAGAAAGAATTTATTTTTAAAGTGCTGACCCAGGAAGAAGAGAAGTTTGACAAGACCATTGACCAGGGCTTAAGCATCCTGTCAGAAATGCAGGAGGAAATGGCGAAGGCCGGGACAAATGTGCTCTCTGGGGAACATGCGTTTAAATTGTACGACACCTACGGCTTCCCAGTAGACTTAACCCAGGAAATTTTGGAGGAAAAAGGGTTTTCCATTGACGGGGAAGGGTTCCGGGCATGCATGGAGGAACAGAGGAACAAGGCAAGGAGCGCAAGGAAGGAAACCAATTACATGGGGGCGGACGCCACAGTGTACGATGAAATTGACGCTTCCATCACCACTGAATTTGTGGGGTATGGCAGCCTTACGCACCGTTCAGAAATCACCGTGCTGACAACAGAGGCAGAGCTGACAGAGGCATTGTCCGATGGGCAGAGGGGGACAATTATTGTGAAAGAGACCCCGTTCTATGCCACCATGGGCGGGCAAAATGCTGACACAGGGATAATTTCTGCCGGGGAAAATAAATTCCAGGTGGAAGACGCCATCCATTTGCGCGGCGGAAAAGTTGGGCATGTAGGCGTGGTGGCAGCCGGTATGTTCAAAACAGGGGATATCGTGGAATTATCCGTAGACGAGGAGAAACGCGGCTTGATTGGGAGGAACCACAGCGCCACCCACTTACTGCAAAAAGCGCTTCGGGAAGTGCTGGGGAGCCATGTGGAACAGCATGGGTCAGATGTAAACGAGGACAGGCTTAGGTTTGATTTTTCCCATTTTGCGGCAATGACGCCAGAAGAGATTGCCCAAACCGAAGCCATAGTCAATGATAAAATAGCAGCCTCCCTTCCTGTTGTCACAGAGGTGATGAGCCTGGAAGAAGCTAAGAAAACGGGGGCGATGGCATTATTTGGTGAGAAATATGGGGATTCTGTGCGTGTGGTGAAAATGGGTGATTTCTCTGTGGAACTGTGTGGCGGCACCCATGTGGAAAATACTAGCAGCATCAGCGCGTTTAAAATTATTTCTGAGTCTGGGGTCGCAGCCGGGGTACGCAGGATTGAGGCCTTGACCTCCAAGGCAGTGTTTGGGTATTATGACAAGCTGGAGGAGACAGTCCAGGCGGCGGCAAAGGCAGTAAAGACAAACCCGGCAGGGCTGGTTGAGAAGCTGGAGCATCTGATGGCGGAATTGAAAGCGCTGCAAGGGGAAAATGAATCATTAAAGAGCAAGGCGGCGCAAAATGCCCTGGGAGATGTAATGGGGCAGGTAGTGGAAGTAAAAGGGGTGAAGCTCCTTGCTTCTAGCGTGGCTGGAGTGGATATGAACGGCCTGCGCGACCTGGGCGACCAGTTAAAGGAAAAACTGGGCGAAGGCGTGGTCGTGCTTGCTTCGGAAAAGGATGGCAAGGTGAACCTAATTGCCATGGCGACCGATGGGGCTATGGGAAAAGGCGCCCATGCTGGGAACTTAATCAAGGCGATTGCTGGGAAAGTAGGCGGTGGCGGCGGCGGGCGGCCTAACATGGCCCAGGCAGGCGGCAAAAACCCGTCCGGCATCCCAGATGCAATTGCACAAGTGAAGGCTGTGCTGGAAGGCCAGCTTTAGGGAGTATTGTGGGCAGTGACAAAATTGGTTCTGGTTGCAAAAGTTTTCCATAAAAGTAGTTGACTTACAAGAAAATTCTGTTATAATTAATAGCAGTGCAATTAAATGACCCAAACAGTTGAATATGCACAATACGCAACTGGAGGGAGGTTAGGTGTGAGACTATGTCAAATGTGATCGTTAAAGAGAACGAGACTTTGGATAGCGCTTTACGCAGATTCAAAAGAAACTGTGCAAAGGCTGGTATTCAGCAAGAGATTCGTAAAAGAGAACATTACGAAAAGCCAAGCGTAAGACGCAAGAAGAAATCCGAAGCAGCAAGGAAGCGTAAATATAATTAAAGATTAAGAAAAGAACTTCGTATGATTTGCCTGTCAGATGATACGGGGTTCTTTTTGCGATTTACCGTAGTTTTAAATGGTTATCCGTGCGCTGCCTGTATGGTATCTAGCGAAATTCCATTGGATACTATGCAAGCGCGCGAGGCAAAGGGGGAAGGGCATGTTGAAAAAGAGTAAGCGTTTTACAGCGGCAGTATTGGCAGCATTTTTGTTGGCAGGGCTATTGCCAACAGGCATTCGCATCCAGGCGCAAGAAACCCTTTCGGGGCAGGGGGCAACAGTTGGGAAAGAGGCTCTAAAAGGGCAGGAAGGGACGGCAGTGGAGGAACCTGGCTTAGGGCAGGAAACGGTTAGGGAAGGGCCTGACCAGGATGCGCAGGGGCGTGCGTCCGGAGATTATGAATATGTGGAAAAAAAGGATGGTACATTGGAACTGACACGCTATCTTGGGGACAGCAGCGTGATTGCCGTCCCTGATACAATAGATGGGAAAGCTGTGACATCTTTGGGGGATTCGTTTTCAAACTGCAGGCCGTTGTATGCCGTGGCAATTGGCGCGAATATCTCACAGATAGGCCCTGTGCCATTTTCAGATGCCATCAGCCTGAAATATATTTCCGTGGACAGCAGGAACCCTTATTATGCTTCTAGGGATGGGATCCTTTACAGCAAAGACATGGCAGAATTGATTTTCTGCCCTTTGGGGCGGGAAGGGGACGTTGCCATCCCAGAGGGGGTGTCCTCCATTGGGAGGCTTGCTTTTGGGAACTGCCATCTCCTGACTGGGGTGGATATCCCCGAAGGGGTGGTTTCCATCGGGGAGTTTGCTTTTGGGAATTGCATTTCTTTGGCGCGGGTGGACCTCCCAGCCAGCGTGGCAGAGTTAGGGAACGCTGCATTTAGCGGCTGCAGCGATTTGGCAGAAGTGAAGCTGAATGCTGGGAATTTAACACAGGTTACGTCATCTGCGTTTAGTGGCTGCGGGCTGGAACGCATTACAATCCCAGAAGGTGTGGAGGAGATTGGGGCTTCTGCTTTTCAGTCTTGCGGGCGTTTGTCAGAGGTTGTAATCCCAGAAAGCGTGTCCTCTATTGGGGATAACGCCTTTTTAGACTGCAAAAGTTTGCTGGCGGTGAATATACCCAAAAATGTGGGAGTGATCGGGGGGCAGGCATTTCAGGGCTGCGCCAGCCTTACGGCAATTGAGGTGGACGGGTTGAACCAAAACTATGCCTCAGCAGAAGGGATTTTGTATAGTAAGGATATGGCGGCGTTGGTTTGCTGCCCTGCAGGGAAGTCAGGGGATGCAGCCGTTGCAGCAGAGGTGAAAAAAATAGAGCCTTATGCATTTTTTGGCTGTGCAGGGCTGACAGGGGCAGCTTTGCCAGAAGGTGTGGAATCCATTGGGATGTATGCGTTTTCCGGCTGCAGCGGGCTTCGGGAAATCGCGCTTCCCGATACAGTAAGTGCAGCAGGGGCTTCTGTTTTCCAGGGCTGCGGCAGCCTTGGGAAAGTAAAAATGAGTGGGAATATGCCAGATGTCCCTTCCTATTTTTTCTCTGGCTGTGGGAGCCTGGGGGAGATTGTGCTGCCAGAAAATATAGGGAGTATTGGGATGTATGCCTTCCAAGGCTGCAGCATGCTGCCAGAGGTAAGGCTGCCGGCAAAAGTGGGCATGGTTGACCCTACAGCCTGGGAAGGGTGCGGCGCCCTTGCTTCCATTGTGGTGGATGGGGAGAATCCAGCCTATGATTCAGATGAAAGCGGCGTGCTGTACAAAGAGGGGATGGCTGAGCTGGTTTGCTGCCCGCCCAACCATCCTGGCATGGGGCAGGCGGCATTTACAGTCCCGGAAGGGGTGGCGTCCTTGGGCGCTTATGCATTTTATGGGTGCAGGAATTTGGAAAAGGTTGAATTGGCTGCGGCCATCTCGGAAATCGGGGAATATGCATTTGGCAATTGCAGCGCATTGGAAGAATTTACTGTGCCAGAAGAGAGCCAGGCGTTTGCTTCGGAGCAAGGGATCTTGTACAACAAAGAAAAAACAAGCCTTATTTGTTGGCCTGGCGGAAAATCAGCAGAGGGCGCTGCATTCCCAGAAACATTGGAACGCATAGGCTTCGCCGCATTTTGGGGAAGCGGGGTAGGGTCTATTGCTATCCCTGGGCATGTGAAAATGATAGGGCAGTATGCGTTTGCGGATTGTGCGGCGCTAACGGAAATTACATTGCATTCAGGGACAGAAAGCATTGGGGAATATGCGTTTCGCGGATGCGGCAGTTTAGGGAAGCTTGCGCTTCCATCAAGCCTGGCGCAGATAGGGCCTTTTGCATTTTCCGGCTGTGGAAGCCTGACAGAAATCGTGGCCGAAGATGGGAATGCACAGTATGCTTCGGAAGACGGAACCCTCTATGACGCAGGGAAGGCAGAAGTTATTTACTGCCCGGAAGGCAAAGAAGGGGAAGCGGCGGTGGCTGAGGGGGCTTCCACCATAGGGCATTCTGCTTTTGCGGATTGTGGGAAGCTGAAAAAGCTCCGGGTGCCGGAGTCTATATTGTATATTAGGGACGCCGCATTTAGCGGCTGCAGCGCGGACCTAGTTTTACAGGTAGGGGAAACGAGTTTTGCCAAAGATTATGCAAAATACTATCGGATGGGCTATGAGGTTGTGGGGGAACATAACAGCCACGAAAATAAGAAGCTGTTTACAGAAAGCACCAGTTGCACCTCAGAGGGGGAAGAGGTCTTAATCTGTACATCCTGCGGGCTGGTAACTAAGAATACAGCGCCTCCATCCGGGCATACGGAGGTAAAGGATGAGGCAGTCCCAGGCACTTGCATCCAGCCAGGGAGGACAGAGGGGAGCCACTGCGCTGTTTGCGGCCAGGTATTGAAGGAACCGGAAGAAGTGAAAGGCAGCCATACAGAAGTGAAGGATGAGGCGGTCCCAGCCACTTGCGCCAAGCCGGGAAAAACGGAAGGGAGCCATTGCTCCGTCTGCAATCAGGTATTGAAAGCCCAAAAGGAAGTCCTGGGGAGCCATAAGCCAGTCAGGGAGCCGGCAGCCCAGCCAAATTGCACAAATCCTGGGAATACTATGGGGATTTATTGCTCTGTCTGTGGAAAAATATTGACCCAGATGAAAGAAATCCCAGCCCTTGGGCATGACAGTAAGACGACCTTGGCAAGGGCGACCACGCAGAAAGATGGGAAAATCCTGGTGCAGTGCAAACGGAAATCCTGCATGGCGGTGGAACGTGAAACGGTGATTTACGCTGCAAAAACCATAGAGTTGGCTCAGGCCTCGTATGTCTATAACGGCAAGCCCAGGAAACCTTCTGTTATTGTAAAAGACAGCCAGGGAACCCCGTTAAAAGAAAAACAGGACTATAAAGTGTCTTATGGGCCTGGCAGGAAGAATGTGGGGACCTATACGGTAACAATTACGCTTCAAGGCAATTATGTAGGGATTGTGGAAAAGACATTTGACATTGTGCCAAAAGGCACTTCCATCACGAAAATAACGCCCTTGAAAAAAGGGTTTACCGTGAAATGGAAGAAGCAGGCGAAGCAAACCACAGGCTATCAGATCGCTTATTCCACAAACAGCAAATTCAAAAAGAAAGACACAAAAACAGCCTTGGTGAAGAAAAATAAAATTATTTCAAAATCCATAAAGAAGAAACTGGCGAAGAAAAAATATTACGTCAAAATCCGTACTTGGAAAACAGTGGAGGAAAATGGAAAAACACGCAGGCTGTATTCTAGCTGGTCAAAGGTGAAGACGGTAAGGACGAAATAGGAAAATCAGTTGGAGTTGGGATATGCTTTGGGGCTGTTGCACTAAGTAATTAGTGCAACAGCTCCTTTTTTTCATTTTATAGGAAATTCCTTCGGATTCTCCTATAAAAGAAAAATATGGATGCGCACTTCGCGTAAGGGAAAGTTTTTCGATGTAACAGGAATATCCCAGCCAGCCCATACATATATATGAAACCAGGAAGCGAGGAGGACAACTTATGGAGGAAATCATCAGCGTATTCCCGGCAGCATTGCGGGGCTTATGCCGAAAAAGCTTTGCTGGGGGCAGGGAACCGGAAGAAATCAGGCTGCGGGTAGGGCAGCCTGTCATGATATTGGAAAAGGGGGCGGAATGGTATTGGGGCAGGAATGGGGAGGTGGTGCAGGGACGTCCCAGGGACAGTTACCTCTGGTCGGAATCAGATATGAAGGAGGCGCTGGCAAGGATGAGCCAGTATTCTATGTATGCTTTGGAAGAAGAAATTAGGAATGGTTTTTTTACCGTGCAGGGCGGGCATCGGGTCGGGGTGGCTGGCAAGGCAGTCTGCGGGCAGGGGAAGGTAACGGCGATACGCAGCCTGTGCAGCCTGAATATCCGGGTGGCAAGGCAGAAAAAAGGCTGCGCCAGCGGGGTAGTGCCTTGGCTGCACCAGGGAGGGGAACTGTATAATACATTGATCCTTTCCCCGCCAGGGATTGGGAAAACCACCATGCTCCGTGACTGCATCCGCCTGCTGTCAGAAGGGACAAAAGAGCTGAAAGGCAGGAAAGTGGGGGTGGTGGACGAGCGTAGCGAAATCGCGGCCAGCTATTTTGGGGTGCCGCAAAATGATTTGGGGTGCCGGACAGATGTGTTGGATGCCTGCCCGAAGGTGGAAGGGATGCGGCTTTTAGTGCGCAGCATGTCGCCCCAGGTCCTTGCGGTGGATGAATTGGGAAGCCGGGAAGACTGCCAGGCAGTGGAAGAGGTCATCCATTGCGGGTGCAGGATTTTAGGGACGATGCATGTGGGGAAGGTGGAGGAATTGAGGGAAAAGATATATTTGTCGCAATGGCTAAAACGGGGGTTTTTTGACCGCTTTGTGTTTTTGGGGCTGGGGGCGGAAGGGAAGCGGGAATTTTCCATTTACGACGGGGGGCTGCAGAAATTATGTTGAAGCTGGCAGGCAGCCTCCTTGTAATCTTGGCATCCCTGTTATATGGCTGGAAGGTGAAAGAGGAGCTGCAGGAGCATGTGGGGCAGTTGGTTGGCATGAAAGAAATGTTCCTGATGCTGCAGGGGGAGATCTCCTATGCCAGGACGCCTTTGAAAGAAGCGTTCTTACAGGTGGCGTCCCAGGGGAAAGAGCCGTTTTCCTCCCTGCTGGAGAAGGCTGCCAAAGGGCTTTCTGGGAATGAAGAAGGGATAGGCGCGTTCTGGGGCAGTATTGTGGACCAGGAAGCAGGGAATTTTTATTTTACTAGGGAGGAATTGGGGCTGCTCAAACGCGTGGGGGAGAATTTTGGCTACCTGGACACACAGATGCAGCTAAAGAACCTGGAACTGTACATTGGGCAGGTGGAAGTGTTGATTGGGGAAGCCCAAAAAGAGCTAAAGGACAGGCAGAAGGTCGTCCGTACGGTAAGCTTGATGTGCGGCCTGTTCCTGGTGATTCTGCTGATATAGCAGTGTGGAGGAAGCTATGAGTATAAGTTTGATATTTAAAATTGCGGCGGTTGGGATACTGGTTACCGTGCTAAGCCAGGTATTGAAGCACAGCGGCAGGGAGGAGCATGCATTTTTGACCAGCCTGGCTGGGCTGCTGATTGTATTGTTTTGGATAGTGCCTTATATCTATGAATTATTTGAAACCATGCGGAATCTGTTTGCATTGTAGGGGCAGGGAATGGATATTTTAAAAATTGCGATCCTTGGCATTGTCGGCGCATTGCTTGGGATTATGCTCAAAGAGCAGAAAAAAGAATATGAGCTGTTCGCCACTTTGGGGGTTTCCCTATGCATTTTTTATTTTATAATGTCCAAGCTGGAACTGGTGCTGTCCGTGATAAACCAGATGCAGGATTATGTGCGGCTGGACGCGGGCTACCTTGCAATCCTAATTAAAATGATTGGGATTACCTATGTGGCGGAATTTTCTTCCAACCTTTGCAAAGATGCAGGGTACCAGACCATGGCAGGGCAGATTGAGATGTTTGGGAAGCTGTCAATTTTGGTAATCAGCATGCCGGTGCTATTGGTGTTGTTGGAGACAATTGCTGAGTTTTTAAGCTGAGGGGGTCGGGGTGAGTGGATTGAAAAGGAGATGGCGCCTATGCGTCCTGTGGGCGTGCCTGGGATTTTTGCTCTTGGGCAGCCGGGTATGCGCCATGGAGGGTTCTGAGGGAAACAGCGGGGCTTTCCATACAGGAAATTTTGACAAAAGCAGTGGGGATGGCGCAGGGAATTTCAGTGGAATTGAAGGGGATGGCGCAGGGAATTTCGGTGGAATTGAAGGGGATGGCGCAGGGAATTTCGGTGGAATTGAAGGCACAGGGAGCCTTGGCGGCGAAGGTAATAATATAGGGAACCCGGTGGATTCCGTGCAGGGGATGGGGGAGGCTTTGGACTCTTATTTTGAAGAATTGGATTTTTCTGATATTGACGCGGCGTTAAGGCGGCAGGAAAGCACAGAAGGGATAAAATTCCAGGAGTTGGTGCAAAAATTAATGGATGGGGAAGAGATAGACAAAAGGTGGCTGGCAAAAGAAGCCCTGCATATGGTATTTGGGGAGGTCATGGCCTTTAGAAGCACATTGGTGCAGATTGTGCTGCTATGCGTAGTGTTTGCCATATTGTATAATTTTGCAGATGTGTTTGAGAACCCTGCCGTTACAGAAATCAGCTTCTATATTGTGTATATGCTGCTGCTGGTGCTTTTGATGAAGTCCTTTTTTATCCTTAGGGATGTTTCGGTGGAAGTAATAGGGGAGATGATGGTTTTCTTGAAAGTGCTGATCCCAGTATTTACCATGAGCATGGCTTTTTCCGGGCAGGTTACCACAGCCGCAGGGTTTTATGACATGACGTTTATGCTGATTTATGGCATGGAATGGATGATGCGGTATCTGATTGTTCCGGCAGTGCAGATTTACATGATGCTGGAGCTGATGAACTACCTTACGGAGGAGGAGCTTCTCTCTAAAATGACAGATTTAATCAAGTCAGGCGTTGCATGGGTAATGAAGCTATTGTTCACTTTGGTCATAGGGATTAATGTGGTGCAGAACCTGCTTACGCCTGTCATTGACACATTTAAAAGCGGGCTGATTGCCAAAACGGCTGGGATGCTTCCAGGGTTTGGGGCTTCTATCAATGCAGTGACGGAAATTATGGTGGGTTCAGGGATTATTATAAAGAATGGGATTGGGCTTGCCGCGATTTTGGTTTTGCTCGCTATGTGCTTAGGGCCGTTGGTAAAAGTAGGCGTTATGGCGTTTTTGTATAAAATGCTGGCGGCGATGATACAGCCTATTTCGGACAGGCGCATGATTGGGTGCATCAGCAGCGCAGGGGAAAGCGGACGGCTGCTGGGGAAAGTAGTGGTGACCACAACGGTGATGTTTCTAGTGACGATAGCTATGGTGACGGCGGCGACCACATTTAACCATTAGGGGGTGCAGGGTGGAAGTTATCTATACATGGGTAAAAAATATTGTATGCTTTTATATTTTTATGGCAATTATACTTCATTTGCTGCCAAAAGAAAGCTATCGGAAATATGTGCGTTTTTTTTCTGGGATGCTGTTGACGATTTTGGTGGCAACGCCGGCGCTTTCCATATTTGGCAAGGAAGAAGTGCTGATGCAAAAAATCAGCCAGGCAGGATTTTTCCAGGAACTTGACAATATGAAACTGGACACAGAGCATTTGGAGGAGGCGCAGAAAGAAATATATGTGCAGGAATATGAAAAAGCAATTGGGATGGATGTCAGCAGGATTGCAGAGGGGAAAGGGATGTATACGCTTTGGGTCCAGGTGGGCATGTCAGAAAGCTACCAGGTGGAATCCATTGGCATGGAGGTGGGCTTTGAGGAAGGGGACGGAATTTCTATACAGAAAATCCCTTTTGGGGATGACAGCGGGGAATACCCAAAGGTCCGTGAACTGAAAGAGGAATTAATGGAGTTTTACCGCCTAAAGGAGGGGCAGATTGAGATTGCAGTGCAGGGAGGGTGAGAGGCATGGGCAAGAAAGGATGGTTTTCCATGGAGAACCTGAAAGGGATATCAAAGAACCAGCTTTTGGTTGGCGGCTTGGCAGGGATTTTGCTTTTGGTCATCGCTTTGCCCACAGAGCAGGGCAAAAAACCAGAAGGAGGGGGTTCGGAGACACAAAGCGGCGCGCCTGAGGAAAAAATTTATACCGACCCTGAAAGCTATGGCAGGGAGCTAGAACGGAAGCTGGGGCAGATTTTGGCAGAAATGGAGGGGGTGGGGAAGGTGGAAGTGATGATTACCCTTCAGGATGACGGGGAGAGGATTGTGGAGAAAGATATTACTAGGAACAGTCAGGAGGTATTGGAAGGGGACGGGGAAACGAAGCGGGAGACCCGTGAGAGCCAATACCAGGAAGGGAGCGTGTTTGGACAGGAAACCGGGCAGGAGGGGCAGCCATTTGTGTCGAAGGAGGTTGTGCCTAAAGTGGAAGGGGTGCTGGTGGTGGCAGAAGGGGGTGGGAACGCAAAAACAGTGAAAAATATTTCCGATGCAGTTTTGGCATTATTTCCAGTGGAGGTACATAAAATTAAGGTAGTTAAGATGAATTGACAGGAGGGCATCAGTTTTGAAGAAAGTATTTAAGAAGAACCAGATTATCATTACGGCTCTGGCCCTTATGATTGCTGTGGCAGGCTATTTGCAATATACCGGAAGCCAAAATGACAGCGATCTTGCCAAGGAGGCCAGCGCAGATACCAATGAGGGTACATATGAAATATCTGACGAAGACATGTACAGCGCGGAGGATATTTTCACAGACACAGAGGAAAGTGAGGAGACTTCTGCAGACGCCAAGGAAGCAGAGCTTGGGATTAAGACAGGCGAGGAGATTGCCAAGGCTAACGGGCAGGGCGATGGCGTGGATAACCCTGGGGAGGCAGTGCTTACCAGCACAGATGTGGGGAATGTGGACTTTGCGTCTGGGGTGAAGCTGAACCGGGAGCAGGTGCGTTCCCAGAATAAGGCGTCTTTATTGGAAATTATCAATAACACTGGCATTGGGGAGCAGCAGAAACAGGAGGCAATTAATGCCATGATTGCCATGACGGATGTGGCGGAACGGGAAGCTGCTGCTGAAATGCTGTTAGAGGCAAAAGGGTTTACCGACGTAGTGGTGAGCATTACCGACGGCAATGCGGATGTGGTCTTGAATATGGGTGAGGTCACAGACGCAAAGCGGGCGCAGGTGGAAGATATTGTAAAAAGGAAAACAAATGTAGCGGCAGAAAATATCATTATCACGCCAATCCAAAATTCCGCTGAGGCCTCACAGGAAGGGGCTGAAGAAGGGAATGGTGCAGAAACCCCAGAGAATGCTTCCGGGGAAAACGCAGGGGCTGGGCAGGAAGAAGCTGCCGCAAACGGCGAATAAAGCCTTTATACTTTTCTAAAGGGTATGGTATCAGAATATTGGGATTGAATTCCCCCACAGTAAGATGGGCGTCCGCCCGCTTACTGTGGGATAGTTGCGTTTGGGATGGAAAAGGGCCTGCAAAGGGAAAATTCTATGCATGGTTCCTTTTTTATTGAGGATGTGCTATAATTGGAATATTTGATATGGAAAGAAGGGAACAAATGAAACAAAAATCGTATGAGATTGATATGTGCAATGGGCCGTTGTTTCCCAAAATCCTGTTATTTTCCATACCGCTTATGGTTTCAAGCATCTTGCAGCTTTTGTTCAATGCGGCGGATATGGTAGTGGTGGGCAGGTTTGCAGGAAACACTGCATTGGCGGCGGTTGGGGCGAACGCTTCTTTAATCAATTTGCTGACCAACCTATTTATTGGGTTTTCGGTTGGGGCAAACGTCCTGGTGGCACGTTTTTACGGCGCGAGGAAAGAAAAAGAAATCAGCGAAACCGTACACAGCGCCATTGTGCTGAGCGTTATCTGCGGGGTTGTTTTAATGGTGTTCGGCATGGTTGTGGCGCCTGAAATCCTTGTAGTGATGGGTACCCCAAAGGATGTGTTAAGCCAGGCAGTTCTGTATATCAGGATCTATTTTGCAGGGATGCCGGTGATTTTGCTGTATAATTTTGGCAGCGCCATCCTACGGGCAGTGGGGGACACTCAAAGGCCGTTGTACTATTTGTTTGCGGCAGGCGTCATCAACATTATCCTGAACTTGATTTTTGTGATAGGGTTCCAGTTAGGCGTCGCGGGGGTGGCGTTAGCAACCGTAATTTCCCAGGTAGTGTCAGCGGTATTGATTTTCCGGTGCATGATGAAAATGGAGGGCGGCTGCCGGGTAGAGTGGAACAAGCTCCATATGGAAAAAGGGAAGGTGGCTCAGATTGTGCGCATCGGGCTTCCGGCAGGGCTTCAGGGAACCGTGTTTTCCTTGTCCAATGTGTTAATACAGTCCTCCGTCAATTCCTTTGGCTCAGTGGCAATGGCAGGGAATACCGCCGCGTCCAATATCGAAGGTTTTATCTATATGGCGATGAATTCCTACCATCAGACAGCGTTAAGCTTTACCAGCCAGAATTTTGGGGCCGGGAATTACAAAAGGATTGGGAAAGTGCTGATGGAATGCCTTGCCATGGTGGCAGGGGTTGGGCTTGCGATGGGCTGGACGGCATACCTGTGTGGGAACCAGCTTTTGGGGATATATTCCTCCGACCCAAGGGTGGTCGAGGTCGGCTTGCTGCGTTTGTCTGTGATTTGCACCACCTACTGCCTGTGCGGGATTATGGATGTGCTGGTTGGGGAACTGCGCGGGCTGGGCTATGCAGCCCTGCCTATGGTTGTGTCCCTGCTTGGCGCCTGTGGGTTTCGGATTTTGTGGATTTTTACAGTGTTCCAGGCAAACCGTAGTTTGCTGGCGCTGTATATCTCTTACCCGGCGTCCTGGGCTTTGACGGGGGCGGTCCATTTGGCAAGCTATTTTATAGTCCGCAAAAAACAGGCTGGGGCAAAGGCAGCGTAAAGTTTTATACTTATAGATAAGGAGAAAGGGGAAAAAGATGAAAGTATTGTGTTTTGGGTCTATCAACTTGGATTATACCTATCGGGTAAAGCATTTTGTAACAAAAGGGGAAACCTTGTCTGCAGATTCCCTCCAAGTATTTAGCGGCGGGAAAGGCATGAACCAGGCAATCGCATTGTCTAAGGCAGGCGCGGACACCTGGATTGCAGGGGCGGTTGGGGAAGATGGGAAACAGCTGCTTGGGCAATTAGAGGAGGCGGGCGTTTGCACGGAATTTGTGAAAGTATTGCGGCAGGAAAGGACAGGCACGGCGATTATCCAAAATGATGCGGAGGGGGACAACTGCATTTTATTGTATGGCGGGGCAAACCGCACAATTGGGGCGGGGCAGGCCGAGGAAGTGCTTGGGCATTTTGGGGAAGGGGATTTTTTGGTTTTGCAAAATGAGATCAGTGGGATGCCATATATTATGGAAAAAGCCCATAAACAGAAAATGAAGATTGTGCTAAACCCTTCCCCTATGGAAGAGGCGCTTTTAGGGTACCCCCTAGAATATGTGGACTACCTGATTTTAAATGAAGTGGAGGCGCTTCAAGTCTTGGGGCGTGAAGGAAAGTTAGAAGGGGCGGGGCTGTTCCATGCAGTCAGCGAGAGGTTCCCTTCTGCAGTTATTGTGCTGACTGTCGGGGCGCAGGGCGCTTATTTCAGCGCAGGGGAAAGCGTCCGGCACCAGCCAGCCTATCCTGTAAAGGCGGTGGACACCACCGGGGCGGGGGATACCTTCACTGGGTTTTTGGTTGGAGGGCTGACCCGTGGGCTGCCGATTGGGGAGGCAATGGACTTGGCGGCAAAGGCGTCCGCGCTGGCGGTGACCAGGAATGGGGCGGCGCCTTCCATCCCTGAATTGGCAGAAGTGGAGGGCTGGGCATTATGAGGCTTAAGGTAGGGACAGGCAAAGATAGAGGAAGGCAGCGATGGAAAAAGATTTAACGTCAGGCAGTGTATTTGGGAATATCCTTTCTTTTTCATTGCCTTACCTGTTCTCCTATTTCTTGCAGACATTATATGGGATGGCGGATTTATTTATTGTGGGGCAGTTCCATGGCGTGGCGCAGATTACCGCGGTTTCTGTGGGGAGCCAGGTGATGCATATGCTGACCGTGATGGTTGTGGGGCTTGCCATGGGGTCCACTGTAACGATAGGAAGGGCGGTGGGGGCGAAACAGCAGGGGCAGGCGGCTTTGGCCGTGGGGAATACCGTGCTGCTGTTTATGGGCGTGTCTGTTGCGGCTACGGCAATCCTGCTGGTTTTGGTGCGGCCAATTGTAGCGGCAGTCTCAACCCCTGCCCAGGCAGTGCAGGGCACAATTTTATATCTGACAATCTGCTTCCTTGGGATCCCGTTTATCACAGCCTATAATATCATCAGCGCCATCTTCCGTGGGTTAGGGGATTCCAAAAGCCCTATGTATTTTATTGCGGTTGCCTGCGGGACAAATATTGCATTGGATTACCTTTTGATTGGTGTGTTCCATTTGGGGGCCAAAGGCGCGGCATTGGGGACTACCCTGTCCCAGACCATTAGCGTGGCTGTGGCGTTGTATGTTATCTGCAAAGGGAAAGCGCTGCCAATGGAAAAGAAGCATTTTACGCCGAAGCCAGAAGTTATGGGGCAGATGTTAAGGATTGGGGTCCCGGTGGCGCTGCAGGATGGATTTATACAGATTGCGTTCCTTGTGGTTACGGTGATTGCCAACCGAAGGGGGCTAAACGACGCGGCGGCGGTGGGGATTGTGGAAAAGGTGATAGGCATTGTATTTTTGGTGCCTTCCACAATGCTTTCTGCGGTTTCTGCGCTTTCTGCCCAAAATATTGGGGCTGGGAAGCACGGGCGGGCTGCGCTGACATTACGGTACGCAATTTTTATTGCGGTTGGCTTTGGCTTGTTGACGTCGACACTGGCCCAGTTTGCTGCAGAGCCTGTTGTCGGGCTGTTTACTGGCGAGCCAGAGGTTATGCTGCTTGGGGGACAGTACTTAAAAGGCTATATTTGGGACTGTTTGTTTGCAGGGATGCACTTTTGTTTCAGCGGGTATTTTTGCGCTTACGGAAAATCTGGCATATCATTTTTACATAATTTTCTGTCAATTATACTGATGCGCGTCCCTGGCGCTTATTTTGCCTCAAAGTATTTTGCGGATACCTTGTTCCCCATGGGCCTTGCTGCGCCGGCAGGGTCGCTTTTATCTGTGGCAATCTGCGCGCTGGCTTTTTTATGGATGAAAAAAACAGTGATTTCTAAGGATATGGCAATTAAATGATGAACAACAAAATAAAAACTTGTACAAGCCAGGTTTTTTTGCTATAATGTAAAACATGGGTTTGCGTATAATAGGAATATGGAGGTGCTAATATGAATCGCAACGTTATTGTGGGACAATCAGGAGGCCCGACTGCAGCAATTAACTCCAGCCTTGCAGGGGTATATAGGACGGCTAAGGACCGTGGGGCTAAGAAAGTTTATGGGATGCTGCACGGGATACAGGGGCTTCTTCAGGAACGGTATATCGACCTTTCCGAACATATTACAAATGAACTGGACGCAGAGCTTTTGAAGCGCACGCCAGCCGCTTATCTTGGCTCTTGCCGTTATAAACTCCCAGAGATCCATGAGGATATGGGCGTTTATGAGAAAATATTTGAGATTTTAAATAAGCTTGATATAGAGGCGTTTATTTATATTGGTGGGAATGATTCTATGGATACCATCAAGAAGCTGTCAGACTATGCAATTATTACCGGGCAGACAGTACGGTTTATCGGATGCCCCAAAACTATTGACAATGACCTGGCATTGACAGACCATACGCCAGGGTATGGGAGCGCCGCTAAATATATCGGCACTTCTGTGAAGGAGATTATCTGTGACAGCTTTTGCCTGGAGTATGACAAAGGGCTGGTTACAATTATTGAGATTATGGGGCGTAACGCAGGCTGGCTGACAGGCGCCGCTGCCTTGGCAAAGGGCGAGGACAGCACAGGTCCAGACTTGATTTATTTGCCAGAGCTTCAATTTGACCTGGAGAAATTTATATCTAAAATCCGCAAGCTCCTGGAAAAGAAATCTTCCGTAGTGGTTGCAGTTTCCGAAGGGATTAAAATTGCGGACGGGAAATATGTATGCGAGTTGGGGAACAGCGTAGATTTTGTGGATGCGTTTGGGCATAAGCAGCTCTCAGGGACAGCGGCATATCTGGCAAACTTTGTGGCAGGGGAGATTGGATGCAAAACCCGTGCGATTGAGTTAAGCACATTGCAGCGTTCCGCGTCCCACTCCGCTTCCCGCGTAGATATCCTGGAGGCATATCAGGTAGGCGGCGCAGCCGTAAAGGCGGCGGATGAAGGCGACACTGGGAAAATGGTAGTGTTGGAAAGGATTTCAGACGACCCATACCAGAGCACAACAGCAGTCAAAGACGTACATAAGATTGCGAACGACGAGAAGCTGGTGCCAAGGAACTGGGTGACAAAAGACGGCACATATGTGACGGATGAATTTGTGACTTATGTGAAGCCTTTGATTCAGGGGGATGTGTCACCTGTTATGGTAGACGGGATTCCACGCCATCTGTATAAGCCTGGGTTTCAGGAACAACTGTAAGGTATTATTCCCGCCGGCAATAGGCGAAGCTTGCTGCGGGGTATTTGACTGAAGTAGCAGAACAAACGAACTCCCGACGTATTTTCCATACATTCGGGGGTTCGGCTTCTTTTGTGGAGAAGATATGTATAACGAGATTGATTTTGATAAAATAGATATAACAATGGAGCCGCCAGTGGAGGAGCCGGCAAGGCAGTATTATTTCATTGCAAAATGCAGGCGGCAGGTGCAAGGGCTAAAAAGGGAGTTAGGGCGTCAGCCCACATTCTTTATCCAGACGTTTGGCTGTCAGATGAATGCAAGGGATTCCGAAAAATTAACAGGGATTTTGGAAATGGTTGGCTATCGCCAGTCAGAAGTGGAAGAGGCGGACTTTGTAATCTATAATACCTGTACCGTCCGGGAAAATGCAAACAATAAAGTATGGGGGCGTTTGGGATACCTAAATGCATATAAGAAACGCCATCCCAATATGAAGATTGCCCTTTGCGGCTGCATGATGCAGGAGCCGGAAGTAATTGAAAAGTTAAAGAAAAGCTATGCTTTTGTGGATTTGGTGTTCGGCACCCACAATATTTATAAGTTTGCGGAATTGTTGGAAGCTTCCCTGGCGCAGCCGGGGATGGTAGTAGACATCTGGACGGACACGGATAAAATTGTGGAGGACCTTCCAGTAGAACGGAAATATCCCTTTAAGTCAGGGGTAAATATTATGTTTGGCTGCAATAATTTTTGCAGCTACTGCATTGTGCCTTATGTGCGCGGGCGGGAGCGGAGCCGTAAGCCAGAGGATATCCTGCTGGAAATCAAACGCCTGGCTAAGGATGGGGTAGTGGAAATTATGCTGCTGGGGCAAAATGTGAATTCTTATGGGAAAAACTTAAAGGAGCCTATAACTTTTGCAGAATTGCTTCGGAAAATAGAAGAGATAGAAGGGATTGAGCGTATCCGGTTTATGACCTCCCATCCCAAAGACTTGTCGGGGGATTTGGTTGAGGCAATTCGGGATTCTAAAAAAATCTGCCGCCACTTGCACCTTCCCCTTCAATCTGGGAGCAGCCGTATCTTAAAGGAGATGAACCGCCATTACGATAAGGGGCAGTACTTAGCGCTGGTAAAAAAGATACGGGAAGCGGTTCCAGATATTGCCTTGACTACAGATATTATCGTAGGGTTTCCCGGGGAGACAGAAGAAGATTTCTTGGAAACTATGGATGTGGTGGAGCAAGTGGGATATGAAAGCGCCTTCACTTTTATTTATTCCAAACGTACGGGAACGCCTGCGGCAAAGATGGAATGCCAGGTGCCGCAGGAGGTTGTTAAAAACCGTTTTGACCGTCTGTTAGAAAAGGTTCAGGCAATAGCGGCAAAACGTGCTGAGGCTTATACTGGAAGGGTCGAGCCAGTTTTAGTTGAAGAGGTTAACGCTCAGGATGAAGCGTTGGTGACAGGGCGGCTTGGCAGCAATTTTGTAGTGCATTTCCCTGGCAGCAGGGAAATGGTTGGCAAAATTGTAAACGTGGAATTAAAGGAATGCAAAGGGTTCTATTTCTATGGGGAAGCAATCACTTAAGGTTGCTGCCTGGTTCAGGTAAAAGGAGGGTCAGCCATGTATTCTTATCTGAAAGGTGAACTGGTTGAGGTTTTGGATGGCACGATTGTGGTGGAAGTGAACAATATTGGTTACAATGTCCATATTCCTGCCAGTATGGTGGACTATTTTACTGGGATTGGGCAGGCTGTGAAAATTTATACGTACCTTTATGTAAAAGAGGGGATTATGGAGCTTTATGGCTTCCGGACCAGGGACGATTTAAATATCTTCAAGCTGCTGCTGGGGGTTAGCGGCATAGGGCCAAAAGGCGCATTGGCAGTCCTGACAGTCCTTACGCCGGATGACTTGCGTTTCGCGGTGCTGGGGGAGGATGCAAAAGCCATTGCAAAGGCTCCGGGAATTGGGGCTAAGACTGCCCAGAGGGTAATCCTGGAGTTAAAGGATAAGTTAAAGTTAGAGGACGCATTGGAAGGGAAGGCTTCGGATATGGATATCGGGCAGGGGGATTCCTTATCGGGTGTGAAAAGCGAGGCAGTTCAGGCATTGGTGGCATTGGGCTATTCTTCTTCGGAAGCATGGAAGGCGATAGGCAGTGTGGAGCTTACGCCAGGGCTTACCGTGGAGGAAGTGCTGAAAGCCTCATTAAAGCAAATGGCGATTTAACTTTTGCCATCAAATGATAAGGCAGTATTTCAGAAACAGAAAGGAACGGCTTTCATGGAGAAACGTGTGATTTCCACTCAGATTCAGGAAGAGGACCTGAAAATTGAAACAAGCCTGCGCCCCCAGCGGTTGGAGGAATATATAGGGCAGGAAAAAGCAAAAAGGATGCTAAGGGTATATATTGAGGCGGCAAAGCAGCGGGGGGAGCCTTTGGATCATGTGCTGTTTTACGGCCCTCCTGGATTGGGGAAAACCACTTTGGCAGGGATTATTGCCAATGAAATGGATGTGCATATGAAGGTCACTTCTGGGCCTGCCATTGGGAAGCCTGGGGAGATCGCGGCGATTTTAAGCGGCCTGCAGGAGGGGGATATCCTGTTTGTGGATGAAATCCACCGGCTGAACCGCCAGGTGGAGGAAGTGCTTTACCCCGCTATGGAAGATTATGCCATTGACATTATGATAGGGAAAGGGGCGACCGCCCGGTCAATCCGCTTGGACCTTCCGCATTTCACCCTGGTAGGCGCGACTACAAGGGCAGGCTTGCTTTCTGCGCCTTTAAGGGATCGGTTTGGGGTCGTGCATCACCTGGAATTTTACAGCCCGGAGGAATTAAAGACAATCATCCTGCATTCGGCAAAGAAGCTTGAAGTGGAGATTGATGGGGAAGGCGCCTTTGAGCTTGCAAGGCGTTCTAGGGGTACGCCGCGGCTTGCCAACCGCTTGCTGAAACGGGTGCGCGATTTTGCCCAGGTGAAATATGACGGGCAGATTACGCTGGAGGTGGCTTCCTTTGCCTTGGATTTGCTGGAAGTGGATAAGTATGGCTTAGACCAAAATGACCGGAATATCTTAATGGCAATGATAGAGAAATTTCAAGGCGGCCCCGTGGGGCTTGACACCCTTGCGGCGTCTTTAGGTGAAGACGCTGGGACAATCGAAGATGTATATGAGCCTTACCTGGTGAAGAATGGTTTTATCAACCGCACGCCCAAGGGCAGGGTTGCCACTGATTTTACCTATAAACATTTTGGAATTGTAAAATAGTATTTGTTTTTCTGGGAAAATCAGGTATAATAAAACCAATGGGGCGGGATTAATATCAGGAGAGGATGAATATATGTCAGCAAAAACCAGTGCCGAAGTGTTAATTGGAGGCAAAATTTATACATTAAGCGGTTACGAAAGCGAAGATTATTTGCAAAGGGTGGCAAATTACATTAATGGTAAAATAAATGAATTTGATGAAATGGATCAGTTCCGCCGCTTTCCGGGGGAGATGAAGGCTACTTTAGTACAGCTTAATATTGCTGATGATTATTTTAAAGCAAGGGAGCAGGCAGAAAAGCTGGATTGGGATGTCAAGGAGAAAGAAAAAGAAATTTATGAATTAAAGCATGAATTAATTTCCCTTAGGATCAAGGCTGAGAGCAGTGAAAAAGCTGCTACAGAACTTGAAAGGGAGAACCGGAAGCTTTTATTACATAAGTCGAAGTTAGAAAATGCGCTGGAGGACGCGCTGCTTGGCAAGGTGAAGGGGCAAGTCCTGCCCGACAGGCAGGGGCCAGAGGAAGGGGGCGGCCCTCCAAAAGCCGCCATCCATCCCCAGCCTGAGGACGGGGCGGCGCATTCACAGCTTGGCAAAGCGCAGGCAGCAGAGGTAAGCGGGCAAGGCGTGCCTAACGGAAGGAACGGGCAGGACAAGCCAGAAAACGGGCAGGGGCAGACAGCCAGGGAGGAAACGAAGGATCAGCCAGCGCAGCAGCCAAAAGAAGGGGGCCAGCAGCGCAAGGCAGAAGGGACCCAACCTGCAGGCAGCCAGAAAACGCATGAAGAAGGGCAAAACAGGGACAGGAAGAAATACCAGGGCAAAAATGAAAATCAACCCGTCTGATGGAAGGGTGGCTCAGGACAAATCACTTTGCTTGAGCCGCCTTTCCTATATACATGGGGCGGGTTCTGCCATGCAGGTTCTTTGTGGGAAGGAGGGGCATTTTGGATAATGGCATAAAGAAAAGGACGGAACTTTTATCACCAGCAGGCTCGCTTGCCACATTGAAGGCAGTGGCGGAAGCCGGGGCAGATGCGGTATATGCCGCAGGGAGCCAGTTTGGCGCAAGGGCGTATGCGCAAAATTTCACCGATATGGAATTGCTTGAGGCATTGGATTACCTTCATCTAAAAGGGAAAAAGCTTTACCTTACGGTAAATACCTTGTTAAAGGGGCTGGAACTAGAAACCTTATATGGGTACCTGGAACCTCTTTACAAGGCGGGGCTGGACGCGGTGATTGTGCAGGATTTAGGGGTGCTTCGCCTGATACTCAGCCAGTTCCCCGGCCTGCCCGTCCATGCCAGCACGCAAATGGCGGTTATAGGGGCGTACGGGGCGAAACTGATGTTAGAGGCAGGCTGCAGCCGGATTGTGGCCGCAAGGGAATTGCCCTTAGAGGAAATTTCTAATATCTATAAAGAGACTGGGATGGAGCTGGAATGTTTTGTCCATGGGGCGCTTTGTTATTGTTACTCTGGGCAATGCCTGTTAAGCAGCATGATTGGGGGCAGGAGCGGGAACCGCGGCCGGTGCGCGCAGCCCTGCCGCCTGCCGTATGGGCTGGTTGGGGGAAGCAAAAAGGAAAACAGGCAGGGGCAAAGCAACTACCTGTTAAGCCTAAAGGATTTATGCGCTATAGACTTACTGCCTAAGATGGTTCAGAGCGGGGTCTATTCTTTTAAAATTGAAGGGCGGATGAAGCAGGCAGAATATGCCGCCGGAGTTACAAGGATTTACCGGAAGTACCTTGACAAGCTTGAGCTGGAGCCGGATTGCCCGTATCAGGTAGAGGATGAAGATAAGGGGCTGCTGTTAGCGTTAGGGAATCGGTGCGGGTTTACCAATGGATATTATACAGGGAAAAATGGGAAGAATATGGTTACCTTCTCTAGCCCCTCCCATGAAAAGAAGAAAGATGCGGGGAAGGGCTTTGGGGCAAAGCCAGAAGCCACGGCGGAACATAAAGAAAAAATAAAGGGAACCTTAAGGCTTTCTCAACAAATGCCCGCCTGCCTTATGTTACAGTATAAAGATATTCAGGTAGAGGTAACTGGGGCGTTAGTACAGCCTGCCTTAAAGCAGCCGTTGCAAAAACAGGCAGTCTTGGAAAAAATGCAAAAAACAGGGAACACCCCATTTGAATTTGAAACATTTGCCATAGAGATGGATGAAAATGTATTCCTTACAGTAGGCGCGTTAAACCAGCTGCGGAGGGAAGGGCTGGAATGCCTTCAAGAAGAAATTTTGAAAACGTACCGCAGGGTTGTGCAAAGCCCAGCGCCATGTTCTTCCAGAAAGCCCGTGCAGAGGGAAGGTGTGGGAGAAGGCGGGGAACTTAAGCTTTGTGCTTTAGCGGAAACCTCAGGGCAGTTTGAAGTTATATTAAAACAGCGGGAAGTGGGCAGGGTATACCTGGAATCCCATCTGTTCCCCAGGGCCATGTTTGCGCAGCAATTGAAGGGGTATGTGGAACAGGCCCATAGGGCGGGGAAGGAATGTTACCTGGCGTTGCCTTATATTTTCCGCATGGGGACGGCAAAATGGTATTGCAGCCATTGGCAATGGATTTTGCAGGCAGGCGTAGACGGCTATTTGGTAAGGAACCTTGAGGAAGTCCAGTTTCTGAAAGAGCAGGGGGCAAACCCTCAGTCCATGCAGGGAGATTACAGCCTTTATGCCTTTAACAATCTGGCGGTGGCGCAATTGCATGAAATGTCTGTCCCACACATTACCCTTCCGGTGGAATTGAACTTGAAGGAATTAAAGCAGTTAACGTGCGCCTGTGGGGAATTGATCCTATATGGCCATCAGCCATTGATGGTAAGCAGCCAATGCCTTAAGAGGAACGTATCAGGCTGCAGCCAGGATGCAGGGGTATTTTACCTAAAAGACCGTTATGGGAAAATGTTCCCAGTCAGGAGCCAATGCGAGGATTGCTATAATATTATTTATAACATCAGCCCCTTGGCGCTGTTCCACCATATGGGGGAAGCCCGTTCTTTGCGCTTAGAAGGGGCGCGGCTTTCCTTTACAGTGGAAAGCCCAGGGGAAGTGGAGGATATTTTTGCATATTACAGGCAGGCGGCAGCAGGCGCCTTGGATAAGGATAGGAAATATATTTCAGATTATACAAATGGGCATTTCAAACGAGGAGTCGAATAGCTTATGGTACATTTGATTACAGAGTTATCCAAATATACAATGATTATATTGTTTGCGCTGTATACCTGGCAATGCTTTTTTGCATTGAAAAAGAGCGTGGATGCCGAGGAGCAGGCATGGAAGTTTAAGAAGCAGGTTGTATATATGTATCTGTTTCATTTGAATGCCTATGCGGTTTTGTTCCTGTCCACAAAGAACTTGGACTTGGTTAAATTTTATCTATGGCAGGTGGCGTTCTTTTTGGCAGTCCAGATTTGTTATGGGATTTTTTATAAAAGGGTGTCCAAACTTGTGGTCAACAATATGTGCATGTTAATGTGCATAGGTTTTGTGGCCCTTACCCGCCTGTCCTATAAACATGCGGTGAAGCAGTTTGTGATTGCCGCCATTTCTGTTGCGGTTACCATGTTTATCCCATATTTTATCAGCCGTTGGAAGTTTGTCCGGGGGCTTACCTGGATGTATGCCCTGGCAGGGATTACAATGCTTGGGGTGGTGGCTGTGCTTGGGGCGGTTTCCCATGGCGCAAAACTTTCTTTTTCTGTGGCAGGGGTCACAGTCCAGCCTTCAGAGTTTATTAAAATTATATTTGTGTTTTTTGTTGCGTCCATGTTCTATGAGTCTACAGAATTTGTGCAGGTTGCAAAGGCGACAATTGTGGCGGCGCTGCATGTGGTGATTTTGGTATTATCGAAAGACCTGGGGACAGGGTTTATCTTTTTTGTGGCTTATATGGTGATGTTGTATGTGGCGACCAGGAAACTTTATTATTTTGCAGGAGGGATGCTGTGCGGCGCGGCCGCATCGGTGGCAGCCTATTTTTTGTTTAACCATGTGCGGGTGCGGGTGGTGGCATGGCAGGATCCCCTTGCTGTATTTGAGCGGGAAGGGAACCAGGTGTCCAATTCCCTATTTGCCATCGGGACAGGAGGATGGTTTGGCATGGGGCTGAACCAGGGGATGCCATACAAAATCCCGGAAGTAAAACAGGATTTTATTTTTTCGGCAATTGCTGAGGAATTAGGGGGAATTTTTGCTATCTGCCTGATTTTGGTCTGCGTGAGCTGCCTGTTGATGTTTCTGAATATTGCCATGCAGATGCAGGATTTCTTTTATAAATTAGTGGCGTTAGGGCTTGGGGTGATTTATGGGTTCCAGATTTTCCTTTCCATTGGAGGGGACATTAAGTTTATCCCTTCCACAGGCGTTACCCTTCCCCTTGTAAGCTATGGGGGAAGCTCCCTCCTTAGCACAATGATTATTTTTGCCGTTATCCAGGGGCTATACTTGATGCGGGAGCGTGGGGAAGCGGAAGTTCCAAAGAAGCCTGTGAAAAAGAAAAGGAGGCAGAAAACCCAGGATTCCGAACGGGGCGGCAGGGGACCCCAGGCATTAGAGGATGGCGGCCAAGAGCTTGCCGCCCAGGTCAGGGGAATCGTGCAGGAAAACCGGATGGAAGAAAATGGAGACAGGGAGCTTGCCGCCCAGGTCAGGGGAATCGTGCAGGAAAACCGGATGGAAGAAAATGGAGACAAAGAGCTTGCCGCCCAGGTCAGGGGAATCGTGCAGGAAAACCGGATGGAAGAAAATGGAGACAGGGAGCTTGCCGCGCAAGTTAGAGGGATTGTGCAGGAAAGCCGGATGGAAGAAAATGGAGACAGGGAGCTTGCCGCCCAGGTCAGGGGGATACTAAAGGAAGGGCAGCAAAGGCAAAGGAAACGCCCAGGCAGGGTAGGTAAGGAAGGAGGCGTGTTATCCCATGAAGAAACAATCCATGGAACGAAAATCCAGGACTTCGACAGATAGGGGGAAAAGGAAAAACAGGGAATTTGCTGTTGTAACATACTTTTTTGTGGGGATGTTTATGATGATGATGGGGTACTTCGCCTATTTCCAGGTTTTCCTAAGCGAGGACTTTATTAACAGCCCATATAATACCAGGCAGAATACTTTTGCAGAGCATGTAGTCCGCGGCGAGGTCCGTTCTGCAGATGGCAAGACGCTGGCTCAGACCATTGTGGGAGGGGATGGGGGAGAGACAAGGTATTACCCTTATGGGCCGATGTTTGCCCATGCGGTAGGTTATGACAGCAATGGCAAATCTGGCATAGAATCTTTTGGGAATTTTAGCCTGCTGCGTTCCCATGCGTTTTTTTTGGAACAGGTGCTCAATGGCATCCAGAACCAGAAAAACCAGGGGGACAATATCGTGTCCACTTTGAATTACAGCTTGCAGGAGACGGCTTATCAGGCATTGGGGGACCGCCGCGGCGCAGTGGTTGTGTTAGAGCCGTCTACTGGGAAAATCCTTGCCATGGTTTCTAAGCCGGATTTTGACCCCAATACCATCAAGGCAGAATGGGACAGAATCATTTCCGATACAGACAGTGAAAATTCTGTGCTGGTAAACCGGGCTACCCAGGGCTTATACCCTCCTGGCTCCACATTTAAAATTTTAACTACATTGGAATATATCAAGGAGCATCCAGATTACCAGAGCTATTCTTATGAATGCACTGGGAGCATTGGGATGGAGCATACGGAGATCCATTGTTATGGGAATGCGGTCCATGGGGTGGAAGACTTGGAAACCTCGTTTGCCAAATCTTGTAACACTTCCTATGCGAATATTGGACTGGGGTTGGATAAAAAGGCATTTAAGCAGCTTTGCAGCAATATGCTGTTCCAAAAAGACCTTCCAATCCAGTACCCTTCCAATCGGAGCAGCTTTGTGCTAAAGGAAAGCTCCAATACGGATGAAGTGACTCAGACTGCGATTGGGCAGGGGGAGACCCTTGTGACCCCAATGCATATGGCGATGGTCACTTCTGCAATTGCCAACAATGGGGTGCTGATGCGGCCTTATGTAATTGACCATACAGAAAACTATAAGGGGGTCGAGGTGAAAAGCTACAAGCCTTCCCAATATGGCTCCCTTTTAACAGAAGAAGAAGCTGCAAAACTGCAAAAATTTATGTCCATGGTTGTGAGTGAGGGGACCGGCTCAAAGCTGAATGGGCAGAGTTACCAGGCGGCAGGCAAAACAGGTTCTGCAGAATTCAGCAGCAACAAGTCTGAAAGCCATGCATGGTTTACAGGCTATGCTTCCATGGAGGGGAAAGGCACGGTTGCAATCACTGTGATTGTGGAAAAAGGAGGGGCGGGGAGTTCCGTGGCGGTCCCGATTGCCAAGCAGGTCTTTGACAGGTATTTTAATCAATCGTAGAAAATTCTTGCAAGAAAATGGAAAAAGGGGTATACTAGTTTCAAAGTTCTATAAACCACATCAGGAGGTATTGCAATGATTGAAGCAACGAGTTGTGGTGGTGTGGTAATATTTCGCGGAAAGATTTTGCTTTTGTATAAGAATTACAAGAACAAATATGAGGGCTGGGTACTTCCAAAAGGGACTGTGGAGCCAGGTGAAGAATACCGGGACACAGCCGCAAGGGAAGTGCTGGAAGAGACCGGGGTGGACGCCTCAATCATTAAGTATGTAGGGAAGAGCCAGTATACTTTTACCGTGCCGGACGATACTGTGGAGAAAGATGTGCATTGGTATTTGATGATGGCGGACAGTTATTACAGCAAACCACAACGCGAAGAATATTTTGTCGATTCAGGATACTACAAATTTCATGAGGCTTACCATCTGCTGCGTTTTGCCAACGAGAAGCAGATATTGGAAAAAGCGTATAATGAATATTTAGACCTGAAAAAAAGCAACCTTTGGGGCAGCAAAAAATATTTCTAGTACGCCTCAAACACGCCCTAACATAAGAGAACCTTGCGAGCAAGGTTCTTTTTTAGGAAAAACAACGTATGGCGCCAGGGCGTGTTTGCATATTGCCTGTAGGGACAGAGGGTTTCGGGAGAATAATATGGATTGGTACAAAGACTTTTATGCAGGAGAGGGCATTGCAGGGAAAAAGGGTAAAATAAAATGGAAAGTCCTCCACCATGCAGGGCAGATGGGAATTTATGTCATTGCACTCAGCAGCAATCCGGGGAATCTGTTGGACATAATCCCATCCTGGGAACTAATGCAGAAATATTACCCCAAATCGGGCATTTTGGTTGTAGGGGTGGATAAGGGGTATGAAAATGCCATGGAGCTGGCAGGGATGATTGTGATGGATGTGTATCAAAAGACCGGAACATTTCACGTAAGGGAGTACTTTCTGGAAAAGCACAGGGAGAACCTTAAGAAAGGGGACAAATGGGAATCCTGCTGTTGGTTTTAAAAATCATTGGTTTCCTTTTGGCGTTCCTGCTCGTGCTGTGCGCCACGCTGATTCTGGTTCCGGTTCGGTATCGCGTGGATATTAAGGTACAGGAGGAAATAGAAGGGAAAGCCGTCCTCCACTGGCTGTTCCACCTAGTGGATGTGAGGGTATACTATAAGGAAAAAAAGGTTTCTTTCAAACTGCGTATTTTTGGCATTTGCCTCTTTCCCAAGCAGAAGAAACAGGAGGGGCAGCATGGCAGGGCAAGAATAAAGAAGGCGAAAAAAGATAAGAATATTTCGGACAAACCAGAAGACGCTGCGCAATCCTCAGAGGAGGAAAACGAGGGCATAGGGGAAGCTTTGGAAGAAGCCGGCCCGCAAGCCCCAAGCATCCAGGAGGAAGCGGCTCAAAAGAAAGGGACACAGGAAAAAAGGGACAGGAAAAGAAAGAAGAAACGCCAGAGGAAAGCAAGGAATAGCAATAGAATTAAATCAAAGCTTAATAAATTGTCTAGAAAATGCAAGGGTGTGGCGCGCAAATTCCATACCCAGGAAGAAGAAGGCCAGGAAGAGGGTTTGGGGCCTATAGGGAAGCTGAAAAAAATAATCTCAGACGAAGCGGGCAAATTTGCTTTTTTACATGTATGGAAGGAAGTGCAGTATTTGCTGCGCCACTACCTCCCAGGCCATGTTTCTGGGACTGTGCGTTTTTCCATGGGAAGCCCAGACCAGACAGGGAAGGTTTTGGCTGGCATAAGCGTCCTCCCATTCTGGGCAAGGGACAAACTTATTGTAATGCCTGATTTCCAATCGGAAGCCTTGTATTTTAAGGGGATCCTTTATGTGACGGGCCATGCCCGGATATTGCATGTGCTGGTTACGGCAATCCGGCTGTTGAAAGACAAAAATATACGAAAATTAATAACAAATATAAGAGAATAACAGGAGGGTTTTACCATGCAGGAAAATAATTTTAACACAACTGTACAATCATTATTTAAAGGGATGGACAGCTTTATTACCACAAAGACCGTTGTGGGGGATGCAGTGCATATAGGGGACACAATAATCCTGCCTTTGATTGAGGTTTCTTTTGGGGTTGGGGCAGGCGCATTCTGCCAGGAAAAGAAAAACAATGCCGGCGGCGGCTTGGGCGGAAAAATCACCCCAAGCGCTGTATTGGTCATCCAGGATGGGCATACGAAACTGGTGAATATTAAGAATCAGGACGGCATTACCAAAATATTGGATTTGGTGCCGGACCTGGTGAATAGGTTCGCCGACCGGAATTCTGGTAAGAAGCAGCCAAAAGCAGAAGATGCGGAGGCCAAAGAGGCTGCGGCTCAGGAATTGGCAGAACAATTAAATGCCGCCTCAAACAATTAAATAGAATTTTTCCAAAAAGGGGGCATATATTACATAGTGATATATGCTCTCTTCTGGTGATGCCATGAAACGGCTGATTGGTTTTATATTGTTTTGGATAGCGGTAGGGATGGCGATTATGGTGTTTTTGCCAAATGAAGTGGTGGGGATACTGATAATTTTTGTCTTGCTGCTGTTGGGTTATAATTTGTTTTGCTGTTGACAGCAGAGAAGGCTAATGCCGATAGGAACCTGGCCCTATATGGGGGCAAAAGGTGTGCTGCACCCGCTCTATGCTATATATTGATATGTGAACTGATGTGAAATAACAATATAGGGTATGGGCGTAGCGCCAAAAAGGTTTTTGCCCCCTAATCCTATAAGACAAAAAAGAAGCAGCCATTGCCTGCAATGCGCTGCTCCCTGCCTTTGCATAAAATGAATTAAGCTCTTTCTACTTTTCCGCTCCTTAAGCAAGAAGTACAAACATACATCTTCTTATTGGCTCCATTCACTTTGCATCTTACAGATTTGATATTAGATTTCCACATTTTGTTGGACCTTCTATGAGAATGGCTGACTTTCTTCCCAAAATGGACACCTTTTCCGCAAATACTGCATTTTGCCATAATTGCACCTCCTTGCAATGTACTAAGCCCACATTAATATGAACTCACAACAAGGCTATTCTAACAGAAAGAGGGTTATATTGCAAGTGAAAAATGAATTTTTTGTAAAAAGAGAAAATATAGGTTTCATTTTTTTGTAAAAACGGTTATAATATAAACCATAAGAAACTGCAACGCAGTTTCTTATGGTTTAAGGTGGAAAAACAAGGGCTGTTTTTCCGAGCCTATGGCCAAGCAAAGAAAAACAAATGTTTTTTGAGCCTATAGCTACGAAATTTTGGAGGTTATGTTTATGAAAGGGCAAGTGGACACTCAATATGGCAAAGTGTTAATCGATACAGACGTGATTGCAATTTACGCGGGTTCTGTGGCAGTGGAATGTTTTGGGATTGTAGGCATGGCTGCCGTGAATGTAAAAGATGGGCTGGTAAGGCTGTTAAAGCGCGATTACCTAAACCATGGGATAAATGTTGCTTTGAATAATAATAAAATTACGTTGGATTTCCATGTGATTGTTTCTTATGGCGTTAGTATTTCTACTGTTTCTGATAATCTGATTGACACGGTGAAATACCGGGTGGAAGAATTTACCGGTATGGAAATCGAGAAAATCAACATTTTTGTTGAGGGCGTCAGAGTGATTGATTAAGGAGGAAAGGAAAGTGGCAATAACTACTATAGATGCATCAATGCTTGCGAAAATGTTTTTGGCGGGCGCTAAGAACCTGGAAGCAAAAAAAGAATGGATTAATGAATTGAATGTGTTCCCCGTGCCGGACGGGGATACTGGGACAAATATGACAATGACAATTATGTCGGCGGCGGCAGAGGTCAGCAGCCTTGGGGATTCCCCAGACATGGCTTCCCTGGCGAAGGCAATTTCTTCTGGCTCCTTGCGTGGGGCAAGGGGGAATTCAGGCGTTATTTTATCCCAGTTGTTCCGGGGCTTTACCAAAGGCATCAGCAAGTATGAAGTGATTGATGTGGTCATCCTGTGCGATGCCCTCCAAAAGGCAGTGGAGACGGCGTATAAGGCGGTTATGAAGCCTAAGGAAGGGACGATTCTGACTGTTGCCAAGGGCGGCGCGGACAGGGCGTTGGAATTGATTGGGGAAACAGATGATTTGGCTGTGTTTATGGATGAAGTGATCCAGCATGCGGATTATGTGTTGGGCCAGACGCCAGAAATGCTTCCGGTCTTAAAGCAGGCGGGCGTGGTTGACTCCGGCGGGCAAGGGCTTATGATGGTCTTAAAAGGCGCCTACGACGCCCTTATGGGGAAAGAGGTTGACTATACCATTGACGCTGCCGGTTCCGGGGGCGGCGTGGTAAAGATTTCCCAACAGGCAGAGCAGGATATTAAGTTTGGTTATTGCACAGAATTTATCATTGTGCTGAATAGGCCTATGGAAGAGCAGGATGAGGTGGATTTTAAGTCTTACTTGGAATCTATTGGGGATTCTATTGTGGTAGTGGCGGACGATGAGATTACAAAGGTCCATGTACATACCAACGACCCAGGACTTGCCATCCAGCGGGCATTGGAATATGGATCTTTGAGCAAAATGAAAATAGACAACATGCGGGAGGAGCATCAGGAAAAATTAATTAAAGATGCTGAGAAAGCCGCGGCAGAGCAGAAAGAAGCGGATGAAAAGAAGCGTTCCGAGAGGCATGCGTTGGCAGAAGCGCAAAAAGCCCCCAAGAAAGACATGGGATTTATTTCTGTGTCCATTGGGGAAGGGATCAATGAGATTTTTAAAGGGCTGGGCGTGGATTACATTATAGCTGGCGGCCAGACAATGAACCCCAGCACAGAAGACATGCTGAACGCCATTGAGGACGTGAATGCGGATAATATTTTTATACTCCCAAACAATAAGAATATTATACTTGCAGCGAACCAGGCGGCGTCCTTGATCGAAGAGAAGAATATTTTTGTAATCCCAACAAAGACAGTGCCGCAGGGCATCACGGCGTTGATTAATTTTATGCCTGACAGCAGCCCACAGGAAAATGCGGCGCGCATGACCGAAGAATTATCCAGTGTGAAAACCGGGCAGGTGACCTATGCGGTGCGCGATACGCTGATTGATGACAAATCCATCAAGCAAGGCGATTATATGGGCATGGGGGACAGCTCCATCCTTTCTGTTGGCAAAGATATGGATGTGGTAATCAAAGAGTTGGTGTCACAGTTGGTAGAGGAAGAATCTGCAATCATCAGCATTTATTATGGGGAAGAGATTACAGAATCCGCAGCAGGGAAGTTGGGCGCTGAATTAGAGGAAGCGTATCCAGACTGTGAAGTGGAAGTGCATTATGGCGGGCAGCCAATTTACTATTATGTGATTTCAGTGGAATAAGGAGAGAAGAAAGGAGCAATCCCTATGGACCGAACATCCAGCATTGGGGAATTAAAAGGGATTGGCGCGAAAACAGAACAGTTATTTCATAATTTAGGAGTATATACCATTGGTGATATACTCCTTCATTATCCTAGGGATTATGACAAATTGCCGCCAATTACCCCATTGCCTGACTTGCCAAAGCTTGCCGATAGGGCAAGGGGGCAGGAAGGGTTCACAGCCGCCATTGCGGCGCGCGTGGAGAAAGCCCCTGTCGTGCGGGCTGGCCGTAACCTAAAGGTGACTTCCCTGACTTTGCAGAGCCAGGGCGTAAAAGCGGATTTGGTCTGGTTTCGGATGCCTTACCTGAAGGCTACGTTAAAGCCTGGGGAATGGTTTGTGTTCTTGGGGAAAGTAACCCAGAAAGGGAACCTGTTCCATATGGAACAGCCCCAAGTGTTTCAGCCAGAAAAATATGAGTCTGTGCAGGAATGCCTGTGGCCTTGTTATCCATTGACAACCGGCCTTGGGAAAAATAAGCTTTCCCAGACAGTCAAAAAAGCCTTGGAGGAATTGGATTTATCGGTAGATTACCTGCCAGAAGATATCCGGGCGCGCAGGGGCTTGGCAGAGTATAATTTTGCGATAGGGAACATCCACTTCCCAGAAAGCGGGGAAGCCTTGGAACAGGCCAGGAAAAGGTTGATATTTGATGAATTTTTCCAATTTATCTTATCGGCAGGGATGCAAAAGGGGCAGATGGATGAAGTCCTGAACCAGTTTGTGTTCCCCCCGCTGGGGGAGCAAGGGGGAACACTTTGGGCAGACCAGGTAATGGAGGGGCTTCCTTACCAATTGACTGGCGCGCAGGGCCGCACCCTGCAGGAAATCCGGCAAGACTTAAGGGGCAGGAAAGTAATGCAGCGGCTGGTGCAGGGGGACGTTGGCTCAGGCAAAACAATTGTCGCCTTCCTGGCAATGCTGGACGTGTCCCAGGCGGGGTACCAGTCAGCATTAATGGCGCCCACAGAGGTGCTTGCCGTACAGCATTACCAGACTTTTACAGGGTTGTGCAAAGAGCATGGCATAAATGTGCCAATTATCCTTCTTACGGGGTCTTTGACCAAAAAAGAAAAGCGCAGCGCCTATGAACGGATGCAGTTATACCCAAATGCGATGGTGGTTGGGACCCATGCGCTGATTCAGGAACGCGCCTTATATGATAACCTTGCATTGGTTATTACAGACGAGCAGCACCGGTTTGGGGTAAAGCAACGGGAAACACTGTTCCTGAAAGGCAGCCAGCCCCATATTTTGGTAATGAGCGCCACGCCAATCCCAAGGACGCTTGCCATCATTTTATATGGGGATTTAGATATTTCTGTAATTGACGAGGTTCCGGCAAAACGCCTTCCGGTCAAAAGCTGTGTGGTGGGGACAGGCTCCCGAGGCGCTTCTTATGAGTTCCTTAGGAAAGAGATTGCCATGGGGCATCAGGCATATGTGGTCTGTCCATTGGTGGAGGAAAGCGAGGGGCTGGACGCAGAAAACGTCACAGATTACGCGCAAGCCCTATTAAGGGAACTTCCAGATGGGGTTGTGGTGGAATCCTTGCATGGGAAAATGAAACCTGGCAGGAAGAACCTGATTATGGAGCAGTTTGCCCGTAATGAGATCCAGGTGCTGGTGTCCACGACGGTGGTGGAAGTGGGCGTGAATGTGCCAAACGCTACCGTTATGATGGTGGAAGACGCCCAGCGGTTTGGGCTGGCGCAGCTCCATCAGCTCCGTGGGCGTGTGGGCCGGGGGGACGCCCAGTCTTATTGCATTATGGTCAATACCACGGATTCCGCTAAGGCTAAAAAGCGGCTGGAGATTTTAAACCAGTCCAACGATGGATTTTTTATTGCTGGGGAAGATTTGAAGCTGCGCGGGCCGGGGGATTTTTTTGGCGTCCGCCAGAGCGGGCTGTTGGAGTTTAGGCTAGGGGATATTTACCAAAATGCAGATTTATTGAAGCAGGCTTCCGAAGAAGCGAACCTGCTGTTGTCGGAAGACAGCCAGCTTGCGCTGCCAGGACATAAGGGGATTCGCGGCCAGATACAGTCCTATCTGAACCGGCAGGCGGATACGGTTAATTTATAATAGCGGTGGCTGCCATGAAAATCTGATCTGGCAGATGGATAGGAAAAGGGATTGCCCAAATATCCCTTTATGCAATACAAACAGGAGGCGCCAAATTTGGCGCCTCCTGTTTCGCCTGATAGGTTCAGGCAAGTGTGTTGTCTGTGCAAAAATGGGGCGTCCCCATTAGTTTCCAGACATCTGTCTCTCCTGGGCTTCGATCATTTTCTTCACCATATAACCGCCGACAGAACCATTCTGTTTCGAGGTTAAGTCCCCATTATAGCCTTCCTTCAATGGAACGCCAATCTCGTTTGCAACTTCAAATTTGAACTTATCCAATGCACTTTTTGCCTCTGGCACTACCGCTTTGTTAGATGAATTAGACATATCGTTACCTCCTGTTGTCTTTAGTCCCTAGTACTTTGCGTGTGTTCTCTTACGTGGGTCATCTGCAAAAGATGTTATTTTGTAACCTGTTGGTTACGATGATAGTATATGCACAGGAACGGGGATTAGACATGCAGTTCTTTCCGTTTTTAACAGATAATCCCATGAAAATGGCGTTTTTTATTCCTGCAGGCAATGAGCCAGGCAGTCGCGCACGGGGATATTTGGCGAATGCCGCGTGGGTCAAAACGGGGTTATTCCACCAGTTGGATTTCTGAAATGTCAGGGGAAGCCACCAACGAGTAGTTGGTGTAATACACCACAAAGCCAGGCTTGCTTCCGTTAGGTTTTTTCACATGCTTTTTTTCTAAGTAATCAATTTCCACTTTATCTGTCCCGCGGCCATTGGAATAATAGGCGGCCAGCCTTCCGGCTTCCTCAAAGGTGCGGTCTGGCAGCTCGTCCCCATTGGTTTTTACCACTACATGGGAACCAGGCATTCCCTTTGCATGGAACCACCAATCGTTTCCGGTGGCGAATTTAAAGGTAAGCTCGTCGTTCTGGAAGTTATTTTTCCCCACATACATATGGTAGCCATCGGAGGAAAGGTAGTGGAAAGGCTTGCTTTTGATTTTTGTTTTCTTATTGGTGTGCTTCTTTTTGACATAGCCAAACTGCACAAGCTCTTCCTTAATCTGGGTCAGGTCGTCCTCAGAAATGGCAATGTCAAGGGAGGTGGAAATGGACTCTAAATGGAGGATTTCTTCTTTTGTCTCTTCCGTCAGCTCCGTCAACGCTTCGTATGTGCGTTTTAATTTATTATATTTGTCGAAATATTTCTGTGCGTTCTCCTGGGGCGTAAGCTGTGGGTCCAGAGGGATGGAAACCATTTCGTTTGTATAGTAGTTAAGGGCTTCCAGTTTTTTGGAATTTTCTTCCAAATGATATCCATAGGTGTGGATCAGTTCTCCATAAACTTTATATTTATCCCGTTTTTTCGTGTCATGCAACTGTTTCTGCTGCAAATCATATTTTTTCCGGCTGCGCTCTAACACAGTGTTTACAACCTTACGTAAGTCTGCGGATTTTTGGCGTATCCTGGTAAAAATGTCCTTGTCTGCATAGAAAGTCTCTAGCACCTCTGAAATGGAACTGTATTCCAGCGCCTTGTAATCCGCATACTGGGTAAGCCCCACTGCGGAAAATTCTATGGGTTCCTTCCCATTTTTGATAAGGTTTGGGCGGAAGTTCCCTTCCCGGATATCGTCCATCAGCCAGGTGAAATGGTGGAATAAATGTTCCTTTTCTTCTTCTAATAAAGACTCAGATGGGCGGTCCCCATCAATTCCGGCACGGAAGCAAAGTTCTGAGGCGACAACTGGGCTGATGCCAGTAAAAGCCGTGTAGATTGCCTTTTGGACTGGGAGCGGGCGCCCATAAGCCTTTTCCCAGAAAAGTTCCCTGCTGGCCGATAAAGGGTTAGATTTGCCCTGTGTTTCGGGGATAAAATAATCCCTGCCAGGAAGCACCTCCCGCACAGAGCTGACTTGGGCTGAAATATGCTTGATGCTGTCGATGACCATGCCATGGTCATTGCAGAAAATAATATTGCTGTGTTTGCCCATAATTTCTACAATCAGCACTTTGTGGCAGATATCCCCAAGCTCATTGAGATGTTCAATTTCAAAATTGATGATGCGCTCCATATGGGGCTGGTAGATTTTTATGATTTTCCCATTTGCAATGTGTTTCCTCAGCAGCATGCAGAAATTCGGAGCTGTCAGGGGGCTGGGCTTATTTTCCTTCGTCAGGTAAATTAATGGAAGGGAAGCGCTTGCGGACAATAACAGCCGTATTTGCCCATGGTTCCCCTTTATGGTCAAAAGGAGCGCGTCATTTTCCGGCTGTGCAATTTTGCTGATTCTTCCATTTATAATTGTTTCATTTAATTCTTTCACTAAATTTGAGATTACAATTCCGTCAAAAGCCATAGTTATTCTCCTTACTTTATGTAATAGGTATTGGATAATTGCGAAGCAACTAAATTGTCATAATTTCATGCACAGTCCATATATTTTTTTGGAATATTTTCTTTATACAAAAGCACGAAATGCAAAACGCGCAAAACATTCCAACAAGCCTCTTACTGCGAAAGCCCCTGTCAGCAAAGGCTTCCAGCGTCTTTTGGGTCTTATTTCCATAGCGCTAACATGCATTTCTTTGTTTTTGATTAAGAAAATATTGCCTTTTCATAATTATCAAATTGTGCATGAAATTCAGAAAGGCCTTGAGTTTCGCAATTTCCTATGCAATAGGTATAGTATATACCAAACAAGCGGAAAAGAAAACGGATGTTTTTCAAACTTTTTTTGGGCTTTTGAATAACATAGAGTACATGAGTGATGCGATAGCAGGCAAGTCAAATATCCGCGTGGGCGCGGCTGCTTGTCCCATTGCTCGTGGAAGTCAAATACCCCGCGGTAAGCTGGGGCATGGCCTAGTTTGTTCTTTTGCCCCAAGGGGCGGTGTATTTGACCCTCGCGGCATTCGCCAAATATCCGCGCGAGAGCGGCTGCTTGGCTCATTGCTCGCGGGAATAAAAAATTTAGGCAGGAGGGGCTTATGGAAATCAATAAAGATTATATTTCAGAAGAAAATACTTATACTGGACAGAATAAGCCAAAATATATTGTAGTCCATGAAACGGATAATTTTTCAGCGGGGACAGGGGCGAAGAAACATGCGTCTGCCCAGGCGGCAGGGAACTTAAGCGTATCTGCCCACTATTATGTAGGCTCAGACGGCGTATACCAGGCGGCAAGGCATTCAGACGGCACCTATTCCATCGGCAAGCAGTATGGGAGCCATCCGATCCAGGACGCCACAAACCGGAATACAATAAATATTGAAATTTGCGTCAATAAAGATGGGGATTATCAAAAAGCGCGTGAGAATGCCATTTGGCTTGTCAAGCAACTGATGGGGCAGACAGGGATCCCATCCGCGCGCGTTGTCCGCCATTTTGACGTTACTGGAAAATATTGCCCACGGAATATGATGGATGACCCAGGGTTGTGGGATGGGCTCAAAGAGCAGCTTGGGCAGGGGGCAGGCGGCTATAGCTTTACCCAGAAACAATTTATCCTGGCAGTACAGCAATGTACGGGTTCTAACTCAGATGGGATTGCAGGGAAGGAGACCATTGGGAATACCATAACGGTTTCTAGGGAGAGCCATAAATACCATGCGGTGGTTACCCCGCTAGAGCGGCGGCTGAAAGCCCTGGGTTATTATACAGGGGAAATTGAGGCAGAGGGCGGTAGGAAGCCCTGGTTTGGGCTTGGCATGGAAAAGGCGGTGAATGCTTACCAGAAAGACGTGCTGGGTTATAAAAATCCAGATGGGGAGGTCACTGCCAAGAAGAAAATGTGGAAGTCCCTGTTAGGGATTTTGTAAAAGCGCATCTTCTTATTCCAGCAGGGCAGGGGGCATCCATCTTTGGTAAAGGGACTGCAAAAGCCTAAAATCTGAAGGAATTTCCTAAAAATTAAAAGGGCTGTTGCAAAATGCAGCTTATATACAATATATGGCAGAGATTACAAAGTTCTGAATACCATAACTTGTATATAACAGCTATTTTGCAACAGCCCTTTTGAAGTTATTATGCAGCATTTTTAGGATGGATAATTCCATTTACATGAATTTTCTTATGCTTGCCGCAGTAATTGTCACAGCTCTTTTTGCTCTTATGGAATGTACGGTGGTAATGGCAGTAATGTTTGCAGCTCTTAACCTTAGCATGGACCTTCTTATGGTAAGGGCAGTAATTCTTACAGCTCTTTAAATTTGTATGGATCTTTTTGTGTACAGAGCAATAATTCTTGCAGTTCTTTAAGCTTGTGTGGATCTTTTTGTGAACCGTGCAGTAATTGCCGCAGCTCTTTAAGTTTGTGTGGATCTTCTTGTGTACAGAGCAATAGTTGCCGCAGCTTTTTAAGTTGGTATGGATCTTCTTGTGTACAGAACAATAATTGCCGCAGCTCTGTATGTTAGCATGGATCTGATGGTGGGCAGGGCAGTAATTGCCGCAGTCCTGAACGTTTGAGTGGATTTGATGGTGGGCAGGGCAGTAATTGCCGCAGTCCTGGATATTTGAGTGGTTCGTATGGTGGTATGGGCAATATGTCCCGCCGCTATATCCACCTCCACTGTACCCGCCATGATGCCCCCCGCCGTGGTGTCCATGCGCCAAGACCGGCATAGCGGCGCCGCTAGTGCAGACGATTGCTGCCAAGACGCCAAGGGCGGCTTTCTTCCAGCTTTTGAAAAAGTTCATTTGCATTCCTCCCAATATGATGATACTTAATTAATAGTGCTTTTACCTATTAATACGGCATGGCGCCTTTAAACCTTGCACAGGATTGGAAAATTGTGAAAAAAATGTGAAAACCTTTGCAAGGCCCTTTGGCGCTATCATAGCAGCTATTTTAAAAAATGAGGAAACTCAAATTTGTGGAAGCAGCCAAAAGTGGCTGTTTACATCTTTTTCAGGATATGCTATGATAATAAAAAATAAAATAAAAGAAATGAGATGGTAAAGAGATGTTAGTATTTTTGATTGGCGGCGTAGTCTTGGTTGCAGTCATTGTTGCTGTAGTATCTTCTGTTGCTGGGGCAGTGGCAGGGGTCGTAGACGAGGAAAGCGAAGAGTAGTATGCTGGGGATTATCATTGTGGCGGTTCATGCGCAAGCGCTGTTCTGGGAATGGTAGTCTCCCTTTTTATATTATAAGAATGGAGATTTTGGGTTGAAAGAACACATTGTATACAAAGTCCAGCCTGGCAGCATTGCAAAGGAACTAGAGATAGAGCCAGGGGATGCGCTGCTGTCTGTCAATGGGCATGGGATAGAGGATGTATTTGATTACCATTATTATACCAATGAAGAATTCCTGACTGTTGTAATCCGCAAAGGCAATGGGGAAGAGTGGGAATTGGAGATTGAGAAAGGGTATGAGGAAGATTTAGGCATTGAATTTGAGAATGGGCTGATGGATGATTACAAATCCTGCCGTAACAAATGTATCTTTTGCTTTATTGACCAGATGCCGAAGGGGATGCGGGATACGCTGTATTTTAAAGATGACGATTCCAGGCTTTCGTTCCTGCAGGGGAATTACGTCACATTGACCAATATGTCAGAGCGCGATATTGAGCGGGTCATTGCGTATAAATTAGGCCCAATTAATATTTCCATCCAGTCTATGGACCCAAAATTGCGCTGCAAAATGCTGAATAACCGTTTTGCAGGGGAGGCATTGGCCAAGATTGACAGGCTGTATGGGGCAGGCATCCCTATGAATGGGCAGATTGTGCTGTGCAAAGGGGTGAATGATGGGAAGAAGCTAGAGGAGAGCGTCCGTAGTGTGATGGCATATATGCCAGTGATGGAAAGCGTGTCGGTGGTGCCTGTCGGGCTGAGCAAGTACCGGGAAGGCTTGTACCCATTGGAGCCATTTTCCAAGGAGGATGCATGCGAGGTGCTGGAACTGATACACCGATACCAAAATATCTGTTTCCAGAAAACAGGGCTTCATTTTATCCATGCCAGCGATGAATGGTATTTATTGGCAGGGCAGGAATTACCGGAAGAGGGCAGGTATGACGGGTACCTTCAATTGGAAAACGGCGTGGGGATGCTCCGTTTGCTGCGGACAGAATTTGCAGAGGCCATGGCGGATGCAGCTTCCTCCCAGAAAATATGCCGTCCAGGCGCTGTGACAATTGCCACTGGGGTGCTTGCAGCGCCAACGCTAAAAGGGCTGGCGGAGGAATTCCAAAGTGTGTTCCCAGAGAAAGAAATACAGGTAGCCCCCATTGCCAATGATTTTTTTGGCAGGCAGATTACCGTTTCCGGCCTGCTGACCGGCAGGGACTTGGTTGCCCAGCTAAAAGGCAAAGAGCTTGGGGGAAGGCTGCTGCTGCCCTGTAATCTCTTGCGCAGCGGGGAAGAGGTGCTTTTGGACGACATGTCCCTTTCCCAGTTGGAAAATGCTTTACAAGTCAGGATAGATATTGTAAAATCAAGCGGACAGGATTTGGTGTCGTGTTTGATGAGATAAGTTAGGAGAGTAGAATGAGTAAACCAGTAGTTGCAGTAGTTGGGCGCCCAAATGTAGGGAAATCCACCTTGTTCAATGCATTGGCAGGGGAGCGCATTTCCATTGTGCAGGACACGCCGGGAGTGACCAGGGACAGGATTTATGCGGAAGTGAGTTGGCTGAACAAGGATTTTACCTTGATAGATACAGGTGGGATAGAGCCGGAGAGCAAGGATATTATTTTATCGCAGATGCGGGAGCAGGCACAGATTGCCATTGACACCGCGGACATCATTATTTTTATGACGGATGTGCGCCAGGGGTTGGTGGATGCGGACTCCAAGGTTGCAAATATGCTAAGGCAGTCGAAAAAGCCAGTGGTGCTTGTGGTGAATAAAGTTGACAGCTTTGAAAAATTTATGCCGGATGTCTATGAGTTTTATAATCTTGGGATTGGGGACCCATTCCCAATTTCATCAACTTCCAAGCTGGGGCTTGGGGAGATGTTGGATGAGGTGGTGAAGTACTTTCCTGGGGAGGAAGATGGGGAAGAGGAAGACGGCCGCCCCAAAGTTGCCATTGTGGGCAAGCCCAATGTAGGAAAATCATCCCTGATTAACCATCTGGTAGGGGAAGAAAGGGTGATTGTGTCCGACATTGCAGGGACAACCAGGGACGCCATTGACACGGGGATTTCCTGGCAGGGCCGGGAGTATGTGTTTATCGACACTGCCGGGCTTAGGAGGAAGAGCAAGGTTAAGGAGGAATTAGAGCGGTTCAGCATTATACGCGCTGTGACGGCTGTGGAGCGCGCCGATGTGGTAGTGATTTTGATTGACGCCACAGAGGGCGTGACGGAGCAGGATGCCAAGATAGCGGGGATCGCCCATGAGCGCGGGAAGGGCATTGTCATTGCCGTGAATAAGTGGGACGCCATTGAGAAAAATGATAAGACCATTTATAAGCATACAGACCGTATCCGGGAGGTTTTAAGCTTTATGCCCTATGCGGACATCCTCTTTATTTCAGCAAAAACCGGACAGCGTACCAGGAAATTGTTTGACATGGTTGACGTGGCGCTGGAAAACAATTCCCTGCGTGTGGCGACAGGCGTATTGAATGAAATTGTCTCAGAGGCGGTGGCGATGCAGCAGCCCCCGTCGGATAAGGGCAAACGGCTGAAGATTTATTATGCCACCCAGGTTTCTGTTAAGCCGCCAACCTTTGTAATTTTCGTAAATGACAAGAAATTAATGCATTTTTCTTATGTAAGGTATTTGGAAAACCGTATCCGGGACGCGTTTGGGTTCCAGGGTACGTCGTTGAAATTTATTATTCGGGAGAGGAAGGAGAAGTGAGATGATTTTAAACAGGGTGATTTGTTTAGTGATTGGCTATGTATTTGGCTTATTCCAGACAGGCTATTTTTATGGGAAGCTGCACCACATTGATATCCGGGAATATGGCAGCGGGAATGCAGGGACGACCAATACCCTTCGTACTTTGGGGTGGAAAGCCGGGCTTATCACATTCCTTGGGGATGCCGGCAAGGCTGTGCTTGCCATGCTGCTTGCCTGGGCGCTGTTCCATAAGGAATACCCAGGGGCGGTAAGCCTGTTTGAGATGTATGCAGGCTTTGGCGCGGTGCTGGGGCATAATTTCCCATTTTACATGAAGTTTAAGGGCGGCAAAGGCATTGCCTGCACCGCAGGGTTTTTGCTGACCTTTTACCCGCCTACGGCAATCCTATGTTTGGCGTTGTTTGTCATATCAGTCGCTATCACAAAGTATGTCTCCCTGGGGTCTATATTAGTTTCTGTTTGTTTCTATATACAGCTAATTATCTTTGGGGAGAGCGGGCATTTGTGGGTGGACCAACAATACCTTACAGAGGTCTATGTGGTAGGGGCGGCCTTTACGGTGCTGGCAATCTGGAAACACCGTGCAAATATTAACCGGCTCCTAAGCGGCACAGAAAACAAATTTTCTATTAGCAAGTCAGGGAATTTAAATAAAAGCAAGTAAGGGGACATAAGAAGAATGCAGACGGAGAATCTCGCACAACGGGGTTCTCTTTTTCTCATTTTAGAGGGAAAGGAGCGGGGTATGCTAGAGCAAGGGACGGTACTGGAAGGAAGGTATGAGGTGAAAGGAAGGTTGGGGGGAGGCGGCACTTCCCAGGTGTATGCCGCCTATGACAGGGAAAAAAAGAGGAACCGGGCAATTAAGGAAGTGTTGGCGCCTCAGGGGAGCCAGGAGCTGAAAAGGCAGGTACATAATATGGTGCGGCGGGAAGTGGGATTGATCCAGAAATTAAAGTACCCATATTTTCCTGAATTGGAAGAAGTGATTGAAAAGGAAGGGGCGTCCTACCTCGTGATGGAGTATTTGGAGGGGGAGACATTGGCGCAGGTATTGGCGCGTTCAGGCCCCCAGCCCTATCAAAAGGTGGTCCGTTGGGCAAGGGATATGTGCCTGGTGCTGGGATACCTCCATAACTGCCAGCCGCCTATTATATACAGGGATATGAAGCCAGGGAACGTGATGCTGCAGCCTGGCGGCAACCTCCGCCTAATAGATTTTGGCGCGGTTTGGGAAGTGGCGCCCAACCTGGCGGGAAGCCGGGTGAGCCTGGGGACAAGGGGATATGCGGCGCCAGAGCAGCTTAACGGTGGGGAAGTGGGGCCAATGACAGACATTTATGGGCTTGGGGCGACGATGCGCCATTTGCTGACAGGGGAAGACCCTTGCAAATTCCAAAGCGAAAAGCGCCCCATTGGCCTCATTTCCCGTCCTTTCCCACGGAAATTGGGAAAAATTGTCTGCAAATGCACCAGGCAGGAGCCAAAAGAACGCTACCAATCCTGCATGGAATTAAAAGAAGACCTGGAAAACTTTGCAAATCGTAAAAGGTTGTGGTACAATAATCAAGTTGAAAAATAGAACATGTGTATCAATTATTGGAGAAAGGAAAGTAACATGGCTGTGAATCAGGAATATGGAGCCGGGAATATTACGGTGCTGGAAGGGCTGGAAGCAGTAAGGAAAAGACCTGGCATGTATATTGGGAGCGTGTCCAGAAAGGGCCTGAACCATTTGATTTATGAAATTGTGGACAATTCAGTGGATGAACATTTGGCAGGCCATTGCGATACAATAAATGTCACGCTGGAAGCGAACGGTTCCTGCACCGTGGAGGACAATGGGCGGGGCATCCCCGTGGAGATGCATGAGAAGGGCATGTCTGCGGCACGGCTGGTTTTTACAACCCTCCATGCAGGGGGGAAATTTGATAATAATGCCTACAAGACCAGCGGCGGGCTGCATGGCGTTGGGTCTTCGGTGGTCAACGCGCTTTCTGCCTACCTGGATTTGGAGGTGTACCGGAATGGGAAAATATACCATGACAGGTATGAGCGGGGCAATCCTGCCTTGGAATTAGAGCAAGGGATGCTGCCAGTGGCGGGCAAGACGAAAAAGGCCGGGACAAGGATTAATTTTTTGCCAGACCCTGAAATATTTGAAAAGACACGGTTTAAAGAGGATGATGTGAAAAGCCGCCTCCATGAGACCGCTTATTTAAACCCAGGGCTGACCATACGGTATGAGGACAGGCGTGGGGAGGATATAGAGCGCATTGAATTCCATGAGCAAGAGGGGATTATTGGGTTTGTCAAAGACCTGAACAAGAAGGTGGAGGCGATCCATGACGTGGTGTATTTTAAAGGAGAAAGCGAGGGCGTCACAGTGGAGGCGGCCTTCCAGTATACCAATGAGTTCCATGAAAATGTGCTTGGGTTCTGCAATAATATTTACAATGCGGAGGGCGGCGCCCACCTGACTGGCTTTAAAACAGTGTTCACAACTGTAATCAATAATTATGCCAGGGAACTTGGTATTTTAAAGGAGAAAGACTCTAACTTTACCGGGGCGGATGTAAGGAACGGGATGACGGCAGTAATTTCAATCAAGCATCCAGACCCCAGGTTTGAGGGGCAGACTAAGACCAAGCTGGATAACCAGGACGCGGCTCGGGCGGCAAGCAAAGTGACAGGGGAAGAAATTCAGCTCTACTTTGACAAAAACCTGGAAAACCTCAAAAAAGTCATTTCCTGTGCAGAAAAAGCGGCCAAAATCCGCAAGACAGAGGAGAAAGCCAAGACAAACCTGCTGACAAAACAGAAATTTTCTTTTGACTCCAATGGGAAGCTGGCAAACTGTGAGAGCAGGGATGCTTCTATCTGTGAGATTTTTATTGTGGAGGGGGATTCCGCAGGCGGCTCGGCAAAGACCGCAAGGGATCGGAACTACCAGGCGATTTTGCCTATCCGGGGCAAAATTCTGAATGTGGAAAAGGCAAGCATTGACAAGGTTTTGGCAAATGCGGAGATCAAGACCATGATCAATGCTTTTGGGTGCGGGTTTTCGGAAGGGTACGGCAATGATTTTGATATTTCCAAGCTGCGCTATGATAAAATCATTATTATGGCGGATGCGGACGTGGATGGCGCGCATATTTCCACGCTGCTGTTGACCTTGTTTTACCGGTTTATGCCAGAGTTGATTTTTGAGGGGCATATTTACATTGCCATGCCGCCGCTGTACAAAGCCATCCCCTCTAGGGGGGCAGAGGAGTATCTGTATGACGATGTGGCGCTTGAGAAATACCGGAAACGCCACAAAGGGCCTTTTACGTTACAGCGGTATAAAGGTTTGGGGGAAATGGATGCGGAGCAGCTATGGGAGACCACGCTGGACCCTAAGACGCGTATTTTGAAACGGGTGGAGATTGAGGACGCGCGGATGGCGTCCGATGTGACGGAAATGCTTATGGGGACGGAAGTCCCGCCCCGGCGGGAATTTATCCATGAGCATGCCCAGGACGCAGAGCTTGACATATAAGCAGATAGAACCCCAGATTTTATTTGATAGAAAGGATGTACCATGCAGGAAAAGGAACAGATTATCCGAACGGAGTATTCGGAAATTATGCAGAAGTCATATATTGATTATGCCATGAGCGTGATTATCGCAAGGGCCTTGCCGGATGTGCGGGATGGGCTAAAGCCTGTGCAGCGCAGGACTCTTTATGATATGCATGAGCTTGGTATCCGCTATGACCGGCCTTACCGGAAATGCGCCCGTATCGTAGGGGACACGATGGGAAAGTACCACCCCCATGGGGACAGCTCCATTTATGAGGCGCTGGTAGTGATGGCCCAGGATTTTAAAAAAGGGCTGCCCTTGGTGGATGGGCATGGGAATTTTGGCTCCATTGAAGGGGATGGGGCGGCGGCAATGCGTTATACGGAAGCGCGCCTGCAAAAAATCACCCAGGAAGCCTACCTTGCGGATTTAGATAAGGGTGTGGTGGATTTTGTCCCGAATTTTGACGAGACGGAAAAAGAGCCTTCTGTGCTTCCAGTGAAAGTGCCAAACTTGTTGGTGAATGGGGCGGAAGGGATTGCGGTGGGCATGGCGACCAGCATCCCGCCCCATAATTTTTCCGAGGTGGTTGACGGGGTGAAGGCGTATATGAAAAACCCTGGCATTACTACAGCGGAGCTGATGGAGCATATCAAGGGGCCGGATTTCCCAACAGGCGGGATTGTGGTGAATCAGTCAGACCTGTTGCAAATCTATGAAACCGGGGTTGGGAAGGTGAAAATCCGCGGGAAAGTGGAAATTGAGCAGGCAAAGGGCGGCAGGCAGCGCCTTGTCATTACCGAAATCCCTTACACCATGGTAGGGGCGAACATTGGAAAGTTCCTGGTGGATGTGTATAACCTGGTAGAAAGCCGCAAAGCCAATGATATTGTGGACATTTCCAACCAGTCCTCCAAGGAAGGCATCCGTATTGTGCTGGATTTGAAGAAAGGCGCGGATATTGAGACCCTCTGCAACATGCTCTATAAAAAGACAAGGCTGGAAGACACTTTTGGGGTCAACATGCTTGCCGTGGCGGACGGCAGGCCAGAAACCATGGGGCTTGTGCCAATTATCCGACACCATGTGGACTTCCAGTATGAGCTTGCCACCCGGAAATACCAAACGCTGCTGGCAAAGGAACTGGAGAAAAAAGAAGTGCAGGAAGGGTTGATTAAGGCCTGCGATGTGATTGACTTAATTATTGAGATACTCCGCGGATCCAAAAACATCCGGGACGCGAAGGACTGCCTGATAAATGGGAACACGAAGAATATAGAGTTCCGGTATAAAGGGTCTGAGGCGGATGCAAAGCAGCTATGCTTTACGGAGCGACAGGCGACGGCGATTCTGGAAATGCGGCTGTATAAATTAATCGGGCTGGAAATTGCGGCATTGATGAAAGAGCATGAAACAACTCTTTCCAATATTGCAAAATATGAGGAAATCTTAGGCAGCCGCGCCGCTATGGCAAAGGTCATTATCAAAGAACTCACCCGCTTCCAAAAAGAATATGGCTCTGCCCGTAAGACCGCCATTGAAAATGCGGCGGAGGCAGTCTATGAAGAGAAGAAAGTGGAAGAGATGCCAGTGGTGCTTCTGATGGACCGTTTTGGGTATGTGAAAACCGTAGATGCGCCTACATATGAACGGAATAAAGAGGCAGCGGATGCAGAAAATAAATATGTCATCCCCTGCATGAATACAGATAAGCTCTGTATCTTTACGGACAAAGGGCAGTTACATAGCGTGAAGGTGTTAGACCTGCCCCATGGGAAATTCCGGGAAAAGGGGACTCCGTTGGACAATGTGAGCAATTATAACAGCAATGAGGAGCGAATGCTGTGTGTCAGCAGCTTAAGCGGCCTGTTAGGGAGGAAATTGCTGTTTGCAAACAGCAGTGGGATGCTTAAGCAGGTTCAGGGGGAGGAATTTGACGTATCAAAGCGAACGGTGTCTTCCACTAAATTGAACGAAGGGGAAACGCTGCTGCTGGTGCAGGTATTGGAAGGGACACAAGAAGAAAGCATTGTGATGCAGACAAAAAAGAATATGTTCCTGCGGTTTTTGGCTTCCGATGTGCCAGAAAAGAAAAAAGGGGCGGTGGGCGTCCGGGGCATGAAGATAGACGAAAAAGACAGCTTGGCGGCGGTGTACCTGCTGGGGCAGGAAGAATATGCCGTTATGGTAAAAGAAAAAGAGGTTGCGCTGCATAGGCTTCGGATGGCGAACCGAGATGGGAAAGGGGTGAAGAAATAGTACAAGGTAAATGGAGTTCTTTCATGTTAAACGATGAACTTTTTTCATCTGCAAGGCATAAAATCAATGGTGCAGCGGTGGCCGCGGCTAGATTTTGAAATAAAGCCTAAAGCGTTGGAAGGTTTAGGGTGTAGAAAATTGAGGGATATAAGAACTGTTAGGAAAGGGGATGTAAATATATAGCCTTTCTGGCAGTTCTTTTGTATTTGAAAATTCTACTCTATTGTATCGGCTAAAATGGAGCCTAGGATTGTGCATAAAAATTCCATTTGGATGGAAACGGTTGATAAGCTTGACAATTTACCGGGGGGGGGTAAAATGCAGTTAAATCAATAGAACACTGCAAGCCGGCGGAAGTTTTGGTGGGGTTCTAGAAGAGGGGGTGCGGGTATGGCTAATGGGTAAAAAGCAGGTGTTATTGGGAAGGTGCAAAATAAACGATAGAGAAACGCAATAGATCGCCTATTAGTTTTGCATGCGCTTAAATGGTGGAAGGAAGAAAGGAGAAAATATGAAAAAAATGAAGGGTTTGCTGGCAGGGCTGCTGGCAGTGGCGTTGGCACTGACAGGGTTGCCGATGTATGGCATGGAGGCAAAGGCGGCGCAATCGGATGATTATAAGTATGAAGTGAATAAGGATGGAACCGTGGCAATCACAGAATACGCTGGCAGCGGCGGGATGCTGTGGTTCCATCCGAGCTAGACGGGAAGAAAGTGACGAAGATAGGCGGTTATGCCTTTTCAGGCTGCATTGGCTTAACAAGCGTGGAAATCCCATCCAGTGTGACGAGTATCGGGAATTATACCTTTTAATATTATTTGTTTCGTGGAAGCCCTATTTATCAGGCTTCCGGGGTTTTCCAGTGTCAAGGTTTTTGTGGTTTGACACACGGTTGACACCGTTTTCAGTTCTTTGTGTAATATCAGAAGTTCACCGCCAAAGCATTTATCCGGGCAAGCTCATTCTCAATCCGGGAACTGTCAGCGATATGGTTATACACCTGCATTGTGATGTTAATGTTTGCGTGTCCCATCAGGTATTGCAGTACCTTTATGTCCATCCCGTTTTCCGCCATCCGGGTACAGAATGTGTGCCGCATGGTGTGCGCTGAAATGGGTGGGAACGTTTCTTCCTGCCCCAGTGCGTTTATTGCCTTGACGATATTCGCAAGCACTCTGTTTACGGAACACATTAAAAGCGGCCTGCCATTCCTTGTGATGAAAACGAAACCCTTTAGCCCCTCAACTTCAAATGCATTGTGGTCTTTCCCCAGCAGGGAATTTAGTTCCTTCTGTTGTGCAAAGGCATTGTATACGCTGTCTGACATTGGGATTGTCCTCGTGCCGGATTTTGTTTTCGGGGTGCTTACATGGAGCCTCAGCCCGTCCCCGTAGTCTTTGTAGACCAGTGTCCGGCGGATATGGATTTCCTTCTTCCCCATGTCCACGTCATCCCATGTCAGCCCGACCAGTTCGCCGCACCTTACGCCAGTGCCGAGCATAATTGTCAGCATAGGGCAATAGCACTTGTACATGGTGTCTGATTCCACAAATTCCATGAGCCGTTTGTGCTGTGCAAGCGTTAAGGCTTTCTTTCCTTCCGGTTCGCGGCCGTAATCGCCCCATACGGATTTTACCGGGTTACGGCGTATGATGTCGTCGTCAACAGCCATTTCAAGGACAGGGTGCAGGAGGTTGTGTACGTGCTTGATGGAACTTTTTGCAAACCCTTTCTGTGATAAGCCGGAATAGAGTTTTTTAATGTCGGATGGAAGAACCTGCACGACTTTGTACCGCCCTATGGAATCCTCCACGTTGTTCTTCCATGTGGAGCGGTAGTTATATGTGCCTGTATTCCTTGATTTTCCAAACAGTGTCAGTATGTGCGTTTTGTGCAGTCTGGGGTACACAGGTCTTGCAGGCTGGAAACCGCTGTTTTCCGGGCTTTTGTGGCTGTTTTTTGTTTTGTTCATTTTCCGGGGTAATACTATACCCGGAAAGCGCATGGCGGTGTCCCCCCTCCATCCCCACCCGCTCCGCTGGCAGGAACGCATTCCGGCGCGGTGCGCCTTCATGCGCCCCTGCCAGTTCCGCGCCTGTGGACGGAGGGCGCACGGCGTAATACATCCCCCCAGACGTTGGCAGATAAAGTCTGTCGGATGGTGTCGAAAATATAAATTGACAAACCATTCACTAATTTTTATAATTTTAGGCATAGAAGTGGGCACAGAAAAATGCCGGGCGCATATGATAAAAGATATGAGTGGGTATCCGGCATGGCACATAGGAAAAAGGATGGAGGGATTTATGTGAAAACGAAAATGAAAGGGATTGCCAAAAGAATTGCAGTAACAGCCATTGCGGCTGCAGTCGTGTTCGGGGGCATCCAGACAGCCAGCGTCACCGCAGAGGCGAAAGGGACGGCGTTCATCAACAAGAAAACCAGCAAGGTAACGCCGACTGTTAAGTCCGCTAAGTGGTCTAAGGGTAAGGTAAACGTAACAGTCAGCGTTCCTGCTAACAAAGTTAAAAAGCTGGGTAAGGTAAAGAAGGTTAGCGTAGCTTATGGCTCTACAAAGAATAGCAAGAAGTTCGAGGCTTTAAAGGCTAAGGCTAAAGTTACCAAGAAAGGTAAAAACCAGTACACCTTTACAATCAATAGCAAGAAACTTAAAGGTTACAAAAACGCTTACTTGACAGTTCGGTTCGACGGCAAGAGCAACTGGTCTAAGCTGGTAGCTGTTAAGGGTAAGGCTGGACAGACATATACAATCTACTATCTGCAATGCTCCTGTGGTAAAACCTGGAGTGGCACTAATGGTTTTGAGGAGCTTAAGGAGTTATGTCGCTCTCATACTGAGGAAACGGGTAAAAAATGGTTAGAGGAAAATGGCATAGGGGGTAAACCAAATGAGTCCCTTTCATTAGAGGACTTAGGTAATTCCCTTAATAGTTATCCTTGTGGGTCTTATAAAACTTGGTCTGTAACAGGCACTTCTAATTAATGGAATATCAGCTAATTAATAACCCACTCTTTACTTTAGGGTATGCAGGACTGTCCCGGTTTATGCATACCCTGTTCTATTTTTTTACAAGCTGTCGTGGCATTATCTTATGCAGGCATGGAAAGTAGGAGGGTATTTTTTGCATAACAGCCATAAAAGCCTACATAAGCAGACAGCTTTTTTTTCGTTATAGAAACAATAAACGGAAAAGATTTATTATAACCAAGGGATATTCCAATAAAGTGCATTTGGAACATCCCTTTTCCCATGATTGGGGCATTTCTGCCGGGAATCCGCCCTGTAAACCCCCACTTGCCCTGCAAGTGCCATTTGGTAAAGGGGTTGACAAGCTCATTGGCTTTCCAGTGTCTGGCTGGGCTGGAAAAACAGATTGCCGGATAATGGCTGGTGTGCTATAATCTTCCATAGGAGCAAACGCGTTACAAGGTGGTGAGCCTCCCAAACTTCACGGAAGATGGGAGGTGGTGCAGATGGAATATACATATGATATTTTAAGCCTGTTATTTTTAGGCGGTAACTTCCTGATTGCATTGCTTGCCTATTTGGATAATAGGAATAACAAGCGCAAATAATTATAAGCCTACCTTGTACTTGGCTGTCTAGGTAGGCTTATACAGCTATTCTGGGAGGCTAACCACGCTTGTGTGGTGAACCCCAAATGTTAGACCATGATTCTTAAATCAAGTTATAGATTTTTCAATGTTCCCTATATTTTACAGGGGACATTCCTTTTAATCGTAACTTAATGCGTCTGTTATTATAATACTCTATATACTCTCTTATTGCAAGTTCCAATTCTTCTAATGTTTTAAATGTCTTTTCGTAGCCGTAAAACATTT